>MWEK01000038.1 GCA_002070955.1 Planctomycetes bacterium ADurb.Bin069
TGCGGCGGGGGAGTCTCACAATTTCGCACTCCGAGCGACTGGCGTGGGGCGATAACGACTACGGCCAATGCAAAGTGCCGCCGCCGACACGTGACCTCCGGCGCCTTCAACGTGCGTGTGAAAGTCCTCGCCGCCTTCTTCGGGCCCCCCTTTTCCGGCAAAACCTTGCACCCCTCCCAAGACCATTCCAGCGCCCTCGCCCCCTCGCCGGTGCGAAACTCCTACCCGCCGCGCCGCCGCGTTGACTGCCCGCGGGGCGGGCGGTAGGATCGCGTGACGGGGAGGTGTGCCATGACTGTCCGCGGGCGGCGGCGGCTCCTGGCCGCCGCCGCGGCGATCGGCTTCGTTGCGTGGGCGCGCGCTGGGGATCGCGGCTACGCCGTGGTCGTCTCAGCGGCGACCCTCGGGGACGAAGGCTGGAAACGGGTGGCGGAGGCGCTGCGCGCAAAGCACGGCGCCGCGCTGATCGCCCACGGCGGGCGCGTTGAGGACGCCCTTCCCGAGTTGCGCGCGCTTTTTCCCCGTTACGCCTGCTTCGTGGCGCGTCCCGAGGAGGCGACGCGGGAGTTCGTAGGACGCGTGCACAGGCTCGCGCGCGACCTGGACGACGATCCCTACGCCGATGTCCTCTGGGGAATTCTGACGGGCTACGATGCCGCGAACGCGCTGCGAATCGCCCGGTGCCGCGAGCCCCTCGTCGTGCGCCGGGCCGCCGCGGGCACGGAGATCGCGCTCGCCCTATGCGAGGAAGGCCTCTGGTACAGCGAACTCACCCGGGGGCGCATGGTGAAGAAGGAGAAGGGCGGCGCGCCGCGGGAGCTGCGGGGGCCGGACGATACGACGGAGGCCCTCGTTCAGGCGCTCACCGAGTATCGCGCCGACCTTTTCGTGACCTCGGGACACGCGACCGAGCGGGACTGGGCCATCGGCTACGCTTATCCCAACGGTTCTTTTCGTTGCGAGCGCGGCGGCTTGTACGGGCTGGATACCCGCGGGAGGCGGCACCCGATCGACTCCCCGAATCCGAAAGTGTACCTGCCCGTGGGCAACTGCCTCATGGGGCACATCGACGGCCGGGAGGCGATGGCGCTCGCCTTCATGAACTCGTGCGGCGTCAACCAGATGCTCGGATACACGGTGCCGACGTGGTACGGGTACGCCGGGTGGGGCTGCCTGGACTATTTCGTCGAGCAGCCGGGGCGCTTCACCTTCGCGGAGGCGTTCTTCGCGAACCACGCGGCGTTGATCCACCGCCTGACCGCGGCGGAGAAGCTCGACGCCGGCGACCGGCGCGGCCTCCTCCACGATCGCGACGCGGTGGCTTTCTACGGCGATCCGGCCTGGGAGGCGCGCATGGCGCCGGGGCCTTCGGGCTGGGACCAGACGCTCGCCGAGCGCGACGGCGTCTTCACCTTCGAGATTGTCCCGCGGAGCGGGGCGGCGTCCTTCGATCCGGTCAGCCGGAACGGCTCCCAGCGCGGGGGCCGGCCCTTCCTCGAGTTCCTCCCGCGACGGATCAAGGACGCGGCGATTCTGGAAGGCGCGGACCTGCGCCCCGTCGTCGCCGATGACTTCATCCTCGTGCCGCGCCCCCGCGTCTGCGATCCCGGGAGACGCTACCGCGTGGCGTTTCGGGCGGCGGTTTTCGAGAATTAGCTCGCGTCCCGCGGCGATCTCACTGCGGCGGCGCGGGCGGCGGGGCGGGCTTCTCCGCGGGCTTTTCTTCCGTGCTCGCCGCCGCCGGCGGCTCGCTCCCGATCCGACCCTTGGTCCAGGTGTGGATCAAGCCCTTGTTGTCCAAAAACGCCACGACGCCCGCCAGGATGAGCAGGACGACGATGATCGCCGGCCAGGGACTGCGCTTCGGGGCGTAGGGGTCCCTGACATCGCGCTTGGCGCCCGGAGGGAGCTTCGCGACGTGCGTCAAGGATCCGCCGAAGCCCACGTTGATCTTGGCGCGGGCGTTGACGGCCCAGCCGTTGGCGTCGAGGATCGGCCCGAGGTTGCGCTTCCTCAGCTTGAGCCAGGCGATGATCATGGAGGGGCCCGAGATAATGATAATGACTCCGAGCAGGATGAGCGGCAACTGCCAGGCGGGCAGATCGACGAACTTCGTGAGCACCGTGGCCAGGAAGGTGCCGATGGCGCCGATCCCGACTCCCAGGGCGGCGATGGTGCCGACATCGAATTTCTTGGCGGGCGGCGGCGGGGCCTTGTCCGCGGTGGCGGCGACGGCCGCGGCGGTCTCCAGTTGCGCCGTCGACTGCGCCTCGGCGGCGGCCGCGCGCTTGGCGACCTGTTCCTCGATCATGCGCACGAATTTCTTGTACGGCGACCAGAAAGCCTGCCGGACGCTGATGGGGTTGTCGACGATTTTCGTCACGGTCGCATCCCAGTCGCGTCCCGCGCGATCGTAGAAGACGCCGTTCCGTCCCACCATGAGGTTGTCGGAATCCCCGTTGGTGAAGGCGGCGACGATCTGGCGGGTTTCGCCCGTGCCCTTGCGCACGCATTCGCAGTAGGCCAGATACGTCCCGGCCAGGCCCGCCATGGCCGCGTGTTTGGCCGGATCCTCCACCGCGACGCACAGATCGCAGCTCCGCTGGTCGAGGTAAAGCGTGCCCGCCTGGAAGACGGCCTTGTCGCGCCGCGAGTAGAAATCGCGGAAGGAAACGAAATTGTTGAGCAGCTTGAGGAAGTCGCGGTGATAGCGCACGAGGCGGTCCACCGCGGCAATCGCGTCGGCTTCCGGCTTGAGCGCCTTGTCCTTGTCCAGGAGATTCGTGATGGCTTCCCGGCTCTCGCCCGCCAGGATCTCGCGGACGCGGGGGAGGCCGAGTTGCTCCACCGCCGTCCCGGCCTTGCCGGCGTGCCAGGCGCGGTACGGGTCGAACTTGGCCGTGAGGGCGGCCCAATCGGCCTCGGAAAGGGCGTCCTTGTCGCCGAGGAGAGGCTTGACGACCAGCGTTCTGAGCTGCGCCAGGGCCGCCGTCCAGGCGGGATTCAAGCCCGCGTCTAGCGGGAGCGGTTTTCCGGGTTCGATGCGCGCCAGCGGCAGGGCCGCGATCTGCTCCGCGCCGGCCGAAAGAGGTTCGGATGCCAGGGCGGTGTAACGCGCGTCGTCGGGGTTGAGGGCCGCGGCGGCGCGGCTGTCGAAGGCGGCGAGGCGGCAGCGGGTGAAGTAATCCTCGATCTTCCCCGCGACGGCTTCCAGCGCCGCGAAGGCCGCGCCGGTGGCGTCCTTGAGGGGGAGGATCGCCGCGGCGCCGGCCTCGGCCTGCTTCCACCAGTCGGCGAAGGCCTGCGCCTCGGCGAAGAAGGCGTCCGCGGTTGCTTGGGAGATCCCCGGTTTGCCGCCTCGGTCCGGTTCTCCGCCCATGCACGCGATGATGTCCTCGATGACCGCCCGGGTGGGGGCATCGTCCGCCGACTCGGCGGGGATGATTCCGTCGCCGTTGAACTTCGTTTGGGCGAAAATGCGCTCCGTGTCGGTGGTGTCGTCCACCGAGATCTCCTTGGCGTTGGGCTTGCCGAGATTCTTCAGGATCTGCGCCGCGGAAGCCCGGGCCTGCGCCCCCTCGGGATCGGCGTCGTTGATCGCGTCCAGCGGCAGCGCGGCCGCGCCTTTGGCGAGGTCGTCGGGGTTCTTGAGCATCCTGCAGACCCAGGCGGCCGCCGCGAGGATCTCGGGCGCGCGAATCCGGCCGTCCTTGTCGCTGTCGAGCAGATCCAGGGTCTTCTGGTCGAACTCGATGCCCTTGGTGGGGCAAGCGATGGCTACCCACAGTTTCTGATCGAGTTCGGCCAGGTGGGCCACATCGGCGCCGTTCTCCAGGCGGACCTGGTCAAACCCGCCCGAGCGAAGGAATCTCCATGTGTGACTCACGTGCGCGCCCTCCTGTGCAAGAAGCCGACGGAATCCGGGGCGTATCCACTTACCGGGGGAATGATTTTAGCAACGTTCCGGCGCGGCCGCAATCCGCGGGCTTGCGTTTCGGCTTCCGCCGCCTTAGGCTGGAGGGCTGCGTCCGGCGCGGCGCCGGAGGCGAAGAAGCGAAGGATCACGCGAGACTCCGCTGAGGCGGGAGGAGGCAGAGATGTCGAGACGCGCGGAAGGTTCCGTGACGCGGCGTGGTTTTCTGCAGGGCGGGGCCGCCGGCGCGGCGCTGGTTGCGGCGGGCGCGCCGCTTTTCGCGGGCGAGCCGGCCGCGCGCTGGGGCGAAGGCCGCCGGCCGGGCATGGGCATGCGTTTCGGCCTGCAGCTTTACTCCGTCCGCGAGGACTGCGCCAAGGACCTCGGCAAGGTCATCGCCGCGGTGGCGCGCATGGGCTACCAGGGCGTCGAGTTCGCGGGCTACCACGGAAAGAGCGCCCCCGAAATCAAGAAAATGCTCGATGACAACGGCATCGTGTGCTGCGGCACGCACACCGGCTGGGACACGCTCAGCGACGCGAACCTCGCCGCGACGATCGAGTTCAACAAGACGCTCGGCAACAAGTACCTCATCGTCCCCGGGTTGCCCGGCGAGTGCACCTCCTCGCGCCAGGCGTGGCTGAATACGGCGGCGCGCTTCAACGTGCTGGCCGAGAGGGTCAAGCCGCACGGCATGCGGGTCGGGTATCACAACCACACCATCGAGTTCAAGCCCTTGGAAGGCGAGATGCCCTGGGACACCTTCATGAAGAACACCGGCAAGGATGTGGTCATGCAGCTTGACACGGGCAACTGCATGCACGGCGGCGCGGATCCCCTGCCCTTCATTTACAAGTACGAGGGGCGCGCCGTCACCGTCCATGTCAAGGAGTACTCGAAAACGAACGACAGGGCGATCGTGGGGGAGGGCGACATCAACTGGCGGGCGTTCTTCGCCTTGTGCCGGGCGGTGGGCGGGACCGAGTGGTACATCGTCGAGCAGGAAAGCTACGCGTATCCGCCGCTTGAATGCGTCGAGAAGTGCCTCGTGAACCTGCGGGGGATGTTCCCCCGGCCGGGACCGCGCGGATAGGCGGAGGATTCCGGGCGGACGGCGGCGGTTATTCGCGCATAAAGGACTCTCATGGCTCTCAGCTTGAAAGATCTGCCCCTCGCCGAGATCATGCGGCGGGCCTTCGAGGCCCGGATCGTGGTTCCGGCCTACAACATCGCCCATATCCCGATGTTGAAGCCCATCATCGAGACGCTCTCGGCGCTGCGGTGCTTCAGCCTGGTCGAGGTCGCGCGGCCTGATGTCGTCCAGTTCGGAGCCGGCAGCATCCGCGCCGTCTGCGAGGAGTTCAGGAAAGCGGGCGACCGCGGAGTCGCGCGGCTGCACCTCGACCACGCGCCGGTCATCGACGAGGCGGGGAAGCGCTTCGACTGGAAGGCTCTTATCGGCGAGGCTCTGGAGCTGGGCTTCGACAGCGTCATGATCGATGGCTCGCGGCTCGGCCTGGAAGAGAACATCGCGGCGACCCGCGAGGCCGCGGCGATGGCCCACGCGGCCGGCGTGCCGCTGGAGGCCGAGCTGGGCGCGGTCCTGGGCCACGAGGCAGGCCCGCTCCCCCCCTACGAGGAGCTGTTCCGGACGGGCAAGGGCTTCACGGCGCTCGGGGACGCGCGGCGTTTCGTCAAGGAAACGGGCGTCGACTGGCTCTCGGTCGCCTGCGGCAACATTCACGGCGCGATCAGCGAGGCGGACAGGGACAAGGCGAAGGTGCGCGCGCGCATCGATCTTGCGCACCTGGCGAAGCTCAGGAAGGCGGCGGGCGTGCCGCTCGTTCTGCACGGCGGCTCGGGGATTGAGCGCGAGAGCGTGCTTGCGGCGATCAAGGAAGGCATCACCAAGATCAACGTCGGCACCCAGATCCGCCAAGTCTACGAGCGGCGCCTCAAGGAAACGGGCCTGGTGGCCGCGGCCGGGCAGGCCGTCGCCGACGAGATCGCGACCCTGACGCGGGAGTACTTCGGCATCGAGGGGAGCGCGGCCAGGCTCGCCGGACGGTGAAACTAGACCGTTAATTTCTTGCAACAGTCGTCCGGAGCGCCTACAATGAGTCTCGGGTGGAGTGAGGCATCCGAGGTTGACGGGAGGCGCCCCATGCCCAGGTTACGGCTGATGCTGGCGGCTATTGTCTTCGGCGGATGGGCGGCGCTGGCGGGGGACGCCGTATACGCCGTCACCGACACTTGGATCGCGGCGGGAACGCGGGGCGCACGGGTTCCTATCGCGGCGATGTTTCCCTGCCCGACCCAGGGTTTCTCGATGGCGCTGCGCCACGAATGCCCGGGCTGCGTCGTTTGCGGGGTTACGACGGACGAAACGATCGCGTACAAGGCGGATTTCGCGGAATGCCTCGTGGACGCAGAACTCCGCACGGTCGTCGTCGGGCTCTTGATGTCGGCCACGCCGCCCGGCATGTTCAAATTCATCCCCGCGCTGCCCGAGCCGGCGCCGGTGATCATGCTAGAAATGGACGTGAGTGCCCACGCGACGCTCGGCGATTTCGAGTTCAAATTCGAGCCCGCGGGCCTGCCGTCGGGCGAGGCGTGGATCTACAACAGGTACGCCGCCTACAACCAGTCCTTCCCCGTGGTGGACCTCCGGCCCGGCGTGGTGACGGTGGCTGAGGCGCCGGAGCCCGGACTCCCCCTTTTCATCCGCGGGGACGCCAACCAGGACCTCGAGCTGGACATCTCCGACGCCGTCTACATGCTGTACGCGCGCTGGAAGCCGGCCGGCGATCCGCCGTGCCTCGATGCCTGCGACGTCAACGATGACGGCCGGTTCGACATCGGCGACCCGATCTATCTTCTGAGCTACCTTTTCTACCGAGGCCCGCGGCCGCCCATGCCCGCCTTCGCGCCCGGCATCGACTGGACCCCGGACGCGCTCGGCTGCGAGCATCCCGCGGCCGGCCGCCTCGTGGATTTCTGGCCGTAGTGACGCGGCCGCGGCGGGCATTGTCGTAGAGCTCGAGCGCCGAGCGCGAGATGACCGCTCGGCCGCCGCTTCCGCCGCAGGTCGGCGCCCCGCCAAGCGGACGAATCCTCCTGGATAAAACAGCTAGCGCTCGCAGAGGAACGAATAGCGGCCGGACTCGATTTCGTAAACGGCGTCAGACCCGCTCCGCTCGACGAAACGAACTCCCGGCGCCGCGCGGGCGGGGACGCCGCTTTCCTTCACGCGGGCGGGATCGGCGCCCGGGATTACCACGCGGGCCGTCGTGTTGGCCGGAATCGCGACCTGAAGAAGAAAGCTCTTCCCTTCGAGGCGCCACTCGGTCGAGATGGGGCCGTTGATGGACTGGTACGTGACAAAAGCGTTGGTCAGGGAGCCGCCCGGCTGGGGCCGGATCAGGATACGCTTGAACCCCGGGCCGATGGTGTCGATGCCGCCGATGGTCTTGTACATCCACTCGGCGACCGCGCCGAAGGAGTAGTGCGCGAAGGAGTTCATGCCGGGATCCTGGAAACCCTTGTCGGGCGTCCAGCCGTCCCAGCGCTCCCAGATGCTCGTCGCGCCGTGCTTAATGGAGAAGCGCCACGAAGGGAAGGTGTCCTGCTCGAACAGGCGGTAGGCGACATCGGTCCGGCCGAAGCGCGTCAAGACCTGCATGAGGTCCTTCGTGCCGACGAACCCGGTGGAAAGATGCCAGTCCCGCCCTTGGATGTCGGCCACGAGGCGCTCCAGCGCGCGGGCCCGCTGCTCCTCGGGCAGGAGATCGAAGGCCAGCGCGAGCACGTAGACCGTCTGCGTGTCGCCCTTGATCAGGGCGTCCTCCGATACGTACGCCTTGTTGAAGGCGGCGCGGATGTCCTCGAAGAGAGCCCGGTACTTCGCGGCGTCCTCCCGCTTCCCCAGGGCCTCGGCGACCCGGGCCATGAGCGTGGTGCTGCAGGCGAAGTAGGCGGTTCCCAGGACGTCCTTCGGCGTGTCGGCCTTGATGCTCAACCAGTCGCCGTACCCGGCGGCGGGTCGGAGGAGGCCGTTGGAGTGCGCGCGGCAGTACTCGATCCACCCGGCGAGCGCATCGTAGTGCCGCCGCAGAATCCGCGTGTCGCCGTAGACCTGGTGGATGGTCCACGGGCACACGAGGCCCGCGTCCGCCCAGGCCGCCGTGCCGCCGCCCGTGGCGACGACCCGCGGGGCCACGTCGGGGAAGGCGCCGTCGTCCAAGCGCGCGTCGACCAGGTCGACGAGCCACTTGGTGAAGAACGCCGCGACATCCGTGTTGTACGTCGCCGTGCGGACGTAGATCTGCGCGTCGCCGGTCCAGCCGAGGCGCTCGTCGCGCTGCGGGCAGTCCGTGGGCACCTCGATGAAATTCGCAAGCTGGGTCCAGAAAGCGTTTAGGAAGAGCCGCTCGGCGGTCTCGTCGGAACAAGCGAAGCCGCCTACGAAAGGAGTGTCGGA
Organism: Planctomycetes bacterium ADurb.Bin069; assembly: GCA_002070955.1. Lineage (GTDB taxonomy): Bacteria > Planctomycetota > UBA8108 > UBA8890 > UBA8898 > UBA8898. The sequence goes on from MWEK01000038.1 coordinate 8,394, forward strand.
TGACAGCGGTATTCCCGTGATCGTGTCCGGTCCGGGTTCCCCCGGCAGCCCGGCCACCTCCACGTACTGGAACCCGTGGAAGGTGAAGCGCGGCTGCCACTCCTCGATTCCGTCCCCGCGGCAGATGTAGGTGTCCGTGGCTCGGGCGCTCCGGAGGTTCGTCGTGTAAATGGTGCCGTCCGGGTTGAGCCGCTCGGCGAACCGCATGACGATGGCAGTTCCGGCGGGAGCGGCGACCCTGAGGCGCGCGAATCCGGCGAAGTTCTGCCCCAGGTCGAACACGTGGACGCCGTCGCCCGGCCGCGTCACGGTGAGGGGGCGGATCGGCTCCAGCGCGCGGACGGGGACGCCGGGATACGCTTGGACGAGCTGCTTCACGCTGGGCGTCACGTTCACGGGCTGCCACAGGGTGTCATCGAAGCCCGGCGAATCCCAGCCGGGCAGCTCCTTGCGGGCATCGTAAAGCTCGCCCATCAAGAAGTCGGCCTCTCGGATGGGACCGGCCGCGGCCTTCCAGGTCGCGTCGCTGGCGATGACCTCCCGGGCGCCATCCTCGTACTCGACCTCCAACTGCACCCGCGCCCGGGGCTGCGTGCCGTAGTGGTCGCGCTTGTGTCCCCAGCCGATGTAGCCCGAGTACCACCCGTCGGCCAGAATCACGCCGAGCGTGTTCGCGCCGGCGCGCAGCATTCCCGTCACGTCGTAAGTCTGGTAGTAGACGCGCCGGTTGTAATCCGTCCACCCCGGGCTGAAATACTCGTCGCTCACGCGGCGGCCGTTGATGCTGAGTTCGTAAAGTCCCAGCGCCGTGGCGTACACGTAGGCGCCGGCGATGGGCTTGTCCAGCGTGAAGGCTTTGCGCAGGTGGGGTGGAGGCGGCAGGAAAAGCTTGGCGGTCCTGATCTTGATGTCTCCCCAGGGGCCGCCGCCCAATGCCGCCAATTCCTGCGCCGCGGGCCAGGTCGCGTCGTCGAACATGTGCGTCTGCCAGCCGGGCTCCTTTCGATTGGATGCCTTCCACCCGCTTCCCGAAAGGATGACGAGCGGCTCGCCTTCCTTGAACCGCAGGCGCACGGCGGCGATCAAACCCGCGGGGTTGGGGGCGTCGCCGGCGTTGACGACCTCGACGGCGATGACGTTGAGGCCGTCCCGGAGATGCTCGGCGATGTCGACCTGGAAGGCGTGTTTGAAGTCCTCCACCTTCGCCGCCTGCTTGCCGTTGATGAAGAGCCGTCCGCTGTTGTCGGCGGTGTAGGTCAGGACCGCGCCGGCGACGGACGCCTTGGCCGGGAGGGTGAAGGACCGGCGGAAGTAGCGCGTCTCGGCGGGCGGGGGCGAAGCCTCGGGGAACCAGATCCACTTCGCCGCCTTGATGCTGTCGTCCAGCGGAGCGGCTTGCGCGGCGCGGGCGGCGTCCAGGCCGATCCACTCGGCCTGCCAGTCGGCGGCATCGAGCAGTCCCATGGTCCAGAAGACCGGCTCGTCGGGCTGCCAGGGCGAGGGAGCGTCGTACTTGTCCCACACGCGCACGCGCCACCAGCATTGCATGCGGGAGCGGAGCGGAGCGCCGCCGTAGGCGATCTGCGAGGTCGCGTCGGAGCGGACCTTGCCGGAATCCCACAAGTCGGGGGTGCCGGCGAGGAGCTTCTCCTCGCTGCCGGCGACCTGGATCTGGTAAGCCGTCTGCTTCTGGCCCCGCTGTTCGGAGCGGACCGCCCACGAGAGCCTCGGCTTCAGCTCTTCGATGCCGAGGGGATTGACGCGGTACTCGCAGCGCAGATCCGTCGCGACGAGGCCTTCCAGTTTGAGGGGCGGCGGAAGATCGCGTTGTCGAGCCGTGGAAGCGCACCCGCCGAGAAACAAGGCGGCCGCCGAGACCGCGACGAGGAATCCGTTGTGACGCATGTTCGTGCTCCTTGCAGCTTGCCGCGCTGCGTTGGCGGCGCGCGCCCCCGCGGCCGCGTACTGATTGTAGCCAAGGGCGCGGCGCGGAGCAATCGGAGCTTGCCCGCCGAGGGGCGGGCGCGTCGCGCGATGGGCTGGGATCAGGTGCGGCGCGGCGGCGCCGCGAGGGATTCCATCGGTTCCGGCGTCCCGCAGGCCTCGAAGTCGATGGCCGCAGCCGCCTCGAGGGCGGCGAGCGCCTTCTCGCGTTCGATGCGCGCCTGGGCGGCGGTTTTGCGCGCCGCCAGGAGCGTTCGTTGCGCCGCCGCGATGTCGAGATAACGGCCCCGGCCCGCGGCATAGCCGGCGCGCGCAAGCTCGAGGGCGCGCAGCGCCCGGGGGATGAGCGTTCTCTCCAAGAGCGCGGTCTGACGCTCGGCGTTGGCGGCGATGGCCAGTTGGAGGACGAAGGTCGCCGCCAGGTCGCGGGCGTACTTGACGCGGGCGGCCCGAGCCGCGCGCAGAGCGGCCTCGGCTTGCGCCACGGCGGCGCCGATGGCCTCCAGGCGCAGCGGCAGCGTCAGCATGCCGCCCACCGTCTGGGAGACGCTTCCCATGAAGCTGGCCGAGATGCCGAAATCGGGCAGATACGCCTGGCGGGCCAGGTCCAAAGCCTCCTCCCGGCCGGCGACCTCGCGGGCCAGGGCGGCCAGCTCGGAATTGCGCTCCGCGCCCAGCGCGAGCAGCTTGTCGGCGGGCCAAGGGAGGGGGCGGGGCGGCGGCAGCGCCGCGGGCAGCGGAAGCGGGGCGTCTTGGGGGCGGCCTAGAAGCGCGTTCATGGCGGCGACGGCCGGGGCCGCCCCGGCCCGGAGGTTTTCAAGCTCGTTGCGGGCGGTGTCCACCTCGGTCTGCGCGGCGAGGGCCGCTTCCAGGGGCGCGCGCCCCGCTTGAACGCCGGCGCGCTCAAGCTGCGCGCGCGCCTCTTCGATGCGCAGGCTCTCGGCCTGGAGCCGCAGGGATTCGGCCAGAAGGGCGAGGTCGTAGTAGGCGCCGAGCACCTGTTCCTGGAGGGCGAATTTCGCCGCCTCGAACCTGAGCCCCGCGGCGCGCGCGTCCTGGAGCGCCCTGCGTCCCGCCGCCGCGAGCTTCGTGGGGAAAGGAATGTTCGCCATGGGGTCGTTGCCGATGCCGAGGGTGGAGCGGTCCCACGCCTTCAGGTTTCCGCCGCTGAAGAGGTAGGAAAAGGAAACCGACGCGTTGGGGAGGCTGGCATCCTGGGGGACCTGCTCGATGGCCGCCTTCCAGGCGAAGTAGCGCGCCTCCAACTCGGCGTTGGCGAAAAACGCGACCCGCAGGTAGTCCTCGATGCGCGGCGCCTCGGGAAGGGCGCGCGCCGCGGCGCCCGCTTCGTAAGGCGCCCCCGCCTCGCGGATGCGGTCGCGTTCCGCCGTCTCCCCCGCCGGGTGCAGCGCGCAGCCCCCGGCGAGGACCAAACCGAGGAGGAGGGACGCGAGGCGGCCGCGCATCAGTGGCCTCGCAGCTCGGGGATGGGCAGCGCGGCGACATCGACGGCGCCGCGGCGCATTTCGAAGCGCCATTTCCACACGGCGTAAACGGGCGGGTAGACCAGGAGCTCCAGGATGAAGCTGGTCAAGAGGCCGCCCATGAGGGGCGCCGCGACGCGCTGCATCATGTCGGCGCCCGTGCTGGTCGACCACATGATGGGAAGGAGGCCGACGAAGGCCGTGCTCACGGTCATGAGCTTGGGGCGGATGCGCTTCACCGCGCCGTGAACGATGGCCTCGGTGAGGTCCTCGAAGGTGCGCATCTTCCCGGCGCGGACGCGCTCGTAGTAGGCCAGGTCGAGGTAGAGCAACATGAAGACGCCGGTTTCGGCGTCCAGCCCCATGAGCGCGATAATGCCGACCCACACGGCGATGGAAATGTGATAGCCCAGGAGGTGGAGGAAGGCGATGGCGCCGATGGCGGAGAAGGGCACGGCGAGAAGGACGATGCAGGTCTTCGCCGCGGAACGCGTGTTCAGATACAGAAGGACGAAGATCAAGAACAGCGTGAGGGGGATGACCGTCTTGAGGTGTTCCTTGACCCTGAGCATGTGCTCGTACTGGCCGCTCCAGAGGAGCGTGCAGCCGGCCGGGAGGGGGACGCGGGCGGCCACCGCGGCCTTGGCCTCCTCGACGTAGGTGCCGACGTCGCGGCCGGCGACATCGACGTACACGTGGCCGGCGAGCATGCCGTTCTCGTTGCGGATCATGCCCGGGCCTTGGACGATCTTCAGTTCCGCGAGCTCGCCGAGGGGCACCTGGGCGCCCGACGCGGCGGGGACGAGCACGCGGGCCAGCGCATCCAGGTCGTCGCGGAACTCGCGCGCGTACCGCACGTTGACGGTGTAACGCTCGCGGCCCTCGACGGTGGTCGTGATCGGCTCGCCTCCGATGGCGGTGCGGATCGCAGCCTGCGCCTCCTCGATGGTGAGGCCGTAGCGGGCCAGCGCCGCGCGCCGCAGGTCGAAGTCCAGGAAAAAGCCGCGGGTGGTGCGCTCGGCCAGAGCGCTGCGCGTTCCGGGCAGCTCCTTGAGGATGGCCTCGATACGCGTGCCGATCTCCTCGATTTCCGCGAGGTCGCCCCCGAGGATCTTGACGGCGACGGGAGTGCGGACGCCGGTGGAGAGCATGTCGATACGCGCCTTGATGGGCATGGTCCAGGCGTTGGTGACGCCCGGGAACTGCATCTTGGCGTCGAGGTCGCGGATCAGCTCCTCCTTGGAAATGCGGTCGGGCCAGATGCGCCGGAAGGGGACCTGGGCCCAGGCGGGCCAGCGGGCGTACCAGCGCTCCTTGGGGCGCCACTGCGATTCGGGTTTCAGGAGAATGGTGGTCTCGAGCATGGACAGCGGCGCGGGGTCGGTGGAAGTCTCGGCGCGGCCGGCCTTCCCGAACACGAGGTCCACCTCGGGGACGGTCTTCAGGATGCGGTCCATGGCCTGCATGAGCCGCTGCGCCTCGGTGAGCGAGATCCCCGGGAAGGTCGTCGGCATGTAAAGCAAATCGCCTTCCCAGAGGGGCGGCATGAATTCCGAGCCGAGGGCGAGATAGAGGGGCACCGCCGCGGCGACGAGGGCCGCCGCGAGCGCGATGACGGCGACGCGGTGGCGTACGACGAAGCGGCAGGGCCCCTCGTAGAGCGCGAAGAGGAGCCGCGAGATGGGATGACGCTCTTCGGCGACGTAGGCGCCCACCGCGAGCTTGTTGAAGAGCCAGGCGAGCGGCCGCGGCCCGCGCCGGATCGGATCGGCGCGGGAAAAGAGCATGCGCACCGCGGGGTCCAGGGTGATCGCCAGCACCGCCGCGATGGCCATGGTGAGGTTCTTGGTGTAGGCGAGGGGCTTGAAGAGCCGGCCCTCCTGCCCCTCGAGGGTGAAGATCGGCATGAAGGCGACGGCGATGACGAGGAGCGAGAAGAAGACCGAGGGGCCGACTTCCTGCAAGGCGCGGAGCCGCACGGCGTGGAAATCGCCCGGGCGGCCCGCATCGATCCAGACCTGGATCTTCTTGTAGGCGTTTTCCACCTCGACGATGGCTCCGTCGACCAGCACCCCGATCGAAATGATGATGCCAGCCAGCGACATGATGTTGGCGGTGACGCGCATGAAATACATGGGGATGAAGGCCAGCAGAATCGCGGTGGGAATGGTGACGATCGGTACGATCGCCGAGGGCACGTGCCAGAGGAATATGAGGATGACGAGGCTCACGACGACGAGCGCCGCGACCAACTCGTTGATCAGCGTGCGCAGGGACTTGCGGATGAGCTCGGAGCGGTCGTAGGTCGTGACGATGCGCGCCCCCGCGGGCAGCGATGGCGCGACTTCGGCGAGCTTGGCCTTGACCCGGTCGATGACGTTGAGGGCGTTTTCCCCGTCGCGCATGATCACGATGCCGCCGGCCGTGTCCCCGATGCCGTTCAGGTCCGCGACGCCGCGGCGGATCTCGGGCCCGACGGAGACGGTGCCGAGGTCGCCCACCAGGATGGGCGTCCCGTTCGCGTCGGCGCTCACGGCGATGGAGGCGAAGTCCGCGGTGGAGCGCGCGTAGCCCCGGCCGCGCACCATGTACTCCGCCCCGCCGATCTCGAGCAGCCGTCCGCCGGTGTCCGCATTGCCCTGCCGGATCGCCGCGACGACGCGGGCCAGCGGAATGCCGTAGGCCCGCAGGCGGTTCGGGTCGAGGTTGACCTGGTACTGCTTCTGAAAGCCGCCGATGGAGGCGACCTCGGCCACGCCGGGAACGCTTTGGATCCAGTAGCGCAGGTACCAGTCCTGGAAGCTCCGCAGATCGGCGAGGCTGTGCGTCCCGCTCTCGTCGACGAGGGCGTACTGGTACACCCAGCCCAGCCCCGTGGCATCGGGGCCGAGTTCGGTGCGGACGCCCTCCGGCAGCCGCGGCAGGATTTTGCCGAGGTATTCCGTGGTCCGGCTCCTGGCCCAATAGAGATCGGTCCCCTCGGCGAAGATGACGGTGACGAAGGAGTAGCCGAAATCGGAGTAGGCCCGGACGGCGTTGACGCCGGGCGCGCCCAGCATGGCCGTGACGATGGGATACGTGACCTGGTCCTCGACGATGTCGGGGCTGCGGTCCCAGCGCGAGTAGACGATGACCTGGGTGTCGGTGAGGTCGGGAATGGCATCGAGGGGAATGTGGCGCACGCAGTAGACGGCGCCCGCGATGGCCACCGCCGTGCTCACCAGGACGGCGAAACGGTTGCGGGCGCAGAACGCGATGGTGCGCGCGATCACCGCGTGCCTCCGCTCTGCAGGAACGCGCCTCTCAGGCGGCTCTCGGCGTCGATGAAGAAGGTGCCGCTGGCGGCGATCGTCTCCCCCTCGGCCAGTCCCTCCGCGACGGCGGTCAGGCCGCCGGCGCTGGGGCCGAGCACGACTTCCCGGGGTTCGAAGGCGCCTTCGCCCAGATCGACGAAGATGAGGCGCCGCGCGCCCGTGTCGAAAACCGCGTCGTCGGGCACGAGCAGGTGCTCTCCCAGGGATGCCGCCAACTCCACCTGGGCGTACATGCCGGGCCTGAGAGCGCCGTCGGGGTTGGGGACCTCCAGCCGCACCCTGAGGGTGCGAGCGGCCTGGTTGGCGTAGGGGTAGAGGAAGGCCACGCGCGCCGCGATGGGGCGGTCGGGTGCGGCCGCGAGCGTGACCGTCGCCGCGGCGCCGAGGGCGACGTACGGAATGTCCTGCTCGAAGATGTCCGCGTTGATCCACACCGCCGACAGGTCCGCGAGCTCCAACAGGGTGGCGCCGGGCTGGACGTAGGCGCCGAGGACCACGGCGCGGGACGTGACGACGCCGCCGGTCTTGGCGTGGATCGCCACGCGCGTGTCGGGCGCGCGCGCGGCCTCGAGCCGGGCGATCTGATCCTCGGTCAGGTCCCAGAGGAGCAAGCGGTCCCGGGCGCTTCGCAGATTCGCGGCGGCCGCCTCGCGCGCCGCGGGAGCCGCCTCGGCGTCGAGGGCCTCGACTTCGTCTTTGGCTATCAGATAGGCCTGTTGAGCCTCGAGGATCTCGGGGCTGTACAGCTTCAGGACCACGTCGCCCTTCGCGACGACATCGCCGGCGGCGCGCACGCGAAGGTCCTCGACCCAACCGCCGACCTTGAGGCTGAAGGCCGAAAGGGCGCCTTCGTCGTAAGCGACGATGCCCGGAGCGCGGATCGTCTTGGCGAGCTTCCCCTTGCGGACGACTCCGAGGCGTATGCCGATCTTCTGGCGGCGGTCGGGGTCGAGCGTGACGCGCGCCATGCCGGGGACGGCGGACATGGTGCCCTGAAGGCTTTCGTCCAGGGGCGTGAGGGTCATGTTGCAGATGGGGCAGTCGCCGGGGCGATCGGAGATGTAGTCAGGATGCATGGTGCAGTAGTAACGCTTCGCCGCGCCGGGCGCGGCCGAGGGCGCCGCGGGCTTGGGAAGCGCCTGCGGCGTTGGCGCACCGGGGTGCGCGCCGGCCGGCGCGGGCCCGTGCGCCTTGTTTCCTTCGGACCGGCGTTGCGCGAGCACCCAGTCCGGAGTCACGCCCTTGTGGTAGGTGTCGGCGAGCGGCACGAGATCCATGCCGCACTTGGGGCAGGGCCCGGGCCCGGCGGCGCGCACCTCGGCGTCTTCGTCCATGGGACAGGTGTATACCTGCGGTCCGCTCTTGCGGCCGGCCAGAAAGGCGCCGCCTGCCGCGAGCCCCACGACGGCTAAAAAGATCAGGAGCTGCAAGAAGGTCTTCACGCCGAATCCTCTCGTCACGGGACTGCGGGAGAGGCGGACGTTCCGAGGAACGCTCCGATCCGGCGATCGGCGGCATCAGCGGCGCGAACGGTCACGCCGGCCTCCGCGGCGCCTCAGGCAGTCGCAGTTCGTGTGCGGGCCCCCTCTTATATAATACACTATTTCTATAGAGGTTGTTAGTAATAACGGCCCCGCGGCCGCGGGGGCCGGGTCTGGAGCGGGAATTCGGGCCCGGCGGCGCCCGGAAGAGCCCTTAGCCTATTGTCCGCCGTCGATGATGGCGCGCAGCGCGCGCACCTCCAGGCCGGCCTGGTCGGCGATGGCGCGGATCGACCTATCGGGGGAGGCCTGGATCGATTCCGCCGCGAGCCTGGCGAGAGCGGCATCCAAGTCGAGCGCCCGGGCCGAGCAGTACTCCTCCAGCGTCAGCCGTCCCATGCCGCCGCCGCCCATGCCGCCGCCCTTGCCATCGGCCCGGCCTTTACCCTGCCCTTGGGCGCCTCGGGCGATGTCGTAGAGTCTGCTCGGCGTCATGCCGTGCGCGGCGGCCATCTCTCCCAGGATGACGCCGTCGGATTCAACGGCGAAGCCCTGCGCCGCCAGATTCGCCCGCATGGTCTCGAAGCTCAAGCCCTCCCGCGCGGCGAGCGCGCCGAGGGTGAGCAGCTCGGCGTGCGGAACGGGCGGGCTCTCCGCCGCGCGCTCCCAACTCCGTTTGATCCGCTCTTGCCATGCCGGGAACCACGCGAAAGGCGGTAGTTCCGCGAGGGAGCCCGCCGCGACGATGGCGCCCAGCGCCGCCGCCGCCAGCCACTCGGCGCGGAGCGCCGGAGCGCGGGTGACGCGGCTCGTGAAGTAGCTCGTGAGGGTCCGCCAGTTGAAGTAGACGTGGAAGGCGGAGGCTAGGACGCAGAGCAGCGCAAAGCAGATGTGCAAGCCTTGCCATTGCGCCTTCGTGAGCCCGAAAAGCGTCCAGCCGGTCCAGTTGGCGACGCGGCCCGAGGGAACGAGGTACAGAATCGCGCCCGTCGCGAGGAGCGCGAGAAACGCGCCCGCCGTAACCACGGAGACGAAGCCGCGCGCCGAGAAGCCTTTCGGGCGCGCCGCGTTCGAGGGCCCCTGGCGCGGAGGCGCCGCCTTCGAGGGCGCCCCGCCGGCTTGGTCCGCTTGCGTGCCTTCTGGTTCCATGGTTCGTAATTATCCTTTCGTCGTTCGCGCCAGCCGGAGCGCGACCTGCGCCACGCGCCGGCCGAGGTTTCTCGCCGTCGCCAGCCCGAACTCATCGCCGGCGATGTCGTCGGTGCCGGGATTGAGGAGCGTCGCGCCCGTGTGCGCCGTGGGGCGGCCGTCGCCGACGATGATCATCTCCTGGCACAGGAGGGCGTTCTGCACGGCCTGGATGGCCAGCTCCTGCCCGCCGTTTCTCACGACGCCCACCGCCAGCACCCCGCCGACCTTGTCGGCGAGGGCGAAGTTGTCGCGCCGGCAGGCGCCGAGCCGATCGAGGAAGGCCTTGCAAAGGAAGGTCAGGCCGCTGTAGTAAACCGGCGTCGCCACGATGATGCCCGCCGTGCGCTGATCGGTGAGGGCGGCCATGACCCGCGGGAAATCATCCCGCTCCTCCGGGCCCAGCGGAACCCCGGCGGCTGGGCCGCCCGGAAGCGAGAGCCCGGCCAGCTCGATCAGCTCGACCTCGATGTTCGGGGCCGCGGCTCGGGCGGCCTCGAGGCAGACGCGGAGGGCGGCGGCGCTCGTTTTGCCCTTGCGCGGGCTGCAGGCCACGCCGACGATGCGCACCGGCGCAGGGCGCGCGTCGTCCGCCGCCGGGGCGGCGGCGGGAGCGGCGCCTGCCGCGGCGCCGGCCGCCAGGCCCGCGCCGGAGGCGCCCATGAATTTCCTTCGCGACCAGTGAGGTTGCATGCCGATCTCCTTTCGAAGCGACGTTTTCCCCCGCGCCCGTCAACGCAGCTCCGCGCGCAGCGTCACCAAGCCGTAGCCCGGGACCGTCACCGGGCCGCGCACTTCGGCGCCGCGCGCCTCGCCGGTGCCGCTCAGCGTGAGCGCCTTGGGCGGCGAGCGCCACGTAAGCGTCGCGGACCGGGTCGCGCCCGAGGCGCCGAAGAGCCGCACGATGAGCGCCGCGCCATCGTCGCTGGGCTTGAGCGCCGCGACGAGCACGTCGGCCGGTTCGACCGTGAGCAGCGGCTCGCCCGCGGGCGGATCGCCCTGGGCGGGCACGGCGACGAGCTCGTGGCTGAAGCCGATGGCGAAGCGGGACGCCTCGGCGAAATCCAAGGCGCCGTGGGGCCGCAGCACGAACCTGAACTTGACCCGGCCTTCCTGGTAGGCGCGGTAGTTCGTGCCCCAGTGGTTGTTCATGGCCCAGGCGTAGAGCGCCTGGGAGGGCTCGACGCGCGCGCGCCAGACATCGGGATCGGACTGCGAGTTGAGGAGCGTCGCCGTGATGCCGCCCACCTGGAGCAGCGGCGCGTCGAGCGTCACCCAGGTGATCCCGCGGTCCGCCGCCGAGACATCGGCGAAGCGACCGACGGTGAACCAGTTCTTGCACGCGCTGGGCATCTGGTCCACCTCGGGCTCCATGGCGCCGAGGGGAATGTCCAGGAGCGTCCGGCCGCCCGGCACATTGAAGGGGAAGGCGAAATTGACGCTCTCCTTGCCTTCCTTGGCGTGATAGCTCGCGGCCTTGAGCTTGGTCTTGTCCACCGTGTTGACGATGATCACGTGATCCAGCCCAGCGGTGACGCTGATTTCCCGCGTGAGGGCGTCGCAGCCGGGCGCGTCGGAAGTGACCAAGAGCGAAGCCACGAGGGGGCCCGGCTCGCCGATGCGGATCGCGGCGCGCCCCGCGCGCGCGAGCGCTTTCAGGTCATCGCCGGGCAGGTAGAGGTACTCGTTGAGGGCATCGCCTTCCGAGGGCGCGAAATTGCCCGGGATGCCGGGGGCCGTCAGTTCGACGATGCCGCCCCGCGCCTTGTCGAGGCGCACGCGCACCTTGCCGCTGTCGAGGGTGCCCGTGCCGGCGACGGCGCGCTCCGCCGCGTGCGGCGCGCCGGCGGACAACGTGTAGCGCCGCCCCGCCAGCGGCGGCATGTTCCGCGCCAGGAAAACGAGGGCGCCCGACGCCAGGCGCTGGGACGGCACCGGCTCGCCGCGCGGATCGAGGACGCGGGCGCCGGCCGCGGACATCGCCGCCGGCACGGTGACGAGCGCCGTGCGGGTCCACGCGAGGGTGTTGAAGACATCGATGGCGCCGGGGACGGCGCCGTCCGCCGCGCCGTCCGGCGCGGCGGCGCTCTCCAGGAGGGCGCGCGTCCTGCGGTCGGCCTCGCGGGCGTAGCCCTGCTTGACGGCCCACTGCTCCAGGGTCTCCTTGCGCTCGGGTTCGCTCACGCTGCACCACGCGCCCCAAGTGTGCTCCGAGTAAAGGAGGACGAAGTTCCAGGCTTCCTGGAAGGCCGCGGCGTTGTAGGCGCCCGGCCGCCGCATGGCCGTGAGCGTCTCGGCCCGGGCGAGCCGATCCGCGCTGGCGCGGTTCATGGCCGTCTCGAGCGCGGACGAGGCGGCGCCATCCTCCCAGTACGGCGTCCAGTCGCCGCGCACGCGGGGCAGGGAGTCGCCGTAACGCTTCTCGAGGGCGCGGAAGGCTTGGCTCGTGGAGGCGATGACGAAGCGCGGCCAAGCATAGGCCGCGTTCCACTCCTTGACGAAGTCGCAGATCGACGGGTCGGGAACGGCGTTGTCGCCGTGTCCGCTCCAGCGCACGTGCGCGATATCGTAGGGATAACCCCGGCGCTCCAAGCCGTCCAGGAATTCCTCGACGAGTCTGGGCGTCATGGAGCGGTAACGGTGCGACAGGGCGTAGCCCCAGAAGGGAATCCAAACCAAGACCTTGGACTCGCCGTCGGGGCCGATCCAGTAGAACGGCTTGTTTTCCCATTCGCGCAGAATCGTGCCGATGCGGTCGAAGTAGTTGGGCGCCACGGAGAAGTAGCGGATGCCCGCCTGCGCCAAGGCCGTGACGGTTCCCCAGGTGTAGCCCGGCACATCGCTGATCATGGCGGCGTCCACGGCGACGCCGCAGCGCCGGCCGAGCGCGCAGGCGAAGCCGCAGAGGCGCAGCAGCTCCTCGGGGCGGCAGAGGCCCGTCAGTTCGTTGAGATACAGGCCGTTGAGGGCGACCTGCCCCTCGGACACGGCGTCCAAGAACGCCGCGCGGTCCTCTTCTCCAAGGCGTCTCAGGTAGAGATCCGCCGCCCACAACACCTCCACGTTCCACACGAAACGCGCGCCCGCGGGGTTGGCGGCGGTGGCGCGCGCGTGCCGGATGCCCTGGCGCAGGTTGTCGATCTGCCGTTCCTCGATGGCGGTCTGAACCGCCGTGTAGCCGATGTCGGTGTGCGAGTGGGGGAGGATATAGACGGTGAGCTTCCGCACGGGCTTCTGGAGGAGCGTCCGCGCCGCGACCTCCTTCCCGGCGACGGCCACGGCCACGGCGCGGGTCGTCTCCTTGTCCACCGCCGGGATGAAGGTCTCGACGGCGTTCGATCCCTCTGCGAGGCGGATCTTCTGCTCCGGAGCGCCTTCGATGCGCACGACGGCCTCGACGGGCTCGCCGTAGTGGCGCAGGGCGATGCGCACGGGCTGAACAGCCGCGCCGTCGGACTCCTTCAGCGCGCGCACGGGCGCGATCTCCTCGACGAGCGTGCGCGCCGTCACGGGGGCGGACTCCCAGCCGGAGGGAGCTCGGAGACCCAGCCAGTCGTAGAGGAGCCAGCTTCCGGTGAGCGTCGTCAGGCGGATCTCGTTGTCGCCGGCGCGCAGCAAGTCCGCGGGAAAGGGGACATCGAAGGCGTGCGCGCGGCCTTTGCCCGGATCGCCGAACACGCTCGCGTCGCCCGCGCCCCGCGGCAGCCTCCGCTCGAAGGCCTTGCCGTTGACCTCGATGCGCAGCAGCGGGGGGTTACCGGCGTGCGTGTCGATGAGCGCCACTCGGAGGGCGCAGTCCCCCGGGGCCGGAACGCGCGCCAGGCCGAAGAGGACCATGAAGGTGTGCCGGCGCCCCCCGCCCCAGTTGTCGTCGGGGCCGGGGTGGACGTACGGCCAGTCGCGCCGCGGATCCGACCGGCCGGCGATGAAGAACCCGTCGCCGGCATAGGAGGCGTAGCCCCGCGGCGCCAGGGCGAACTCGGCGTTGTTCCCATCGGGGCTGCCGATCTGCCAGACGTAATCGCCCGCGTCCGCGGCCGAACCGAGACAGAGGGCGCATGCGATGCCCAGGGAATACAAGTTGATCGAATGCATGGAGAAACCTCCCGGTTCTTCTCAGCCTGAAAGTAATAGCCTATAGCCTCGGGCGGTTCTTTGCCACCGTCGCCGGGCGGCGCGCTTTCGGTTACAATTACCCCCGTCGCGCGGGCGGCCGGCGCGGGCCCTCGGCGAGCCGCCGCGCGCACGCCTGAGAGGTGTCCTGTGTACGGGCTTTACTGCGACGGCTGCGGCGCCCCGCTGCTCGTGGACAGCAACGTGCGGTACGTGACCAAGATCGAGGTCTTCGCGGCCTACGATCCCCTGGAAATCACCGAGGCCGATCTGGCCGAGGCCGGGGAGAAGTCCTGGCGCGAGGTCGTGGCCGAATGCAAGGGCAAGAGCGCCGCGGAACTGGAAGCCGAGGTGTACTTGCAGATGCGCTACGATCTCTGCCCGGTGTGCCGGCGCGCCTATGTCCAAGATCCCCTCAACGTCTTGAAAGACCGCCGTCCCCCGGCGGCGCAGGGGACCGCCGGAGATGGGCCGGCCCCGAGCGCGTGAGCGTGCAACGAGCGGTGGTCGCGCGCGTCAGAGAAGGAAGCCGGCGGTACGTTCCGCGGAGGTGCGTGTGCGGCGCGAGCTGATCAAGGCCTTGGTCGCTTTCTCTCTGCTGGGGATCATCCTCGGCGGCATGTATCTTGGCGTCAACCACATGGTCCGGGAGCGCGGCGAGCGCGCGGAGGGCGCCCTGCACAGTTACTGGCGGGAGAAGTTCGTCCCCGAAGGCGACGAGAGGCCGACCCCGGATCCGATCGTCATCGAGGCGCCGTCCCAGCCGCCGGCTCCCGGAAGGATTCCGCGCCTCGAGGTGCTTGGCAGGTTCGTCGGAGAGAACCTAGCCGCGCTCGAAGGGGCGCGGGCCGCCGCCGCGGCGGACGGCGGAGCCGCGGTGCCGCTCGTTCCGGAGGGCGAGTGGCTCAAGGCCGAGGGGTTCGAGAACGCCGAGACCGTGACGCTGGCGGCGCCGGGCCGGGCGCTGGCGGCCGGCCCGGTGCCGGTGGGTGATTCCGCCGGGCGCGTGCGGTTCACGTGGACGGTCCTGCCCGCCGGCGCCGAGCGCCTCGCCTTCACGGATGCCGTCTGCGTGGAGGCGGGGCGCGAGCTGCGGGTGTTCTTCCAGGGGCGCGCGCAGTTTCCCGACGGGACCAGCCTGGTCGTGGGTCTGGAACGCGGCGAGCAGCGCTGGTGCCACGAGGTCGTGGCCATCGCCGACAAGCGTTTCGAGGGCCTGCTAACCCCCGAGGAACGCGGGTTCCCGAGCGGCGCCTACACGCTCACGGGCGAGTTCAACCCCCTGGGGCAGGATCCCGACGTCATGGAGCCGACGACCAACGCGCCGGTCGTCTTCGCGCGGGCGCGGGTGTACATCGGCGCTCCTGAGAACGAGGAGGCGGAACGTGCGGCCGAGCGCAACGAGTACCGCTCGATCTACGCCCGCGCCCGGGCGATCAAGAGCGCCTTCGTGTGTCTCCGCGACGCCGGGCTCGCCGCCAAGGGTCAATCGTGGGCGGTCGCGCGCAACCTCGCGCGGATCAGGCCGCTCTTCGGTTCGGAGATGTCGGACGTGGCCCGCGGCGGGCAGCTCGATGCGGCGGCTTGGCGCGTCTGGATCGATGGGCGCGTTCACGCCGCTCTCGACGATCTCAGGCAGGTGCTGGCCCTCCGGCAGGTGCCGGCGATGCCGGAATGGCACGTGCTCCTGGACGGGTATCTCAGGACGCTCCAGAAAACCGCGCACGTGGGCTCGCTCAGGGTGTACGAGGCGGCGGGGTTTGCCTGCGGCGTGGAGGACATGGTGGGGATTTCGCTTTCCTCCGAGGACGAGGAAGCGGAACTGAGCACGCGCCTGCGGGCCATGGAACGGCAACTCGGCGCCGTGCTGAGGACTGATGCGCCGGAACCGGCGAGGGACGCGCCGGCCGCCGGGCCCTTTCGATAGGAACGCGCGCGGCGCGGGCATGGGGATCTAAGGGCGGGCGGGGCGGAGGAACCGTGGTTTCCCCTTGCGGCGCCCTCACTCCGATTCAATGAGCCAGATATCCGTGAAGCCGGTCTCGTTCTTCTGCTGAAACCTGAGGAGACGCTTCCGGGGATCGAGCCATACCTTGCCCCGGAAGAGCCCGCCGGCATCGAAGGCGAGACGGGTCGCCGTGACGCCGCGCAGTTCCTCGGCGCCTTCGGGCGTGAAGGCGATGTCGCAGAACCTGAGAAAGTCCGGCATGCAGACTTTGACGACCGAGGGCTTCGCGGTGTCCACCGCCGTCAGGAAGAGCGCCCAATGGTGGATGGCCTGGTGCCCGTAGAGGAAGTACGGTTGCGCCGGCGGCGCGAGCTTCATCTCGGGCGCTTTCGGGCCGAAGCCGAAAGTGACGACGACCTCCTTTTCACCGAATTTGGCCACGACGCCGGCGCCCACGCCCTGCGCTCCGGCCTGGGCTCCGCGGAACGTACCGGCGTGGAACGTGGGGTGCAGGTCAGGCCGGAATCCGGAGACAAAGGCGCCATCCAAGCGCGGATTGACGCCCCGCAGATCGATCGCCCCCTTGCAGAGAAGCGTCTTGCGGTCCTCGGACCAATTTAGGGAAAAGCTCGATTGCCCGATCGGCTCGTTCGTGTACCACGTGTACCGGTAGGTGACGCCCTGGTTCCAGGGAAGCGGCCAGGCGGGAACCGGCTCCGCGGGCGCCGCCTCGGCCTGGTCGGCCGTTGTTTCGGGCGCGGGCGTGTCCGCGGGCGCTGCCTGGGGTTTAGGCGGCTCCGGCGTGTCCGGCGACGCGGCGCCAAGGACCGCCAGCAGGGTCAACTCGCGCAGCATGAGCCTCCGAAAGGACGGTTTCCCGCGTTCATCTGTGTCATTCCTTACACATAGTGTAGCACAACTGTTACGTAAAAGGATGCAACTTCTTCCAGCATCGGCGTCTCTATATGGTAGAGCGGGAGATAGTTAAGCCGCCGGCTTAACATACCCACCTGGCGCGAAACGTCCGCGTGGAGACCGGGCGCGGATTTCGGACGAATCCGGAGGCGTTGCGCCCGTTTTTTCACGGGCCGCAGGGCGCCGCAAGCGCCTGTGCGGATATGTCACATTAAAGTGGACCGGAATTTGCTTAAGGTGGGATAGACAAGGATGGAAGAACCATGCGAGTACTGGACCGTATCGAAAAGGAAATGGGGTACTGCCAGGTGAAGCTCGAGAAGGAGCGGCGCCTCAGATGCCAGGAGCTGTACCTCCGTGCCGAAGTGGAGGCCCTGAAGGAGGTGCTCAAGTCGTACTCGAAGGTGAAGTTCGAGGAGGCGTTGAAATCCAACCGGCTCGGGGGCTATCCCGTCGCCGAGCTGCCCGGCCTCATGCGCAACGGATCCAAGGAAGACGTCCTGCGCGCCCGCTCGGCCTTCGTGTCCGCCGCGCTCCAGTGGGCGCTCAGGGACACGCAGGAGCTGCTGGCCCACGAACTCGATGGTGTCGTGGAACGGCTGGCCTCGTACACCGATTTCGAGGGCAAGCGGAGCAATCTGCTCCAGCAGCGCAAGCGCATGCTGGAGCGCCTCGGATTCGACGAAGATGAGTGCGCGGGCGAGGCCTTGGAGGGGTTCGAGAAGATCGAGAGCCGCTGGAACCGGGTGCGCGAGGATCTGGTCAACGCGGAGGTGGCGCTGGCCTACCTGCAGGGCAACCTCGACTACCTGCACTCGGCGCGGAGTTTCCTCTTCGGCGCCCGCGTATCCTTCGACGTGGACCAGTGGTGCCGGACAGGATACCTGTCGGACCTCTTCCGCCACTCTCCGGTGAGCCGCGTGTTCGAGATGGTGCGGTGCGCGGATTTCAACGTCAGGATGGCGGAGAAGGAGCTGATCTGCCTGGAGCGCTGGCCGCACCGCGCGCACAAGAGCGGCACCGTGCTCGGTCCCTTCGTTCACAGGCTCTTTGACGATCTCTTCACCCGCGGGAACTTCCAGTCCACCAAGGCGGTCATCGAGGAAACGGAGGAGAGAAACCGCCGAGAACATCGAACCCTGGCCAAGTTCTGCGCCAAGCTCACGGATGAGCGCTGCGGGCTTGACAGGGAGCGCGAGGAGAAGTTCGCGGAGTTGAGCCACAGCGTGAAGCGGCTGGTGTGCAACTAGCGGTTGCCTCGCGCGCGGTCGATCGCTTGAAGCAAGCAGGAGTGATGGCGCGCGGACGCCGCGGCGCGGCCGTCTTTTCGCGCGTACGGGTGGGTGTCTCGGGATCGCACCCTGTGAAAAGCGCCGCGGTGCGCGGCGCCGAGCGGCGGCCGCTTTCGGCGGAGACCGGGCGGTCTGCAAGGGCGCGGCGCACGGCGGGCCGTGCGGAGGCCTTCGCGGCGTTCAGATGCGCTCCACGGTTTCCCGTCGCACCCACCCATCCTTCTTGTTGGGGAACTCGACGCGGACCCACGGCCCGCGCGTGTCGTCGATGATCAGGACCTCGGTGCCGGAGTGGACCGGCCCGGTGAAGACCGGCTCGGACTCCTCGTAGTTCCCCTGGCGGACGACGGTCTGCTCCGCCGTAATGACGGCGGGCGGCGCCAGCGCGTCGCGCCGCATGGTCACGCCCGCGGAGACCCCCAGCGCGCAGGCGACAATGCCGCAGGCGCACGCGCCGGCCGTGAGGGTCCAGACGCGGCGCCGGAGGCGTAGGGCGAGACAAGCCCATAGACACGTGAAAAAGAGCAGCGCGCCGTGCCAGCGCGTCTCCAGCGGCCACGCGTGCCAGAAACACACGACCGCCAGAACGTCGGCCGCGCTCTCGGTCTCGAACTTGTCCAAGGCCCGCGTGCGGGCGAAGTCGATATTGCGCGCGATCTGCGGGTCCCCGGGCAGCAGGCGCTCGGCGCGGCGCCAGTGAAGCAGCGCCCGGCCGGCATCGCCCGTTCGGAAGTAGGCGTTGCCGAGATTGTACTCCACATAGCCGTTGCGCAGGCCCGTGGCCAAAATTCGTTCGTAGCGCGCGATCGCCTCGGCCAGTTCCTCCTTGGTGCGGGCGTCGCGGGCGATTCGGGTCGCCTCGGAGAAGAGGGCGGCTTGGTCGGGGCTCGCGGGCGCGGCCGGCGCCCCCAACGCGATCGCGGCTAGGAGGAGCGGCGCGGTGATTCTCACAACGCCCTCCTGAGTTCGCGGAGAATTTCCTGAGCGCGGGCGTAATCGCGCTGCATGGCGTCCGCCGCGACGCCGCCCGGCGAGAAGCGCGCGGCGTCGCACCGGTCGAGAAACGCCACCGTGGCGGAGATCAGCGCGTCCTGCACGCCGGCGGCGGCGAGCCTGGCGGCCAGCTCCGCGGAAGTCACGCCGTGCTCGGGAAGGTTTAGCCGGTCGGCAACGAAGCCGGAGGCCGCCTCGGCCAGCGCCGGGTAGAAGGCTGCCGCGGCGCCCGCTGCCAGGGCCTGGCGCGCCGCGGCAAGCCCCGCGTGCGCCCGCGCGAACGCCCGCCGCGCTCGGCGGCGGACGGGATCGGCGTTGAGCCGCCGGTGGGCGGCCAGCGCGCCCGCGCCCGCGGCGTAAAGAAGCGGCGGCAGAACGCCCAAGAAAAAGAACGGCAGGCCCCAGGGAGTGAAGGGTGTCTGCGGTACGAGAGCCTCGATCCGGTCGTAGTCCGCGGCAATGCCGCGGCCGGTGGCCTCGAGCTTCGTTCCCCGGGGACCTTCCTGGGTCTTGGGCGTGACGATGTCCTCGGCCAGCAGCGTTTTGCCCTCCTCCACGGAAAGCGGAATCGGCTCGGTTCTAGCCGTCACGTATTTTTCCAGGGCCGGGTCGAAGAAGCTGAACTCGATGGCGGGGATCTCGTCGATGCCCGTCTCGGCCGGCCTGATCCTGTAGACGAAGCGCTTGCCGACGACTCTGGTCTTGTCGTGGGGATCGGTAATAGCCTCCGCCGTGGGCTGGTCGTATACCTTGAACTTCTCGAAGCCCGCCTGCTCCGAGAGCGCCGGCGGCGCGATATGGTCGAAAGTGCCCTGGCCGTCGATGGCGAGCGTGAGCACGATCGGGTCGCCTACTCTGACGTTGAGGGGCGCGGCATCGGCCCTGGCGCGGAAGGAGCCCACAGCGCCGGAGAAGGACGCGGGGCGGCCCGTCTGGGGCGGAGGCGAGACGGCGGCCGCAACGGCGCGGGACACGGTGTAGACCTTGCGGTACTCGATTTCGCTCGGGCCGTCGAAGAGGATGTAACCTTCGGCGACCACCGCCCCAATGGGAAACTCGCCGTAGTCCTTGCCGCGGAAGGAGCGCGTCAGCGTGTACGCGAAGTAGTCGCGCACGACGCCGTCCGGCCCGGCGCGCGAGACCTTCGTCCGGGGCAGCGCGAAGAGGGCGAGGGTGCTGTCGAAGAAGAATCCGGTCCGAAGCTGCAGCCGGTTGATCGTGAACCCCGCGCCGCGCGCCTGCGGATTGAGGCGCTGAATGAAAGCATCGCGGTCCTCGGAGAGGAGACCCTCGACGCCGTCCAGCCAGGGAATCGAAAGCGCGGGCCAGACCGCCCTGCCACCGCGGTCCGTGGGAAAAGGGTCGCGGGCGGCGTTGGGAGGCTTGAGGCAGGCCGCGTAGATGGTGAGCGCGACCTGGAACTCCTGCTCGGGGTAGATCGTACGTTCCGGGCCGGAGATCTCGAGAAAAAACAAAGGGTCCTTGTCGGCGGCGGCGACGGTCACCGAAACCGGTTGAGTGCGGTGCTCGCGGCCGGAGGCGTCTTTCAGCGCGAGGGCCGGGATCGTCAGAGTGCCTTCCTGGCGGGGTTGGATCCGCCAGGTGTACGTCACGGTCTGCGACCTGCGGCCGTTGACGATGTAAAGCTGGCTGGCGGTGCCCATCGGGCTCGCGGCGTAGGGCCCCTTGGGAAGCTCGGGCGCCTCGGCCAGCTCGCCGCCGCTCACCGCGATCTTGAACTCGAAGATCTGGCCCACGTAGATCCGCGCGGGTTCGGCCGTAGCCTGCACCTGCAGCGCCGCCTGGAGCGGCGCCGCCGCGGCGAGGCACGCCAGAAGGGCGTATCGCATGCTACCAGTCCTTCTCCGCCTTGCGGCGACCATAGGCTCGCTGGAGGAGTTTTTCTTTCTCCTGCTTCTTCTGCCGCTCCTTCTCCTGCATCTGCCTGAGAATGTTTTCGGCTTCCTCGCGCGAGAGGCTCTTCTGCTTTTCCTCGCGCTGCTGGTCCTGGTTGTCCTGCTTCTGTTGATCCTCGTCCTGACGGTCGCGGTTCGCTTGATCCTGTTTGGGACTTTGCTCTTGGTTCTCGCGGAGCTTTTCCAGCGCCTCGCCGAGCTTCTCGGCCGCGCGCTCCTGCGCCTGAGCCGTCGCCGCCACGGCCTCGCCATCCTCGGGGCCGGCGGCTTGCTTCTCGGCGGCCGCGCCCTGGAACTCGGCCGCCTCGGCGACCAGGCCGCGGATGTCCTCCAGGAGTTGCTTCTGTTCGGGGGGCGGCGGCGGGCCTTGCGCCGGGGCCTGGCCCGGCTGCGGAGCCTCGCCCTCGATCTGCGCCGCGAGGCCGGCGGCGACGCCCTGCGTTTCCGCCAGGAGTTGCGCTTGGTTGGCCTTGCCGGTCTCGTGCTCGGCGGCGTTGTGCGCCGAGACGGCCTCGGCCTTGGCGGAGATCGCGGCGAGCGCGGCGCCGGCGGCGTTCCGCGCCTTGGCGGCGTCGGGCTGGGGGGCCGCGAGCGCCCGCTCGGCCTCGTCAAGGGACGCGGCTCCCTCAACCACCGCCGGATCGGCCAGCAGCTCGCGCAGGGCGGCGAGCGCGGCGTCCCTGGCGGCGCCTTCAAGGGGCTCCGCCGCGAGCGCCTCGACGGCCCGCGCGTAGCGATCCTTGGCCGCGGCGAGGGGCGCGTGCTCTTCGATCCCCGCGGCGATGCCGTCCGTCCGGGTTTTCTCCTCCTCCTGGCGCTTCTTCAGGTCTTGAAGGACCTGGGCGAGGTCCTTGCCCTTTTCCTGCTCCTTGGCCAGTTCCTCCTGGCGGCGCTTCACGCGATCGAGGTAGTCCTTCAGAACCGCGGTGGCGACGGCGACATTGTGGGTCGCCTCCGCGTGGCCCGGGTCGAGCTTGAGCACGTCGCGCCACCTGCGGATCGACTGCCTGAGAAGCTCGACGGTGCGATTGACCTTCTCCAGGTCGCTCAGGTCCTCCAGCCCCGTCCGAGCCTCGCCGAAGTACGTGTGGCCGATGTTGTACTTGATCGCCGCCTCGAAGGCGGGATCCCGCGTCTGGAGCGCCTTCTGGTAGTAGTCCCGCGCCTTGGCGTAGTCCTCCCGGCCCAAAAACGAGTTGCCGAGGTTGAACTGGATCACGGGCGCGTCGGGGGCATCGACCAGCGCGTCGAGGTATTTCTTCTCGGCGAGGTCGTACTCCTTCCTGAGGAGATTCGCGTTGCCCTCGGCCACCAAGGCGCGCGCGTCGGCCAGGAGCACGAGGAACAAAAAGGCGCTCATGCCGTCCTCCTGCGGGTGCGGATGAAGGGCTCGACGAGGAAGAACGCCAGGGCCAGGGCCAGGAAGATCTGATAGCGGTCGACGTAGTGCTCCTCGCGCTTCTCGGCAAGCTCGCGCTCGGGCACGGCGGTCGCGATCTTCTTGGCGTAGTACTCCTCCATGTCGAAGGCCGAGGTCCCCACGGGAAAGAAGCTCCCGCCCGTCACGGTGGCGATCCTGGCGAGCATGGAGGCGTCCATGCGGGTTTGGACGACGTTGCCGTCGGCGTCGGTGACGAAGGCCGCCTTGCCGGTTTCATCCGTGATGGGGATCGGCGAGGGCGCCTCGGCGCCCAGGCCCACCGTGAAGATGCGAATCCCCTTCTCGGCGGCTTTCTCGGCGGCCTTCTCCGGGAAGGTGTCGTGGTCCTCGCCGTCCGTGATGAGAATGATCGCCTTGTAGTTCCGCACCTCGTCCTGGAAGGCGTCGATCGCCTTCCTGATCGCGTCGCCGATGGCCGTGCCGCCCAGGGCGACGGTGCCGACGCCCGTGTCGGCGAGCAGCGAGCGGAAGAACCCGTAGTCGAAGGTGAGCGGGCAGAGGGTCTGCGCCGCGCCGGCGAAGGCGATCAGCCCGACGCGGTCGCCGTGCAGGGCGTTCAGGAGGTCGAGAATGTCGGTCTTGGCGCGCTCGAGCCGGTTGGGGACGACGTCCTGGGCCAGCATCGAACGGGAGACATCCAGGAGCACCATGATGTCGATGCCTCGGGCGGCCAGATCGATCTCCTGCCGGCCCCACTGGGGCCGCATGAGGCAGAGGACGAGCAGCGCCGTGCCGCACAGAACCAGGCCCACGCGCAGGCGCTGCCTGGCCGGGCTTACGGTGGGCACCAGGTGGGACAGGAGCTCGCTCGCGGCGAAGATGCGGAGAGCGCGGCGCTTTCGCCAAAACGAATAGACGAAGAGGAGCGCGAGGGCCGGCAGGAGCCAGAAAGCGTGGGCCCACGCCAGTTGGCCGAAGCGCAGCCCGGTCATGGGATCCTCCGGAGATAGGTTTGGGCGAGACCCTGCTCCAGCATGAGGAGCGCGAGCGCCGCCAGAACGTAACCGGCGAAGAGCTCCTTGTAGCGCATGAAGACCCGGCTCTGGATATCGGTTTTTTCCATGCGGTCGATGTCGGCGTAGATTTGCTCCAGGGCGTCGGTGGTTTCGGCGTGGAAGTAGGCGCCGCCCGTCGCTTCGGCGATGTTCTTGAGGGCCTTCGCATCAAAGGTGACCACCATGCGGCGCAGCACGCGCTGGCCGGTGATGGGGTCCTCGAATTGGAAGGGGGCGTACCCCGTCGAGCCGATGCCGATGGTGTAGACCTTGACGCCGAATTCCTTGGCGGCGCGCGCCGCCTGCTCCGGCGTGACATCCCCGGCGTTGTGCTCTCCGTCCGAGAGCAGGATGACGATCTTGGATTTCGCGATGCTGTCCCTCAGGCGCGCCACCGAAAGCGCCAGGCCGTCGCCGATGGAGGTGAGCAGTTCCTCGGCGTTGAGCGGCTTGCCGTTTTCGTCGACGATCTGGCTCGGGATCCTGATCTGGCCCAGCATGTCGCCGAGGGCGGCGTGGTCCAGGGTCAGCGGAGCCCGGCTGACGGCGAAGCCGCCGAAGGCGACGATGCCGATCTCGTCGTAGGGGCGGCCTGCAAGGGAGCCGCGCCGGCCGTCGCCGAGCACGAAACGGCGGAAGACATCCTTGACCGCGTCGATGCGGGTGACGTTCCGGCCGTCCAGCGTGAAGTCCATGGCCTGCATGCTGCCCGAGACATCGAGCGCCATCATGATGGCGACGCCGCGGGAGAAATCCTGCTGAATCTCCATGCCGAGCTGGGGTCGGGCGAGGGCGAAAATGAGGAGCGCGAGCGCCGTGAGGCGCAGAAGGGGCAGCACCGCCAGAAGCTTCAGCCGGAGGCTCCCGCCGGCGCGTTTCACGTGGCGCAGGCTGGGGAACCGGAGAGATCCGAACTGGCGGCGCCTGAGGAAGAAGAAGGCGACCAGCGGCAGGATCAGCGCGAGGAGCAGCCACCAGGGGTCATGCAGGTGCATGGCTCCCTCCCTCCGCCGGCGCCGGGGCGGTCTCGTTGATGAAGCGGCGGGCGGCGGCGAAACAGTCCTCGATGTCCTTGACGCCCGGCGTGTGGGCGGCGTATTTGACAAGGTCCGCGTAGCCGAGAAAGTCCTTGAGGAGCTGCTGATGGCCGGGCGAAAGAAGCCCGGAGCCGGCGGCGTTCGGCAGGAACTCCTCGGTGGTCTGCTCGGGGGCGCGCAGGCCGAAGCGCCGCTCGATGTACATGCGGGCGATGAAGGTAAGACGGAAGAAGAACTCCTTGGTTCGGCCCTTGGCGATAAGATCCTCGTCGAGCAGCGCTCTGAGCTCTCTGAAGGCGCGCTCGTGAGGCGGGATCGGCGCCGGCGTGAGGACGCGCCCGAGCCGCCCGCGCAGGAAGTAGAAGAGCGCCAGGCCGACCACGGCGGCGGCAACGACGGCGCCCCCCGCGTAATACGCGATCAAGCTGGGAGGGGCCGGCAACTCGGCGGGGCCGGCGGGCGGGGCAAGCTCGCCCCGCGAAGCCTCCTCGGGCAGCGGCTTGACGATGACGGCGATGTCCTCGGTCTTGAGGCGGTAGACCTTCTCCTCGGGCGAAGCGGGCTGCTCGGGCGGCACGGGCTGCTCGGGCGGCGCGGGTTGCTCGGGCGGCGCGGGTTGCTCGGGCGGCACGGGTTGCTCGGGCGGCACGGGCTGCTCGGGCGGCGCGGGCTGCTCGGGCGAAGCGGGCTGCTCGGGCGAAGCGGGCTGCTCGGGCGGCACGGGCTGCTCGGGCGGCGCGGGTTGCTCGGGCGAAGCGGGCTTGTCTTCCTTCGCCGTGAACGCGAACGTCATGGGGTGAATTTTGTATTCGTCCGAAACGAAGACCTCGAGTTCGTAGCGCGCCCGGTGGATCGTCCCGCCCGCCACGGCGACAGGCGCCTCCGTGTGGTAGTCCCGCACCACGAAGTCCTCGAGCCCCTCGCCGAACTGAGGCATGCTGAGGACGTAGCCGTCCTCGATCCGAGCCTCGATCGACAGCGTGATCGTGTCGGTGAGCGCGGGCTCCCGGGGCGTGACCGAGAGTGTCGCCTTGAGGGGGCCGCGCTCGAAAGCTTTGGCGTGCTCATCCTGTCCGGCGGCTTCCGGTCCGCCGTCCGATTTGCCGCCGCAACCGGCCGCAAGGAGGAGGAGCGCGACCCCGAACCGTCTCATTGCGCCTCT
This sequence comes from Planctomycetes bacterium ADurb.Bin069, assembly GCA_002070955.1. GTDB lineage: Bacteria > Planctomycetota > UBA8108 > UBA8890 > UBA8898 > UBA8898. The sequence goes on from MWEK01000038.1 coordinate 33,617, forward strand.
CGCTCCCCGGGCGGCTTTTCACCTGCCGCCGGCTTGCCGCCCCCGGGCGTCTTCTTCCTCAAGACGACGTCGTCGTGGACGATGGCGCCGTACTTGGCGAAGAGCTCCTTGACTAGGGTTTGCTCCAGCTCGCGTTGTTTGTCTTGGTAGTACGCGTTGAGCACCTGCCCTTTGACGGCTTCGAGCTCGGGCGTCGCGGGAGGCTCGAGGGCGCGCACGAAGACGACGAAGAACCCGCCGCCCGCCTCGACGGGCGCCGGGAGCAGGCCCGGCCCCTTGGCGGCGAAGATGGCCTTGGACAGCGCCGGCGCCGGACCGATGCCCGGGATCGGGTCTTGCGGCGTGATGCGCTCGGCGACGAAGCTTGCGTCCTTGCCGTCCTTGACGGCCGCCGCCGCGAGGGCCTCCTCGGCGGGGGCGCCGGCGATGAGCTTTTCGGCCGCTTCCCGCGAGGCGAGACGCACGATGCGCGCCGTCGCGCGGGGTGGCGTTTGGAACTTCTCGCGGTTGGCGGAAAAGTACGCGCCGAGATCCATCGCCGAGGGCTTGATCTTGTCCTTGAGCTCGCGCGCGACGACGGCGGCGGCTACCAGTTGCGCCTTCGTGCGGCCCAGAAGCTCCTGGAGTTCGGGGGCCTTGTCGATCTCCAGTTCCCGGCCGCGGCGGTACAGGAGTTGCTGCGCGACGAGTTCGTAGAGGCGCTGGAGCTTCTTGCTCGGGTCCTCGTATTGGGCGGCGAGCTGTTTGCGAATTTCCTTTTCCTGCTCGGGCGGAAGGGCGTACTGCCAGGAGAGCTGCAGCTCCAGGTCGCGGGCGATCCGGCGCTCCAGCTCGTGCATGGAGATCTTCTCCAGGCCGATCTCGGCGGCGATTTCGTCGGCCGCATCGGCGACGGCGCCGCCCACGGCGCGCTCGCGCATCTCGCGGTCTCTCTCGTCGAACTTGCCCAGGCGCTCCAGGCACTCGTCGATCTGGGCCGCGATCTTGGGGGCCAGATCGCTGGAGAAGCCCAGCAGGCGCTCGGCCTGCCAGAAGGAGGACACGGCCTCCTGGTAGTCCCCGGCCAGCATGAGCTCGCCCGCGAGTTGGTAGAGGATCTTGCCGCGGCCTTCGCGGTCGGAGGCGGGCAGGGTCTCGAGGTGGCGTTGCCAGGCCCGCGCCGCGGCGCTGTGGAGGTTGCGCTGGCTGAGCTTGAGGGCGTGCTCGCGCCAGTCGGTTATGGCGGCGGGCGCCTCGGCTGGCGCGGCGGCGGGGCGCACGAGCACCCGGTACTGGAGAAACAGGATTGCGCCGAGGGCGAGGAAAATCAGGGCTCCGCTCAGGCGGCCGCGCGGCGAGCGCGGCGGCAGGGGCGGGGCTTCGGGCAGCGAGAGAGCGGGCTTGAGTTCGTCGCTCATGCGAAGCGCAGCCTCCTTTCGCGCATGCGGAAGAACCGCACCAGGGCGTCCAGGTGGGGCTTGTCCAGAGAAGTCTCGATGTGGTCGATGTCGGCGCGCCGCAGCAGATCGCGGCGCCGGTTCAGCTCGGCCCCGCTCTCGCGGTTGAAGGCGGCGCGCAGGCTGCGGCTGCCGGTGTCCACCAGCATGAGTTCGCCGGTCTCGGCGTCCTCCAGCTCGATGATCCCCACGGGCGGCAGGGCGATCTCGCGGGGATCGCTCACCGTGATCGCCACCAGGTCGTGCTTCTTCCCGGCGAGCTTGAGCTGGCGCTCGAACTCCTCCTGGTCGAGGAGGAAGTCCGAGACGAGGAAGGCCACGCAGCGTCGCTTGGCGACCTTGAGGAGGTACTCCAGCGCCGCGGCGATGTCGGTGCGCGCCTGCCGCGCCTGGTGGTGCAGCAGTTCGCGGATGACGCGCAGCACGTGGCTCTTGCCCTTCTTGGGAGGGATGTAGCGTTCCACCGCATCCGTGAAAATGATCAGCCCCACCTTGTCGTTGTTGTGAATGGCGCTCAGGGCGAGCAGAGCGCAGATTTCGACGATGGCCTCGCTCTTGAGCTGTCTGACGGTGCCGAACTTGACCGAGGAGCTGAGGTCGACGAGGAGCATGACGGTGAGCTCGCGCTCCTCGACGTAGCGCTTCACGTGGGGGCGGCCCGTCCGTGCGGTGACGTTCCAATCGATGGTGCGCACGTCGTCCCCGGGCACGTACTCCCGGACCTCGTCGAACTCCATGCCGCGGCCCTTGAAGACGGAGGAGTATTCGCCGGCGAGCACGTCGTCGACGAAGCGGCTCGCGTGGATCTGGATCTGCCTGACTTTGCGCAGCAGCTCCGCCTGGTCCATGCTAGGGCACCTTCACGCCGTCGAAAATCCGCTTGACGATGTCGTCCGACGTCAGCTCCTCGGCCTCGGCCTCGTAGCTGACGATCACGCGGTGCCGCAGGATGTCCGGCCCGATGGTCTTGACGTCCTGCGGAGTAGCGTAGGCGCGTCCTTGGAGGAGCGCATGGGCTCGCGCGGCCAGGTTGAGGTAGATCGAGGCCCGCGGCGAGGCGCCGTACTCGATGAGGGGCGCGAGCCCGTCGAGCTTGTAGTCCTTGGGGGAGCGGGAGGCGAAGACGATGTCGACGATGTAGTCCTGGACCTTGTCGTCGATATAGACCTCGTTGACCAGGCCCCTGAGCGCCTCCAGGTCGGCCGGAGTCATGACCGCCGCGATCTTCTCCACGTGGCCCGAGGCGATGCGTTGCATGATGGTTTTTTCCTCGGCCTTGGTCGGGTAGGTGATCTTGAGCTTGAGCATGAAACGATCGACCTGGGCCTCGGGGAGGGGGTAGGTGCCTTCCTGTTCGATGGGGTTTTGGGTGGCCATGACGAGGAAGGGCGCCGGCAGCGCGAAGGTTTCTTCTCCGATGGTGACCTGGCGCTCCTGCATGGCCTCCAGGAGGGCGGACTGAACCTTCGCCGGCGCGCGGTTGATCTCGTCGGCCAGGATGATGTTGGCGAAGATCGGCCCCTTTCTGACGGCGAAGGCGGCGTCCTTGGGGTTGTAGATCTGGGTGCCGATGAGATCGGCGGGCAGGAGATCGGGCGTGAACTGGAGGCGTTGGAATTTGACGGCGATCGCGTCGGCGACGCACTTGACGGCCGTGGTCTTGGCCAGCCCCGGCACGCCTTCCAGAAGAATGTGGCCGTTGGTGAGCAGGCCGACGAGGATGCGGTCGACCATGTAATCCTGGCCGACGATGACCTTGGCGACCTCCTGCTTCAGGCTGCGGACGGACTTGGACTGCTCGGCGATGCGTTCCTTGGCTCTGGTAATGTCGGCTTCCATACCGCGCTCCTTGTCGCGCCTGCGGCGCATGCCGCGCCGGAAACGGGCGCGGGGGACACACTTCGCCCCGCGCGCACGCAGTTGAAAAGACGCCGCGCCGCGAATCGATGTTTCAGGCGGCCGGCGCCGCCCCGGCGGGCATGCCGGCCGGCCGGCAAAGGGGCCATTGTAGTCGGCGGGCGAGGGCGGTCAAGCGCCGAGCGGGACGCGGCCTTGCGCGGGGAAGCGGGGGCTCGTAAGCTAACGGGACCATGGCAGACAAGCGAATGGCGCGCAACTCCCTGAACGACCTGAGCGGGAGGGAATGGCTTTTCTTCACCAACACGGTGTGGGAGACGAACGCGCCGGCCGACCGCACCCACGCCTTTCGGAAATGCCACGGCGCCATCAAGCCGCCCGCCGCCATGGCCGAGCTGGTGCGGTTCTTCACGCGGCGGGGAGAGCGGGTGCTCGACCCTTTCGCGGGCGTGGGCGGGATTCTGCTCGGCGCCGAGCTTGAGGAGCGCCGCTCGGTGGGCGTCGAGATCGACCAGCGCTGGGTCGATGTCTTCAACCGCGTGCGGCGGCATTTCGGCGTGCGCGATGGGATGTTTGTGGCGCGCGACGAATTCGGCGGCGAAGGCTCGCGGCCCATCGGCGCCGAGATGGTGTGCGCTTCCTGCCTGGAATACATGGCCGCGCAGGAAGCCGCGAGTTTCGATGCCGTCATCACCGACCCGCCCTACGGCGTCCAGCACAAGCCGAGGGGGTTCGCCGCGGAGACGAATTTCGCCATGTCCTCGGCCGATGCGCGGGATTTCGCCAATGCGGCCACCTTCGAGGACTATCTGACTCTGATGCGCGAGTTCGGGGAGCAGGCGCGCCGGCTGCTGCGGCCGGGGCGCTATCTCGTGATCCTTATCGGCGACCGCTACCACGAGGGGGAGTACCTGCCGCTCGGCGTCAAGGTGGCCGAAGCGGTGCGCCAGGCGGGGTTCGAGTGGAAGGGGCTCAAGGTCTGGTGGAACAAGGCCACGCTCCGGCGGTTCAGACCCTACGCCGTTGGAACCTGTTTCGTCCCGAACATCACCCACCAGAACGTCGTCATCCTACGGCGGAAGTGAGCGGGCGGCCCGGCTGGACCTCAGAAGTCGAGGGTCATGGCGTAGATCTCGTCGGCGGTCGCCGCGGCGAGGATGTCGGCGGCTTTGGCCCGCAGGAACCGGCTCGCGCGGGCGAGGATCTGGATGTACCTGTCGTTCGCGGTGGTGGGGCCGATAATCAGCAGAAAGAGGTGCACCGGCTCGCCGTCGAAGGAGTTGAAGTCGATGCCTCCCTTGTGCAGGCCCAGAATGACCGAGAAGTCCTGCACCTTCGGGATGCGCGCGTGAGGGAGGGCCAGACCTTGGCCGATGCCGGTGCTGTTGAGCTGCTCGCGCTCGACGAGGGCCCGGCGCACCTCCTCCAAGGCGATCGTGGTATCGAACGAGGTGTGGAGGCGCGCCAACTCGCTGAGAACCTCACCGCGGTCGCAGCTCGATAGCCACACGATTCGTTCGGGAGACAGCAGCCGCGAAAGTGATCGCATGTCGGTCGCTCCTCTGGTTCGCGCGCCGCGCGCGGGATTTCTTCCCATGCCGGAGCCCCGCCAACGGGACGCGGGGCGGACATTCACCACATGATATGTAGGAGCGGGCGCGGTGACAAGGGCCTGCTTGGGGCGGGCAGGGCGGCGGGGAATTATTTTGCGGACCCTATTTCCACGAGCGGGGCTTTCGTGTTATGCTATGGTCGCGTTCGCCCCCGCCGGGAGGGCCGGGGGCGGCGAGGCGTATGAGGAGTGGGCCGGCGGGTTGGATTGCGGTCCACGGCATCGAGCGCACCTAAACATGCGCGCGGTTTGTGCGCGTGTGCGGAGGTTAAAGGAAGTGGAGAAGTCCGTTGCGGCTGATCGGGCGGCGAAGAGGATTGCCGGATCTCAGGAAGAGGGATCGCAGCCTGTGCGGTGAAGGAAAGGAATCCCATGCTGTCGAAGATACCCCAGGAGTATCTTAAATTTCTCTCGGTCAAGGATCTCGAAACGCTGCTTGACTTGAAGCGCCGGGATGAGGAGCTCCAGGAGCTCATGGAGCGGCGCGACCGGCTCGCGCGCGAGCTGGAGGCCGTCGAAGAACGCATCCAGGCCATCGAGGATCGGCGCATGAAGGACCTCGGGCAGCGGACCACGGCGCCTATCGTCGTCCGGAAGCGCAAGACGCTCAAGGAGCACATCGTCGAGGTGATGCAGGAAGTGCGGCAACCGATGCCCGCCGGCGAAATCCAGAAGCGGCTGGTCGACCGCGGCGTGATGGGCCGCGGCAGCAATCCCCGCTCCTTTTATAACACGGTGTTTCAGGCCCTGCAGCGCTACGACTGCTTCCACAAGGATGACAAGCTCTACTCCCTGAAAGACGGCACGGCGGCGGAAGCGCCGGCGGAGGACAGCGCGAGCCTGAAGGAGTACGTCGTGGCGGTGCTCAAGCATGCGAAGACGCCGCTGAAGGCCTCGGAGATCGCGAGCCGCGCCCTCATTGCCGGGTACAAGACGGACCTGGACCAGGACGGCTTGACGCAGCGCGTCACGGCGACGCTGAAGAAGCACCTGAACTCGCTCTTCGATTGGGACAGCCAGAGGTACCGGCTGATCACGCCGGTGAACTGAGCGCCGGGGCCGGGCGGCGCCCGAAGGTGGGACCGCCCGGAGGAGACCTTGACGGTGGATCCCGATCTGTTATACTTTGCAAATTACCTGCGGGGCCGTAGCTCAATTGGTTAGAGTACCGGACTGTCGATCCGGATGTTGAGGGTTCGAGTCCCTTCGGCCTCGCCAGTTTTAAATTCCGCGCCAGCAACGCGTTGCCGCGCGGATATTTTTTTGTCACCTGCCGCGGAAACCCGCCTGAGGGGCCACATCGAGGGACCATAAGGAAAACGCAACCGCGGACGGATCGTGAGGTCAACGCGGCGTCGAGGGTGAAGGCGCTACGCTCGTATAAGCGGCGGGGCCCGTGAACCACAGGGGCGTCCAGCACTTGCTGATACGGTAGCGGTAGCGGTTCAGGGCAGCCTGGCTCCGAGACTGCAAGGGGAGCAGGGGGCCGCAACGTGTGCTGATGAAGAGGATAAGGGCAGTCCGGCGCCTCGATTGTATGAAAAATGAACCATCAATGGAGATCAACAAACGATGCGGAGGCGCCCTTGGGTAGCTTGCCTTGACCCGCGCGTCGCGCCGGAGCTACGCTCCTAAGGCGGGTTTGAGCCGGGCTGGCGCTGGGGCGCCTCCTCGGGGCGGCGTTTCAATCTGCCGGCGGCCGGGAACCTGGGGCTTCTTTGTTGTCCTTCCCGCGGCTGATTGCGGTTGCGCGCCTTTGGGCTTTGGCTTTCTTGTGCCGAGAGACTCGGGGGGCCGGAAGCCGCTCGGACGGGTCAGCGGAGGGCGTCTGAAGGCGCAATTCCCTCGCGCGCGAATCTGCGTGCTCCTGGTCAGCCTCTACGTGAACGATCGGGTCCTGAAGCTCTGCGAGAAGCATGGCTGGCGGTACATGATTACGTTCAAAGA
>MWEK01000039.1 GCA_002070955.1 Planctomycetes bacterium ADurb.Bin069
CAGGGGCCGGCGGACTTGTCGCAGCGCGAGGTGAAGTCGTGGCAGGACCAGCTTCCGTCCTCGTTTTGGTGGCGCATGAGCCATTCCAAGGCGGCGCGCACGGCGCTCTCGGTGGCTTCGCTGCCGCCCTCGTTGCTGAGCGAGCCCTTGCCCCAACGCTGCCCGTACGCGCCCGCCGCGCCGCCGCCGATGCCGATCGCATCGTTGACGCCGGTCGAGACGACGTTGGGGTCGCCGATCTGAACGTTGGTCACGTTCTCAAGACTCGTGCCCAGGGGGATGTCGGCCGTGACCTCGGTGACCTCCCGCTTAATGATGACGGGATCCTTGAGATCCTTGTTCGTGGGGCCCGGGACGAACTCGCGGCGCTTGATGTCGCGTTTGCGCAAGGGGTCGTAGGTCGGCGGCTTGGGCGCCGCCTGTTTCATGACCACGCCGATGGACACTTCCTCGACTTTTTTCTCTTCCACGCCTCTAACTATATTCATCAGGAGGATAATGACGACGAGGTGAAGCAGCGCGGAGGCGCCCCAAAAGGGCATGTTCCGGAAGTACTGAATGACGGCCTGAACCGCGTTCTGCGGACCCTCATCCTCTTCGTCCTCAGGGGCGTAGTCCTCCTCGCGGCGGGGCCGCGCGCGGGCGGGCGCCGGCCGGGCAGCGACGGGGGCGCTTTGGACCTCGTTCCAGGCCGCATCGATGCGGTCGGTGGAGAGGAGCCCGCGCTCGGCGAGATAGCCGTAGAGCGTCAGGCTCGGATCCTCGTTGCGCAGGCGGTCGACGTCCTTGAGCGCCTGCTCGAGGGCGTCCTTGGGCACCCAGCCTTTCTTGAGGACGAGTCGTGCGAAAGACAGTTCCTCGGGCGTAATCACCATCTCCTCCTTCGGCGCGAAAGACGGACCGGCGTCCCGCCGGACGGATTCGGCACGGGATCCTTCAAGCGAAAGGGCGGTATCATCGCGTGCCGAGAACCGAGACACGCCACCGTCACGCTCCTATGTTTATTGTACCCTTCCCAAGCCGCAAGGCCAATCATTTCCGGAGGATGGCCGGGGCGGGTCCGCCGGGAGCGTGAAAGCGTCGCCGGGGGCGGGAAAGGGGCGGCGGGCGTCGTTAACGCGCGGTCACGACGCCCGCCGCGCGGACAGCCGTTGCCGCCGTCCTCGAACCGCGGCCGCGGGTCTGCCGAAGGGTCCTGGGCCGCGTTTAAGGGCTTTCCTCCGCGCCCTCGGGCGCGTAATATACCGAGTGCCCGAGTCCGGGAATGCGGCGGCGTTCGCGCCGTCTCGGCTGCGTCCGGCGGCAGCCGCCCGGAAGGAGGAACGGATGGCGAGGAAACTCCTGCTCCCGGCCTGCGGCGCGCTTTTCTGCATTCTTGCCGCTACGGTGGGGGCTGCCCCCGCACCGGGAGGAGGAGATCCCGCGGCGCCCGCGGCGGTGAGCGTGGACCTGAACGCCGACCTGTCGCCGATCTCGCCCCGGATCTACGGCCAGTTCATCGAGCACATGGGGAACTGCATCTACAACGGCATCTGGGCCGAGATGCTCCAGGACCGCAAGTTTTTCCACCCCGTGGCCGGCGCGGCCGGGAAAGACGCGGCGGAGTCCCCGTCGCCGTGGAGCGGCTTCGGCGGCGGCGGTTCCTTCGACGTCGGCATGGACGAGCGGGAGCCTTACGCCGGCCGCCGGTCGGTCGCGCTCGGCTGCGAGGCCGGCGCGTGGGCGGGCATCCGCCACGGCGGGCTCGCGCTCTGCGCGGGCCGCGCCTACGCGGGCCGCATCGTCGCGCGCAAGACGAGCGGCGCGCCCGCCGCCCTCGAGGCGCGCCTTGTCTGGGGCGAGGGAGAGGACGAGCGCGCCGTGGCCGTCTTCCCCCTCAAGGATGCCTGGACGGCGCACAAGTTCGAGGTTGCGGCGCGGCGCGGCGCGGCGCGCGGGGCCCTCGAAATCCTCCTTCGCGGCGGCGCGGCGCGCATCGGCGCCGTCTCGCTCATGCCGGCCGACAACGTCCACGGCTTCCGCCCGGACACGCTCGCGCTTCTCGCGGCGCTCGATGCGCCCGTGTACCGCTGGCCCGGCGGCAACTTCGTCAGCGGCCACGACTGGTGGGACGCCATCGGGGACCCCGACAAGCGCGCGCCCGTCAAGAATCCCTCTTGGCCCGGCATCGAGCACCACGATGTGGGGATCGATGAGTTCATGACCTTTTGCCGCACCCTCCGGACCGAGCCCTACGTCGTCGTCAACGCGGGCCTCGGAACGTCCGAGATGGCGGCGGCGCTGGTCGAATACGCCAACGGCGACGCCGACACGCAATGGGGCCGAAGGCGCGCCGAGAACGGGCGCGCGCGGCCGTACCGCGTCAAATGGTGGGGCATCGGCAACGAGATGTACGGCGACTGGCAGCACGGCAACGTGCCGCTGGAGCGCTACATCGAGCGGCACAAAGCCTTCGCCGCGGCCATGCGCGCCGTGGATCCGTCCATTCAGATCGTGGGCGTCGGCGCGACGGGCGCCTGGAGCCGCGGCATGCTCGAGGGGTGCGGCGGCGACATGACGCTGCTGAGCGAGCACTTCTACTGCGCGACGCACGCCGACACGCTCCGCCACGTCCTGAGTATGCGCGATGCCGTCAGGGACAAGGCCGAGAGGCACCTGGAAACCTGCCGCGCGGTGTTCGGCGCCGCCCGGGCGCGGGTGCCGCTCGCGCTGGATGAGTGGAACTACGCCTGGGGCGATGCGCCCCACGTGTACGGCGACTACGGCGTCAGGTACGCCTGGCGCGACGGCCTGGGCGTCGCGGCGGGGCTGTGCGAGATGATCAGGTGGCGCCGCGTGTTCGCCATGGCCAACTTCGCCCAGACGGTGAATGTCATCGGCGCCATCAAGACCACGGCGACGGCGGCGGCCTTCGAGCCCTGCGCCCTGCCGCTAATCATGTTCCGGCACGGCTTCGGCGCCCTCGGCGCCGACGTGACGGGCGACCCGGCGCCGCTCGAGGTCGTCTGCGGCGTGACCGTCGACAAGACCTGGCTGACCCTCGCCGTCGTGAACCCGACCCCGGCGTGGCGGCGGCTGGCCATCGAGCTGCGCGGGAACGAATTTTCGGGCGAGGGCTCGCTCTGTCTCTGCGCCCATCCGGATCCCGGAGCCCGCAACGCCCCCGGCGCCTGCGAGGCGGCCGACGCGGCGCAAGGGGTCGGGGAGGCCGCCGTCGGGATCGAAACTCCCCCGTGGCTCGGCTTCGATCCGCGCGCCGTGCCGGCCCCGCCCTACAGCGTCGCCCTCTGGCGGCTCGAGCTGGGCGCGCCGCGGGCCTCGCGGCCGGCCCCGATCGAGGACCTCGCGCCGGTTCCCCCGGGGGCGCGGCGCCTCATGCTGTTCGCGCGGGGCGGCGCCCTCCACGGCGCGGCGAGCGACGATGGCCTGGTCTGGCGGGAACTCGGCGGCGGCGCGGAGCTCGGCGGGAAAGTGGGGGGCATCTCGGCGTGCCGCGGCGCGAACGGCTACGCGCTCGTGATCGCCCGCGGCGGCGCGCTGCTCGCGGCGGAGACGGAGGATTTCGTCCGGCTTGGGCCTTTCAAGGAGGTGGCGCCCGAGGGGCCGCCGCTGGGCGAGGTCTGCGACCCCTGCATCGGCTTCGCGCCCGAGGAACGGCGCTACGAGCTTTTCTTCGGACACCGCCTGGGACGGGCGCGGATTTGCGCGGCGCGGAGCGCGGATCTCGCGGCGTGGACGGCGCCCGAGGTCGTCCTGGCCCGCGGCGGCGATGTGCGCGGGCCGGCGCTCCTCCGGGGCGCGCGCAACTTTCTGTGGTACGAGGACGGCAACGTCCGCACCTGCCGCATGGCGCTCGGGCGCGGACCCGCGGCGAGCTACGTGAGCGCGTCGGCGCCCCTCGGCGCCCTTGGGACGCGCGCGCCGCGGGTGCTTTTCGACGGAACGCGCGTTTTCCTGTATCTCGCCCGGGCGGAGGGCGGCGCGCAGGTGCTGGCATCGCGCGACCTCAGGTGCTGGGAGGAAGTGCCCGCGGAGCAAGTGGCGCTGCCGGAAGGGATGGATGCCTTCTGCGTGTTGTGGGCCGACGAGAAGACCGTCGCGGGCTTCAAGTAGCGCCGGCGAAAGCGATGGCTGCGCCGGCCGATTGCATGGAAGAATCGTGCTCTTTGCGGAGGGAGGTGCCTGCATGTTCGTCGGGAAAAGCGCTTGGCGCGCCGCGGCCGCCGCTTGGCTCGGCTTGGCGGTTTGTTGCGCCGCCCAGACCGGCGCGCGCTTCGGCATTCGCGCCGTCGACGAGGCGACGGGGCGCGGCGTGCCGCTCGTGGAACTGGAGACGGTCAACCGGATGATCTTCGTGACGGACAGCGGCGGCTGGGTCGCCTTCGACGAGCCGGGCCTCATGGGGCAGCCGATCTTCTTCACCGTCCGGAGCCACGGTTACTCCTTCCGAAAGGACGGCTTCGGCTACGCCGGCATGGCGCTCACGCCCCAGCCGGGCGGGCGGGCGGAGATCCGCCTTACGCGCGTGAACATCGCCGAGCGGCTCTATCGCGTGACGGGCGAGGGGATCTACCGCGACAGCGTGCTCCTGGGCGAGGCGACGCCCCTCGCCGAACCGCTTGGAAGCGGCAAGGTCGCCGGCCAGGACTCGGCCTTCGCCGTTCCCTACGACGGGAAGCTTTTCTGGTTCTGGGGCGACACGGGGAGGATGCGTTATCCCCTGGGACACTTCTGGATGGCCGGCGCCGTCTCGGACCTTCCCGGCGGCGGCGGGCTCGATCCCGCCCGCGGCGTCGATCTGCGCTACTTTGTCGACAAGGAGGGCTTCAGCCGCCCGATGTGCCGCCTCGGGGTGGAGCGCGGCTTGATCTGGGCCGACGCCTTCGCCGCCCTGCCCGACGAGACGGGCAGGGAGCGGCTCGTCTGCCACTACGCCCACATGGAAGGGCTCAGCAAGATGCTCGGCCACGGCCTGGCGATCTACGACGACGCCCGCCAGGAGTTCGAGAAGATCGCGGCGCTGCCCATGGATGCGCGCTGGCGCTTTCCGGGGCAGGCGCATCCTTTCCGGCACCGCGAGGGCGAGGTGGAGTACCTGTACCTCGGCGAGACGTTCCCCACCGTGCGCGTTCCGGCCGCGCTGGCGCATTTCAAAACCCCGGAAAGCTACGAGGCGTGGTCGTGCCTGGCCGAAGGCTCGACGGCGTCGAACCCGCGCATCGAACGAGACGCTGAAGGCCGGGTGCGCTGGCGCTGGACCCGCGGCGCGCCGCCCGTCGATGCGGAGGGCGAGCGGAAGCTGATCGCGGCCGGCCTGATTCCGGCGGCGGAGGCGCGCATGCAGCCCCGCGATGTCGATTCGGGGGCGACGGTGAGGATGCATCGGGGGTCGGTGTGCTGGAACGCGTATCGGCGGAAATGGGTGCTGATCGCCGGGCAGCATTTCGGCACCTCGATGCTCGGCGAGATCTGGTATGCGGAGGCGGGGGCGCCCACGGGCCCGTGGCGCCGCGCCAAGAAAATCGTGACCCACGCCGATTACAGCTTCTACAATCCCGTGCAGCATCCCGTTTTCGATCAGGAAGGCGGCCGGTTGATCTACTTCGAGGGCACCTACACGCAGACCTTCTCGGGCAACCCCGTCGCCACGCCGCGCTACGACTACAACCAGATCATGTACCGCCTGGACCTCGCCGACGAGCGTCTCGCCGCCGCCCGGGAGTGACGCCGAGCCTTGTCGAAGCCCGCCGGGGAGCGTAGCATCACGCCCTTGCCCCCGCGCTTCGCTACGGGAGCGAGCGCCGGGCAAGAGCCCGCGAACGCGGCGACAAAGGAGGTTCTATGGCTCGACCGATCACGTTGTGCTGCGGCCAGTGGGCCGATCTCCCCTTCGGGACGCTCTGCGCCAAGGCCAAGCAGTTCGGGTACGACGGCCTGGAGCTCTGCTGCTGGGGCGACATTTTCGACGTCCGGCGCGCCCTCGCCAAGGGCGACTACTGCGCCCGGAGGTGGCGGGAGCTCGGCAAGGCGAAGCTCGCGGCCTATGCCCTCAGCAACCACCTCGTCGGGCAGGCGGTGTGCGACCCCATCGACGAGCGCCACAAGGCCATCCTGCCGCCGCACGTCTGGGGCGACGGCAAGCCGGAGGGCGTCCGGCAGCGCGCCGCCAGGGAGATGATGGACACGGCGCGCGCGGCGCGGAAGTTCTTCGACAAGGCGCCGCCGTCCGTCAAGAAGCGGCTCGAGCGCGTGGTGGTCAACGGCTTCACGGGAAGCGCCATCTGGCATCTCGTCTACTCGTTTCCGCCGGTCCTGCCCGAGCAGATCGACCGGGGCTTCGACGACTTCGCCCAGCGGTGGGGGCCCATTCTCGACGTCTTCGAGAAGGAGGACGTCTATTTCGGCCTGGAGGTCCACCCGACCGAGATCGCCTTCGACGTGTCCAGCGCGGCGCGCGCCGTCGAGGCCGTCGGCCGGCACCCGCGCTTCGGCTTCAACTACGACCCGAGCCATTTCGGGTACCAGGGCGTCGACTATGTGGGCTTCATCCGCCGCTTCCGGGACCGCATTTTCCACGTCCACCTCAAGGACGTCTACTGGTCGCCGGTCCCGACGCCGGCGGGCGTTTTCGGCGGGCACCTCGACTTCGGGCACCCGGAGCGCTACTGGGACTTCCGCTCCCTCGGCCATGGCTCGATCAATTTCAAGGCGATCATCCGCGCCCTGAACGAGATCGGGTACCAGGGTCCGCTCTCGGTCGAGTGGGAGGACAGCGGCATGAACCGCGACCACGGCGCGGCGGAGGCGGCGCTGTTCGCGCGGATGCTGGACTTCGCGCCCTCGGAGTTCGCCTTCGACGCCCACTTCGCGCGGGAGTGAAGGGCGGCTTCCGGTTGACCTCCGCCGCGCGGGGAAGTAGGATCAGGGCGAAACGAAGGCGGCAGGGCCCCGGCGCGGCCGGTGCGCCGCCGCCGCGGCTACGGTGTGACTTGAAGGGAGCGTGAACATGATCACCCCCGCCTACTGGGTTCTGATCGCCGTCGGCGCGGTCATCGTCGTGCTCGTCTTGGTCGTGATCGGCATCTACAACAAGCTGGTCCTGCTGCGCAACCGTTACAAGAACGCGTTTGCGCAGATCGACGTGCAGCTCAAGCGCCGCTACGACCTGATTCCCAACCTGGTGGAAACGGCCAAGGGCTACATGAAGCACGAGCGCGAGACGCTCAATGCCGTCATCCAGGCCCGCGGCCTGGCGGTGGACGCGGGCCGGCGGGCGGCGGCCAACCCGGGCGACCCGGCGGCGATGACGTCGCTGGGCAGCGCCGAGGGGCAGTTGGTCGGCGCGCTCGGCCGGCTGTTCGCCCTGGCCGAAAACTACCCCGACCTCAAGGCCAACCAGAACATGCTCGCGCTCCAGGAGGAACTCGCCTCCACCGAGAACAAGGTCGCCTTCGCCCGGCAGGCGTACAACGACGCCGTGATGACCTACAACACGGGGCGGGAGACTTTCCCCAACGTGATCTTCGCCGGCATGTTCAACTTCCGGGAAGCGAGCCTGTTCGAGGTGGAGTCCCGCGAGGAGCGCGAGGCGCCGAAGGTCTCCTTCAACTGATGCGCCGCTGAGCTATCGCGCGGGAAGGGCGCATGGATTTCTTCGAGCACCAGGACAAGGCGCGGCGGCGCACAGGGCGGCTGATCTGGTTCCTCGCGCTGGCCGTGGTAGGCATCATCGCCGCGCTCTATCTCGTCGTCTGGTTCGGCATGATGCTGGTGGCCGGGTACGACGCCAGGCCCGGCGACCCCAATGCGTACGCCGGCTCGTTTTGGCACCCGGAATTGTTCCTCATCGTGGCGGCGGGCACGCTGGCCGTGATCCTGCTGAGCAGCCTGTACAAGACGGCGCAACTGGCCTCCGGCGGCCACGCCGTGGCCGTGTTGCTGGGCGCGCGGAGGATCGACCCGCAGACGCACGAGCCGGCCGAACGGCGCCTGCTCAACGTCGTGGAGGAGATGGCCCTGGCCGCGGGCATGCCCGTCCCGCCGGTCTACATGATGGACGCCGAAGCGGGCATCAACGCCTTCGCCGCCGGCCACGACCCGCGCGACGCCGTGATCGGCGTCACGCACGGGTGCCTGAAGTACCTCGATCGCGACGAGTTGCAGGGCGTCATCGCCCACGAGTTCAGCCACATCCTGAACGGCGACATGCGGCTGAACCTGCGCCTGGTGGGCATTCTGTACGGGATTCTCGTCCTGGCGCTGATCGGCCGGATCGTCCTGCGCAGCATGCGCCACGTCGGCCGGAGCCGCAGCAGGAGCGGCGGCGGAGCGGTCGTGGTCATGGCGATCTTGGGCGTGGGGTTGGTCGTCATCGGCTCCATCGGGTTTTTCTTCGCCCGGGCGATCAAGAGCGCCGTCGCGCGCCAGCGCGAGTACCTGGCCGACGCCTCGGCCGTGCAGTTTACGCGGCTTCCCGACGGTATCGCCGGCGCGCTCAAGAAAATCGGCGGCCGCGGCGAAACGTCGGAGGTCCACAATCAGAACGCCGAAGAGATCAGCCACATGTTTTTCGGGAACGCCTTCGGCAGCTTCAGTCGGCGGATCTTCGACACCCACCCGCCGCTGGCCGACCGGATCAAGCGCATCGACCCGCGCTTCGACGGCAAGTTCCCGGCGCGGGTCGAACCCGTCGCGGTCTCGGCCGCGCTGCTCGAGGCGGAGACGAAACGCGCGCGCCCGCCGGCGCGGGTTTTCGGCGCGGTGCTCGGCGGCGCCGCCGCCGCCATTGCCGTCGACCCGGCGGCCGTCCTTGGACGCATCGGCGTGCCGGGCTTGGAGGACATGCTTCTTTCGGCGGAGATGCTCGCGGCCATTCCCCCGCCGCTTCGCGAGGCGGCGCGCGAGCCGTACGATGCCCGGGCGGTGGTGTACGCCGTGCTTCTGGACCGCGACCCGGCCATGCGCGGGCGGCAGCTCGAAACGCTGCGCACCATGGCCGGGGAACGGGTGCGCCAGACGACCGAAGGGCTCGCGCCCTTGATCGACGGGCTGCCCGAGGAAGCGCGGCTGGCCCTCATCGACACCACTTTCCCGGCGCTCAGCCTGCTTTCGCCCGCGCAGTATCTCGCCTTCCGCCAGGACGTCGACCGGCTCATTCACGCCGACGACAAGGTGGAGCTCATGGAGTACGCCGTTCGCAGCATGGTGCTTCGAAACTTGGATGTGCACTTCGGAATGGCTCAGCCGCCGGCCGCTCGCCACGGGCGCCTGGCTCCGCTCCTACCGGCGTTGATCCGCGTGCTGTCGGCGCTGGCGCACGCCGGCCAGAGCGACGCCGCCGAGGTGCGCCGAGCCTTCGACGCGGGCATGGCCCGCGTGGGTCAGACCGGCGCGCCGCTGCCCCGGGAGCAATGCGCGCTGGACGACGTCGACGCGGCGCTGGGAGAGCTGGCCGAAGCCGAGCCGCTCCTGAAGCGCCGCATTCTCGGCGCATGCATGGCGTGCGTGGCGGTGGACGGCATGGTGACCCCGCGGGAGGCGACGCTGCTGCGCGCGGTGGCGGCCGTCCTGGGCGTGCCGATTTCCCCGCTCGCGGCGCCGGGCGGAGAAACGCCCCCCGCGTGAGCCCGCGGGGGGCTGCGGCGGAAAACGAGCTCGCGCGCCGGCAACAACGGTCCGATCGGGAGACAACCCGAGGGAGAAGGAGGATAGTCATGCGTTACATGCCGGTCGTCACCTTGGTCTGGGCGGCGTTCGCGGCGGCCGGCGATGACGGCGGCACGGCGATCGCGCGCCTGGAGAGCGGGGAATACGCGCTGCGCCGCGGCGGGAGGGAATACGCGCGCTGCGCGCTGCCGGCGGTGAAAGGCGTCGAGCCGCCGGCGGTGGCCGTGGCCGCCGCCGGCGATGGCTGGACGCGGCTGCGTCTGACTTGGACGCTCCCGAAGGCCGTCGCCCAAGACGAGGCGGCCCTGACCTTCCGCCTTCCGGAAGACGTCGATTTCTGGTGGGCGCCGCACCTGGCCCCGAACGCCGGGGACTGCATCGCGCAGCATGTCTTCCGCTCGCCGGCGTTGATCGCCGCGGCGGGGCCGCGCGTTCTCGCCATCGTCCCGGACCTGGATATCTGCGGGGCCGCCGCGGCGACGCCGTGGTTCATGGACATCGATGCGCCCGCCCGAACCCTGGTCCTGGGGCTCGGCCAGACGAAAATCATCGGCCATGTTCACTACCACCGGGCGCCGGGCATGGTCCTCGGCCCCGGCACGGTGGAGCTGGGGTTCTATGCGACGGCCTACGAGGACCCCGCGGCGCCGCCCAATCCGTGGGCGCGGACGGCGGCGTTTCTCTGGACGCGCTGGGGCCGGCCGCTCTTCGAGCGGGGCGAGCCCGCGACGGCGCCGTTGGACGCCTATGTGACCCACACGTACCGCTGGGCCTTCGAGTCGTGGAAGGAGGCCATTTGGCAGGAGTTCACCTTGGATGGCGTCCGCGTCGGGGCTCCCAAATTCATCGCCAACACGACGGAATCGCCCAACTACCCGGGGCCCATGGATCAACGCGAGTTCCTGTCGATCTGGAACCAGGCGTGGTTTTCGTCGCTCAGGTCGGCGACGGGCGTGGCGCGCTGGGCCCGCCGCAAGGGCGACGCCGCCCTCGGAGAGAAGGCGGAGCTGACGAAAGCCTTCGCCCTCGCCGCGCCCATGCGCGACGGGCTCTTCCCCGCCGTCTACCGAACCGCCATGGAGCAGGTGGAGGTGGGAGGCGTCCGCGTCAACCGGTCGAAGGGTTGGGCCACCGGCTACTGGACGAACTCCAACCGCGTGCCTTGGGAGCGGGGCGTGACGGACGCCTGGTATCACATCCTCGACGCGAGCTTCACGGCGCTGCTCATGCTGCGCTGGAACGAGGAGATCGCGCCCGATCCCAAGCTCGCGGCCTACGCCGAAACTTACGCGACGAAGCTGCTCTCGCTCCAGGACGCGAAGGGTTTCTTTCCGGCCTGGATCGA
Source organism: Planctomycetes bacterium ADurb.Bin069 (assembly GCA_002070955.1). Taxonomy (GTDB): domain Bacteria; phylum Planctomycetota; class UBA8108; order UBA8890; family UBA8898; genus UBA8898. The sequence continues at coordinate 11,012 of MWEK01000039.1, forward strand.
GCCGGCCACGGGGCGGATCTCCGAGGTTCTCCGGGAATCGCCCGAGTCGGCGATGAGCGCGACGTGCCTGCTGAAGCTTGCGGCGGTGACGGGCGCAGAGCGTTGGCGGCGCGCGGCGCTCAAGACGGTCGATGCGCTGATCCGCGACATCATTCCCCAGGGACGCTGGGAGGACTTCGAGACCTACTGGTCCTGCTGCGGTTGGGGCAAGGAGGAGTTCCTCGGGCGGAAGGTCCCGCGCTGCGGCATGTTCAAGTCCAACACGCTCTCGATGTTTTGGACCGCGGAGGCGCTGCTGGAGGCCTATCGGGCGACGCGCCGCGACGAGTATCTCCGGTGGGGCCGGCGCGTCCTGGACGAGCTGTCCATGTACCAGCAGGTCTGGCAGCCGCCTTTTATCCATGTGCCGGCCCTGGGAGGCTTCGGCGTCATGAACTTCGACGGGGAGTGGAACGACTCCCGCCAGACGCTCTTCTGCGAGCTCTTCATGGATTACTACCGCGCCACCGGCGATCCCGTGCTCTTCGAGCGGGGCACGGCGGCGCTCCGGTCGGGCTTCGTCATGATGTACTGCCCGGAGAACCCGAAGGCGAAGCCGCTCTGGGAAAAGGTGTGGCCGTTCTTCGGCAAGGAAGACTACGGCTTCACCATGGAGAACTACGGCCATGTGGGCACGGCGGACCGCGGCGGCGGCGGCATCGGGAGCTTCACGATCTACGACTGGGGCAACGGCGCCGCGGCGGAGGCGCGCAACCGCGTTTACGACCATTACGGCGACGTGTACGTCGATCGAGCCCGCGGCCACGCCTTCGGCATCGACGGCGTGGCGGCGGAGTTTCGCGGCGGCGCGATCCGTCTGGTCGACCGCGTCGCCCGGCCGCGGAAGGTGAAAGTCGTTTTCGAAGACGGCTCCGCGCTGGCGATCGAGCTCGACGGCGCCGCCGTGGTTCCGCTGGAGGGCGCGTCCGAGGCGGGGTCCTCGAGGCCGGCGGGCGGGAGGTGAAGGCGCGCGTCGCGCCGCCTCCGCCCGTTGACTGATACGCGCCCCGTGGGTAGCATATGTCCGGATTCGCGCGTGGTAGGGAGCGCCGTGGGAGTCCGAGGTCGATCCCGCCGGACAGGGCGGCGGTCGCGGTTGCCTCGGCGGCGGTGTTCGCTCTCGCCCGCGGAACGTTCATGCGAGGTAAGGCTATGTGTTCGAGAGTTTGCGTGCTGTTGTCCTTGGTGCTCCTCCTTCCGGCCTGCGGCTCGAAGACGGAGCCCGGAGCCCCGGCCCCCGGAGCCCCGGGCGGCGGCGGGGCCGCCGTGGACATGAAGACGCCTTACCTGACTGAGAAGAAGATCGAGGGCATGATCGCCCTTACCAAGGATAATCCCAATTTTTGGGCGTCCCGCGCAGGGAAGCCGCCGTCGGCGGCGACCGCGGAGATGCACGCCCTGGCGAAGAAGTACGGATTCTCGAACTTCCAGGACCTGGCCGAGACCGCGGCGCGCGTGACCATGGGCATGGCGGCCGTGGGGATGGCGAAACTCAACGCGAGCGAATTCGAGGAGGCTCGGCAGGCGATGAAGGACAGTCCCGGCCTGCCGGCTGACATGAAGGGTCTGATGCAGAAACATGTGGAGGATACGATGGCCGCGACCGGCGATCTCAACGAGAAGGACCGCAAACTCGTCGAGAAATACTACGACCGGCTCGATGCGCTGTCGGATTAGAAATAGGAGGAACCGCGCGCGGCGCCCGCGGATTCTCCCGCGGCGGTCGCTTTCCGCCGAGCGCCGTTATCCTCTGCCGCGCCTTACTCGGGCACCGGTAGGAGGACGGGCGCGTTCTCCCGCAGCGTCACCTCGCCCTGCTTGCCGTCGATCCGGTACGCGATCTTCAACTGCTTGACGACTCCGGGAACGGGATCGCCGCCGAAACTCGTGTTGTAGTTCGGCGACGGCAGGAGGATCAGCGGAAAGCCGCCCGCGTACCTGGCGAGCGTCGCGGTCACATCCTTCACCGTCGCGCCCGCGCCGTACTCGGCCTTGAGGATCTCGATTTTCATGGGCGCGCGGCCGAGCTGGGCCAGCAGCGCGGGGACGTCCGCCGAATCGCCGCCGATCTTCTGCGCCATGGCCAGCGCCGCGGCGCCCGCCTCGTCCTTGAGCTCGGGCGTCTTCGCGGCCTCGACGAGCGCGCGGAGCATCGCGATGCTCGGATGCTTGGCCATGGCGTCCAGGGCGAGCTTGCGCTCCTCGGGGCGCTTGGCCGCGCGCAGCGCCGCCGCGCACATTTCGGCGCGCTGCGGCTCCGGCTGGGGGAAATCCCGGGCGAGGCGCAGGTACCCCTGCAAGGCCCGGGCCTGGTTCTGGGGGCTGGACGCCGTGCGCGTCAGATCGAGGAGCGCAGGCGCCGCATCCGTCGTCAGCCACTGGCCGAGCATGCGGATGGCGGTGTCTTGCAGCTCCGCGTCGTCGTCCTTGGCCGCCTCGACCATGGTCGCGAGCGCCTTGGCGCCGCCCATGGCGCCGAGAACCTCCAGAAGCGTGCTGCGCGGCGAGACCGGCACCCAGACCCAGTTCCCCGCCGACTCGCGGCGCCTTTTCAAGACGGTGCTCTTCGTCGACACCGGCAGGTCCCAGAGGGCATCGGCCAACTGCGCGGCGCAGGCCTCGCCGTCCGGCATGCGGATGCAGGCCGCAAGGAGGGCCCGCTCGGCCGGCTCGCCGTCCTCGGCGTGCCGGGGCGCCGTTGCGCGCCCGATCAGGAAGGCCAGGTCGGCCGGGCCGATGGCCGCACCCAGCGCCGTGAGCGCCGCGGCGCGCACACCCGCCTCGGCGTCATCCGCGGCCTTGATAAGGGCCGGGACGGCGGCCGCGATGCGCCGCTTGCCCGCAAGCTCGATCAGAACGGCGCGCATGGGGCCGCCTGCGGCATCGAGGCGCGCGGCGAGTTCCGCGTCCACGTCCTTGCCGGACAAATCCTCCAGAGCGGCCTTGGCCGCTTGCGCCACGTCGGCATCGGCCTGCGCGGCGGCGTCCAAAAGGAGCGGCAGGCAGGCGGCGCTTCCGACCCGGCCGAGCACGCCCATGGCCGCGAGCTTGACGGGCTTCGATCCGCTCGCCGCCGCCTGGAGGATGGCGGGCAGCGTCGAGGGATCGTCGCGGTCGGCCAGCGCCATGAGGAGCAGCGCCTGCCGCTCGGGCGTCGCGCGCTCGAGCGCCGCCGCCAGCGCCTTGGTCACGTCGGCGCCGGGCATCTCGCGGGCGACCGTGAGCCCCAGCGCGAACAGCGCCTTGTCGGCCGCGGCAAGCTGCGCGGCCAGAAGCGGAACGCCGGCGGCCTGCCGCGCGAGGATCGCGCCGCGGGTCGCATCGACGAGGCGCTGCTTGGGCATGTCGGCGCTGTTGCGGACCGCGTCGTAGAGTTTCACGGCGGCGTCCCTCATGCCGGCGGCGAGCAGCCTCTCGGCGCATAGGACGCAGCCCTCGCCCACGGCGGGACGCACCGCGACGGGGGCGCCGGCCAGGGCGCGGGTCAACACCGCGGCGGCCGGCGCGCCGCCGATGGCGCCGAGCGCGGCGGCCGCGGCGGAGGCGACCTCGACGTCGTCGTTCGCGAGGAGTCCGGCGAGCGTGTCGACCGCGGCCGCATCGCGGCGCACGCCGATCGAATTGACGATGCCCACCAGCGGGAGCCCCGCGACCTTGCCGGCGGCCTCGCGCAAGGCGGCGTCGGCCTCGGGCCCCGGAATCGCCTCCAGCGCGATGCGCGCCCACGAGGTGAGCTCCGCGTCGGGCAGGAGCGCCGCCAGGGCCGGCACCGCCTCCTTGGTGCCGTACAGGACGAGCCGCTTGCAGGTGATCGCCTTTTCCGCCCGCGGCGCGTCCGACCGCAGGATCGCGATCAGCCGCCCTTCGTTTTCCTCGGCGGCCTGAGCCGGCGCCGCCGCCCACAGGGTCAGAAGCAACGTGACGCAGCCTAGTTTGTGCATTTCTCGGTCCTTGTCATTGCCGCCGCGCATGGCGCGCCTCGGGCGTCGTCCTCAGATTCTCCACGGCTCGCGCATCGCCTCCGACCGCAGCCGGTTGGCCTGCTCGTCCCCGATGAATTCGTTCTTCGCCGGATCGTAAGCGAGCTTCCGGTTCAGGAAGATGGCGATGTTGGCGGCGTGGCAGGCAATGTGCGAGTAGCACGCGGCCTCGGCGTTGGTCAAGGGCTGGCGGCGCGACTTCACGCAGTTGAGGAAATCGCGCACGTGGAACGTCGCCGGGTAGCCGCCGATCTCGGCGACCTTCCGGCCGGCGAGCAGCTCCGGCGAGCTCAGGACCAGCTTGCCGTTGTCGCCCGCCTCGACCCAGCCGGCCTCGCCCTCGAAGCGCACCGGGCAGGAGCCGAGGGGCAGCCAGCCATCGTCGCGAATGACGAGCTTGACGCCGTCGGCGTAGCGGGCGATCACGCGGCCGTTCACCGGCGGGTTGTACTCGACCGGCGCGGTGTTGTCGGCGTTGGCCGCCCACTGGCAAAGATCGACGCAATGAGAGCCCCATTCCAGGACCCCGCCGCCCACCAGCCCGCCGCCCTTCTCGAAGTTGAAACCGTCCAGGTGGCGCTGGTTGAACGGGCGCCAGGCCGCCGGGCCGAGGTACATGTCCCAGTCGACGACCTCCTTGTCGGGCAGGGGCTGGGCCTCGGCCCAGCCGCTCATGGCCGTGGCCAGCCCGGCCGGCTGGGCGTGGACCGCGAGGAGCTTGCCGAGCTTGCCGGTGCGGGCCAGCTCGCAGGCGAAGGCGAAGTGCGGCAGGTTCCGGCGCTGCGTGCCCGCCTGGTAGACGCGGCCCGTGCGGCGGAAGACCTCGGCGAGCGCCAGGCTTTGGGCGATGTTCTTCGTGCAGGGCTTCTCGCAGTAGACATCCTTGCCGGCCTTGGCGGCGTAGGCCGAGGCCGTCGCGTGCCAGTTCGGGCCCGTGGCGATCAGCACGGCGTCGATGTCCTCGCGCGCCAGGAGGTCGCGGAAATCGCGGTACATGGCGCAGTCCTTGTTGCCGTAGCGCTTATCGGTCATGTCCTTCACGGCCGTGCGCCGCGCGGCTTTGATGTCGCACACGGCGATGAAGCGGACATCGGGCTCGCCCAGGAAACACCCCAGGACGTAGGTGCCGCGGCTGCCGATGCCGATGCCGCCCACGGCGATGCGGTCGCCGGCGGGCACGGCGCCGTCCAAGCCGAGCGCGGCCGCCGAGACCGCGCGCGGTATCATGCCCAGGGCTCCGGCTCCGAGCGCGGTTTGCAGAAACTTCCGCCGAGCAACGCGTGCGCCATGGTGAGACATGTGAACTCTCCGTTCTCAGGAACGCCTCGTCGTCCTTCGCGCGCCGGCCGCTTCCAGCCGGGCCGCCTTTCTGATTATAAGCGCCGCCGAGGGCGGCGGGCAACGGCGCGGCCTAGGGCGCCGCCGTGTGCGCGTAGGCCCGCAGCTCGCCGATCGTCCAGGCGCCTTCCTCGGGGGTGAAAGTCACGCGGATCGAGGTCTTGCCGCGGACGAGCGCGGGGCGCACCTCGAAGTCGCTTTCGGCCAGACGCTTGAAAGTGTTCCGGTCGGGATCGTACCAGACGCCTGCGGACTCCCCGTCGACAAGCACGGCGGCGCGCTGCGGCCCCCGGGCCTGATCCAACGTCCGCCGGAGCCGCACGCCGGCGTTGGCGCCATCGATGGCGAGAACGATGTCGAGGGGCGCGCGCGTCTCGAGAATCCGGCAGGCGACGGGGACGTCATCGTCATCGCCCTCGAAAAAATGCTCGAGGACCGCCGCCCCCCGCTCCGTGAAATCGACGCGGTCGGTTTCGCGCAAGCCCGGGTCGTCGCGCACGTACGCAAAGGCGAGACTCGCGTAGAGGCTGTCGGTTTCGTTGACGCCGCCGTGCTCGATGGCGCAGTGGACGGAGCTTTGGAACCTGACCGGGGCTTCCAGATGAAACCGGTAGTAGCAGGCGGGGAAGTCGTAGAACGTTTTGCCGGGGGCGTTCTTGGCTTCCTCGGCCACATCGCCCACGCACCCGTGGAACGGAGTGTGGTTGTCGATGTTGGGCCAACACGCCTGGTGGTAGTAATCCTCGGAACCGGTGCCGTAGAAGGCCGGCGAGCGGCTGCCGTCGATGTGGAAGCGGATGTCGCCCTCGCAGTAATGCCCGCCGATGAGCCGGTGAACGACGCCCACGTACTGGCCCCGGCCCTCGGCCTTGAAGAACAGCCAGTCGCGCCCGCGCTCCGTCGGTCCCGAGCGGAAGCAGGTGCGCAGCCGCGCCGAACGCGCGGCCGGGTACGGCCGATCCCGCCATTGCACCGAGAAGCCGATGGGGCCCACCGCGGCGCCGCCGCGGTTCTCCAGGCGGACCCGGGCCCGCTCCCAGAAGGGCATGGGCAGGAAGCAATAGCCTTCGTCGCCGCGGATGCCGATGACGCGGGACGGGATGGCTTGCCAACGCACGCCCGCGCCGAAGAAGAACCCCAGGGGCGCCTCCACATCGTTCCGCCCCCCGTCCCAGTCCATGCAGAGCCACAGCGACGCGAGGGCCGCCTTCGCCCCGGGCGGCAGTTTCAAGCGCAGCGCGCCGATGGCTCCGGCGCCCCGCACATCCGCCAGGACGACCGCCGCGCCGGGGCCTGGGTTCGCGGCGCCCTCGATGCGCCGCAGATCGGTCCACCCCTTGGGATCCTCGCCGGCGCGGCTCCAAATCGCCGACAGGGGCTCGAGATCTTGGTCCGGGCGCCACGGCGCGAAGCGTCCCGGATCGCGGGTTCGTTCCGCGATAATGTGGTAAAAGGGCTTCGGGTGCCCGGTCGTCACGCGGCAGCGCTCGGCGAACCCGATGGGGACGAAGGAATAGTGGGCGATGCATTTCCACGGCCCGCTCGCCACGCAGGCCTTGCGCACGAGGGGCTCGGGGAAGCCCGGCACGCGACCCTGGAAGAAATCGTCCTGGGAGGCATCGATCGCCGTCCGCCCGTCGATTTCTATGCGAATGTCGTGTCCGCCGAGCCCCCAGATCGTCTTGATGGCGCCGGGGCCCATGGCGTCGAACAGGACGGCGCGCAGGCGGCCTTTCTCGAAATCGTCCACAAGGAGCGCGCGGCCGTCGGGCTGAAGAAACGCGATGTCGTCCACGAAGAACTGCATGCCGTCGACGGCGCCCCAGTCCAGGTGAAAGAGGAGCCAGAACGCCGCGACGCCCCCGCGCGGCACGCGGGAGACATCGAGGACGACTTCGTTCCACCGGCCGGGCGCAAGATCCCGGATGTCGAGCTGCGTCGCGCCGCCGCCGCTGTCGATGCGCACGGCGTAGTCGATGCCGCCGTCGGCGTGCGTGGGCCAGACGCGGAGCTTCAGGCGATCGCAGGCTTCGAAGTTCAAGCCCTCGGAGAGCGACTTGCGGACCGACCGCCAGCCGGACTCGCGGCCCTTGAGCGCGACCGTGTGAACGAGGGCCCACGAGCCTTGCGCGACGCGTTCCCGCGAACGGCGGGCCGAGGCTCCCGCATCGAAGTCCGTCCACCCCGCCAGGTCCTCCGTCTCGGTCTTGCCGTCGTGGAGAAACCACCCGCCGTCGCCGTTGAGGCCCTGCTTGTTGTGGCTGGAGATTTGATAGGCGGTGACGTCGGGGTCCAGAAGCGGCAGGTCTTCGACGAGCGCGGCGCCGCCGAAAACAAGCCATGCAACGATCGCGGGTGCCATGGAGAGCCTCGCTTTCAAGGAAGGGCACGCCCCGGCGGGGCGTCACAGCCATTGTAGCGGCGGGCAGGGCGGGCGGGCAAGCGCGCGCCGTTGCGCCGCGCGCCGCCGGCAGCTAGAATCGCGCCTGCGGGCGCACGGCAGGAAATCGAGCAGGAGGACCCATGGCCTTGTCCTTGAATCGACGGGCGTTTCTCGGATCGACGGGCGCAATGGCGCTGGCCGGCTCGGCCGCGGCGCGGAGCGCCGCGGGCGGCATCGCCGAGCCGGCGCCCGTCAGGGTGTACGTGGTCTACCTGGGCACGGGCGGCGCCTGGCCCAAGCCGGAGTTCGACGCGCCGCGCGAGATCGCGCAGCGCTTTGCGCCGCACCTGGCGGCCACGGCGGCCGCCCTCGGCGATGTGGAGTTCTGCGGGGGCGACCTCATCGCCAACAACGGCGCCGCGGCCGCGGCGCTGCTGCCGAAGATCACCGCCGCGCGGGCCGATGCGATCCTCGTCATCCACCTGGCTTTCGGCGACGCGACGCCGTTCAGGGTGTTCGCCGGGACCGGCAGGCCCACGGCGGTGTTCTCTCAGCCCTTCAGCGGCCACGACTGGATGTACGTGCCGCGGCTGCAGAAGGAGGGCCTGCGCTTGATCATCGGCGCGTCGCGGGACCTGGGGGAGATCGACCGCCTCGTCGCGCTCCTGCGCGTGCCCGTGCACATGCGCCGCTCGAAGATCATCCTGGTGGGCCCGCCCGGCTGCGCGGCGGGCACCGCGGCCGCCAGGGATTTCGAGAAGGTGCGCGCCCGGTTGGGGCCGGAGGTCGTGCAGGTGACCCCGGCCGCCTTCGTCGAGGTCCACGCCTCCGTGGATCGCGCCGCCGCCCGGGAAGAGGCCGAGACGCATTGGATTTCCCAGGCCCGGGAGATCGTGGAGCCGAGCCGGGAGGAGATCGTCAAGTCCTGCGCGACTTCCCTGGCAATGCGGGCGCTCATGCGCGAGCACGGGGCCCGCGCCATTACCGTCAAGTGCCTGGGCGGCATCCCCATCGAGACGCTCGGTTACCCGTGCCTCGGGTTCAGCAAGATGCTGGACGAGGGGCTCGTGGGCGCGTGCGAGGCCGACATGGACTCGACCCTCACGATGCTCATGTTCCAGTACGCCTTCGGGCTCCCCGGTTTCATCACGGACCCGCTCATCGACGCGGGCCGCAACGCCGTGATCCACGCGCACTGCGTGGCGCCGACGCGGATGGGCGGCCCGGCCGCCCCGCGGCTCCCTTTCAGCATCCGCACGCACCGCGATGACAACCGCGGCGCGTCGCTGGAGGTGTTCATGGATGCCGACATCGGCCGCACGGCGACCTGGGCCAAGCTGGCCGATCTCGACACGATTCTTATGACCACGGGCAAGATCATCGAGGTGTGCGACTTCGATGACCGGGGCTGCCGCACGCAAGTGGTGACCGAGGTGGAGAATGCCCGCGAGCTTCTGGCGAAATGGGGCGGCGGCGTGCTCCCCGACGGCATGATGGAGCTGCTGCACCGGGTGCTCTTCTACGGCGATCACGTGGAGAGCGTCCGGGACCTGGCGCGCCTGATGGGCTTGAAGGTGCTCCTCGAGGGCAAGGAGATGCGCGCGAGCGCCTAGAAGCCGCCCCTCCGCGGCGAATTTGCTTGAAAAGCGGCGCCGTCCGTGCGACTATGGCGGCGAGAGATTTGTTGCCGGGTCGCGGATCTTTGGGGGTGGCGCATGCATTCACAAAGCCGTTGCCGCCGCGGGCGCGCGTTGTTGGTCGCGGTGTCCCTTCTGGCCGTCGTCGTGTGCGCGTTGTTGCTTTTCGGGGCCGATTCCGGGGCTCCGCCCGAGAAGAGCGCGCCTCTTGCGCGGGCCGTGCCCGCGGAAGCGGTTGACATGGCCGGGTGCGGCGATGCGACCGGCGCGCCGGCCGCGCCCGATGCGCCCGCGCCCGGCGGGGAGGGCGCGCAGCGCGCGCGCGTCTTCGGCACGGTGTCCGACAAGGACGGAACGCCGCTCGGCGCCATGCGCGTGCGCTGGGTGCCGGCGCCCGCGACAACGCTGGAGTACTGGAGCCACGACGCGAACGCCTTCAGCGAGACCGGCGGTACGGGACACATTCGCTATGCGAAGATCCGAGCGCTGCTCGCCGAAAGCCTCGCGGCGACAACGGGGGCTGACGGCGCCTACGAGCTCAAGATCCCCGAAGCCGAGTCCCGTGGCTCCATCATCGTCTTTGGCGCGGGATACAAAACGCAAGTCAAGGAAGTCGCGGAGTCGGTTGAGAAGGAGGCGCCCATCGCCGACGCTCCGCCTGACTTCGCGGCGGCGCCCCGGGAATTCGAGGTGAGTTTCGTGCTCGAGCCGGGGGGCGCGATCTCCGGCAGGGTGCTCGACCGCGAAACGCGTGCGCCGGCCGCCGGCATGATCGTCCTCGCGAGCGTTTTCGAGCCACAAGCGTCGCCCGTGGTGGCCTTCTTCCAGTCCGGTGCGCCCTTGGCCGTCGTGGGCGCCGATGGCGCCTACGCGCTCCAAGGCCTGCCGCTCGGCGAGTACCGCGTATGGCTGCACTCGGGTGACTCTGAATATCTGTCGGCCCGCGTCACCCGCTGGCAGGACGGCCGAAGCGTGGTGCTGGAAAAGGGCCTCGACGCCGCGGGGGTCGATTTCCTCGTGAGCCGCGGCGGCACGATCTTCGGAGTCGTATCCGGCCAGGACCAGCAGGCCCTTGCGGACGTTCTCGTGAACGTCAGACCCGCCGGTATCATGCCGGAGGATCTCCAGGACGACGACCGGGTGTCAAGGTGGATCCGAACGGGCGACGACGGAGCGTACAAATTCCACGCCCTGCCGCTTGACAGGCAGTACCGCCTCTGGGCGGAGAAGGAAGGGTTTGCAGATTTGGCCTCCGAGGCCGTTGCGCTCAGCGCCGAGCACCCGCGGGCCGAGGTCAATCTGCTTCTGACGGAAGGGTGCCGGGTCTCGGGCCTGGTGAGGCACCCCGACGGAGCGGTGGCGCCGGGGGTCACGGTCTACTTGACATACAGCTTCCCCGAGCTTCTCTCGGACGACGAAGACGACGAAGATGCCGAAGAGACGGTCACGGACGAGACCGGCGCCTTCGCGTTCGAAGGGCTCGGCGCCGGCGAGCGGCGGTTGAGCGTGGATCCCCCCGAGTCCTTCGAGTCACGCTCGCAGGAGCGCACGAAATCCCTCAACCTGGACGGCGTCACGGACGTAACCGGCGTGGTTCTCATCATGGAGAAAACCGCTGGGGAGGCGGTGCTCGCCGGCGTGGTGCTCGACACCTTTGGTGCGCCGATCGAGGACGCGGAGGTCTTCGCGTGGTACCTGCGGAAGTCGTCGGTGTCCGCACCGTTGCACGAACGGAGACCCGCCCGCACCAACGGGGAGGGGAAGTTCGTGCTGACCGTCCCCGAGGGCGAAAGCTTAATACTCTGTGCGCTCAAACCGGGCTACTCGATCGCGGTGGCGCCGGACGTTCCCGCGAGGGCGCGGACCGTGGAACTCAGGCTCGCCAAGCACGGTCGGATCAGCGGCAGGGTCGTTACCGGCGCCGGCGAGGCGCCCGGCGTGGTCGGGGAGGTGCTTGCGCGGTCCACCGGGGAAACTTCCCTCCCGGAAAGCGTCAAAATAATACAGGCCCTGTTTGCGCACGAGCGTGGCGAGGACACCACCGAGGTTGGCGAGGACGGGAGCTACAGCGTCGAGGCGCCGGCCGGTAAGGTCGTGGTCCAGGCCATGGTGCCGGGGTTCGCGCCCGGCCGCTCCGACACGATCGAGGTCGCCGCGGGCCAGGACTACCAAGGCGTGAAGATCGTCGTCACCGCCGGCGCCGCCGTACGCGGCCGCGTGACGCTGGGAGACGGCACGCCCGTCGAGGACGCGACGGTCCGTGTGGAACGGAAGGGAGGCGATGACGCGAACGCGCTGCTCAAAAAACGATTTCCGGAGCACTTCGATGTCGAGTCGCCCGAGGACTTGAGCGACGCCGACGGCAGCTTCCTCGTCGAGCACCTCCCCGAAGGCGAGTACCTGGTAAGCGCCGTTCACCGCGGGTTCGCGCCGTCGGAAACCGTGTCGGTGGCGTTGTCGCGGGACCAGGTGAGCGCGCCGATCACGCTCGTCCTCAGGCGCGGCGGCGTCATCGAGGGCGTGGCGACCGAAGGCGGCGCGCCGAAGTGGCCCGTGGTGGTGCTGATCGTGAGCGTAAGCGCCGGGAAAAAAGACTGCGAGTTCGATAAGAGCGGGAAGTTTCGGTTCGAGAATCTCGCCCCCGGGCGGCACAAGGTCGTTGTCATAGATCCCGAGAGGGGCGAGAACTTGGTCATGAAGACGCGCACCGTCGCGGTCGAGGACGGGCAGACGGTCGGCATCGCGGTCGAGTTCGGGAAGGGATTCAAGTTGTTCGGCAAGGTCAAGGGGGTGCCGGCCGGGTCCATGGCCGCGCTCGTTGTGCGCCAGCCGGGGGATCCGCCGCCCGACGGGCGTTTCTTCCTGAACCCCCTTCCATACGTCATCGGCGCGAGCGCGGTGACCCAAGACAACACCTACGAGATCGCGGATCTCGATCCCGGCACATACATTCTCGAGGCCATTACGGGGCCCCCCGGGCGTGGCGACGAATCGCTCTACGCGCTGATGGGGGGCTGGAAGCCGCTCTACCGCGCGGAGATCACCGTTCAGGATCGGGACCTGCGGCACGATGTAGAGATCCGGTGACGGCGCCGCGCGGCGCCCCCATGCCCGCGCCGGCGCGGCGCGGGTTATTTCCCTGACGCGGGAGGCCGGCCGGCGTCCGGGTCTTTCGCGAGGAAGTCCGCCAGGCGGGCGCGGTCACGCTCGAAGGGTAGGTGCTCCGAGGCGCGGTCGACGCCGTGGGCGGCGCAGAGTTCGAGGAACCGCGCCACAAGCGGCCGCATCCGAGCGCGCAGCGCCGGTTCGACGGCCGCCGGGTCGGTCGCCTGCCAGACCGGATCGATGGCGAGGCGGTAGGCGGCGATGGATGCCTTGTCCACGCGCGCCGCGACCTCGGGGCTCTCGGCGCTCGCGCGCGCCTCCTGGAACAGCGCGAGGGCGCGGTCGGCCGTGTCCGGCGTGAAGCCGTAGTCCGCGCCGTGCTGCGCGAAGCAGTTGCGGTGCAGCCCCGATGCCTCGGCCGTGGCGTGGATGAGGTCGATGTAGCGGGCGATGGCCGGCGCGGCCCGTCCGTAGTGAAGGGAAAGGAATTCATCGCGGAGCCGGTCGGCGCTTCGGTTCGGATCCCAGATGAGGTTGGCGATCAGGTAGTTGCGCAGTTCCGAGAGCTCGGCCGCCGCGGCGTTCCCCGCCGCTTGCATGAAGATGCTCTTGGCGTTGTTGGCCGCGAAGAAGCGCACGTTGGGCTCGATGACCCGCAGGTTGGGGCAGGGCAGGAGGTAGTTGGAGAAGTTCGTGTTGTAGTTCCAGATCGAAATGTTGTCGCAGATCGCGCCCCAGGCGTGCAGATCGCGGCAGAAGGCGGCGTTGAGCGGGCAGGCCGGGTCGTCGATGCGGTGGATCAGGCAGCACTCGATGCTGCAGAGCTGGATCTGCACGTTGGGCCGCGGCTTGATCGTCTTGGGCGGCTTGCGGGTGTACCAGTAGCTGAGCGTGCCCACCTTGACGGCGGGGTGCGTGCGGGCGATGTCGTCGGCGACGGCGTTGACGAACTCAAGCAGCGAGCCCATGGGGGTGCCCTCGCGCGCGTCGATGGCGGCGCAGTGCTCGCATTGGCAGTACTTGTCGTTGTCGTTCTGGCTCACCGAGACGTTTTCAAGGTGCGGGTGCGCCGCGAGCTCGGCGCGCACGGCCGCGGTCACGATGCGCAGGACGTCGGGGTTGGTGAGGCACGGCTCGTTTTCGTAGACGTCGTTGGCGGCGGGCGCCAGGCGCTTTCCGCCCCGCAGGCAGTAGTACTCGGGATGCTCGGCGCCGTATTTCGAGGACGGAATCTGCGCGAGGAAGCTGTGGTTGATGTTCTGGATGCCGGTCTTCCCCCCGAGGGCGGGATCGGGGGTCACGGTGTTGACGCGCATGCGGGCCGCGAAGGACGGGTTCCGGTTGACCTCGCCGTAGTAGCTCCAGCGCATGGCGAAAACCGGGTGGTAGCGGCGGTCCACGGGAGGGACGACGCGCCAGGGGCCGAGCGGCGGGACATGGGTGTGGTCCGCCGTCAGGAAACGCACGCCGAGGTAATCCTCCAAAAAAGTGTAAACGCCGTAGAGCGTGCCCCGCGGCGCGCCGCCGGCGATGGCGATGGCGCCGCCGCGCACCACGATGCGCAGATCCTCGGGGCCGAGGTCGTCGATGGCGAAGCCGGCCGGCGAGGCCTGCATGGCGGAGCTCGGTCCGATGAAGACATGCCGGTCGGGCCGTGTTGCGGCCGTGACGCGGGGCAGGCGGAGGCCCGAGGCCTGCTGGAAGAAACGCTGGAATTCCTCGGCGGCGTAGATGACGCCGGGGGCCGCGTTCTCCGCCGTGACGATGTCCCAGTCGGCGAGCGTTGCGAGGTTGACGCCGGTGTCGGCGCCGGCGGCCCGGCTCGCCGCCCAGGCGCACAGGGCGGCGGGGAGGATGAGACGGCGAAAGGCGAGAGCGAGCATGCGAGTCTCCTTTCGGAGGCCGGGCGCCGCGCGGCGGTCGTTTCCGCGCCGGCGGGCGCTACAGCCGCTTGAGTTCGATTCCGCGGAACTTGACCGGCTGGCCGTGGCCGGCGAAGCCGAAGCTGCCCTTGGTCCGGTTCCGCCCCTTGAACTTGTCCAGGTCGTACATGGCTTTGGTGATCTTGGCCAAGTCGGTGTCGAGGATGCGCGTCCCGTTGAGTTCGACGACGATGGTGGAGCCCTTGACCGTCACGCACTGGAAGTTCCACTCGCCGGGCGCCCTGAGGTAGCCGCGGTGCGCCGCCGCCATGCCGTAGGCGCTGCCGTGGTACTGGCGCGGGTCGAGCGCGGCGTACTCCGGGTCCTCGTTGTCGAGAACCTGGATTTCGCACATGCCGACGTAGGCGGTGTCGCCCGCGCCGGGGTACCGGATCGCGAGGCCGTTGTTGCCGCCCTTGGGCAGGGTGAACTCGAAGCGCACGACGAAATCCTCGTACTCCTCCGCCGTGAAGATCGTGCCTGATTGGGCGTGGATGGCGCCGTCCTTGATGGCGTTCTGTGCGGTGGGCCCTTTCCAGCCGGTCCAGTCCTTGCCGTTGAAGATGGGCGCGAAGCCGTCGTCCGCCGCGGGCTTGTCGACGCCGCCGGCGCGCAGAATGGCGCAGGCTTCCTCGGCCGGGATCTCGCGCAGGAAGATGTTGCGCCAGCGGATCTCGCCGCCGTGGGTCTGGAGTTGGATCGGCCCTTTGCGAAAGACGGGCAGCTTGCGGTCGAAGTAGTTCTCCAGGCGGGCGTGGTCGACGACGCGCTTTCCGTTGAGGAACACGGTCACGCGCTCGCCGACCATGACGATCCTGAGCGCGTTCCACTCGCCGAAGGGCTTGTCGGCCAGGACCAGGGGGTCTTTTCCCGGCGCGCCGGGGCTGTTGTTCCACAGGCCGCCGGAGCCCTTGTCGGCGCCGAGGTTCCACTTCCCGCCTTCCTTCGTGTAATCCCAAATTTGGACTTGGGGCACGGCGCGGAGGTAAATGCCGCTGTCGGCCTTGGCGACGGTCTTGTACTCCACCAGGAGTTCGAAGTCGCCGTAATCCTTGTCGGTGGTGGCGTAGAGCCCCTCGCCGTCGTTGACGAGGACGCCGCCGTCGACGCGCCAGTGGGCGCGCAGATTCGCGCGGGTCTTCTCCTTATGCGCGGCCAGGGCTTCGGGGGTCATGGCCCACAGAACCCGCGGGTCCTGGGTCCCGTGGCCGTACCAGCCATCGAGGTTCACGCCGTTGAAAAGCGCCGTGAAGCCCTGGGGCGGCGCGGCGGGGGGCTCGGCGGCCCCGGCGGTGACGCAGATCAGGAGGGCGGCGAGCGACGATGCGGCAAGTTGTCTCATGGCAGGTTCCTTTCTCGCGCGAGAGTGCCGCTCTCATTGTACATCGGAGGGGGAGCGGGCGCAGGCCGCGGACGGCCCATGGCGCCATGAATTCCCCCCATTGGGCGGGCAAGCCGGCGTTGGCCGGCGCCGCGCCTCGTCACAGAAACTCCTTGATCTGGATGTTCCGGAAGCGGACCGCCGCGCCGGCGGCGTTTTCCACGCCGCCGTGCACCTGCAGGCAGATCGGCCCCTCGGGCGGAATGCCCGCGGTGGTTTTCTCGGAGTGCAGGAAATCCGTGACGAGGGTGCCGTTGAGCCAGAACTGGATATGCGCGGGCTCGCCCTCGATTTTGATCCGGACATGGTTCCACGCGGCCTCGGCGAAGGTTTCGATGCTCTCCGGCGTGTCGCCGCAAACGTAGGGCGGCCGCGCGTGGCACACGAATCCCGGCCCCCAGGGAATGTAGATGGCGCCGATCTCGCCGCCGGGGCGGTAGTCCAGCGTCACCTGGTGGCTTTTGCCATCCGGCCCGACTCGCAGAAAGACGCCGCTGTCGAAGGGCCAGTCCATGTTGACTTCGAGTTCGAGGATGAAGTTCTTGTAGCTCCGCGTCGTGGCGAGGAAGCCTCCGCCGGCATCGGCGCCTTCCTTGCCGACGATCGCGCCGCCGGCCACCGTCCATTCGCCGCCCGGCAGCTTCTCATGGGGGCGCCAGCCGGCCAGCGACTTCCCATCGAAGAGGAACGTGTAGCCGGCCTTCGGGCCGGCGGCGCAACCGGCGAGGACGAACGCCGCGCACACGCACAGACTTCGCATAAACACCTCCGCGCAAAAACGCCGCGGGCGCGTCGCCGGGGAGTCGCGGCCTGAGCGCCCGGCGCGCCCACGCCAGCATACTCTTTCTTGCCTCCAGCGGCGAGAGGGCGGCCGGCGCTCCCGGCGATGAGAGCGCCGCGAGCCTGCCGGGCGCGGACGCGGGAGATGCGGGGCGCGGCGCGGTGGCGCCTGGGTCCGACTTCGCCGCCGCGGCCGTGATTTTGCGCGGCGCCTTCCCGCGGTAACCCGTTGCCTTGCAAGGCTTATCGCCTATTGATTTCCCCGTGATATTGCGTTTATCCTGGGAAAAAATCGTGGTTCGGGAGAAAGACCGATGCTCAGGGGCACCGCGCTGCTGCCGGTCGTGCTGTCGGTGTCGCTATGCATGGGGGCGACAATCGAGGTGCCCGCCGATTACGCCGCCATCCAGGCGGCGATCGATGCGGCCGTCGCGGGGGATACGGTGCTCGTCGGACCGGGCGAATACGCGCCCCCAGAGCCCATCACGTTGCGAGGCAAGGCGATCGAGGTAAAGTCGCGCGAAGGGCCGCTCCTCACAACGATCCGCCAAACAGTCGTCTTCGAGAACAACGAGACTCAAGATGCTGTCTTTCGGGGATTTACGACGAGCGGCTTCCAACTGCGGTCGGCATCGCCGAGAGTGGCGGACTGCCATGTCGTGGGCATGACGCAAGGCGTCTCCTGCGAGACGAATTCCAACGGCCTCTTCGAGGATTGTGTCTTTGCGGAAAACGTCATCGATGTGTGGGGGACGCCGCCCTTTGATCCATGGGTCAGCGGGGGCGGCGCCTATTGCGCGGACTCTGCCCCCACGTTCTTGCGCTGCACCTTCCGCGGAAATACCGCAAACATTGAGTACTACGGGGTCCGGGTCGGCGGCGGCGGCTTGTTCTGCTGGAATTCATCCCCCCGGTTGGTGGATTGCACGTTAAGGGAGAACTCGGCCAAGGGGCGCGGCGGGGCCGTCTACTGCGTCGGCGATGCCGCCCCCACCTTCGTGAATTGCACGATCAGCGGAAACGTGGCTTCCGAAGAAGGAGGAGCCATCTACAGCGAGACCGCGGCCGCACCGGTTCTGGTCAACTGCATCTTGTGGGACAACATCGGCGGACCCTTCGGCGGGCGCGATCCTGTCGTGAGCTACTCATGCGTGGAAGGTCCTGACGTCTGGCCCGGGGTCGGAAACATCAACGGCAATCCCGGATTCTGCGGGTGGACGACGGACGACGTAATTCACGTTGACATGATTACCCAAGGCCCGGGGAGCGGACAACAATCCGATCCCTTCCCGACCGTAGCGGCAGCGCTGCGCGGCTTCAGGCTGTCGCTTTACGCCGGTTCTCCATGCATTGGAGCTGGAGAGGACGGCGCGGACATGGGCGCGCCGCATGGCGTCTGTGAGGACGCAGGTGTCATGGAGCGAGAGATCGTCGTTGAGGGCGGCGCCTACGGAGAAGGCGTCCTCAACCTCGTCAACCATGTCAGCGTCACGGGGCGCGGACCCGATTCGACTGTAATCCGCGGCACGCTCTTGGGATTGCGCACGGGGTGTTCCGTTGCCGGGATTACCGTCACGGAAGGCAAAATGGGCGGCATGATAATCGGCCATGGTCAGGGGCCGGAGGTTTCCGATTGCCGAATAGCCGACAATACCACGCATCCCGGTTCGCCTTTGGGCGGCGGCGGAATTCTGTGTAACGGTGCGTCTGCGGTCTTTCGTCGCTGTGAAGTCCTGAGGAACTCGACACTGGACTTCAGCCGCGGCGACGGCGTAGCTTGCCATTACAGCACGCTATCCTTCATAGATTGCGTCTTCGCCTTGAATCGACCCTTGCCCGATCACGAAACAAACGGTGGAGGTCTCTACTGCCGCGATTCCAGCGTGACGCTGAGCGGCTGCACGATCTGGGGCAACTTCGAAGGCGGCATGTACAGCTACAACTCCTCGGCGACACTGATCAACTGCGCGATCTTCGGAAACAGCGGAGGCGAGGTTGCCGCCGTCAGAAGCTCGGATTCTCTCTCTCTCGTCAACTGCACGATCGCCGAAAACTGGTGGGGAGGCGGCGTGTCTCATTGGGGCAGCTCCCCGGCGACACTCACCAACTGCATCGTGTGGGGAAACGCTCGCGGGGGTCTTGAGGGGCCTTGCGCCGCCAGCTACTCATGCCTGCAAGACGGGGAGACCGTACCCGGAGTCGGAAATATATATGTCGATCCGCGTTTCCGCGGAGATCTCGATTTCCGTCTTCAGCCCGACTCGCCCTGCATCGACGCCGGAACGACGCAAGGAGCCCCGGCGGACGACATCGAAGGGAATCCGAGACTCTGCGGCGCCGGCATCGACATAGGCGCGTACGAATACTGTCCCGTTCGTCAACTTGCGCTTACGTCGGCGGGACTGGCCGAATGTGCGCCCGCGCACCTGTTTGTCCTTCTCACCAATGAGCAGCCCGTGCAGGCCTTCTCCCTCGGCGTCGCGCACGATCCTTCCGTCGCCACGCTGGACGCCATCGACTTTACGGACTGTCCGGAGATCCAAGCTCTCAACGGCGGCCGGGGACCCGACTTTTTCGGCGTGGATCTGGCCCCCGGAACGGGCCATTGCTCGCCCGAGATCACCGCGGGCGGGACGGTCTATTGCATCGCGTCGCAGACCCAGCCGAGCACGGTGACGATCCCCGCCGGCTCCGATCACGCCATCGTCCGCCTTACGTACGAAGCCGTGCCCGGCCGCCCCGTCGGCACCGAGACGTCTCCGGCCATCGTCGCCTGTCTGGGCGGGGAACTGCCGCGCGCAGTCGTCATAACGATCGACGGGCTTTCCTACACGCCGAAGCTTGAGGGCGGCACGCTGACCATTGCGCCGGCGGCTTGTAGGTTCATCAGGGGCGACGCCAACGGCGACGGCCGAGTGGATCTTTCCGATGTGGTGGCCCTGCTTATGTATATGTTCGAAAGCGGCCGCGGCCCCCTCCGCTGCGAAGATGCCGGCGACGCCAACGATGACGGCGCGCTCGACATCGCCGACCCCACCCGGATACTCGGCCGGTTGTTCGCGGCCGCCCCGCCCTTCTCCCCGCCGTATCCCGGTTGCGGAACCGATCCGACGCCCGATGCGCTGCGCTGCTCGGCGAGCCTGTGCGAGTGACCCGCCGGGGACTTGCGTGGGCCTTGTCGACAATCGGGATCACAATCTCATGCTTGTCGGCGGACAAACAGCGCCGCGGTGACTCACGAACCCCTTGACGCCCGTTACGCCCCGGCATGGCGGTTCCCGCGCGATCCCGCGCAAGAGGGTGAACCGCCCGCGGGCGTCACTGGAGGATCGCCGCCAGGACCACCGGCGCGCCCACGTCGGCGTGCTCCTCCTTGCGTCCCGCCGCGAGGGAGCGGTCGACGCCCTCGGCCATGAGCGTCGCCGTGAGCCCCTCGCGCGCCGTGGCCAGGTGCGCGCTTTCCGCCGTGGGCGCGGGCCGCCCCCTCGCGCGCGCGTGGAAGACGCGCATCGCCTCGCCGATGCTTTCGACGCCGTAGCCCGCGTAGCCGCGGGGCGTCGCCCGCAGGAACATGGGGTTCACGAAGCGGTAGCCCTCCTCGGTCGTGGCCGCGAAGCCGCGGCGCGATGAGTCGATTTCGATGTCGCCCCGGGCGCACTGCAGGTAGATGCCCTGGCGGGTGATGAAGGGAGCCGCGTCGGGCAGGTTCCAGGAGGTCGTCACGCTCACCGCCGCGCCGCCCGCGAAGACGAAATCGGCCTTGATCGCGTCGTAGGTGTCGATGCCCCGCGCGGCCAGCACGCGGCGGTGACCGACGGCGCGCGCCTCCACCGGCTCGGCGCCCGTCAGGAAGCACACCAAGTCGTAGAAATGCACCCCGAGAAACCAGTTGGGCGAGCTTCGGCTCGCGAGGTCGGATTTGAAGAATCCGCCGGCGGCCACGGCAATTGCGTCCTGCATCCACGCCCAGCCGAGTTGGAGCGGGCCGTAGTCCCCGCGCCGGAAGCGCGTGCGCGCCTCGACGTGGCAGGGATCCTCGCGCTTGTGGAAGTCGGTGATGACGAGCCGCCCGGCCTGATCGGCGGCATCGGCGATGGCGCGGGCCTCGACCGCCTTCATGGCAAGCGGCTTCTCGACCAAGACGTCCTTCCCCGCCGCGATCGCATCGAGCGCGATGGCCGTGTGGGCATGGTCGGGCGTGGCGACGACGACGACGTCGAGCTTCTCCCCGCCGAGCATCGCCCGGTGATCGGTGAAGCGGCGCGCCAGGCCGTATTTGTCGCCCACCGCCGCCAGGCGCTTCGGGTCGAGGTCGCAGATGGCGGCGATGCGGACCAACTCGCGGTACGGGCTCTCGAGGTAGGCGGGGAAATGGGCCAGCTCGACGAAGGTCCCAAGCCCCACGATGCCGATTGCCAGCCGATCGTCTCCCATGCTCACTCCCCGGCGATGCCGAGTTCGGCGGCGACCTCGGGGGGCAGGCGCGTCGCGTTGCGCTCCTCGGGAAAGGCGCGCGCGCGCACCGCATCGGCGTAGGCCTGAATCGCGGCGGCGGCCTGCCCCCGCAGGTCCGCGAAGGCCTTCGCGTGCCGGAACGCGCGGCCCGTGAGGCCGAGGACGTCATTCACCACCTGCACCTCGCCGTCCAGGCCGCGGCCCGAGCCGATGCCGATGACGGGACAGGCAATCCGCCCGGCGATGTGGCGGGCGAGTTCCTCGGGCACCAGTTCCAGGACGAGCATGAAGATGCCCGCGCCGCAGAGCGCCTCGGCGTCGGCGATGAGCTCCCGCGCCTCGGCGGCGGCCTTGCCGGCGACGGCGGGCCGCGGCCCCTTGGTCTGGGGCGTGTAACCCAAGTGTCCGCAGACGGCGATCCCCTCGGCCCGAAGAGCCGCGACCTGCGGGAGAATCGCGCGGCCGCTCTCCAATTTGACGCCGTCGGCGCCGGCGGCCAGCAGGCGCCGCGCGTTCTCCAGGGCGCGCGCCGGGGCGGCGTAGCTCAGGTACGGCATGTCGGCGATGAGGAACGCTTCCGTCCGGCCGCGGGCGACCGCCGCCGTGTGGTGGAGCATGTCCTCCATGGTCACGTCGCGCTCCGAAGCCCGGCCGAGCAGATTGGTGCCCACGCTGTCGCCGACCAGAACGACGTCAATGGCGGCGGCGTCCTCGAGGCGCGCCGTGAGGGCGTCGTAGCATGTGAGCGCGACGATGGGCTCGCGCCGCGCCTTCATGGCGAAAAATTTCTCGGGATCCTTGGACATGGCTCCGCTATTGTACGGAGGAGCGCCGGGCGCGGCCAGGCCGAGAATCCTCTTGATGCCGGCCTTCCCGTGGGACTACCATCCACCCCTGCCGGCGCCGCCGCGGAAGCGCCGCCGGGGCACCGCAGGCTCGCACAGGAGGTTTCACGTGGCAGCGCATTACTCCCTCGGGATCGATTACGGCACCAACAGCGTTCGCGCCCTCATCGTCGATGTGGCCACCGGCCGGGAGGTCGGCACGAACGTGTGCCCGTATCCGTCGGGCGTCGACGGAATCTTCACGGACCCCAAGGACCACAACGTCGCGCGCCAGTCGCCGGCGGACTGGCTGTTCGGTCTGCAGAAGTCGGTCAAGGGCGCCCTCGCCCAGGCGCGGCGCACTAGGGGCTTCCGGTCCGAACGCGTCATCGGCATCGGCGTCGACACGACCGGTTCGACGCCGCTGCCCGTGGACGCGAACTTGAAGCCCCTCGCCTTCTACCCCGAGTTCAAGCGCAACCGCAACGCGCTCGCGTGGCTGTGGAAGGATCACAGCGGGGCCGACGAAGCCGCGGCCATCACCGCGGCGGCGCGCGCCTCGCGGCCCCACTATCTGGCCAAGTGCGGCGGCACGTATTCGTCGGAGTGGTTCTTCTCGAAGATCTGGCGCTGCCTGCGCGCCGACCCCAAGGTTTTCAAAGCCGCCTACACGTGGATCGAGTTCGCGGACTGGATTCCGGCCGTGCTGGCCGGCATCACCAACCCGGCGGACCTGAAGCCCGGCGTCTGCCCCGCCGGCCACAAGGCCATGTACAGCGACTCCTGGGGCGGGCTCCCCGACAAGGAATTCCTGGGCGCCCTCGATCCCGAGCTGGGCGCCCTCAGGGATCGGCTCTACCCGAAGGCCTACCCGTCCGATGTCGTCGCCGGGTATCTCTGCGCGGAATGGGCGGCGAAGCTCGGCCTCCCCGAAGGCCTGCCCATCGCGGTGGGCGCCTTCGATGCCCACCTCGGCGCCGTCGGATCGGGCGTGCGCGAGGGCGTGCTCTCCAAGATCATCGGCACCTCGACCTGCGACATCATGGTCGCGCCGCGCGACGCCGGTATTCCGGACATCCCGGGCGTCTGCGGAATCGTCGACGGCTCGGTCGTTCCGGGGTATCTGGGCATCGAGGCCGGCCAGTCCGCCGTGGGCGACATCTTCAACTGGTTCGTCCGGGTCGTGTGCCAGGGGAAGGGCGGGCTCCACGAGGAGCTGACCGCGCGCGTCCAGAAGCACCCGCCCGGCCGGAGCGGGCTCCTGGCGCTGGACTGGAACAACGGCAACCGCACCATCCTGGTGGATCCGCGCCTGACGGGGCTCTTGCTGGGCCAGACGCTGCACACGACGCGCGAGGAGATCTACCGCGCGCTCATCGAGGCCACGGCCTACGGCGCCCGCGCCATCGTGGACCGCATCGCCGAGTACGGCGTGGCGATCGATGCGATCATCTGCTGCGGCGGCATCGCCGAGAAGAATCCCATGCTCATGCAGATCTACGCCGACGTGCTCGGGCGGCCGATGATGATCTCGCGCTCGGCGCAGACGTGCGCCCTCGGCGCGGCGGTGTTCGGCGCGGTAGTGGCGGGAAGCGGGGCGGGCGGGCACGACTCGACCGGCGCGGCCCAGAAGGCCATGTGCGGCGTCAAGCGCAAGGTGTACAAGCCCATCGAGGCCAACCGCGCCGTCTACGACCGGCTCTACGGCCTGTATCGCAAGCTCCACGATGCCTTCGGCGTCGCCGGGCACACGGAGGATCTGTCGGCGGTGATGAAGGAGCTGCTCAAGATCAAGGAGAGCGCGGCGTAGCCGGCGGTCGAACCCGCGCGGGGGCGGCGGCGCGCCGCGGCCGGGCGGGGCGGCCCGCGCCGCGCGGGAGTGCGCTATGCTGGAGGAACTCAAGAAGGCGGTGCTGGAGGCGAACCTCGCCCTGTCGCGCGCGGGTCTGGCGCCCGGCACGTGGGGCAACGTGAGCGGCATCGACCGCGGCCGGGGCCTCTTCGCGATCAAGCCCAGCGGCGTTCCCTACGCCGCCCTCACGGTCGACTCCATGGTGCTGGTCGATCTGGCGGGCAAGGCCGTGGAGGGCCGGTTCAAGCCCTCCTCGGACACCTCGACGCATCTTGAGATCTACTGCGAGTTCTCCGAGGTCGGCGGCGTGACCCACACGCACTCGACGGTTGCGACGGCGTTCGCGCAGGCCGAGCAGCCCATCCCGTGCCTGGGGACGACGCACGCCGACCACTTCGACGGCCAGGTGCCGGTGACCCGCAGGCTTACGCCGGCCGAGGTCGCGAAGGACTACGAGCGCGAGACGGGGAAGGTGATCGTCGAGGCGTTCCTCGAGTACGGGATCGATCACGCCCGGATGCCGGCGGTGCTCGTGGCCGGGCACGGGCCTTTCACCTGGGGCCGCGATGCCATGGAGGCGGTGGCGAACGCAATCGCCCTCGAGGAGGTGGCGCGCATGGCGCGCGACACGATCCTGCTGCGGCGCGCCTTCGCCCAGCCGGTCGCGCCGCTCCCGAGCCACCTGCTCCGCAAGCACTTCGATCGCAAGCATGGCCCGGGCGCCTATTACGGGCAGGGGCAGTCTTGGGACGGCCGCTGATTTCCCCGAAATCGGCGACGGTCCGCGCCGATCACGCGCCTCGTTGCCGAAAATTGATTGACATTCACAACTGTCCGGAGGTAAGCTAGGGGCCGTCTGGTAGGAGCATAGCGACCCATGATCGTCACGAACACGGAAACGATTGTCGGCTATGAAATCATCGAGACCAAGGGGATCGTGCAAGGCAACACGGTGCGGGCCAAGCACGTCGGGCGCGACATTGCGGCCGGCCTTAAAAACCTCGTGGGCGGTGAGCTCAAAGGTTACACCGAGCTGTTGACTGAGTCACGGCGCGAGGCGATGCAACGCATGCTGGCGCAGGCACAGCAGCTTGGCGCCAACGCCGTGGTGAACGTGCGGTTCGCGACCAGCGCGGTTACGTCCGGCGCGGCGGAGCTCTACGTCTACGGCACCGCGGTCGTGGTACAGCCGAGCTCATAAGCGCTTAAGGGGTACCCATGACAAATCTGCTCGCGTCATTGATCTGCGTCCTGGTTTTCCTGGCGCTGGGCTATTTTGGCACCCTCTATTTCGAGCGGCGGCACTTGGCGTCGCTTGCCGCCCGTGAGGCGACGATGAGACGCCACATGATCGTCACTCAGTTGCGTTCTTATCCCGGCTATGTTCCAAGCGACTTGCCCCCGCAGCTGATCGTGGTAGAGACGGTGATTGCCGCGGATTACCTGAAGTCATTTCTGGCGCACCTTCGGAAGCTGGTGGGCGGCGAGTTGCGGAGCTTTCGGGTACTCATGGAGCGGGCGCGGCGGGAAGCAACCTTGCGCGTGCTCGAGAAAGCATACAAGACCGGTTATAACGCGATCTGCAACCTCCGTTTGGAGTCCGCCGACGTGGCTGGCAACGCGGTCAGCGGCGGCAATAGAAGCAGGGGGGCCATGGTCGCGCTGTTGGCCAGCGCCACGGCCTACCGTGCGGCGCCGCCGACGTCTTGAACCTGGCGTCGCGGCTGCCACGACCCGCGCGCTGCCCGCGGTTGTCATACGAACCGGGCCCTTGCGGCGCAGCTCTGGATGACACAACCCGATTCTGACCCCTCGATTGATCGCGAGCCATTCCTGAGTCGCGGACCCTTCCCCGCCGACCCGAGCGAAGCCCGTGCCGCGCGCAACCTGGCGGCGGAATCGCACCGGTCGCGCGGGGATGACCTGCTGGAGCAAAGCGTGTGGGAAGAGCCCGCGGAGGTTTTCCCCCAGCTCCCGCGCCCCGACGAACTGTCCGCCGGTTATGCTCAGTGGCTTGACCGTCGGCTGCGCGCCACCTCTACGGCACGCACCTGGCTCATTACAAGTTTGATTGTGTTGGCCGCCGGCCCCTGGGCGATCTGCGGGGCCCTGCTGCAGGAGCTCTGCACAATCCTCTGGGGGCTGCCCGTGCTGGTCCTGTTCGGACCGGCTATTGAGGAAATCATGAAAGTGGCGTTGCCGCTGGTGATTGTGGAAAAGCGGCCCCACCTGTTCCGTTTCACGGGCCAGATCATCGTCTGCTGCGTTGCCGGCGGGCTGGCGTTTGCCGCTCTGGAAAACGCCATATACCTGTCGGCCTATATCCCTGATGCACCGCGGACGGTGGTCGTGGTACGCTGGACCGCGTGTGTGCTGGTCCACGTCGGCTGCTCGTTGCTGGCCGGCATCGGGATCGTTCGCGTCTGGTCCGCCGCGCTGGCCCGCCGCGTCCGTCCGCAGTTGGGGCCGGCCATGCCCTGGCTCGCGGCTGCCATTGTGGTCCACGGTCTGTATAACGGTGTCGCCATTACCCTGGAGTCTTTCGGGAGGTGAAGGTCGCTAGCCAGTCACCCGGTAATCGCCATTGCGGGCGACGGGATCGGTCTGGAGGCGGCGGCCGCCGCACGACGGATTCCGCGCGCCGCCGGCGCGCCGCTGAAAGGGCATGAACGTTAGGCCGGATCGCGGCGCTGGGCCGCGCTCCAATTTGCCCGCGCCCGGATCAGCGCAGCGCCGCGTCGAGGCGCGCGTACGCCGCCGCGCGCGCCTCGGGCGGGAAGGAATGCGCCGCGTCGGGGTATTCCGCCGCGAGGTTTTTCTCGGCGCCGAGGAAGGCGTACACCGCGCGGGCGGCTTCGACGCATTCCTTGACGCCCGGCGCGGAAAAGTTCTCATCGCGGAGCGGCGCCGAGATGAAGACGGGGCGCGGGGCGATGGCCGCGAGCACCTCGTGCCAGTCGAAGGGCAGGCGGCGGGGATCGTTGCCGTAGACGGTCTCCACGCGCGGCATGTACCTGCGCTGCGCCCAACCCTTAAGGGTGCCGCCGCCGTAGGGCGAGGCCGCGTAGCTCGCCATGGAGCAGAAGCCGCAGCTTGAGACCGCCGCCTTGACGCGCGGATCGAAGGCGGCGAGCCAGAGCGTGTTGTGCCCGCCGAGCGAATGGCCGATGCAGCCGATGCGCTCGGCGTCCACCTCGGGCAGCGACGCGAGGTAGTCCAGGGCGCGCATGTGGTTCCAGAGGGACTTCATCGTGCCGCTCGCGTAGCCCTGCGCGTAGGGATCGTAGGGGCTCCTTCGGTAATCGCCGAAGTCCCAGCAATCCGGCGCGAGCGTCACGTACCCCCGCTCGGCCAGCTCGCGCGCGTAGGCCAGATCCGCGTCGCCGCCGAGCCCCGCGGGCTCGGCCTTGCCCATGGCGGTCGTCTGGTGGAGGCAGAGCACGGCCGGCGCCTTCCCGGTCAAGCCGCGGGGGAGGAGGAGGTACGCCGTCATCGTGTCGGCGGGCTCCACCCTAAGCGCGATTTTCTTGCGGGTGAACTTCGGCTCCGCCGCTTCTTCGATCACCCGCGGCGCCAGGGCGGTCGCCCGGAACTCCTCCGGCACGCGGCCCATGACGAGGGTCATGTGCTCCAGGGTGTGGCGGCGCCGGAGCGCCAGATCCGCCGCGTCCTTGATCGGGCGGAGCGCGCCCGTGGCATCGACGACCTGGAGGAGGTTCGTTCTGTCGGCGTAAAAGGGCGGCGCGGGGGGCTCGGCCGGCGCGCCGTCCGCGCGCGCCGCGAACGCGAGGGCGAGACCGGCCAGAACGACGCCCCGCGCGCTCATGCGCCGCCCTCCCCCGACGAGGACGCCCTTTCCCTGGCGGCGGCCTCCGCCTTGTGAAGGCGCCGCTGCCGCCAGAACTCGATGACGCCGGGCATGATGGAGACCAAGACGATCAGGTAGATGACGAGGGTGAAATTCCTCTCGACGATGGGAATCGTGCCGAAGAAGTAGCCGGCCAGGACCAGCAGAAAGACCCAGAGAAGGGCGCCCGTGACGTTGTAGACGGCGAAGCGGCGGTAGGTCATGGTGCCCACGCCGGCGACGAAGGGCGCGAAGGTCCTGACGATGGGCACGAACCTGGCGATGACGATGGTCTTGGCGCCGTACTTCTCGTAGAAGCGGTGCGTGCGGTCCAGGTACTCCGGCTTGAAAAAGGGCACGCGGCGGGAGCGCGCGAGCTTGTCGCCGAGGAACTTCCCGATGCAATAGTTGACCGCGTCGCCCGCGACCGCCGCGGTCAGGAGCACGGCGATGAGCAGGACGGGGTCGAAGGAGCCCCTGGCCGCGAACGCCCCCGCGGCGAAGAGCAGCGTGTCGCCGGGCAGGAACGGCGTGACGACGAGCCCCGTCTCGCAGAAGATGATCAGGAAGAGAATCAGGTAGGACCAGAGCCCGAAGAGCTCGATGAGCTTGTGGATGGACTTGTCGACATGGAGGACGAAATCGAAGAAGTTCTGCAAGGCTTCCATGTCGCCTCCTCGGGGCGCCGTCCTCGATGCGCGGCGCAATGATAACGACCGCCCTGGAAGGACGTCAAGGCGGCGGCGAATCGCGCCGCGCCCCTCGCAGCGCTGCAGAATCAGGGAGGGCGGGGAGCAGGCGGCTAGACGGGAGTCCTGGCGGACGGGCGGAGCGGGGCGCGATGAAGGCAGTTTCAGCGCGAAGAGGTCCGAGACGATTTCACCGAGCGAGCACCCCTCGGCTGGTTCGACGTCAGCTCGTGTCAAGCCGCAGCTGAAATGCAGGTTCGACGGTGTCCTCGTCGGGCGGCATCAGCGTGCGCATGTCGTAGGCGATTTTCTGGATGAAGCGATACACCGCGCCCAAGTACTGCCGTACCACGCGCAGCGCTCGCCAGCGGTACAGAAGCTGCTGGAGCAGGTGGGCAACCTGCGCCAGGAGGTAGAAG
>MWEK01000040.1 GCA_002070955.1 Planctomycetes bacterium ADurb.Bin069
ACTTGGGGTATGCGCGCCGCAGGCCACCATGGAAACTCCACACACGCGCAGACTTCCAGACAGCGCAACCGCCTCGGAGAGCCGCGCCTCAACTTTCCCGCGGCGCGGCCCTGCGGTATAATGCGGGGACCGACGAGACCCGCGCCTTGCGTCGGAGAAAGCCTGCGTCATGCACACACCGACTAAGATTCTCTATTGCCGCTGCGTTCACGCCGATGCGGCGTCCCCCGAGGCGCACGCCGCCGTTCGCCGCGGACTGGCTTCCGCGGAGGGGCGCGCCGCGACGGTCTCGGATCTCTGCGGCCTCGCGGCGCGGCGCGATCCCATGCTGGCCGGCATGGCGTCCGGCGGCCCCCTCCTGATCGTTGCCTGCGAGGAACGGGCCGTGCGCTGGCTTTTCGCCGCGGCGGGGGCGCCGCTTCCCGCGGAAGGCGTCGAGGTCGTCAACCTGCGGACGGCGCCGGTTGGGGACATCGCCGCGCGGATCGCGGCGGCGGCGGGCTCCGCCGGCGGCGCGGCTCCGGCCCGCGCGGCCGACGGCGGAGCGGACCGGGACGCGCCGCGGGAATGGGTGCCGTGGTTTCCGGTCATCGACTACGAGCGCTGCACCGACTGCGGGCAGTGCCTCGGATTCTGTCTGTTCGACGTGTACGCGCGGGATGCGGAAGGCAAGGTGCGCGTCGTCAATCCCGCCAACTGCAAGACGAACTGCCCGGCCTGCGCGCGGGTTTGTCCCGCGCAGGCGATCATGTTTCCCAAACACAAGGATCCGGCGGTGAACGGAGGCGCCGGGCGCGGGGCCGAACCGGTCGACGTCAAGAACCTTATCGACGGAGACCTGCGGACCCTCCTCCGCCGGCGCGGCGGCGGCCGGCGGTTCGCCCTCGCCGAGGCGGAGGAGGAGCGCCGCGCCTGCGCGTGTTCGGCGGGCGGCGAATGTGCGCGCGGGGGCGGCATCCTCGGCGCGTTGGGCGTGCCCGCCGAGGTGATCGACGCGCTTTCGCCCCAAGAGATCGCGGCGGCGGCCGCCAAAAAGGCCGCGCCGGAACGGCGCGGGGCGTGCGATTGCGGCGGAGCCTGAGCACCGGAGAGAGAAGCGAGCTGAGCATGGCGACGACACCGCCCGGCCGGGGCCGTCACCTGCGCCGTCCCCCTTCGGAGAAGGTCCCGGCGACGAAGTCCGAGCGGGAGCGCCTGCGGGCCCTCGTCGAGGACTACGCCCGGACGGCGGGCCTCGTCCCGCCGCTGGGGCTCCCCGAGGTGCTCGCGCACGTGCGCGCCATCATCGACGGGCACCGTGTGAACAGCCTGTATCGCGACTTTCTCGCGGTTCTCCTCAACAACGCCGCGTGGCGGCGGCAGGTGGCGGGGTTTCCCTTCGAGCGGCGGCTGCTCCTCCTGCCCAAATGCCTGCGCGATGCCGAGGGCTGCGTGGCGCGAATCGATGAGCTGGGCCTGGTGTGCGCGGGCTGCGGCCGCTGCCCAATTGCCGACCTGCAAGGCGAGGCCGAGGATCTAGGCTACGCGGTCATGGTCGCCGAGGGCTCGCCCGTGGTGATGGCGCTCATCGAGAGCGGCAAGATCGATGCCGTCGTCGGCGTGAGCTGCCTGGGAGTCCTGGAACGCGTGTTCCCCTACATGGAAGCCGGCGCGGTGCCGGGCATCGCCGTGCCGCTCCTTAACGACGGCTGCTGCGACACGAGCGTCGATTTGGACTGGGTCTGGGACGCCCTGCATCTTTCCAGCGCCACCGAGACGCCCAAGCTCGACCTGGAGGGGCTGCGCGCGCAGGTCGAAGCGTGGTGCACCCCGGAAGGCATGGAGGAACTTCTGGGAACCCCCCGCGGCAGCGCCGAGGAGATTGCGCGCGCCTGGGTGGCCAAGGCGGGGAAGCGCTGGCGCCCGCTGCTGGCGGCCAGCGTCTACCAGACGCTTCAAGCGCGGCTCGACGGGCCCGTGCCTCGCGCCGTGCGCATGATCGCCCTGGCGGTCGAGTGTTTCCACAAGGCCTCGCTCATTCACGACGACATCGAGGACGGCGACGCGCTCAGGTACGGCGAGAAGACGCTGCACGAGGAGCATGGAATTCCCATCGCCCTCAACGCCGGGGACTTCCTTCTCGGCGAGGGCTACCGGCTGATCGCGGCCTGCGGCGCGCCGCCCGCCGAGACGGCGGCAATATTGCGCGTGGTCTCCGAGGGCCATCGCTCCTTGGCCACGGGCCAGGGCGCCGAGTTGGCGTGGATGCGCGCCATGGGCCCCCTGGCGCCCCGCGAGGTGCTCGACATCTTCAAGCTCAAGACGGCGCCGGGCTTCGAGGTGGCGTTGGCGGCCGGCGCCATCGCGGGCGGCGCCGGCGAGGAGGTCGCCCGCGTGCTCGCGCGCTTCAGCGAAGCCGTCGGGGTCGCCTACCAGATCCGCGATGATTTGGAGGATTTCCGAGGCGGCGCGGCGGAACTGGCGCGGCCGTCGCTGGTCGTCGCCTGGGCGTACGAGCGCGCCGATGCCGCCGGCAAGGCGCTCTGCTCCCGGCTCTGGGAAGGCGGCGCGGCAGCGCGCGACGCGGCCGGCGCCGTCGCGGCTCTGTGCGCCGAGCTGCGCGTCGAGGAGGAGGTGCGCGAGCTGCTGGAAACCTACAAGGCCGAGGCCGTGCGGAGCCTGTGCGGCCTCAAGAACGCGGCCCTCAAGGGGTTCCTCAGGCGTATCGTGGCCAAGATCTTCAACGAAGTCGAGGGCGTGGGCTGCTGCGATGAGCATCAGGCTGGCGATGCGGCGGGCGGCGCGGCGGGCGCCGGCGCTGCTGCGTGACGCGGCGCCGCGGGTCGGCGAATTCCTGGAAAGCCTGGCGCAGCCCGACGGGGGCTTCCGCGGCCGCGCCGATGGCAGCGATCTTTACTACACGGCCTTCGGCTTGAGCGGTCTGTTGGCGCTTGGGCGCGAGTTCGACCGGGCGGCGGTCGCGCGCTACGCGCGGGGGTTCGGCGCCGGGGAGGGGCTCGATTTGGCCCACCTTGCCTGTCTCGCCCGCGTGGCGGCGGACTGCGGCCTCCAACTCGATGACGCGATGCGCGACGCGATCCTGGCCCGCGTGGCGGGGCTGCGCGCCGCCGACGGCGGTTTCGGAAGCGCGCCCGGCGCGGCGCGAGGCACCGCCTACGGCGCCTTTCTCGCCCTGGGCATCTTTCAGGATCTCGGGCGGGAGGTTTCCGGCGCCGCCGCGTTGATCGCCGCGTGCCTCGGGCTGCGCGCCGAGGACGGCGGCTTCGGCAACGAGCCCGGCCGCCGCGCGGGCGCCACGCCCGCGACGGCGGCGGCGCTGACGGTGCTGGCGGAACTGGGCGCCCCCGCGCCGCCGGAAGCTTGCGCGTGGCTCTGCGCGCGCTGCGATTCCGAGGGCGGATTCTACGCCGTCGCCGGCGCGCCCGTCCCCGACCTTCTGTCCACGGCGACGGCGCTGCACGCCCTCGCGTCGGCGGGAGCGGCGCTCGACCGGGTGCGCGAGCCCTGCGTGGAGTACGTCGACAGCCTGTGGAGCCCGCGGGGCGGCTTCCGCGGACACGCCCTCGACGACGCCTTGGACAGCGAGTACACCTTTTACGCGCTCCTGGCCCTCGGCCATCTGAGCTCGTGAGGAGCGTAGCCGTGCGGGGGGCCGATTTTCACGCCGCGCTCGCTCGCCTGCGGGCGAGGCTCTTCGCGCTGCGGCTTCCCGAGGGGCACTGGGAAGGGCGGCTGGCATCGAGCGCCCTGGCCACGGCGACGGCGTCCTTCGCGCTGGCGCTCTTGGACCGCGGCCGGCACGAAGGGCGCATCGCCCGCGGGTTGGCCTGGATCGCGGCCCACGGAAACGCCGATGGCGGGTGGGGCGACACGACGGCGAGCAAGAGCAACGTTAGCACGACGGCGCTTTGCTGGGCGGCGCTCGGCGCGGGAGGCGGCGAGTCCTGCGCCGCCGCCGCCCGGCGCGCCGAGGAATGGCTTGCCGCCCGGGCGGGAGGGCGGGATGCGGGGGCGCTCGCTCGGGCGCTTGCCGAGCGCTACGGCGAAGACCGGACCTTCGCGGTGCCGATCCTGACCATGTGCGCCCTCGCCGGAAGGCTTGGGCCCGACGGTTGGCGCGTCGTCCCGACGCTGCCCTTCGAGCTGGCGGCGCTGCCCCGGGGGCTCTTCCGCTTCCTGCGGCTTTCGGTGGTGAGCTACGCGCTGCCCGCGTTGATCGCCATGGGGCAGGTGCGCGACGCGCATCTTCCGGCGGCGAGCGCCGTACGGCGCGCGCTGCGCGCGGCGCTCGGGCGGTGGACGCGCGCCGTGCTGGAGCGCATGCAGCCCTCAAGCGGAGGGTACCTGGAGGCGGCGCCGCTCACGGCCTTCGTCGCCATGAGCTTGGCGGGCGCGGGGCGCGGGGACGCCTCCGTGGCGCGGCGCGCCGAGGCGTTTCTCGTCGCCGGGCAGCGCGAGGACGGAAGCTGGGCCATCGACAGCAACCTGGCCATGTGGGTGACGACGCTCGCCGTGAACGCGCTCGGCACGGAGCCGGCGGCGTGGGCGGCGGGCGAGCCCGGCGCGCGCGCGCGGACGCTCGACTGGATCCTCGCCGGGCAGCATCGCGAGCCGCACCCTTACACGGGCGCGGCGCCGGGAGGCTGGGCTTGGACTGATCTTCCGGGCGGCGTTCCGGATGCCGACGACACGGCCGGCGCGCTGCTGGCGCTCAGGCAGCTTGACCCCACCGCGCTCCGGACGCGCGCGGCGGGCGCGCTCGGGATTCGCTGGCTCTTGGCGCTCCAAAACGCCGACGGCGGCATGCCGACCTTTTGCCGCGGGTGGGGGCGGCTGCCCTTCGACCGCGGCGGTGCCGACCTGACGGCGCACGCCCTCAGGGCGTGGAGCGCGTGGCTTCCGGCGCTGCCGAGCTGGCGGGGGCGGCTGGAACGGGCGATCGCGCGGGCGCTGCGCTACCTAGAGGGGGCGCAGCGGTCTGACGGCGCTTGGGTGCCGCTTTGGTTTGGGAATGAAGACGCGCCGGGAGGCGAGAATCCCACTTACGGCACGGCGCGCGTCGTGACCGCGCTGGCCGCCCTCGATTCGCCGGGCAAGGCCAGGGAGATGTGTCTGCGAGGGGCGAAGTGGCTGCAAGCGGCGCAGCACCCCGACGGCGGTTTCGGGGGCGCGCCGGGTGTGGCGCCCACCTTCGAGGAGACCGCGGTGGCGGGAGGCGCCCTTGCCGAAGCCGCGCGCGCCGCGCCCGAACTCGCGGCGGCGGCGCTGCGCGCGGGCATGTGGCTTGCCGCGCGGGCGGAGGAGGAAAGGCCGCCCGCGGCGATCGGGCTGTATTTCGCGCGGCTTTGGTACCATGAGGACGCCTATCCGCTCGTCTTCGCGGCGGACGCGCTCGCCAAGATGCAGCGGCCGTGGGGTTGAGCGGGGGCGCCGCCGCCGCGTTTGTGCTACACTCCCGGCATGCCGCCGAAACGCCTCTTGCCGCGCCTCGCTCTGTGCGCCGCCGCCCTTGCGGTCCTGGCGGCGGCGGCGGTCGTCCTGCGGTTGACCGCGGCCCGGGAGCCCGCGGCGGAAGCGCCGCCCCTTCCCGCCGCGCCGGCCCGACCCGATGGCGCCTGGCCGATTTTCAGGGGCGATCAAGCGCTGCGCGGCGTCGCCGCCGTCACGCTTCCCGACAAGCTGGAGCTTGCCTGGCGCTTCGAGACGAAGGACCAGGTGACTTCCTCGGCCGTCATCGGGGGGGGCGTCGTCTACGTCGGATCGTGCGACGGCAATGTGTACGCCATCGATGCGCGGACGGGGAAAGAGCGCTGGCGTTTTCCCACCGAGGATCAGGTGCAGGCGGCGCCGCTCCTTCTGGGGGACACGCTCTATGTCGGCGGCGACGACTCGTTCTTGTATGCCATCGATGCGGCCTCCGGGCGCCTGAAGTGGAAGTACGAGACCGGCGACAAGATCATCGGCGGAGCCAATTTTTGGCGCCCGCCCGACGGCGGTCCGGCGCGGATCATCTTCGGCGGCTACGACTACAAGGTTCATTGCGTGGACGGCGCGACGGGCGCCAAGCTGTGGGAATACTCCACCGGCAATTACGTGAACGGCGCGCCGGCGGTGGCCGGCGACGCCGTCATTGTCGGCGGCTGCGACGCCGTGCTGCACGTGATCGATGCCGCGGACGGGGCGCGCCGCGGCGCGATCGATGCCGGGGCTTACGTTGCGGCCTCGACGCCGGTTGACGGCGGCCGGGCCTACGTGGGGAACTTCAACGGCCGGGTGCTGTGCGTCGACATCAGGGCCGAAGCGGCGGGAGCGCCCGTCGTCTGGAGCTACGAGGGGAGCGGCGAGGCGTTCTTTTCGGCCCCGGCCGTCGCGGCCGATCGCATCGTCGCGGGCTCGCGGGACAAGCGCCTGCACTGCATCGACAAAGCCGGCGGCGCGGGCTTGTGGAGCTTCGCGGCGCGCGACAACATCGACGGCGCGCCGGTTGTGTGCGGCGACAAGGTGGTCGTGGGCTCGAACGACGGACGGCTCTACCTCGTGCGCCTCGCCGACGGGGCGGAAGCCGGGGTCTACGACGTCGGCGCGGCGATCTCGGCGTCGCCGGCGGTGGCGCCGGGGCTCCTCGTTGTCGGCGCGGACGACGGCTTCGTTTACGCCTTCGCCTGGTGAGCGGGCGGTTGACAAGCCCCGCCGCCTCCGCTCAACTACTCTCTGCCGAGGGCATTCGCGGGAAACGTCATGCGCATCGTCCAGATAACGCCCGGTTCGGGCGGAAGCTTTTACTGCGAAAACTGCCTCAGGGACGCGGCCCTCGTGAAGGCCTTCGCCGCCCGGGGCGACGAGGCGCTTCTGGTGCCGCTGTACCTGCCGATCCTGGGGGAGGAGGTGGAGGGGGCGGGCGCCCAGCCGGTGTTCTTCGGGGGCATCAACGTCTACCTTCAGGAGAAGTGGCCCGGCTTCGCGCGCTTGCCGCGCCTGTTCCGGCGGCTCCTGGACTCGCGGTTCCTTCTCAGGCGCGCCGCGCGGCTGGCGGGCATGACGCGGGCGCGGGATCTGGGCGTGACGACGATTTCCATGCTGCGCGGCGAGGGCGGACGCCAGGCGGCGGAGCTCGAAAAGCTGGTGGAACACCTGGCGGCGCTCCCCAGGCCGGACGTCGTCTATCTTTCCAACGCGCTCTTGGCGGGAATGGCGCGGCGGTTGAAAGAGGCGCTCCGCGCCCCCGTCGTGTGCATGCTCCAGGGCGAGCACGGTTTTCTCGACGCCCTCGCTGAGCCCGACCGCGCCGTCGCCTGGGAGACGCTCAGGGAACGCGCCCGCGATGTGGATGCCTTCATGGCCGCGAGCGCGTTTTACCGCGATCTCATGTGCGCGCGTCTGGGGCTGCCGCCCGAGCGCACGGCGGTGGTCTACAACGGTCTTGACGCCGCGGAGTACGTCCCCGCCGCCGAGCCGCCGCTCAGGCCCGTCATCGGGTACCTGGCGCGGACCTGCGAGGGCGGCGGACTGGATGTCCTGGCCGACGCGTTCGTGCTGCTGCGCGGCCGCGGCCGGCTGCCCGGTTTGACCCTGAGGGTGTCGGGCGGGAAGACGGCGGACGACGACGATTTTCTGGCCCGCGTGCGGGGGCGGCTCGCGGCGGCGGGCGCGGCGGACGCGGTCGAGTTTCTTCCCAACCCGGGCCGCGCGCGGAAGCTGGACTTCCTGCGGGGCCTGAGCGTTCTCTCGGTGCCGGCCACTTTCGGGGAGGCCTTCGGGTTCTACATCCTGGAGGCGCTTGCCATGCGCGTGCCGGTGGCGCAGCCGCGGCACGGTTCCTACCCCGAGCTCGTCGAGGCCACGGGCGGCGGGGTTCTGTGCGAGCCGGGTGACGCGGCGGCGTTGGCCGACGCCCTCGAGGGCTTGCTCCTGGATCGCGCCAAGCTCGTCGAACTCGGCGCGCGCGGTCAGGCCGCCGTCCGGGAGCGATTCAGCGTGGAACGAACGGCCGCGGACATGGCCGCGGTCTGCGCGCAGGTGATGCGATGAGCGAACGGAGCGCGGCGCCGCCGCCGCTGCTTGCGGTGGCGGACGTTCGGAAGGAGTACGACCTGGGGCCCGACGTGCCGCCCCTTCGGGTCCTTAAGGGCGTGTCGCTGGAACTGGCGGCCGGCGCGTCGCTGGGAATTCTGGGGCCCTCGGGCTCGGGCAAGAGCACGCTCCTCAACATCATTGGGACGCTCGACACGCCCAGCGCTGGGCGCGTCCTCTTCGAGGGCCGGGACGTGGGCGAGGCGGGGGAAGACGCGCGCGCTGAGTTTCGGAACCGCGCCATCGGTTTCGTGTTTCAGTTGCATCACCTGCTGCCGCACCTGACCTGCCTTGAGAACGCGCTGGTGCCGACGCTCGGCGCGGGCGCCGTCCCGCGGGCGGCGGAGCGGGCGCGCGCGCTCCTGGCGCGCGTGGGCCTGGGCGACAAGCTCGACCGTTTTCCCGGGGAACTTTCCGGCGGGGAGCGGCAGCGCGCGGCGGTGGTGCGCGCCCTCGTCAACAAGCCCAGGCTCCTTCTTGCCGACGAGCCGACGGGAGCGCTTGACCGCGAGTCGGCGGAGGATCTGTCCGAGCTGCTGGTCGAGCTCAACCGTTCCGAAGGCACGGCGCTGCTGGTGGTGACGCATTCGGAGAAGCTGGCGGCGCGCATGGGCGCCGTTATGGAGCTTCGGGACGGGACGCTGGCGCCATGGAAAGCCCGGCCATGACCCTCGGCCGCTGGGTGCGGCGGAGCCTGTGGCACAACCGGCGCGCGCACGCCGGCGTCGTCGCGGGCGTCGCCGTCGCCGGGGCGATCCTCATCGGGGCGCTCGCGGTGGGGGACTCGGTGCGGCACAGCTTGGCGAAGCTGACCGAGGCGCGCCTGGAAGGGACGCACCTCGTGCTCGCGCCGGCCGGCCGGTTCTTCCGGGAGGATCTGGCCGCGGAGCTCGGCGCGAAGGCGCGGGCCGCGGCGGATTCCTGGCTCGCGCTTCCCGGCTCGGCGGCGCGCGCCGACGGGACGGCGCGGGTCAACCGCGTGCAACTCCTCGGCCGCCGGGGCGAGGGGGAACCGCCCGCGGGAGAGGCTCGGCTCAATCCCGCTCTGCTCAGGCGGCTCGAGGCTGAGGACGGCGCGGCAATTGTGGTCCGCGGCGAGAAGCCGAGCGCCTTGCAGCGCGACGCACCGCTCGCCCGGGACGAGCGCTCGACTTTCGGGATGCGCTGCCTGGCGCGGGGAGGCGGCACGGAGTTCTCCCTGGCGAGCGATCAGGGCGCGCGCTACAACGCGGAGCTGGCCCTCGGGGCGTTGCAGAAGGCCGCGGAGCTTCCCGGCAAAGCGAATGTGCTCACCCTCAAGCGGAGCATGAGCGTGGCTGAGGCCGGCGCCGCGTTGCGGGCGGTTTGGCGCCTTGCCGACGCGCAGCTCGAGCTGCGCCTTCTGCCCGAACGCGGAGCGGTCGAGCTGCGCAGCGAACGCATCTTCCTGGACGCGCCCGTCATCGCGGCCGCCCGGAGTGCCGCGCCCGGCGCGGTGGGAATCCTCACCTACCTGGTCAACGAGCTGAGGAACGGCGACCGCGCCACGCCGTACTCCCTGGTGACGGCGATCGGCGCCCTGGGGGAAGGCGGAGGCGAGCTTCTGGGCGGCGCGATTCCAGCCGACCTGCGCGACGACGAGATCGTGCTCAACGCCTGGCTGGCCGAGGATCTCGCCGCGGCGGAGGGCGCCGAAATCGAGCTTGCGTACTTCGTCATGGGGCCGTTCAAGACCGTGACGGAGCGGAAGGCGCGGTTTCGGGTGCGGGTGACGGCGCCGCTTGAGGGCGCGGTCCGAGACGCGACCCTCATGCCGCCCTTTCCCGGCATGGCGGAGGCCGAGAACTGCAAAAGCTGGGACGCGGGCCTGCCCATCGACACGACGCGGATTCGCGCCAAGGACGAGGACTATTGGAAAGAGCATCGCGGGACGCCGAAGGCCTTCGTGACCCTGCGGGCCGGCGAGCGCATGTGGGGCAACCGCTTCGGGAGCCTGACGGCGATCCGCTACCCCGGCGGCGCCGAGACGGCCGCGCGGGTGGAGGCGCGCGTCCTGAGCGGCCTCGACCCGGAGTCGATCGGACTGGTGTTCGAGGACGTGCGCGCCCGGGCCGAAGCCGGCGTGGCGGAGGCGGTGGATTTCGGGGCGCTGTTTCTCGGGATGAGCTTCTTCCTGCTGGCGGCGGCGCTGCTCCTCGTCGGTCTGCTCTTCGTGCTCGGCATCGAAGGGCGGGCCTGGGAGATCGGAACGCTGCACGCCCTCGGCGTGCCGCGCGCAACGGTGAGGCGGCTCTACCTGGCGGAGGGCGCGCTTCTGGCGGCGGCGGGGGCGTGCCTCGGGCCGCTCGGCGGAATCGGATACACGCAGGCGGTGCTGTGGGGCCTCGGACACGTTTGGCAAGGCGCGACGGGGCTGGCCGAATTGGAGCTGCATATCGCGCCGGCGACGGCCGCCCTGGGGGCGGCGGCAAGCGTTCTCATGGCTTTTGCCGCCCTGTGGGCGGCGCTGCGCTTTCAGGCGTGGAAATCGATTCGGAGCCTGCTTGCGCCGGCGGTTCGGGTGCGCGCGCCGCTGGGCGCGCGGCGTGTGCCGCGGCTTCCGAGTTTCTTCGCGGGAGCGGCGGCGCTGGTCGGGGCGGCGGCGCTGGTCTTGAGCGCGGGCGCGGCGGATGAGCGCGCGCGCGCGGGAGTCTTCTTCGGTGCCGGGGCGCTGTTTCTCGTGAGCGGCATCGCCTTTTCGTCGGCGGTGCTCCGGTGGTGCGCGCGGCCTCGCGGCGGGGCGCGGATCGGGGTTGCGGCGCTGGCGCTCAAGAACGCGTCGCGGCGGCGGGGCCGCAGCCTGGCCGCGGCGGGATTGCTGGCCTGCGGCGCCTTTCTCGTCATCGCCGTCGGCGCCAACCGGCGCGATCCCTTCAGGAACGCGGATTCGCGCGGCGCCGGGACGGGCGGGTTCGCGCTTTTCGCCGACGCGACCCTGCCCGTTCTCAAGGACTTGAACGCCGAGGAGGGGCGCCGGGCGTACGCGCTGGAAGAAGACGACATGCGCGGTGTCAGGGTCGTCTCCTTCAGGGTGCGTGAGGGCGACGACGCCAGTTGCCTCAATTTGGCGCGCGCGCAGCGGCCGCGGCTTTTCGGCGTGGCGCCGGAGGCGCTGGCGGGGCGGTTCACCTTCGCGGCGACGGAGCACGGGACGGCGGCGCCATGGTCGCTCCTGAGCGAGGGGGGCGCGGAGGTGCCGGCGATCGGCGACGAGAACACGGTGACGTGGTCGCTGGGCGCGCGGGTGGGCGCGACGCTGCCCTACGTGGACGAGCGGGGGCGGGAGTTCAAGCTGAGAATCGTGGGGACGGTGGCGCGGTCGGTGCTCCAGGGCGGACTGGTGATCGCCGAGGATCGGTTCCTGGAACGCTTCCCCTCCGAGAGTGGCTACCGGCTGTTCCTCCTGGATGTGGAGGGCGGGCCGGCGCGGGTCGAGGCGGTGGCGAGGAAGCTCACCCGGGCGATGGAGGACATCGGCTTGGGGGTGGTTTCGTGCGCGGCGCGCCTGGCGGCTTTCAACGTGGTCGAGCACACGTACCTCTCGATTTTCCAGGCGCTCGGCGGGCTGGGGCTGGTTCTGGGGAGCGCGGGCATGGGAATTGTGGTCCTCAGAAACGTGCTGGAACGTCGGGGCGAGTTGGCGCTTTTGCGCGCGGTGGGGGTGAGGGAGCGGGTGATCACGCGCGTTGTCCTCTGGGAGCACCTGGCGATTGTCGTTTTGGGCGTGGCGACCGGTGTTTTGGCGGCGCTGCCGGTGGTCTTGCCGGCGCTGCTCTCGCCGGGGGCCGACGTGCCGGTGCTCTCCACGGCCGCGACAGTGGCGCTGGTGGGGGCGACCGCGGGCCTGTGGACGTGGGGGGCGGCGGCGTGGGCGCGGCGGGGAGTCGTGACGGCGGGGCTGCGCGACGAGTAGGCGCGCGCACGTTCTTGTTCTAAAATGGAGGATTGCGCGGAACTGAGGCGGAAAATGCCGCGCCGGTTTGCAAGGAGGAAGTATGCTTTCGGCTCTGATGGTGTTTTGCTTGACGGCGCAGGCGGCGGACGCTGACGCGAAAGCGGAGGCGCGCGAGCGGATTTACACCCTGACGCAGCAGGGTCTCGAGTTCTTCAAGCAGAAGGAGTACGCGAAGGCGCTCGGCGTGTTCCAGGAAGCCGAGAAGCTCATGCCCGAGAACCCGACGACGGTGTACAACCTGGCCTGCGCGCACAGCCTCTTGGGCAAGAAGAAGGAGGCCTTCGCGTGCCTCTTCCGGTCCATCGAGCTCGGATATCTCAACCTGGCGCACATGGAGGCGGACGAGGATTTGGCGCCGCTGCGCGGGGAGAAGGAGTGGGCCGAGGTGGCGGCGAAGGTGAAGGCGGAAACGGCGCGGCGCGAGGCCGAGACGGCGAAGAAGGCGCGGGACGAGATGCGGGCGGCCCTCGCCGCCAGCGAGCGGCTTTTCGCCTTCGATTTCGACCTCAAGGACGTGAACGGCAAAAATCTCGCGCTGAGCGATTTACGGGGGAAGGCGGTGCTCGTCGACATTTGGGGGACGTGGTGTCCGCCGTGCCGGAGGGAGGTGCCGCACCTGATCGCGCTGGTCGAGAAGTACAAGGAGAAGGGCTTCGCGGTGGTGGGCCTTTCGAACGAGCGCGTGGCCGGCGAGGAGGGGGAGAAGCTGGTCAGGGATTTCGCGGAGAAGAACGGGATCAACTATCCCTGCGGTCTTATCGACACCGAATTCTTGAAGCAGATTCCGGGGTTCAGGGGGTATCCGACGCTGATCTTCCTGGATCGAGAGGGGAAGGTGCGCCTGACGCATGTGGGTTACAGTCCGCAGGCGGTGCTCGAGGGGATGGTGGAGGAGCTGCTGGAGGCGGGGAAACCGTCCGCGCCGGCGGGAGGGAGCGCGAAGAGGCGCTGGTTCGCCCGTTGAAGGCGCGCGTTTCACACCTTGACGAGTCCGATTGCGAAGGCTACAATACCCGCTTACCTCGATCGGACGCGGGGTAGAGCAGCAGGAAGCTCGTCGGGCTCATAACCCGGAGGTCGCTGGTTCGAATCCAGCCCCCGCTACCACTTATAACGTGAGGCGAATCCTCACTTTAAGATACCCGTGCGCGTCATGGCGCGGCTCGCCGGCCAGGGCAAACGCCCCGGCCGGCATGGGCTTTGAGCGGCTGGCTCGAAGGAACCCGCGCCATGGCGACAAGGGACCCTCCAGCAACCGACCCGCCGCGTCAAGAATGGCCTCGTGTTTATCTCGGCACCCACGGTAGAGGTGCGCCCCGCAAGCCCCACTGTTTGCGCGCCGGAGCCACCCGGCTGACAGGGCGAGGCCCGGTTCTCGGCCTCGGCTTCACCGAGCTCGTCGGGTGCCTCTCGCGTTTCGCCGAGGCGATACACCGTCGCCCTTGAAGGAGAAGTACAAGCCGCTCAGGACGCGCCAGGATTTCCACAGGCGGCGCCGGCGGCCGAGTCTCCCCGGGGCGCCTCAAAGTTTTCCACCAGCGCACGGTCGACGGGGGCCTCGCCCCGAAGGAGAGCAACCGGCGCCTGGGCGGGCTCGAGAGGGTCTTCAAGCGGCCGCTTCCGAAGACTCGTCCCCGTCGCCGAGCGCCTGACGCTCGCGATGGGGGAGGTTGACCAGGTCTTCGACATCCCCGACGCCTCACTAAATTCCGACTATAGGTGTCTCAAAGTCATTGAGCACTTTCGGCCGGCGTTCTGATTTGGTTGCCGTTGCATCCCCTCCGCGAATCTCGAGTAATTCCAGTCGGCCTCGTTTCCGGCGCGCCCTATCAGTACAAGGTCAGCAACGATGGAATAATGCCTGCCTCGCGCAGGGCCTCGCCCAGTTCCAGAACGCCTATCAGCCACATAAACGCCAACGCATCGAAAAGCGCGCTGCGAAACTTGCGCGGGTTCACCTCGTAACCTTCCGGCTCGAAACATCCGGAGAGTCGAGGGAAAAAGCGCG
The DNA here is from genome assembly GCA_002070955.1 of Planctomycetes bacterium ADurb.Bin069. Classification (GTDB taxonomy): domain Bacteria; phylum Planctomycetota; class UBA8108; order UBA8890; family UBA8898; genus UBA8898. The sequence goes on from MWEK01000040.1 coordinate 14,052, forward strand.
GTGTCGAAGCAACATATGCGTCAAACGCCTCCCCGTATTTATCGCGCAACTTGTTTTCCTCCGCTCGAATGACGTACGGATAGGTCATGGCGAACAACAGCAGCAGGGCTAGCGGAACGGTAAAGGTCTCGGTTGCGAACCCGATCCCGATGGCGCCGATGGCGCTAAAAAAATACAGGGGGTTGCGGGTCATCGAATACGGGCCGACAGTTACGAGTTTTTTCGTCTTGTGCCCGCTTATGTACAGCGAGCACCACAGCCTTCCGATGGTTGCGACGCCTGCCAACACACAACCCGCCAGAAAAATCAAGCCGTGTATCAGCGGGCGTTGTTCCCATGCCGACGTAGTCACCAGAAGAACGACCGCCAACGGCCAGATGATTAGTCGCGAAACAAGAATGCGCCGGCGGGCGAAAAAGGGCTTCTCTTTTGTCATTGTGGTTCCTGTAGCCTTGAATATACGGATTCTCGGCGAACTCAAGTCGCCGGGGTTCGGCTTCTGATTCGACTGAAGTTCCATCCGTTCCGCGAATCCCGAGTAATTCGAATCGGCCTCAGCTCCGACGCGCTGGAGAAAACGATGCTTCTGCGAAAGGTCTGAGATCGGCCAACCTGCCCTTACCGCGCCTTTACGTGCCGTGAAGACAACCTGTTCGCAGGCTCGGGGCGTCTTCATCTGCCTTCAAAGCGGGTTTTGACTTCCGTCTCATCCATCTTAATGGCGAGAAGAGTCACCTCCAAAGAAAGCGGAGCCTTTGCCACTCCCACAGCAAACCGAAGGGACCAGGATTGCTCATGATCATACTCGTCGAAGACGGCGTGAGCTACGGCAATCAGAAGAATAATGCGCGTCCCGTCCCGGGGGTGAAGCTTGAGGAGATCAAGCGTGCCCTGAGGCTGTGCGGCCGCGCCGCGGCGAAAGCGGGCGGCCACATGGGTGCCACCCCGCAGTGGGAGGGAGGCGGCTCTAAAGCGGCAACGCCTCGGATTTCACCGCGTCCCGCGCCGTGCCGCGCGGACTTGTCGAAAATTCGGGACCGAATTAAAATTGCCCCGCGGCCGTTGCGTTCTCGCCGCGCGCACAGCCCGGGAACGGGCGCGCCGAAGGGCGCCGCGGCCGGGCTTCGACCCGCGTTCCGACCGGAGGGTTCATGACCGACAGGCAGCGCAAAACCATGCCGATTTCTCCAAGGGAGCTCGCGTTTTGCGGTCTCCTCGGGGCGTGCGCGCTGCTTCTGCCGGTGTTGTTTCACATGGTCCGCGCCGGCCACGTCTTCATGCCCATGTACCTGCCGCTCGTCACGCTCGCCTTCTTCGTGCGCCCCCTGCCCGCCGCGGTCACGGCCTGCGTCGTGCCGCCGCTTTCGGGGGCTGTCACGGGAATGCCGCCCTTCTACCCCCCGACGGCCATCTGGATGGCGATCGAACTGGCGCTGATGGCCGCGCTCATCGCCGCGATCGTCACGCGCCGCCCGCGGGTCAACGAGTGGCTCGTCTTGCTTCCCGTCCTCGTCTTGGGGCGCTTCGTCTACGTCGGACTCGTCTACTTCACCGCGCTGCTGATCGATCTGCCCGAGAAGGTCATGGCCGGCTTGTCCTTGCTGGGCGGATGGCCCGGCTTGATTCTCATGGCCTGCGTCGTGCCGCCGGTGGCGAGACTCCGAAGAAGCAGGACGGCTTTCGGCGCCGGCGAGGGGCTTCCGGCGGAAACCAATCCGAATCCCCGGTCGACGTTCTTCAACGAGATCGCGCCCAAATGGGACGGCTGGGAGGATCTGTCGGCGCTGGCGCAGAAGCTCGCCGCGGGGTTGGAGGAGTTCGGCGTTGGGCCGGGCGAAACGGTGCTTGACGTCGGCTGCGGGACCGGGAACCTGACCCGGGCGCTCCTGGCGCGGCTCTCGGCGGAAGGACGGGTCGTCGCCATCGATATCGCGCCGGGCATGCTCAAGGTGGCGCGGGACAAGATCGCCGACGGGCGCGTCACCTGGCAGATCGCCGATGCCGCGAAGATCCCGCTGCCGGACGCATCGGTCGATCGCGTGTTCTGCTATTCCGTGTGGCCGCATTTCGACGATCCCGGCGCCGTCGCGGGGGAGTTGCGCCGCGTGCTGCGCTCCGGGGGCAGCCTGCACGTTTGGCACCTGGCGGCGCGCGAGAAGATCAATGCGATTCACGCCGAGGCCGCCGCGGTCGTGCGGAGCGACGTGCTGGCGCCCGCGGCGGAGACCGCGGGTCTCCTGGGCCGCCTCGGCTTCGCGGTGCCCGTTGCCCGCGAAGACGAGACGAGCTATGTGGTGACCGCGGTCAAGGAACAGCGGTGAAGCCGGATGCGAATGCGCTGGTCGTGGCACGACATCTGGGGCTGCGCGCGCGGGCCGGTGGCGCGGCTCGCCCCGCACGTTAGGATCGCCGCCGGCGCCGGCGTGTTCGCCGCCTGCCTGGTTGCGCCGGCCACCCGCGCCTCGGGCACGGCGTTGATCGCGGCGGCGGCCGCGGCGTGGATCGCGGCCTGTCGTCCTCCGCGCCGCATCGTCGCGCAGTGCCTTCTTCTCGGGCTTGTGCTCTTTCTGCCGTACTTTCTCTTGATTCCGCTGGTGGACGCGGAGGTTGCGCCGGCCTGGGGGAAATACGGGGCGCTGGCGGTCCCCTGGAGCGTATTCCTGCACGGCCTGGCGTCCTTGGCGGTTTCCGTGGCCGCCGTGACGAGCCTCGGCATGAGCGAATTGCGCGAGGGGCTGGGACGGCTGCCGATTCCCCGGGTGGTCGTCCTCATCGTCGTCCAGATCGTGCAACAGTCGACCACGCTCCTTGAAGAAACGCAGCGCGCGGCGGCGGCCATGCTGCTGCGCGGCGCCGCGGGCAAGGGTTTTTCCGCGATGCGCGTTTTGGCCTCCTTTCCGCGCGTGTGGCTGCCGCGCGTCATCGCGCGGGCCGAGCGCGTGGCCGTCGCGATGGAACTGCGGGGTTACTGCGAGGCGGGATCGCTGTCCTTCACGCGCGCCGCCTTCAAGGCCGCGGATGGCGCGGCTCTGGCGCTGGCGGCATTGGCGTTCGGAGGCGCGCTGGCCCTCCGCTGGGTGCAGGCGCCATGAGCGGCGAGGCCCTCGTCTTTCGCGACGTGCGCGTGCACCGCGGGCCGGGGCTTCCGCCCGTGCTCGCGGGCGTCTCCTTTTCCCTCGCCGCCGGCGAGCGCGCGGCGCTTGTCGGGCTCAACGGCTCCGGCAAAACCACGCTGCTTTCGTGCGCCGCGGGGCTCGTGCCGCACGAGGGGGAAGTGCACGTGCTCGGCGTGCGGGTCGGCCCGCGCAGCTTGGGGGAGGTTCGCGCGAAGATCGGTTTTCTCTTCAACGTCCCCGAGGATCAGCTCCTCTTCCCGAAGGTGGTCGAGGACGCCGCTTTCGGCTTGCTGCGCCGGGGGGTCTCGCCGGACGAGGCGCTTCGGAAGGGGCGGCAGACCCTCGAACGCCTCGGCGTGGGACACCTTGCCGATTCGGCGCTCCACCGGCTTTCCCACGGCGAGAAGCAGCGCGTGGCGCTGGCGGGGGCCGTGGTCCTGGACCCGCCGCTCTTGCTGCTCGACGAGCCGTCGTCGGGGCTCGACCCTCTCGGAAAACGAGCCCTCGCCACAACGCTCTCAGGCCTCGATGCGGCCATGTTGATCGCCACGCACGACCTGGAATTCGCGGCGCGCCTCTGCTCGCGTTTCATCCTCCTCGAAGGGGGCGGGATTGCGCTCGATGTGCCGCGGGCCGAGGAGGTCCTGCGGCGATGGGACGGTGGCGAGGGACAGTGAGCGCGGCTCGGCGCCGCCGGCCGCGCCGCTCCGCGCGGGCCAGGGCCGTCCGCGGCCTCAATTCAACAAGATCCGCCTGAATGCCCGCAGGCACTGATCCTTATGTTCCGGGCCGACGTAGCCGAAGGGAACGGCGGCAAGGGCGACCGTTTGGAACGGGCTTGCGACCAGGCCGAGACAGCGGCCCAGATCCGCCGCGAAGGCGGCAATCCACGCCTCCCAGACCGTATCGACGGAGAGATCCCAGGCCAAGCCGTCCAGAGTTCTGGCGCCGCCAAGGGCGCGCTCCTCGGCGACCCATGTCAGGCCTTCGATCGCGGCCGCAACCCATTCCGACGCCCCGGGCGCCGTCCACCAGGGCGGCGGGCGGCGCCGAGCCCCCGGTCCGATTTGCGTCCGGATCTCCGCGGCGCGGCGGAGCAGGGTTCTCGCGGGGAGCGACCACGCGACGGTCAGAAGGTCCTCCTCGGGGCGGGAAAGGGTCCAGCGCACGGCCGCGATCAGATCCGGACCGTCACCAGGCTCCGAGAAACGGCAAGGAAAAGCCGCCCTGTCGCCCCGGGGGACGTGCGACGCGGCCCAAGACGTCCACATGACGCGGCCGGGGGGACTTATCCGCCGTTGCGGCCGCCCGCCATGTCCCGCGGCCGGATGCGTTGTCTTAGGCCCCGCGGCGTGCAACAATCAGCCGCTGGATCCGCGGGAGAAGGCGGCATGCGACTCTCGAAGTCACGGTTCACTTCCGGCCTCCAGTGTCATCGGCGGCTCTGGTGGGAGGTTCATGAACCCCAGGCGAAGGAACTCATCCCCGACGAGCTCACGCAGGCGATCTTCGACCAGGGCACGCGGGTCGGCGCGGTCGCGCGGTCCTACGTCCCCGGCGGGCGGCTCGTCGATCTGCCGCACAACGCTTACGGAGAACGGATCGCCCTCACCGGAGAACTCCTCCGGGAACCGACGCCCGCCATCTACGAGGCCACATTGACGGCGGGCGACGTCTACGCCGCCATCGATATCCTGGAGCGCGCGGGCGACGGCTTCAACCTCATCGAGGTCAAGTCCTCGACAAGGGTCAAGGACGAGCACATCCCCGATGTCGCCGTCCAGGCGTATATCCTCCTGAGCAACGGCCTCGCGCTGAAGCGGGCCGAACTGATGCACCTCAACCCGGCGTGCGTCTATCCCGATCTCTCGCATCTTTTCAAGCGGGCGGACGTGTCGGCGAGGGTCGGAGCGCTGCAGCGTGAGCTCCCCCGTCTCATCGCGGAGCAGCTCCGCGTGCTCGCCGGCGGTCTGCCGGATGCGTCGGTGGGCGAGCACTGCGCGCAGCCCTACGCCTGCCCCTTCATCGACCGTTGCCGGGGAGCTCTTCCGCGGTACCACGTGAGCACGCTTTACCGCGTGAAGAAGGGCGGGGAGAAGTTCCTTGCCAGCGGCATTGAGACCATCGACCGCCTGCCCGCCGGTTTGAAGCTGAGCGAAATCCAGGAGCGCCAGCGGCGGGCGGTGACGACGGGCCGCCTCGTCGTCGAGCCCGGCCTGGCCGGCGCCCTGCGGGATTTCGAGGAGCCCATCGCCTTTCTCGACTTCGAGACCGTGGCGCCGGCCATTCCCGTTTGGAACGGTTGCCATCCTTACGCTTCCGTGCCGGCGCAGTTCAGTTGCCACCGCCTGTCGCGCGACGGCGCGGTCGTTCACTACGAGTGGCTGTCGGAGGGCCCCGACGATCCGCGGCCGGAGATTGCCCGGCGGGTGGCCGAAGCCTGTCGAGACGCCCGCTCCATCGTGGCGTACAACGCCCCCTTCGAACGCCGGCAGCTCGAAGCTCTCGCCGACGCCGCGCCTGAACTCGCCGACGAACTCATGGCTATCGCCGAAAAACTCCTCGATCTCCTGCCCGTCGTGCGGACATACGTTTATCACCCGGACTTCGCCGGAAGCTTCAGCATCAAAAGCGTTTTGCCGGCCTTGGTTCCGGGGCCCGGGTACGAGGAACTCCAGATCGCGGAAGGCGGCGTCGCGAGCGCGCGGCTCGAGCGTTTGCTGCTCAGGGGCGGCGAGATGACGGCGGCGGAGCGGCGGCGCGCCGCCGGCGAGCTGCGGCGCTACTGCGCCCTCGACACCGACGGCTTGAGGCGCCTCCTGGAGCGGCTGCGCGGGCTGAAGCCGGGCGGCGACTGATGGCACAGCCGCGCCGCGGCGCGACCGTCGCCGGCACGCGCCCCGCGGCCATCCCCGGAAAGCGCGGCGATTCGCTCGCGCCGGTCGAGACGAAGGAACGAGAGGAGTGCGGATCAGTCCGAATGCTTGCGGGCTTCCCTCTTGGCGCGCTTCTCGGCGCGCTTCTCTTCCTTCGATTTCTGGGGCTTTTTCTTGGTTTCTCTTTCGCGACGCTGTTCTTTTGACATGGTGGTATTCTAACGCGGCGCGGCCGTGATTTCCACTGCAAGTTGTTCCGGCGGCGTCCTACTTGCCACAGCCTGGCTCGCGCCGGGATGTGGGGGTGATGCCGTATTACGGCGCCCCGCCGGAGTCCACGGCCGCGGACAAAGGCCCGGGGCTTGCGTTGGCTGCGTCTGTGGACAAAACGGGCGATGCGGTCCCAGCCGCGGCGCCGGCCGGCCTCGGACGCAGGAAGAAGGACGCCGCGCGCCGGTTGGCGGCCGTCCGCGCGGCTCTTGGCTGAAGGACGGGAGCCGCCGAAGAGCCGCCTATTTCGACCCTCTTCAAAAGAAGGCCTTACGGCTGCTTGTCCGATCACGAATGAAGTTCACCGCCGTGGACGGATTCATGGATGCGCGGGGGTGAACGCGGGCTGAGCGGGTGTGGTCCGAGGCGATGCCGCAAGGCTTTTTTGCTTCGGACGGTGTTTGGGGGGCAAACATAACGTGAATCGGCAACGTAACAATGAATGACGAACGTCGCCGGGATTTACGCGGATAATCCCGTCCTCGGAACGGACAAAGACATGGCCATGAGGCTTTCCAACAAAGCTCGCATCGCCCGCCGCGCCGCGGAGGCTCTCCGGGCGGCCGAGGAAAAGCGCGTGCGTCCGCCCCGGAAAATCGCCGTTAGGCCGCCGCGATCCGTGGCGACCAAGCGTGTTAAGCTGGTGTGGAAGGTCTTTAACGACGGATTCAAGGAGATGGCCTGCTTTCCCTTTTCGAAGGAAGCCGAGGCGAAGGCGAAAGCCGCGGCGCTCGCCGAGAAGACGGGGAAGCCCCACTTCGTCAACGGCGTCAAAGTTCCCATGACCGACGCCGCGGAGTGAAGCAAAGGCGCCGATGCTGCCGCCGCAATCTTGGCGAAGGGTAATATGAGGACGTTTTCCAACTCGTAGGGTACAATATGGCGATGGCATCCGATGCATGGCGAAAGGAGATTCCATGCCTAACATTGCCGTAGTCCTGAGAGATGAGATTCACAGACTTGCGCGCAAGGCGGCTAAACCGACTTTCGGGAAGTTCCAGAAGGACGGCGCCGCGCTGAAACGCTGGGTCGCGGATCTCAAGCGGCGCATGGCCAAGCTGGAAGCGGAGCACAAGCGCGTGTGGTCCCGCATCGAGGCGATCGAGGGCGCCGTCCCCAAGGCGGCGCCCGGCGACGTGGCCAAAGCGCGCTTCAGCGCCAAGACCATCAAGGGTCTGCGCCTCAAGCTCGGCGTCTCCCAGGGAGAGCTCGGGAAGCTCGTCGGCGTCAGCACGAACTCGGTCTACAAGTGGGAGCAGAAGAGCGGGCGCCTGAGGATCAGACAGAAGACCGCGGCGGCCCTCGTCGCGCTGCGCGGCATGGGCAAGCGCGAGATGCGCGCGCGCCTCGGTAAGAAGCGCAAGTAACGCCGCGCTCGGCTTCGTTCCGCCGCGGTGCTCGGCGGCGCCGCCGCCGTCCCGTCACGCGAAGGGCAACAGCGCCGCGAGCGTCATGGTCACCGCCAATCCGACGACGGCCGTCAGACTGACGGTGACGGTCCACGTCTTGAGAGCCTCGACCTCCGTCAAGCCGCCCATCTTGGCGAAGACCCAGAAGCCGCTGTCGTTCATCCAGTTGCCGCACTGAGCCCCCCAACCGATGGCGAGGGCCACGTAGACCGGGTGGAAACCGAGCGTCTCGGGCGCGCCGATCAGGGCCGCCATCATGGCGCCCGCCGTCAGCATGGCCACCGTGCTGGATCCTTGCGCGAACTTGATCACGAAGGCCACGAGGAACGCCGCCAGAAGCAGCTTCATCCCGCCGAGCGCTCCTCCCGAAGCGGAGAACATCTGCTCGACGGAGTCCCCGATTCGGGCTTCCTTGAGCATGGCGCCGAAGGCCCCGCCCGCCGAGGTGATGAGAATGATCAACCCCGCGCTGGAGAGCGAACTCTCCACTAGGCGCGCCATCGCGGCGCGCCCGGGCTTGCGCCGCCGCGCGAGGACGGCCGCCGCGATGACCGCCGAGCAGAGCATCGCGAGGTTCGGGTTGCCGACGATCGCGGTGATCTCGGCCAGGCGGGCGAAGTCCTTCCCGCCCTCGGGGAGCTTGGCCAGGCTGCTTGCGAAGGTGTTAAGGGAGATCAGGAGGACCGGCAGGGTGATGGGGAGCGACGCGGCGAAGAGCCCGGGAAGCTGGGCGTCGGGCAGCGGCTCGGGCTCAGGCAGCGCCGAGGCCAGGGGCCGCATGGGGATGTCGAACTTCCGAGACCACCAGACGACGAAGCAATAAATCACGACGGCGGTGGGCAGCGACGCCGCCAGCCCGAACATGATCATGATGCCCAGGTCGATCTTGAAGATGTCCGCCAGGATCAGCGGCCCCGGGGTGGGAGGCACCATGGAATGGGTGATCGAGGCGCCCGCGCCCATCGCAAGGATCAGGAGGAGATACCGTATGCCGGTCCGGCGGTGAGTCGAGCGCGCCAGGGGCAGCAGGAGATAGAAGATCGTGTCGAAGAAGACGGGGATCGAGAGCACGAATCCGCTGGCCATGAGCGCGGCCGGGGCGCGCCGCTCGCCCAAAAGCCGCATCAGGAAGCGGACGATGCGGTCGGCCGCGCCGCTGCGCGTCAGGCAGTCGCCGATGACCGCGGCGAAGGCGATGACGATGCCGATCTTGCCGGCCGTCGCGCCGAATTCCACGGCGACGCGCGTGATTTTCTGGTCCAGGGCGCCCGGGGCGCAAAGGCTGACCGCGAGGGCGGCCGTGATAAGGGCCACGAAAGCGTTGATGCGCAGAATCAGGATCGCGCCCACGACGATCCCGATCCCGAGGGCGAGAATAACGAACGGGTGGCCCACGGCCGGGGCTCAGTGCGCCGACCAGCCCGGATACTGGGCGCCAAGCGGCTCGGTCTGCGCGGAAGCGCCCGCCTCGTCGCTCACGCTTTTGAGAATGGCGAGCAGATGGGTCCAGTACTTGGGCACCGTGTCGATTTCAATCTTCTCGTCGGGAGAGTGGACGCCCGAGATCGACGGTCCCATGGAAACCATGTCCATGCCCGGGTACTTCTCGCCGATGATCCCGCACTCCAAGCCCGCGTGGACCGCCGCGACCTCGGGCTCCTTGCCGAAGAGCTCCGCGTAGGTGCGCTTGGCGATCTTGAGAATGGGGGAGTCGAGGTCCGGCTTCCAGCCCGGATAGCCATCAGCGGTCTTCACGGCGGCGCCGGCAAGGGTGGCGATGTCCTCCACGGTCTGACAAATCTCGTCGATCTCCGAGGCGACCGAACTGCGCTGGCTGGTCACCAATTCGATGGCCTTGGGAGTCGTCTTGATGATGGCGATGTTCAGGGACGTTTCCACCAGGCCCGCGATCTCCGCGCTCATCTTGACGACGCCGTGCGGCAGCGCCGACAGCGCCGCGAGGAGCTTCTTCTGGAGGGCTTTTTTCAGGACCTTGAGTTTTCCGCCGGCCTTGACGGGTTCGATGGCGATGGCGAGGTCGGGATCGACGGCGGCGATCTCGGCCTTGAGAACGGGCGCGAGGGCCGCGACGCGGGCGGCCGCGGCTTCCCACGCCGCGGCGGGGACGCTCACCTTGGCCTGGGCTTCCCTGGGAATCGCGTTGTGTTTGTTGCCGCCCTCGATCGATGCGATTCTCACGCCCGCCTCGTCCAGGGCGCGCAGGACGCGCGCCAGGATTTTGATGGCGTTGCCGCGGCCCTTGTCGATCTCCAGGCCCGAATGCCCGCCGCGCAAGCCCTTGACCGTCACGTGGGCGGCCACGGCCTTGGCGGGGGCGTCGTCGCGGGCGGCCTCCCAGCGCGCGGTCGTCGTCCTGCCGCCGGCGCAGCCGACGGTGAGCGCGCCGAGCTCCTCGGAGTCCAGGTTGATCAGGATCTTGCTCTGCAGAAAGTCCGGGCCGAGGTTGTTGGCGCCCGTGAGGCCGGTCTCCTCGTCCACGGTGAAGAGGAGCTCCAGCGGCCCGTGCTGAAGGCTCGTGTCCTCCATGATTGCCAGGTTGGTGGCCACCGCGACGCCGTTGTCGGCCCCCAGCGTCGTGCCGTCGGCCATCAGCTCGTTGCCTTTTCTCACCAGGACGATGGGGTCTTTCTCGAAGTTGTGAACCTTGTCCTTGTTCTTCTCGCAGACCATGTCCAGGTGCCCCTGGAGCGCCACGGAGGGCGCCTGAGCCCGGCCCGCGGTCGCCGGTTTTCTGACCACCACGTTCCCGAAGCGGTCGACCTGGAAGGCGAGGCCGAGGCGTTTGGCCGTCGCCGCCACGTACTTCGTGATGGCGGCCTCGTTTTTCGAGCCGCGGGGAATCTTCGAAATCTCGGCGAAGTACTTCCAGAGGAGGGGAGGGGTGAGGCCTTCAATCGCTTTCGACATGGCGCAGCTCCTTCAGTGACAGAGGCGTTTCACGGGACGGTTCACATCATGGCGCTCGGGGGCGCGGGGTCGTCCGGGCTGCCCGCGTTCCGGAGCGGCGTACGAATCAGGACCACGGCGACCAGCACGAAGACGAGCAGGCTGACCACGAAGGGCAGCGGTAGACAGGCGAAGCGGCCCGGCAGCGCTTCGGCGTAGTTGAAGTCCAAAACCGCTAAGGCGGCGAAGAGCAGCCCGACCAAGGCCTCGCCGGCGATGAGCCCCGAGGCCAGGAGGACGCCGTTGTTCTCCGAGCGGATTTTCTGGGCGTCGTTGAACTTGCGCCCCGCCGCGAATTTCTCGAAGAGCCCCTTGATCATGCCGCCGATGAAGATGGCGAAGGATGTCTCCAGAGGTAGGTACATGCCCACGCAGACCAGCATGGGGCTTCTGACCCTGACGAGAATCAGGCCGAAGGCCATGAGCATGCCGGCGACCACCAAGGGCCACGCCATGTCGCCACCCACGATGCCCTGGGCGAGGGCCGCCATGAGGCTGGCCTGCGGCGCGGGGTAGACCGAGCCGCCCAGCCCGCCGCCCACCTTGTCGCCCTCGTGGAGGATCCACAGCGGGAAGAACATCACCGCCGCGGCCAGGACGACGCCCACCATGTCGCCGAGCTGCATCTTCCACGGCGTTCCCCCCAGGATGTGCCCGACCTTGAGATCCTGGAGCATCTCGCCGGCGACGGCCGCGGCGACGCAGATCACCGCCGCGACGCCCAGGACCGCCGCGACGCCCTCGATGCCCGTGACGCCGAGGGCCACCATGAGGAGCGCCGCGATCAGCAGGGTCGAGATCGTGAGGCCGCTGATGGGATTGTTGCTTGACCCGATGAGGCCCACGAGGTTCCCCGACACGGCGGAGAAAAAGAAGCCCGCGACGATCATCACCGCGGTGGCGACGATGGCCGCGACCGTGTCGCCGGCGAAGTAGAAGTAGACGGCGAAGGTGGCCAGCGAGGCCAGGACGAGACCGAAAACGATGGTCTTGAAGTTCAGATCCTTGTCGGTGCGCGGCACGGAATGCGCCGCGCCGCCCGCGGCCTTCTTGACATCCCCGATGGCGCGCGAGAGGCCGGAAGCCAGGCTCTTGCGCATGCGGAAGAGAGTGTAGGCGGCGCTCAAGAGCATGCCGCCGATGGCGATCTTGCGCACGATATCCTTCCAGACGCCGACGGCGGCCTTGGTCCAGGACTGGGACCGCGCCGTTTCCAGCTCCTCGCCGCCGGCAACCAGCCGCGCCTCGGCGGTATCGCGCGCCCGCGCGTACAGGGCGGCCTCCTCGGGGGTGAAGGGATCCGCCGTCGCCTTGTCCCGCTCTTTGTCCAGCGCCGCATCCTCCTGCGGCGTCCGTTCGCTCTTGGCCGCCAGAGCGGCGATGTTCGCTTCGCGCTCTTGCTTGGCTTGAATCCGCGTGGCGCGGTTATGGATCGCCGTCGCGTCCGGCACGGCGCCCTTGGCCTTTTCGTCGGCGCGCACCTCCCTCACGAGGGCCGACTCGACCAAGCATCCCTTGGCGACGCCGTCGATGTCGATGCCGGGGCCGAGGAAGAAGAGAAGCAACGGTACGAAAAGCCCCCAGGCCAGGAGCCCCCCCGCGAAGTTGAGGCTTGCCAGTTGCGGGCCGATGATGTAGCCGACGCCCATGTAGGCGGGGCTCACGCCGGGCGAGCTCAGGAGGGCGCCGCCGCCTGTCGGGGCCGACCCGCCGCCGACCAGGGGGATCTTCTTGGCGCTGAAGGGAATGAAGTGCGACCAGTCGGCGGCGAAGACCTTGATCTCCTTCAAGATCTGAATCAACCCGCCCAGCCCCATGGCGGCGAAGAGGAATTTCGCCTCGCCCTTGCCGGTGCGGCCGGCCTTGTGGATCTCGGCCGCGGCCACGGACTCGGGGAAGGGCAGTTCCTTGTCCTCGACCATGACGCGCCTGAGGATCGCCACGAACAGGATGCCGACCATGCCGCCGATCAGCATGATCACGCAGGCCTCGAAGTAGTGTTGGGCCGACCAGAATTCGGTCCATACTCCGGCGATCAGGAAGGCGGGGATGGTGAAGATCGCGCCCGCGGCCACCGATTCGCCGATGGAGCCCACGGTTCGCGCGTAGTTTTCCTCGAGGATCGTCCCGCGGAACATCCGTAGGACCGCCATGCCGATGACCGCCGCCGGGTAGGTGGCGGCGATGGTCATGCCGGCCTTGAGCCCGAGGTAGGCGTTCGCGGCGCCGAGGATGACGCACATGACCAGGCCGATCACCAGGGCCCTGATGGTGAATTCCTTCATATCCGATTCGGGCGGGACGTAGGGTTTGAACTGCCTCTCGCTCATGCGTGCTCCTTGTATGTTTGCACGAAAACCGGCGGCCTACGCCGCGGCCGCCGGCGCGTCGCGCCCACCGGAACCGCGGCGGAAGTGGACGCCATGATAGGCGAAGCCGGGCCGAGGTTCAACAGGCGGAGTCGGGTTCGTCCGCCCCGAAGTCGGCTTCGGCGCCGATCGCCGGCCCCAGGCGCTTGACGAGCAGGGTGGCGTAGGCGCCGCGGGGCAGGTCGAAGCGCAGTTCCAGCTTCATGCGGCCCGGATAGAGCTCGTCCTCCGCCGCCGAGTGCGAGAGCCGCGCCGGCAGGACCGCGGCCGCCCGTTCGCCCTTGGAGAAGAAGCTGTCCTTGGGATGCTTGATCCTGAGGTCGCGCAACCGGAGGCCGCGCGCCGCGAGCACGGCGTCGATGAGATCCATGACGGGCGGATCGGCGCTCCGCAGGCGCGCCGAGGGCAGCGGCAGGCGGGCGGCGTGCACGCGGCGGCGCAGTTCGGCGCCGAGTTCGCCGAAGAAGGGCGCCGGCCCGAACTTTAGCGGCAGCGGGAGGAGGCGCTCGGCCGGGCATTCGCCCGCGATCCAGCGGGCGAGCAGGTCGTTCCAGAGGAAGCTTTGAAAGGCCGCCAGGTACAGGCTCCTCAGGCGGCGGTTCAGGCGCGCGAAGGCGCGGCGGAAGTCCGCCGGGTGGTCGCAGAGGTAGGTGACGATGCTGCGTTCGTGGGAACGCGGCAGGGCGGCCTTGCAGGCCCTCCAGTCGCCCCAGTGCCTCCTGAGCGTCTCCTTGACGGCGCGCTGCGGCGCGCGGTCGTGGGGGTGCGGCGTGGCGAGCGCCAGCCTGAGGGCGCCCTCGAAGTCGCCCGCGATCCAGCGCTCCGCCACGAACTCCCCGCTCGATCCCACCGAGCCGAAGCGCTGGCTGTCGAAGTAGTTGGGCAGGCCGTCCCGCGCCATGGCGTCAAGGATTGGTGCCGCGCGCGCGCTCAGATTGGCGCCTAGGTCGCGGATCACCACGGTGAAGCGGTTTCCCGCGATCGCCTGCGGGGCGAAGGGGCGCGCGACCCGTCCCAGGTACTCCAACGCGAGGGCGCCCAAGTCCAGGCCGCGGCGCGGCCCCCGCGCGATGGTCAGGTGCTGGACCGTGCGGGCGTGGCGATCTTTCAAGCCGCCGTACGCGATCCGTTCCCCGCCGACGCCCCACGCCCGCCCGATGCGCTCGACGGCCTCCATGGTGCCGAGGCCCGTCTTCGTGAGGCGATAGAGCGCGAAAGGACCTTCCCGGCCCGGCGCGACGCGGGTCAGCTCCTCCACTATAAAATCGTCAGGGACGCACTTGATCTTGGCCGTGGCCCTGGGCCGACTCATGCTGCGACCGCCCGCCCGCCGCGGCGGGCCTCACTTGGCGTCGTCCTTCAGGCCGTAGGTCTCCAGGAGCGCGCGGCATTCCTCGGCGATGCGGCTGTCCCCGTATTTCTTCTTGAAGGCGGCCACGTTCGGCATGAGCTTGGCGACGGCGGCCTTGTTGTACGGCGCCTTGAGGCACTCCGGGTTGCCGAGATCGACGGCCTCGGCGCCCTTGGCCGGCGCCAGGAGGCCGGCCTGCTGCCGGATCTGATCGGCGAGCTTGCACGCCGCCAGTTCCACCGCGGTGGCCCTGTCTTCCTTGATGGCCTTGAGGCGTTCCTCGGCTTTCGCGCCCGACTCCAGGCCCTTGAAGGCCTTGGCGACCGCCGCGTAGGTGTCCTGTGCGGTCGGCAGGTGGATGGACTCGAAATACTCGGCCTTCGCCAGGAGCAGGTTGCCGTAGTTCTCGATGGCGTAGGCCAGCGCGCGGGCCTCGTCCCGCTCCACGGGATCCTTGCTCTTGTCCTTGGTCTTGAGGGAGGCGACGATGGACGCGTAGGTGGTCGCGGAGGCGAGCTGCTTCACCGCCGCGCCGACTTTCTTGTACGTGCGGCCGCCCATGAGGGGCGACGGGAACTCCGCCAGCGCCTTCTTCACATCGTCGATGGCCGCGGGGGCCTTCATGGGGTCCGGCGGGCCCGAGTAGAGTTCGCGGCCGTCGGGCCTCCTGATGAGCATCGTCTGTTTGGGCTTGCCCTTGTCGTCTTTTTCCACCTTGAGGCCCGCGATCTTGGCGTCCATGACGATCGGCAGGCTGATCTTCGTCGCCGTGGCCATCCTGAGCGCCTTGGAGATGTTCGCCTTGTCAAGGAGCACGAGGACGACCTGGAGGTTCTTGGTGTCCTTGATCTGGCCGAGCGCCATGGTCGGGATGGCCGCCGCGGTGCGTTCGGCGCCCTCGAAGCCCACGCAGAGCAGGACCTTGCCCTCCAAGTCGGCCTTCGAGATGTGCGGGCCCCAGACGTACTCGCCGAGGTACTCGGCGGGCTTCTTCTCCTCGGCCGGCTTCTTGTCCGCCGCCTGGTCCCCGCTCTCGGCCGCTTCGCCCTTGCGCGGCGGCTCCTTCGGCGCGGGCTCCTCGCCCGCCCGGGCAAAGCCCGCGCTCAGACACAGCACGGCCGCGAGCGACAACCACACGAAATGCCGGCAGGTGCGCATAGCTTTCTCTCCTTTGAAGCCCGTGACGAGGGCGGCGCCTCACGCCTCTCCCGATCGTAGCGCCCGCCCCCGATTGTTGGCAAGAGCGGGCCCGCCGTCCCGTCAGGGTTGCGGCGCGACAAACCTCGACGCGCGGTCGCCGCCCGGCGCTCCGGCGGCTTCGTTGCCGGACAGCGCCCGCGCGAGGTCTTCCTGCGCCCGCCGGTCCGCCTCCTTCGCGACCCATTCGGTCCTGAGCTTTGCCTGGACCTCGATGCCGCCGTACAGCACCGTGCTTTCCCCCGTGAAAAGCGAGAACGAGCCCTGCGGCGAGAGCGTGTCGCCCAGGCGCGCGATCTCGGGCGATTTGGCGTACGGCACGAGCTTGCCCCGCATCGCCCACTGAATCGCCCCCTTGCTGACGCCGATCTGGTAATGCAGCGGCGCGCCGATCTTGCCGCCCGCGCCCTGGCCCCAGAGGAGCTGCTCGGGACAGTGGCCGAGATTCCGGCCGTGCTCGCCGCCCATGATCACGAGGGAGGGTTCGCGGATGTAGATGGGGCCGAGGTTGCGCAGGCCTCTCAGGAAGCCGTCAAGGCCGCCGGGCGGAATGCCGCCAGGGGCCCCGCCGCGCCCGCCGCCGCCGCCACCCGGAATACCGCCCGGAAGGCCGCCACGCCCGCCGCCGATTCCGCCGCGCCCGCCGCCCGCCGCGAACAGCGCTCCGCCGAAAGCGCCGCGAGGCAGCAGCGAAGGTTGTCCTCCGCCTCCTCCGGGGTTGTTGTTGAGCTCGATGGGAAGGTAGTAGCCCATGCCGAAGACCACGTATTCGGGCCGCATGGGCTGCCCTCTCCGGCGCCACCAGGCCTCGAGGTCCAGCTCTCCCAGCGCGATCGTCACGCGGTCGGTCGCCGACGTGAAAAACGCGATGTTCACGTTCGGGGATTCGGGGAAGCACCCGGTCACCTTGCCCG
Source organism: Planctomycetes bacterium ADurb.Bin069 (assembly GCA_002070955.1). GTDB lineage: Bacteria > Planctomycetota > UBA8108 > UBA8890 > UBA8898 > UBA8898. The sequence goes on from MWEK01000040.1 coordinate 30,521, forward strand.
TGACGATGATCGATTCCTCGAAGGGATCTTCGCGGAGGAAGCGCGCCTCGCCGGTGAGCTGCATGGCCTTCTTGTCGGCGAGCCACCTGACGGCAGGCTTTTCTTCAGGGGCGGGCTCCGGGCGCGCGCCGGTTCTGCCGGGCGGCTTCGCGGCGACGGCGGTGACGAAGTCGGCGACCTGGTCCTCCGTCGCGAAGTCATAGACGAGGTGGACGAAGCCCGCGCGCGGCGACTTCACCGTCGGTGCGTGGAAGAAGCTGTCGAGGGGCCCGCTGGCAAGATACTGTCTCCTGTCCGCGAGGAACCACGCCTTGAGCGCCGCCACGATGTCCGGGTGGGCGCTCTTCCAGGCGAGGAGGAGCGTCAGCGCCTCGCGCGCCGAGAAGCCCAGGGCCTCCAGGGGCGGGTTCTTCGCCGCGGCCGTCTCCTCGCGAAAGCGCTTGAGCGACGCGTGGCGCGCGTCGAGCCAAAACCCGGACAGCGCGTCCAAGTGCCGTTCGTTGGCGGCGCGGACCCCGGCGGGGAGATCGTTCGCGAGGAGCGAAGCCATCGCCGAATCAGGCCCCGCCCGCAGCAGGCACAACAGGCCCAGCGGCGCCTTGAGGTTCGGTTCGCCGAGCAACGCGCCCAGCGCCTCGGGCGCGAGATCGAAGAGAGAACGCATGTCCTTGCGCCGCTTGCCGTCGATCTCCTCGAAACTCAGCCGGTCGTGCGCCAGTCCCGTCAATCGAAACCGGCCCTCGGTCGGGCCCCCGAGCCGATCGGAGGGGAACGTCAGGGCCAACGGCTTCCTAGCCTTGACGGCCGCATCGATGGACTTGGACAGAAGCTGCCAGATCTTCTCCGCCCCCTCCAAATCGGCCTTGAGCGGCGCGTATAGAGCCTCCGAGCCGGGCCGATCGGCGACGAACTCGGCCAGGGCCTTGGACGCCGCCGCGAAGTCGAGCACCGCCGCGCGCCGCATGACATCGCGCGTGGCGAGGGCCACATCCTGCAAGGCGGCGGCGCGCCGCTCCTCCGCGCGCACGACGGACCGCGCCAGCTCGTCGATGCCGGCGCCCTCGGTGGCGGGAAGCTTGGCGCGCAGCGCCTCCACCTCGGCGCGGGCGTCATCGAACCGGGCGGCGTCGCACATCTCCGCTACACGGGTTCCGCACGCGGTCAGTTCGGTCTTGACCTTCGCGATGAACTCGGCGCGCAGCTTGGCCCTCGCGGCCGTGGCGGCGGTCGATGCGGGAAAGTCGTCCAGCGCGGCGGCGGCGCCCCGGAAATCCTTCGCGGCGAGCAGGCGCTCGACGAGGGCCGTGTGCTCCTCGACGGCGCGCGCGGCGCGTTCCTCCGCCTTGGCGAGCTCGCGCTCCTCGGCGCGCTGCCGCTCGCGCTCCGCGAGGAGGGGATCGGGCGCGATCACGGCCTTGGATGGATCGACGACCTCGACGCGCTTGGGCGGCTCCTTGGCCGGCGTGGCGCGTTCGGGCGCGCTCGAGTGCTTGACCGCCAGGAGCGCGCCGATGAAAACCAGCAGGGCCACTCCGGCGGCCGCGGCCGCCTTCGGCCCGACGGGCGCCCGCTTCTTGTAGGACGCGGAGCGCGCCGCCGGGCTTCTGCGCGGCGCGGCCGGCGCCGGCGAGGGGGCGCTCATGGCGGCGTTCAAGGCCTCCTCGGCCTCCTGCGCCGTGGAGAAGCGGTTGGCGGGCGAAAGAGCGAGAAGCTTCCCCACGGCCTGGGAGAGACGCGGCGGCACCTCGGGGACGCGTTCCCTGAGGGGCGGCGCCTCTTGGGTCACCTTCTTGTTGAGGATCTCCTTCACGGTCGCGCCGTCGATGGGGGGAGTCCCCGCGATGGCGTGATACAGCGTGGCGCCGAGGGCGTACAGGTCGGCGCGGTGATCGAGCGCCTCGCCGCGCGCCTGCTCGGGCGCCATGTAGGCCGGCGAGCCGGCCGTCGCCATCTCGCGCCCTGCGCCGGGCCGGCGCAGGTCGAGCGCGATGCCCAGATCGCAGACCTTGACCGTGCCGTCGTGGGCGAAGAGCAGGTTGCCGGGCTTGATGTCGCGGTGCACGATGCCGTGCGCCTGGGCGAAAGCTAGAGCCTTCAGGGCGTCGCAGGCGATGGGCACGGCCTCCCGATAGGGGATCGGGCCGCGCGCGATCATGACATCCTCGAGCGCTCCGCCCGGCAGGTGCTCCATGGCGATGAAATACGTGTTCCCATCGCTGCCCGCGTCGTAGATCTGGACCACGTTGGGATGGTTGAGGCGGGCCGCCGCGCGGGCCTCCTGCATGAATCGGGACACGAAGTCGGGGTCCTTGGCGAGCGTGGTGGCCAGGATCTTCAGGGCGACCTCGCGCTCCAGCGAAAGCTGGTGCGCGCGGTAGACCGTGCCCATGCCGCCCCGGCCGATGCGCGCCTTGAGGCGGTAGCCCCCCAGCGCCTTGCCGACCCAGGGATCGTCCTGCGTCGCGAGAAAGGAGAACACCGAGTCGCCGACGCGGACCATGTCGCCGGGAACGAGCACGGTCTTGGGAAGGACGGCGCCGTTGATCGCGGTGCCGTTGCTGCTGCCCGCATCTTCGACGGTCCAGACGCCCTTCTCGCCGCGCAGGACGCAGTGCACGCGGGACACCATGGCGTCCCGCAGCTTGATTTGACAGGTCTGGTCGCGGCCGATGCGGATGACTCCGCCCGCGGGAAGCACGAAGCGCTTGCCGCGCAGGTTACCGCGTTCGAACTCGATGATCGGCATGAGGTTGTCCACACATGAAGAGGGTGCCGCGCCAGTGTACCAAGCGATCCTGTACCCAGAGGTCCCGCACGCAGGAGCGCCGCGCCGTAACTCTATATGATATATCCTACCCCGAAAACGGGCGGGAGTTTCGAGCTGCCGCTTTCAGCGAGGCGTGAATCCGGCCCGCGGGAGGCGGTCGAATCCCGTTACGGGCGCGCCTGCAGCCCGCGCGACACCACCTCGGGCTGATTCCTGAAATCGAGCGTGGCGGCCAGGCTCGCCATGACGCCGGCCGGGTCGCCGTCGAGAACGCCCCCGTAGGTCACGAAATGGTTCGCGGGCGGCGAGGACTCGATGCCGACCCCGCCCGCGCCGGCGCCGGGCGCCACGAGGTGCCGAGCGGCCGTCTCGGGGGTGGCGAGGCCCAGCGCAAGGCCGTTCCGATTCCACTTGATGCCCCAGAAGGCGCCGGGTTGCGCCACCTGGGCGGGCACGCCCGCGGCCTACGTTCCCACCGGGCCGGCGGCGCCGGTCGAGAAGAGATATCGGCCCGGCGCGGGCCCGTCCGCCGCGAAGTTGGCCGGATCGTCGAAATCCCAGTAATGGCCCACGGGCTCGCTCAGGACCACCTCGACCCAGGCGACTCCAGCGAACAAACTCACCGTCTTGACCAGGCCGGATTGAGGTTCGACGCAGTCGCAACGGAAGAGCGCCGGTCCCCTGGCGCGAGGGGCGAGCTCGTGCCGCGCGGCGCGATAGTTGAACGCCATGTCGGCGAAACCGGCCCAGCCCGTGACGCCGGGCATGGTGATGTCGCGGTTCGACGCGGCCTTGACCTCCCAGACGTAGATGTGGCCGCCCTCCGGGGCAAGGAGCAGCTTCACCTTGTCGTTCTCGATCCAGAAGGCGCCGCCGGGCGCCGGCGTCGCGGCGACGGATTCCGGAAGGGGCGCGGGCGCCGCCGGCAGGCCGAGGTAAACCCAGACGACGGCGGTCGCGTTCTTGGGCAGCGTGCCCCTAAGGATGCACGTGAGAATCGGGGCGCCTTGGCCCCGAGGCTCCAGTTGCGCCGGCACCTCGCGGAGGCGGCCCGGGGATTCGGCGAGGAACGCACGCACCGGTTGCCCCTCGAGAGGGGCGGGGAGCGCGAGCGCCGTCTCGATGGGCAGGTCGCGGCGCTCGACGCCGCCCGTCTTGACTTCGAGGGCCAGGCGGTGCGTCGCCGCGCCGTCCGCCCAGGGCGTTTCGGGCGCGAAGGGCGCGGGCTCGCTGCCCGTCGGCTGCGTCCGGCGGGAGAGCGGCTCCGGAAGCGCGAGGCCGAGCTTGGCGGGCGCCGGCACCGGCTTGCCGGCCGCGACCGCGGCCGCCGCGGCTTCGAGCTTGGCGGCGAGGGTTTCGTAACGCCGGGCGGCCGCCGCGTAGCGCCGGAGGCTCCAGTCCAGCGCGTAGGGTTTGTTCTCCTCGCGCCAGAGTCGTTCCCACTCCTGGGCGAGGGCCTCCACCGCCAAGCGCTGCTTCTGGACGAGCGCGCGGGCCTTAGCGAACTCCGCGGGCGCCTCGGCGGCAGGTCCCCGCGCCGCGCGCAGACAGTGCTCCGCGGCGGCGAGGCCGTCGAGCATGCGGTCCGCGATATGCCCCATGCGCCGCGCGCCGAAGAGGAAGTAGGGGAGCAGCTCGTTGTTGGCGGACGCCGTCCGCGCGCAGCGCTCGAGGCGCTCCATGGCCGGGTCGACGAGGGCCTTCAGCCTCTCCGCCGCCCGCGTGATGGCCGCCGGCGGCGCCGCGGGGGCGAAGTCGTCCTTCCAGAAGCGCCGGTTGTGCATGCCGTCCATGCCCTGCAGGCGGAAAGCCCGGGCGAGCAGCGCGATCGCGGCGCCGAAATCTTCGCCCTCCTCGCCGAAGAGAACGGCGCCCACCCGGCGGTTGAAATCCTCCAGGCTCGTCGTCGACGCGTTCCACGCGCATTCCGCGCCCCAGGCGAAAGCGTACCAGCCGGGCGCGTTGAGCGACTCGCCGTCATCATCCCAGGCGGTGTTGAGCATGCCGAGGGCGCCGTGCTTGGCGCCGTCGCGCACGAAGTTGCGGATATTCTCGGCGGCGGCGCCGAAGTCGGGCAGAATTCGGCTCCAGCCGCTCACTCCGGGGCACACCAGGAATTCGTAGCCCGCCCGGACGAAGGGCGTGATCTGGTCCTCGAAGCTCGGCCGCGGATCGTAGCCCCAGGACAGCATGATCACGTCCTTGGGAATCCGGTCGAGCTTGTCGGGGTGCTGCAGGATGATGTCGCCCCACATCAGCATGCGTTTGCCGTAACGGTCGTGGACGAGTTTGTAGATCTCCTGAATGTGTTTGACGTAGACGCCGCCGACGCCGATCCGGGCGGCCAGGTCCTTGGAAGGCCCCTTGCCCAGGTCCCAAGTTTCGTCGCAACAGACGTTGAACCACGGAAACGGGAGGCGCGGAATGACCTCGCTGTACAGATCGTCGAGGAGCTTGTAGCTCTCCGGCAGGACGGGGGAGAGGATGTAGCCCGCCTCGCCGAGGTGCGCGTATTCCTTGTGCTTGAGAATATGCTCGAAGTGGGCGAAGGACTGCTGGTTTCCCAGGACGTCGATGCCGTGGCGCTTGGCGAAGACGACGAGCCGCTCAAGCTCCTCGGGAAGCAACGACCCGTCCTTAGGGCCGATCAGCGGGTGCTTGCTGAAGGCGTATTGGGACTCCATGTAGTAGGTGAAGAGATTCATCTTGAAGGCGGCGCCCAGCGCGATGTCGCGCTCGAGAGTCGCGAGGCGGGAGCTCGGTCCGCGGGTCAGATCGTCCTGGAAACAGCGCCACCTGAGCGAGGGCCAGTCGCGAATGACGAGGCACGGGACGGCGTCGCCGGCGCGGTTGGCGCGCAGGAGTTGAAGAAAGGTTTGCAGGCCGAACATCAGCCCCGCCGGACCCGCCGCCCGGCAGACGACCTGCCGGGGTTCGACGACGAGGACGTAGGCTTCCTCGTTGACGCCGGGCACGGCGAGGTCGGGCAGCGGACCGTCCGGCGCGGAAGCGCACCTCCAAGCGTTTTCCTCCGAGGGGATCGCTTCGAGGACGATGCCGCTCAAGCCGGCGCGGGCAAGGTGCGGGAGCGCGAGCGTGAAGAAGGACGCAAGACCGGAGGGGCTTTGGAGCGCGAGCCCGGGTGCGAGGCTGAAGACGCCCTCGGCGGGGACGATCTCCTTGGGGAAGGGCACCAACCGCAAGGCGGAGATGTCGGCGCCGGGCGCGGCGGAGAAGGCCGGCAAGGCCAAGGCGATCAGTGCGGCGATTGCGGCGCGAAGGCCGCCGCGGGACCGCGAAGCGGCGAACTCAGGCCTGGTGACGCGGGGCATGGCGGGCTCCTTGCTTGGGGTGACGCGTTGGTTGCCAGGATAACGGGTGGGCCGCTCAGGTGCCAGCAGCGCGCGGCTGCGTTTGTTGCTTGAAGCCCGAGGTGTCTCCAATTAGCATCGTCCATGGTGAAAACGCCAACGAGAAGTTCTATGGGTCAGAACGGCGGCGCGGAGTATGCCGACATTCAGGCGGCGATGGACGGCGCTGCCGATGGCGAAACGGTGCTGCTCAGGCCCGGCGAGTACGTGATCACGGAACCGGACCAATCTCAATCGCGGGCACGTCTGCAAGGATTTGACAGGAGACAACAGTTCCTCCTCAAGGAGAACCCATGAAGGTCAAAACCGCTTCGGCCGTGTTGATAATCATTGGCGCGCTGGCTTTAGGGACAACAGTCGGATTGGCCGCGGAACAGGGCCGGATCATTGGTTGGGGAAGCACGGTTGTCGGCGTCGATCTCAGCGGTGGATTTCGAGCGGTTGCGGCGGGGGGAGGGCACAGTCTCGGCCTCAAGGCCGACGGATCGATCGTTGCGTGGGGCAGCAACGAGTACGGCCAATGCAAAGTGCCGGCGCCGAACACGGGCTATGTGGCCATTGCGGCGGGGGATGATCACAGTCTCGGCCTCAAGGCGGACGGATCGATCGTAGCGTGGGGCACGAACGACAAGGGCCAATGCGATGTGCCGGCGCCGAACACGGGCTATGTGGCCATTGCGGCGGGGTGGCGGCACAGTCTCGGCCTCAAGGCCGACGGGTCGATCGTGGCGTGGGGCGATAACAACGAGGGTCAGTGCAAAGTGCCGACGCCGAACACGGGCTATGTGTCCATTGCGGCGGGAGGGTGGCACAGTCTCGGGCTCAAGGCCGACGGATCGATCG
>MWEK01000041.1 GCA_002070955.1 Planctomycetes bacterium ADurb.Bin069
TCTTTGAACGTAATCATGTACCGCCAGCCATGCTTCTCGCAGAGCTTCAGGACCCGATCGTTCACGTAGAGGCTGTCCAGGAGCACGCAAATTCGCGTGCGAGGGAATTGCGCCTTCAGACGCGGGAGCGGCCGGTGCCTCGTATTCTCGGCGCATGCCGGCGATCTGCCGCTCGCCCTAGCTACCCAATCCCAGGAGCAGCGTCCAGAAGAACTTGGCGGGATTGATCTTGTGCCGACGTTTCACGAACCCTGTCTTCCGAGCCACTCTCGAAAGCTGCTGGTCGCTGACGAGACCTTTCAAGTTCGACCGAATCCCGATAGATTTCTTGCGGGCCATTCTTCTCTCCTTTCATTGTTTGTGTTGAAATAGGACAACACGAAGAGTGGCCCCTTTCAAGTCCTGTCAGAATCTCGCGTTACGTCTCCTTATCCGATCACGCATGCAGAAACAACGGTACACTACTTCCCCTCGGCCGCGAGCCAGTCGTTCAGCCTTGCGCGCGCGCGGGCCGTCCAGGCTTCATTACGCTCGTACCACGCGGCCGTGGCCTGCAGGCCGTCGTCGAGCGCCACGATCGGCTTCCAGGCGAGCTCGCCTCGCAGCTTCGCGGAGTTGAGCGCGTAACGCCGGTCGTGCCCGGGCCGGTCGACCACGAAGGCGATCAGCGGTTCGAAGAAATCCGGCGCGCGGGCCGTGCGCGCCGCCGCCGCGCGACCCAGTCGGCGAACCAGATCGAGGTTCGTGAGGCGCTCCCCGCTGCCGACGTTGTAGGTCCGGCCCGCTTTTCCCCGCGTGATCACGGTCCAGACGGCGCTCGAGTGGTCGTCGACGAAGAGCCACTCGCGCACGTTGTCCCCCTGCCCGTAGATCGGAATCTTTTCCCCGGCGTAAAGGCGCGTCAGAACCAGGGGAACGAGTTTTTCCGGTGACTGATAGGGCCCGTAGTTGTTGGTTGCGATCGTGATCGTATAGGACAAGCCGTGCGTCACGCCGAAGGAGCGCACCAGGTGGTCGGCGGCCGCCTTGGAAGCGGCATAGGGGTTCGAGGGCGCATAGCGGTCACCCTCCGCGAACTCCCCCGGCGCGGGGCAGGAGCCGTAGACTTCGTCGGTGCTTACCTGGTGAAAGAGGGTATCGCGCCGGTTGCCCCAAGCCGCGCGCGCGGCCTCCAGCAGCACCAACGTTCCGAGGATGTTGGTGGCGCCGAAGGCCTGCGCGGCGACGATGGAGCGATCGACGTGGGATTCCGCCGCGAAGTTGACGATGCCGTCGACGCGCTCCTCGCGGACGATCCGATTCATGGCCTCCTGATCGGAGACGTCGCGCCGCAGCAGTCGATAACGTCCGGCTTCGGACTCGGGGGCCAAATCGGCCAGATTCTGCTCGTCGGCGGCGTAGGTCAGCTTGTCGACATTCAGGATGCGCCCCTGGAACCCGGCGCTCCGGAAGGCGTAGCGAATAAAGTTGGAGCCCATGAAACCGGCTCCGCCGGTCACCATGAGCGTCTTGAACGCTCGACTCATTGAGGGATCTCCTGGAATCGCATCGTCCGTTTGAAAGGCGCCCCGGCTCGAGACGGTGCCGCTCCGGCCGCGAGGCCGCCGGTCGTCCGGCGACGCTCCCGCTTCGATGCCCGACGATGATACCCAATGCGGCGTCCGCGCCGCCATGCGCCTCGGCTTCCTCGCCGGCCGATAATTTGATAGAGTTGGACGTTCCGCCGGCCTGTTCGACGCCTCCGGGGAGGGTCCCGGGGCGGGGGGCGGCGGGAAACGCGGCCGCGGGGACGAGCATGGGCAACGGGAAAGAAACCAGGGAACCGGGCGAGGAGCTGATGCAGAAGATCGTGTCGCTATGCAAGCGGCGCGGATTCGTGTTTCAGTCTTCCGAGATTTACGGCGGGTTGAAGTCGGCCTACGACTACGGCCCCCTGGGCGTCGAGCTCAAGCGCAACCTGATGAACGAGTGGTGGCGCGACGTCGTTCACAGCCGCGAAAACGTCATGGGCCTGGAGTCATCCATTATCATGCACCCCGAGGTGTGGCGCGCTTCGGGGCACGTGGCCGGGTTCTCCGACCCTCTCGTCGACTGCAAGCTGTCGAAGGAACGCTTCCGGACGGACAAGGCCGGTCCAGTCGAGGTCCAAAGCGACGGGCGCCTCGTCATCCGCGCCCCCGACAAGGCTGCGGCCAAGCTGTGGGCCGAGGCCGTTAAGACCCAGCACGCGCCGGGCGCCAGAGTCGAGACCAGGGACAAGGACGTCGTCCTGCACACCAAGTCGGTGGCGCCGCCGGCGGAAGGCCGACCGGGCAAGATCGTCCTGGCGGGTTTTGACGGCGGCCCTGATGTCGAGATCCCCTACCGCGGCTACGTGACGCCGGACTTCAACTGCCCATTCCTGAGCGAAGAGCGCACGTTCAACCTCATGTTCCGCTCCTTCCTGGGGTCGGTCGACCCGCTGGCCGAGGTCGTCGACGTCTTCGTCGCCAACAAAGACAAGTCGAAGCTTGAGCTGCGCGCCCTCATCGAGGCGGCCCTCGCCAAATCGACCGTCTACCTGCGCCCCGAAACCGCGCAGGGGATGTTCGTCCAGTTCCTGAACTGCCTCAACGCGGTGAGCATGAAGATTCCCTTCGGCATCGCGCAGATGGGCAAGGCCTTCAGGAACGAGGTCACCGTCGAGCACTTCACCTTCCGCTCCTGCGAGTTCGAGCAGATGGAGATCGAGTTCTTCTGCGAGCCCGGAACCGATGATCAATGGCTCGAATACTGGAAGAACGAGCGCATGCGCTGGTGGCGGCAGTACGCCAACAACCCGGACAAGTTCGTGTTCAGGCGGCACGCCAAGGCCGAGCTGGCTCATTACGCCAAAGACTGCTACGACATCGAGTACGAGTATCCCTGGGGTTTCGGGGAGTTGGAAGGCATCGCCAACCGCACGGACTACGATCTGAAGAAGCACGCCGAAGCCTCGGGACAGCACCTCGTCTACACCGACTCGGCCCGCAACGACCCCGCCACGGGCAAACCGCCCTTACGCTTCACGCCCTACGTGATCGAGCCCTCGGGCGGCGCCACGCGCGGAACCCTCGTCTACCTGATCGATGCCTATAGCGAGGAGACGCGCAGAGACGCCAAGGGCGAGCCCGTCGTCAGGACCGTGCTCAAGCTCCACCCGCGCCTGGCGCCCATCAAGGTGGGCGTCTTCCCGCTGGTCAAGAAGGACGGCATGCCGGAGAAGGCCCGCGAGATCGTCGAGGAGTTCTTCCGGGCGGGCATCAACTCCCGCTACGACGAGCAGCATGCGATCGGCCGCCGCTACGCGCGGCACGACGAGGCCGGAACGCCGTACTGCATCACCGTCGACGGCCAGACAATTCAGGACGACACGGTGACGATCCGTGACCGCGACACGACGGCGCAAGAGAGGATCAAGGTCGATGAGGCCTTAAGCGTCGTCCAGGCGCGCCTCGGGAAAATTTGAGCCGCGCGCCGCGGCGGCCGCCTGGCGCGCGTCCGGCGGTCGCGGAAGGCGGCGGCGCATCCGCGGCGCCCCGGGTCCTATTCCGGCCGCATCACGATTACCGTCTGCGTGACGGCCGGCGCCGCCGCCGGGAACCTAAGCGCCGCCCCGGTTTCCGGCAGGCACTCGACGTAATACTCGAAGTCGTCCCTGATGGCGCGCGCGGGCAGAACCGCCTGGTGGACGCCGCGTCCCAGAGGCGCGAAGGCCTGCCGCGCGAATTCGCCCCGACCGAGTGGACGGTGGAAAAGACCGAACTCGCGGATCGCGGAGCCGAGAACGACCGCCGTGATGTTGAGCGCCTCGCCGGCGTCGATGCTTGTTCGCACCTCGGGGATGAAAAGCCGCGGGGGACCGGCATAGGCGTGTCCGGGCCGCGCCTCGGGCGGGAGCGGCGCGCCCAGGAGCCGCTCCAACTCGGCGCCCGGGCCCTCAAGCAGGCGGGGTAGGATGTGCTGCTGCCAGTTCGTGACGTTGCCGATGCCGCCCGTCGTCGAGATGGCCGAAAGGAGGTGGCGGTGTGCTTCCCCGACGGCTGCCACGAGCCGGATCCTGATGGGCAGCGCCGTCTCCGCGGCTCGCTTCTTCCCGGCGGCCGCGTCCTTTTCCGTCTTGACCGCCGCCATGGCCTCATTGAATTGCGCCCAGAGGCAGTTGACCTCGCCAGTGGCGCGCAGGTACCTGAAGTGGTTGAGCCAGTAGTCGAAGCGCTCCAGGTTGCCGGCGCCCTCAACGCGGGGCCGGAGCGCCTCCATGACCTCGACGAAGGCGTAGCGTTTCCGCGCTTCCTCCCAGGGAGTCGGATCCGGGTTGAGACCGCCCGGACCGTCGACCCATGCCGCCGGGCGGGGGAGCCGCGCGTGCTCCGCGCTCTCGCTCGATCCGACGACGCCATCGAGGGACGCGAAGAGCGCCGCGATTTCCTCCGCGGCCCCCGGCCCGAACTCCGCCGCCGCCCAGTCGGCGTAGAAATCCGCGCAGGGCAGGTCGCGCGAGCGACTGTCGGCCGGCGACGGCGGCAAGTCGGCTTCGAAGTCTCGATAGGCCGGGCCGCCGCAGTTGATCCCGCGCGCGAAGGGCGCGCCGCCGGCGGCGCCCGCGACGACGATGCCGGCGATGCTGGGGAATTCGACCTCGGGCGTGAACTCGATGACGAGGGCGCCCTCAGGCGTCTCGACGTCCTTGAAGACGAAATCGAGGGCATGGTTGGGGCCGACCCGCGCGAAAATATCGAGGCCCTCGATCACTTGGGCGCCCTGGAGCTTGACGCCGAAAACACGCTTCCCGGCTGCTTTGTAGTGCGGTTCGCAGAACTTGAGCGTCACGTCGCAGGCGCCGGCCGGAATCTTCAGCCGGTAGGCGCGGACGTCGTAGCGCACGGTTTGGTAGACGGCGTCGTCGTCGGTGCCGTCGATGGCGTTGCCCGGAAAGGCCGCGACGTTGCCGCCCTCCACCCCCTCGGCGAAGGGTTTCGGCGCCGGCGGCGCGGACGGCTGCTCGAAGTCGGGGTTCCAACCTCGTTGATCCCAGGCGGCCTTGGCGAGCGCGGAGATGTTCGGAGCCAGGATGCGCGTCCGCCAGTGGATGCCCATCAGGCCCGTGCACCCGTAAGCGAGGGAATCCGCCGCATCGCGCCGCATGCGGCCGACCCAGAGCTGCGGAATCGTCAGGCCCGGATCGTCCTCGAGCCACGGAATTGACCACGCGGGCCTGCCCTCGAGTTGCCGGAATCCGCGCTCGACGAAGGCGAACCCCACGTTCCGACTGATGCACGAAAGCGGCATGTCCTTGGGGAGCGTCTTGTCGAACAGCGCCCTGTCCTTGGGCGGCCCGAGCACCCAGCCGCAGCAAGCGAGCGTGAAGGGCGCCTTGACGTTGCCGGCCGCGGCGATGGCGGCGCGCAGGTCCGCGAGCGTCGCGGCGATCTCGGCCTCGCCGGCGCCGCTCCAGGTCCAGGTCTCGGGGGTCCAGAGCCAGTAGTAATCCAGCGGGTGCGTGCGGGCGATGCGCGCGAACATGCCCTCGTAGAGCCGCCGCGTTACCGCGGGGTCGGCGGGGTCCTCGCCGCGCTCCTGCAAGCGGCTCCTGACCGGCGCCGGAACGGTGAGCGGCGTCTCGGTGCCGATGCAGGTCTTGATGGCAAGTCCGCGCGCGAAGGTGAACGCCTCGCGGAGAAAGACGCCCATATCGTCGAAAAGCTCGTTCGAATCCCGCGGCGAGCGCGGCCAGGGCGTCCGGTCGCGCATGTAAGCGGGCCCGTGGTCGTTGCGCGCGAAGAGCGCCGCGGCGCCGAAGCTGTACTCTTCAGTGCTCTTGGCGCTGTAACCCCACGTGCCGTTGGCGGTGGTGAAGTGGCGCGCGGGGTAGCTGAAACGCACCGTCCCGTCGGGGTTCGCGTCCTCGGCCGTGCCGATCCACGCCAGGGGCTCGGGGCCGACGGCGCCCTCGGGGTAGACGTGCAGCCCGAAGAAGTTCATGCCGAGCTTGGGAAGCTGGGCGAGGACGGCCTTGTATCCGTCGAGGCTCCACCAGTCGGGCCCCTCGGGGAAATCGTGGAAGGGCTGGATGCCCCGCAGCTCGAAGAGCGGCCGCGCTTTCTCGCGGGCGGCCGGGAGCGCGAAAGGGATCTTCTCGTCCGGAATGGTGTCGCCATGGAGGTGGAAGCGCACGCCGAGAAGCTCGGCGAAGCGGTAGGCGCCGTAGAGCGTTCCCGCCGCGTCGCCGCCCGCGATGACTAGGATCGCGCGGCCGTCCTTGGCGAGGGGCTCGAGGGCGAATTCCTGCGGCTTCAAGTCCGCCGCGCCGGCGTACAGGCTCGCGACGGCGGCGCGGTTCTTGGCGGCGATTACGATGGCATCGCCGCCGTCGGGCAGCGCCGGCGCGAGGGGCAGGAGCGTGCCCGTGCGCGCGTAAACGTAGCGCCTGACCTCGGCGGCGGCGAGGCGCTCGAGGGGCGCGACTCCCGCGGGGCTTACCACGACAGCGGAATCGGCGGCCCGGAGCGCAAAGGATGCCGGGGAAAGCGCGGCGACTGCCGCGAGATAGAGCGGGAAAAACAACAGGGCGCGCACGACACCTCCGCGGCAATGCAGCCGGATTATTGCGGCACGGGCATTGTACTCCGGCCGGGGCCGAGGCGACATGCCGCGAAATATCGTGTTAGCGTCGCTCGCCCGCGCCGCTAGGGCTGCCACCCCGCCATGCGCGCCATCATCCACCAGAAGACCTTGCCCTTGAGCTGGCAGTTTAGGCAATGGGAGTGGGCGCAGTAGCCACAATCAAGACACCCGCCGGGGTTCGCGGCGCACCAATCGGCGGCCCAGTTGTGCTTCTTTCCGTCCGCTGGGTCCCGATAGTCGCAGTTGTCGTCGGCCCCGAGGTCAAGGTAGTAGTTACCGTTCGGGTCGTAGCTCTCGATGTCCGCGAAGTCAAAGAGCGTCTTGCCGCCAGCCCGACAGAAGGATCGGATCAGCTCGTTGTTCTGATTGAGCCTGCCGGCGACGCCGGTGCCGTCAAGGTGCCCCGTCATGTACACGAACCGCACGCCGGGATAATCGGCCTCGAGGCGGTTCATGTTGTCCAGGTAGTCGCGCTGAACGACCTCGGGAGCGAGCACGGAGAGTTGCCCGCACCAGGACCACATGACGACGTTGCGGTCGTTGTCGCGGCGATCGAGTTGCGCGCGGGTGTTCGCCGCCCAATTGGTGGTGTCGGGATTGCCCAGATCATGCCCGACCGTTTCGCGAATGTTCAGCGTGCCGGTGCCGTTGTTGTAGTCGAAGAGGTTGTCGCGGATCATGCCGAGGCCCGTCATGATCTGGCTGCCGTGGGAGGTGTGGCCGTAGTAGACGCGAAAATTCGTCTTGGCGGTCTGAATCCACTCCGCGGGGAGCGCGGTGTGATTGGTGTGCTCGTGGCCGAAGACCATGTCGGACGGCGCATCGCAGGGCTCGTTGGCGCGGTAGTTCGAGCAGTCGAGCCCGTCGGGCGTCGGATCGCAGCCGGGCGCGGGGAAGGGCGGAGGCAGCGCTTTGCCCCCGACAAAGAGATAGTTAAGGGCGTAGATCACATCGGCGACATCGACCGCGCCGTCGTCGTTCGCATCGGCTGCGTCGGGGCACGCAAGCGCGGGTCCGCCGCGGAAGAGCGAGACCAAGAGACGCACCTCGTCCGAGACATCGACGGTCCCATCGGCGTTGACGTCGCCGCGGAGGAACCGGACATTTTGAGCGCTCCAGCCCATGGTGCCGGCGGCAAGCGCGATAAAAACAACCAGAGTTCGCATGGAAGCCTCCTTGTGCCGCGTTCTGAAGCCGCGCGGCGGGCGCGCTGCGGCTTAACCCATAACCCCCCATTATACAGGCGGTTTTCCGGCGCCGGAAGTTTGCGCTGCCCGCGGCCCTTTCCCTGTGGCCTCCCGCGCCGTTTCCTGGTATAAACGCCGGGCCGCGGCCGCCGCGGGGCGGCCCTGCGAGGAGATCGGCATGAACGCGCACCTGGCGGTCGTGCTCGCGGCGCTCATTGGGCGCTACGTGCTCGAGCTCGTGAGCGGCCGGCGCAACATCCGCAACATCAGCGAGGACCTGCCGGCGGAGTTCGAGGGCTTCTACGACTCGGCCAAGTACCGGACCTCGCAGCAATACCTCCGCGAGAACACGCGCTTCGGCCTCGTCGAGGACACCTTCGACACCGTGCTTTCCATCGGCTTCATCCTTCTCGGAGGCTTCAACCTCGTCGACACCCTGGCGCGCGGGGCGGCGGCGGGCGAGGTCCTGACCGGGCTCGTTTTCGCGGGGTTTCTGATCCTCGGCGCCAAGGTGATTGGACTGCCCTTCGACGTCTACGACACGTTCGTCATCGAGGAGAAGTACGGCTTCAACCGGACGACCCCGCGGACTTTCGTCCTGGACAGCGTCAAGGCGCTGATCCTGAACGCGATCCTCGGCGGGGCGCTCTTTGCCCTCGTCGTCTGGCTCTTCGACGCGGCGGGCCCCCGCGCATGGCTGTACTGTTGGGGCGCGGTCGTCGCCTTCGAGCTCGTCATCATGTTCATCGCGCCCTACGTCATCCTGCCGCTCTTCAACAAGTTCGAGCCCCTGGACGAAGGGCCCCTCAAGACCGCTATCGAGGATTACGCCCGGAGCCGAGGGTTCGCCATGAAGGGCGTCTTCACCATGGACGGTTCCAAGCGCTCTTCGAAAACCAATGCCTTTTTCACGGGATTCGGCCGCTCGCGGCGGATCGTCCTCTTCGACACCCTGATCGCCAAACACACGGTGGAGGAGCTGGTCGCGATCGTCGCCCACGAGATGGGGCACTACGAGAAGAAGCACATCCCCAAGGCGATCCTGCGCGCCACCGCCGCCTCGGGGATCACGTTTTATCTCCTTTCGCTCTTCATCAAGAACCCCGGCCTCTTCGAAGCCTTCCGCATGGAGCACATCTCGACCTACGCGAGCCTGTTTTTCTTCGGCTTCCTCTACACGCCTATCGCCGTGGCGCTCGGCATCTTCGAGCGCGCGCTCTCGCGGCGCGCCGAGTACGAGGCCGACGCCCATGCCGTGGCCACCACGGGCGACCCCGAAGCCTTGGTCCTGGCCCTGAAGAAGCTCACGGTCGAGAACCTCGGCAACTTGACGCCGGCTCCCCTGACGGTGTTCTTGTCGTACAGCCACCCGCCGGTCCTGGAACGTATCGCGGCGATCGGCGCGCGCGCCGCGGAGAGCGGCGCGGCGTCCACCGCGCGGGCCTGAGGGCGCCGGCTCACCCGTTGAGGCCGGCCCCGCCCGGGCGCTACAATAAGGAGCGTCGACGCTGTCGCGTTTGAACGAGAATGCCGCCCGCGCAGAAACAAGGAGAGCCGCCCATGCGCAAGGATCCGTGCTGTCATTCGTGCTGTCTTTCGGGGGTCTCGCGGCGTAGTTTCATGGCGGCGTCCGCCGGCGCTTTCGCCGCGCCCCTTGCGGCCGCGCCCGCCGCCGAGGACTCTGGCAACCTGGCCGAGCAGGTCGACCTGGCGTCTTTCCGGCCGCGGCCGAGGGTGCGCATCATGAGCGCGGTGATCAGGCTCAAGCCGCCTTATTGGCTCGGCTGGCCGGGCACGGCGTACCCCATCGAGGCCGAGCGCGACCGCTACGGGCGGGTCTTCGCCGACCTCGCGGCCAAGGTGGGCGTCGAGCTCGAAACGGAGGCCGCTCCGCTGGAGAGCGACGACGAGGTCGCCGCCTACATCGCGAAGGTCAAAGACCGCGGGCCGCAGGCCGTCTTCGTCATGCTTCAGCACATGAGCGCTTGGCGCTGGGCCGATGCCTTCGCGAAGGCGGGCATCCCGACGATCTTCTTCGCGCCCGTCGGCATGGCCTTCACGGGCCATGTGCGCGAGATCTCGCGCCGCCCCGGCGTCCACGTGATCTCGTCGTTGGACACGAACGCGGTCGAGCAGGCCTTTCGCATGGTGCGAGCCAAGGAGCAGCTCGCCGCCACGCGCCTCCTGGTCGTCGCGGGCGGCGCGCGCCAGGAAACGGTCATGGACCGTCTGGGCACGAAGATCAGGTACGTCCCGCGCGCGCGGCTCAACGAACTTTTCGAGCGCATGCCCGTGACCGAAGAGGTCCGGGAGGTCGCGCGGGCGATGGAGAAGAACGCGCAGGGCGTGGTGGAGCCCACGGCGGCGGATTTCCTCAACTCCGCCCGCTCCTTCACCACCGCCAAGCGTCTCATGCGGGACGAGCGCTCCAACGCCATCACCACCGACTGCCTCGGCATGGTTTCCTCCCGCGTCATGCCCACGCCGCCCTGCATGAGCGTCACCCTGTTCGGCGATTCCGGCGTGAGCTACGGCTGCGAGGCCGACCTCAACGCCGCGCTCGGGATGCTCTTCGTGAACTATCTCTTCGACAAGGCCGGCTTCATGAACGATCCCGTGCCCGAGACGTACAATAACACGCTGATCGCCGCCCATTGCACCTGCGGCACGAAGCTCGACGGCTTCGACAAGGAGTCCTCGCCGTACATCGCCCGCTCGCACTCCGAGTCCAACCTCGGCGTGGCGCCCCAGGTCCTGTGGCGCAAGGACGCGGCGGTGACCCTGGTGAACTTCCGCGGCCCGCACGAGCTGATCCTCGACACGGGCAGAGTCGTGGGCAACGTCCAGACTCCGCCGGCGGGCGGCTGCCGGACGAGCGTCCAGATCGCCATGGACCGCGTGCCCGACAGCCGCGACGTGCTCGGCTTCCACCAGTTCGTTTTTTACGGCGATCACCGCCGGGATGTCGAGGCGTTCTGCCAGATGTACGGCATCAAGGTCGTCAATTCCGACAGGCAGGGGGTGAAGGCATGAGGAACGGTGTCCTATTCGCCGCGTTGTTCGCCGCGGCCGCGGCGGCGGCCGCCGCCGACCCGCAGCTCGTGTCGCCGGGATTTCCGCCGTCGACGGTGGATTCGCAGGGCGCGCTCCACGAGGACTGGGGTGTTTTCGCCCTGTCCATTCGCGTGCCGGAGGGCGCCCGCGTCGAGGAGCAGAAGTTCCAGGCCGCGCCGGTGCCCGTCGTCGTGACCGCGAGCGGCGCGGGGACGCTGCGCTGCACGCAGACCGCCTATCGCGCGCCGATCTGGCCTCGGGGCTGCGACGTCATGACGGCGCTCCTGGAAAACACGGGCGGGACCGCGTTGGAGGTCCGTTTCGATCTCGTGCTCCCCGAGGACGCCGCCGTCGGCGAGCGGCTGGCCTTTATCGGAGGCCGCGCGGTGGTCGGCCTTCCCGCCGGAATCGAGGCCGTGCGCGGCGAGAAACGGTCCTGGGGTCGAGTCCCCGGCGTGCGGCCGCTGCCCGGCTGGGGCAAGCCCGCGGTGCGGTGCGACCGCGGTTTCCGCAACATCGTCGCCGGCTTCGGCGAGATCCCCATCGTGTACGAGTTCGCCGTCGAGCCCGGCGCGAGGCGCACCGTCGTCCTCGGTTTCTGCGAAAGCCACTGGACTGTCGCGGGCAGCCGCCCCGTGGCTATTCAGGTCGAGGGCGCGGCGGCCTTGGAGTGCGACCCGATCGGCGCGTGGGGGCATAACGGGCCCGGCTGCCTCAGCTTCGAGGCGGCGGACGCTAACCGCGACGGATACATTAGCGTGGTCGTGGGGCCGCATCCGGCCGCCGTGGATCGCTTCCCCATCCTGAACGTCGCCTGGGTCTTCAAGCCGGGAACGCCGATCGATCTGGCGCAGGTGCTCCTGGGCGCCGCCAACGAGGCGGCCGAGTACTACGTCGATGCGGGCGGGCCCAAGGACCAACTGCTCTACAAGGGCGGCACGGCGAGCTATCGCATGACGCTTGCGCCCGAGCAAACCAAGGAACTGACCTTCCTGGTGGCGAGCCCGGGCGGCGGCGAAGTGCCCGATCCCCCGCGAAGCACCTGGACTCCGGCGACGCTGCGCAAGGCGGCCGAAGAGGTCTGGGCGGGCTGGTCGGAGCCGTGATGCGCGCGGGGGCGAGAGTCCCGTAAGACCCCGGCAAAGCCGCTGCGGCTCCCGCGGTTCCGCGTGCGCAAGGTCCGTGCGAGGCCGGCCGCGTTCCGGTGCTTGAGCCGCCCGTGCGCTCGGTTCTACAATACGGCCGGCGCGGACGCTGAAAGGAGCGTAGGCATGGAAAAGCGGCATCTGTCCCGGAGGGAGTTCGCGCGGAGCGCGGTGCTCGGCGCGGCGGGGGCGGCGGTTCTGGCGCGCGGCGCGCGCGCGGCGCAAGGCAAGACCTTGCGCATGGGCGGACCGGCGCCCGCCGCGGACCCCGAGGCGTGGGTGCGGGAGCTGGGTCGGCGCGGCTATCGCGCGGCGTATTGCCCGGTCGGCGCGGACGCCTCCGATGATGTCCTCAAGGCCTATGCCCGGGCGGCGGCGAAGGCGGACATCGTCATCGCGGAAGTCGGCGCGTGGAGCAACCCCATCAGCAGGGACGAAAAACAGCGCCGCGAAGCTCTCGCCCTGTGCCGGCGGCAGCTCGCCCTCGCCGAACGGATCGGCGCCCGCTGCTGCGTCAACATCAGCGGCTCGCGCGGGCCGGCGTGGGACGGGCCCTCGAAGGACAACCTGACGCCGGAGACCTTCGATCTGATCGTCGCTACGACGCGCGCGATCATCGACGATGTGAAGCCCGCCCGCACCTTCTTCACCCTCGAGACGATGCCTTGGGCGTACCCCGACTCGGCGGACTCCTACCTGCGCCTCCTGAAGGCGATCGACCGCAAGGCCTTCGCCGTCCACTTCGACCCCGTGAACCTGGTCTCGAGCCCCCAGCGCTACTTCGCCAACGGCGCCCTCATCCGCGAATTCTTCGAGAAGCTCGGGCCGCACATCAGGAGTTGCCACGCCAAGGACATCACGCTCCAGGCCCGCCTGATGACCCACCTGGACGAGGTCAGGCCGGGCCTGGGGAACCTGGACTACGCCGCCTTCCTGGGCGAGTTGAGCCGTTTCCCCGACGTGCCCCTCATGCTCGAGCATCTTCCCGACGATGGGGAATACGCCCTCGCCGCCGATCACATTCGCGCCGTGGCTAAGACGCTCGGCATCTCCTTCGACGCGGCGTGACGCGGGCGCGTTCTCAGGGCGGAAGTCAACCGCGCGCCGCTTTGCCCGGCCCGCGCGCCGGTCCGCCGCGCTCCTTTTGGCAGCGGGGGCAGACGTGCGTCGCGCGCTGTCCGACGATCAGGCGCTCGATCGCCGCGCCGCAGCGCGGGCAGGGTTCTCCCGTCCGCCGGAACACGGCCAGCGCCGCGCGGTTCCGGCCGCGCCGCCGTTCCGGCGAGACGAAGTTGCCCTTGCCTCGGCCGAGGGAAGTGCCGCGGTTTCGCAGCCCGCGGACAAGCACCGTGCGGATGGCGCGGTGGAGCGCCGCGGCTTGGACGGCGGCCAGCGCGGCCGCCTCGGCGCGCGGGTGAAGCCGCGCCTCCCAAAGCGCCTCGTCGACGTAGATGTTGCCGAGGCCCGCCAGAAAGGTCTGGTCGAGAAGCAGCGGTTTGAGCATCCGGCGGTGTCGCGCGAGGCGCGATCGGAGACACTCCGCCGTGAAATCCTCCGCGAGGGGTTCCGGTCCCAGCGCGCCGAGCGCCGCCGCGGCGTCGGCCACGAGGCGCACGCGGGCGAACTTGCGGGTGTCGTGAAGCCTCAGCTCGCGCCCCCCGGCGAGCCTGAAGACCACGCGGTCGTGTTTCTCCCGCCGCGCCTCGGCGGCGGCGAGGATAAGGCGCCCCGTCATGCGCAGGTGGATCAGTACATGCCCGCCGCCCGCCAGGTCGATCACGATGAACTTCCCGCGCCGACTGCAGGCGGCGATTGTTCGTCCCGCGAGGCTCGCGCGGAATTTATTCGCCGCCGGCTCGGCGACGCTGCGGCGCCACAGGACATCGACCGCACGGATGCGCGCGCCGGCGATGCCCGCGCGGAGCAGCTCATCGACGACGGTTTGGACTTCGGGAAGCTCGGGCATGGAAGGCGCGACGATAACCCGTGCGGCGGGGCGCCGCAAGGCGCCGTTGCGCGGGGCAAGCGCCGGTGCGAGAATTGAAGCCGGCGCCGACGAGCGGCGCGAGGGAGGACCGCCATGAGCAAACGAGTTCTTGCGCTAGCGTTGTTCTGGTTCTGCGCGTGCGGCGCGGCGGCGCCCGAGGCGCCGGTTGTCACGGGACGCGTGTTCCTCGACGCGAACGCCGACGGCGTCCTCTCCCCGGGCGAGCAGGGCCTGGACGGCGTCGCGGTCACCGATGGCCTGACGACCGTCGTCACGGCGGGCGGCGGAGCCTTTCGAATCGTGCTGGGCGACGATCCCGTGCTGAGCGACGGCGGTCTCAGGATCGTATCGGTGTGCGTGCCGAACGGCCACCGCCCCACGACGCCGTGGTTCGCGCGCATCGAAGGCGCGCCCGCCGAAGCCGACTTCGGCCTGGCGCCCGAAGTCCAGGCGCTGCCCTTCGTGTTCGTTCACGGCACCGACCCGCACGTGCCCCGCGGCGGCGAGCATCAGTTCGTCCGGTTCCGGCGCGAGTTGGCGGCGCTGGGGGACGCCCTCTCGTTCTGCATCCTGACCGGCGATCTCATTCACCTTGGGGACAACCAGGGCGAGGAAGAGGTCAAACGGCAGCTCGGGCTTCTGGAGGCGGGGCTCGCGGGGTTTCCGCTCCCGCTGCGCTGCACCCCGGGCAATCACGACATCGTGGGCGTCAGGGCGCCGAAGCTCTGGGACAAGACGCACCCCCTGTACGGCTACGGCGCGTACACGCGCCTCGTCGGCCCCTTCCGGTGGTCCTTCGACTACGCGGGGATCCACTTCGCGGGCCTGGATTTCAACAAGGTGGCCGGCGGGGAGTGGTCGTGGGGCGTGCCCGAGTCGGCGGTCGCGTGGCTCGACGGCGATCTCGCCCTCGTCCCGCCCGGGAGGCGCATCTTCGTCTTCGTGCATTTTCCGTCGGGCGTCGACGCGCTCCAGAAGGTCCTCCAGAAACACAAGGTCGCCCAGGTGTTCCACGGGCACGACCACACCGACTTCGCGCACGCGCGGGGAGGAGTCCCCTGCCTGAGCAGCGGCTCCATCGGCCAGATCTTCAAGGATAGCGACCGTGCCACAGGCTACCGGCTGGTGCGCGTCGACGCCGAGGGCATTGACACTTTTTACCGCGAACTCGGAGCGGAGCACGCCATCACGGTGGAAGCGCCCCGCCACAACACCGATCTCGCCGGCGAGGTGCGCGGAGCCTTCTTCGACCCGGCGGGCGCCGTGCGGGCCCTGTCGGTGAGCATCGGGGATTTGACCGAGTCCGTCGCCTTCGAGCGCGGCCCCCTGTGGAGCCGCTTCAGTTTCGCACCCGGAACGCCGCTTGCGCCCGGCGCGAACCTTCCCGTGACGGTCGAGCTCACGACGGACTCCGCGGTTCACTGGTTTCGCCACCACTACAAAACGGCGGCGGAAGAGCCGCTCGTTGCCAACGGCGCCTTCAAGGATGGCAAGGACGGCGCGCTTCCGGCCCCGTGGTTCGAGCTCACGCCCGCGTGGGCCGGCGCGCGCTGCGCCTTCCGCTCCGTCGAGCGGGGGCTCCTCGTGGAAGCGCCGGGAAACCCCTTCGCCATCGGCCGCGTGGCTCAGAAGATCAGCCGGATCGCCGGCGGCCGGGCCTACGCCGTGACCGCGGCGTGCACGCCGCAGAATCTGGCCGATCTCCGCTCTTCGGCCCTCGTCCGCGTCGTTTGGACCAAAGGCGGCGAGGCGCTGCACCCGGCGGGCGTTCTTGTCCGCGGACCGCGCGCGGCGGCGGGGCTCGCGCGCTTCGAGGATGTGCTTCTCGCGCCGCCGGGCGCCGACGGCGCGGAACTGTCCCTTGAGCTGAAGTGGCCCCGCGGCGGCTCGATCGTTTGGCACGAGGCCGGCA
The DNA here is from genome assembly GCA_002070955.1 of Planctomycetes bacterium ADurb.Bin069. Taxonomy (GTDB): domain Bacteria; phylum Planctomycetota; class UBA8108; order UBA8890; family UBA8898; genus UBA8898. The sequence continues at coordinate 15,931 of MWEK01000041.1, forward strand.
TGCGGCCGGTGCCGGCGCCCGCGCGCCGCGCCGTCAAGGCGGGAACCGTGTTCCTGCGCCCGTCGCGCAGCACGCCCGAGAAGAACCTCGCGCTCTTCTGCGCCCAGATCGATGCCGCGGGCGCCGAGGGGCTCGACATCGTTTGTCTGGGAGAAGCGATCGCGCTGGTCGGCACGGGCAAGAGCGTCGATGCCGTCGCCGAACCCATCCCCGGCCCGTCGACGGAAAAACTCGGCGAGGCCGCGCGGCGCAACCGCGTCTGGGTCGTGGCGGGGCTGAACGAACGGCGCGGCGGGACGCTCTTCAACACCGCCGTGCTGCTTGACCGCGCCGGCGCCCTCGCCGGCGTGTACCGCAAGGTGCACCTGCCCCGCGAGGAATGGACCCAGGGGGTGGCGCCCGGGAACGAGTTCCCGGTCTTCGAGACCGAGCTCGGCGCCATCGGCATCCAGATCTGCTACGACTGGTTTTTCCCCGAGGCGGCGGCGTGCCTCGCCCTCAAGGGCGCCGAGATCATCTTCGCGCCCACGTGGGGGACGACCTTCCCCGACAAGGACGGCTGTGTCGAGGGCGAGACCGTCTTCAGGGTGCGCGCCCGCGACAACGGCGTTTTCCTGATCCCCTCGGTCTACGACGGCGACAGCCTGGTCATCGATCGGCGCGGACGTATTCTCGCTTCGACCGGCGGCAGGGAAGGCCTGGCCTGGGCCGAGCTAGACCTCTCGGCGCGCGAGCCCTTGCCGTGGGTGGGCGAATGGCGCGAGCTTGGGCCGCGCCACCGCGTGCCCGAGGCGTACGGACCGCTTCTGGAGGGCGCGGCCGCGGCGGTCCGCTGACGGGCGCCCGACGGTCCGGGCGCCGTTGCCCGGCCGCGGCGCCCTGGGTACGATGCACGCCGGCGGAGAATTGCGGAAGCGGCGTTCTTGCGCGCCGGGCGCGGCGCGCGGAGGTGTGGCATGCGGATGAACCGGCGCGGTTTTGTCGGGTCGGCGGCTGCCGCGGGGGCCGCCGCGAGCTTCGCTTCGCGCGTGCTGGGCGCGAACGACAGGCTGGTTGCGGGGGTCATGGGGGTTCACGGCCGAGGCACTCAGCTTGCGCGCGTCCTGGCCGGGCTGAAATCCTCGGCGGTGGCCTGCGTCTGCGATGTCGACGCGCGCAGCATGACCGCGGCCGCGGCGGCGGTGTCCTCGGTCCAGGTCTACAAGCCCGAGGAAGTCGGCGACGTCCGGCGCCTTCTGGAGAATCCCGTGGTCGACGCCCTCGTCATCGCCGCGCCGAACCACTGGCACGGACCGGCGACGATCCTCGCGTGCAAGGCGGGGAAGCACGTTTACGTCGAGAAGCCCTGCTGCCACAACCCGCGGGAGGGCGAGCTCATGGTCGCGGCGGCGCGGGCGCACAAGCGCGTCGTCCAGGTGGGGACGCAGCGCCGGAGCTGGCCCGCCGTCATCGAGGCCATGGAGGCCGTGCGCGGCGGCGCCATCGGCCGGGCGTTCTTCGCGCGCGGGCGTTACACGAGCGCGCGCGGATCCATCGGCCGCGGCAAGGAGGCGCCCGTTCCCGACTGGCTCGACTACGAGCTCTGGCAGGGGCCGGCGCCGCGCCGTCCCTTCACGGACAACCGCATCCACTACAATTGGCACTGGTTCTGGCACTGGGGCAACGGCGAGCTGGGCAACAACGGCGTCCATGCCCTCGACCTGTGCCGGTGGGGCCTGGGCGCGGGCTACCCCGTGCGCGTGTCGTCCAGCGGCGGCCGCTATTTTTACGACGACGATCAGGAAACGCCGGACACCCACGAGGTCATGTTCGAGTTCGCGGACAAGAAGGCCATCGCGTGGGAAGGCCTGAGCTGCAACCGGAACTGGCTGGGGTCCAGGGATTGGATCGCGAGCTTTTACGGCGACAAGGGCGCGCTCGCCCTATGGGATGGCGCCTACACCATCTTCGACCGCAACGACAAGGTCGTGCGGGAAGGACGCGGGCCCGGCGGCGACGAGGCGCACCTCCAGAACTTCGTCGACTGCGCGCGGGCGGGCGGCCGGCCGAGCGCGGACATCGAGGAAGGGCACAAAAGCACGCTTCTGCCCCATCTGGGGAATATCGCCCATCGAGTGGGCCGGTCGCTCAAGTGCGACCCGGCCTCGGGCCGCATTCTCGGCGACGAGGAGGCCATGGGGCTTTGGGGCCGCGAGTACGCGCCCGGCTGGGAACCCTCTCTCTGAGGACGAGCCCGTGCGGATCGCGCGCGCGTGCATGGCGGCGGCTCTGTGCATGGCGGCCGCGCGGGGGGAAGACGGGAGCGGCGCGGCGCCGCCCTTCGCCCCCGCGGCCTTCGAGGCGGGCGAGGGCTGTCGCTGGGAGGAGCCGGCGGCGGACGCCCTCGCCATGAACGAGCACTTCATCGCGGGGCCGCGCGGCGATCGCGCGGCGTGGCTGGCGGCGTTGCACGCCTATCGCGCGGCCGTGCGCCATGGCCCGCGCGATCCCGTGCTGGCGCTCGACTTCCGCGGCGTGCGGGCGTGGGTGCGCATGGGCCTGGCGCCGGCCCGCGCCCTGGCGCTTCTTCCCGGCGAGCGAATCGCCGTGACGGTGGAGGCGGCGAGCGTCGAGGGCAACCGGGAGTTGTGCGTCGCCTTCGATCTCCATGATGTCGCCGGCGGCGCCAAGACGGGGTGGAGCGGCGTGTGCGCGACACTGGTCGTGCCGGCGGGCGGCGGGTGGCATCGCGTATCCGCGGTGGTGGAAGCGCCCGCCTTCGCGCCCGCGACGCAATGGCTCCGTCCGATTCTCGGCATGGACGCGACGTGGAACGCGGCGCCGGGGAAAGTGCGAATTCGCGCGGTGCGCTTCGCGGTCCGCGGCGGCGACCGCATGCGTCGGGCGGCGGAGGCGGGCGCCGCGGCGGGGGGCGCGGGCCTCGACCGGCGCCTCTACGCCCGGCCCGACCTTGCGTGGGCGGCGCGGGCCTTCACCTGTCACTTCACTTTCATGTATGACCGCGCGTTCTACGACCCCGAGAAGGGTTATCTGGTGGAGACGTTCCTCGAGGAGGGCGAGCGGGAATTCGGGGGCTACGACATCATCGTTCTCTGGCAGGGCTATCCGCGGCTCGGAGTCGACCCGCGCAATCAGTTCGACATGTACAGGGATATGCCGGGCGGCCTTGCGGGCCTGCGCGATGTCGCGCGCCGGGCGCATGCCCGCGGCGTCAAGGTTTTCGTCGACTACAACCCCTGGGATCGAGGCACGCGGCGGGAGAAGGTTTCCGACGAGGAGGCGCTGGTCGAACTCGTCGAGGCCATCGAGGCCGACGGCATCTTCCTGGACACGATGAGCGCGGCCTCGCCGAGCCTCAGGGAGCGGCTCGACCGGGCGCGGCCCGGCGTGGCGCTGGCGCCCGAAGGGCATCCGGCCGTGGACCAGATCGCCATGCTGTCGCTCTCCTGGGCTCAGTGGCTCCACGATCCCGATCCGCCGGGGCTGCTCCGCCTCAAGTGGATCGAACCGCGGCACATGCAGCACCAGATCAAGCGCTGGGACCGGACGCACGAGGGCGAGATCGAAACCGCCTTCCTGAACGGAAGCGGCATGCTCGTCTGGGAGAACGTGTTCGGGACGTGGAACCCGTGGCGGGAGAAAGACCGGCGGCTGTGGCGGCGGGCGGCCGCGATTCTGAAGCGCTTCGGCGCGCAGTTTACGGGGGAAGGCTGGGATCCTTTCTATCCGACGGAGCGGCCGGCGCTCTTCGCGCACAGGTGGCCGGGCGACGGCGTGACGCTCTTCACGCTGCTCAATCAAGGGCCCCCCTTCGCGGCGGCGCCGCTCGTGGCGGTCGAGCTTCCCGCCGGGGCGGAGGTGTTCGATCTCTGGAACGGCGCACGCCTGAGGGTCGCGGGAGGCAAGGCGATCGGCGCGGTCGAGAGGCTCGGCTGCATTGCCGTGGTTGCCGAGGAGCGCGTGACGGAGGACTTCCTCCGGTTCCTCGACGCGCAGCGGCGCTCGCTCGGTTCCTCTGCGGAGACTGATGGGCGCGTCGCGGCGGCGCCGGTGCTCGAACCCGCGCCGGCGGCTGCGGCGCCGCGGGAAGCCTGTCCCCCGGGCATGACGCTTGTTCCCGGCGCCGCGGTCACCATGCACCTTACGCACCGGCGTCGCGAGTGCGGCTGCTATCCCGACCCTGACGTTCCGCCTGAAAAATGGGCCGAGTTTTTGTGGGGGAGCCCGCACGACGGAACGGTGGAGCATCACGCCGGGCCCTTCGCGGTCCGGACCTTTTATATTGACGAGGCCGCGGTCTCCAATCGCGACTTCGAGCGCTTCCTGCGGGCGAGCGGCTACCGGCCGAAGCACCCCGAGAACTTCCTCGCCCACTGGACGGGAGGGCGCCTGCCCGAGGAACTCGCCGACCACCCCGTCGTGTACGTGGACCTGGACGACGCGCGCGCCTATGCCGCGTGGGCGGGGAAGCGCCTTCCCTCCGAACCGGAGTGGCACCTTGCGGCGCAGGGCGCCGGCGGCCGCGCGTGGCCGTGGGGGGATGAGTTCGACCCGGCGCGCTGCAACTCGGCCGGCGCCGGGACCATGCCGGTGCGCTCGCTGCCGGAGGGGCGCAGCCCCTTCGGCTGTTACCACATGTCGGGCAACGTGTGGGAGTGGACCGAAAGCGTCCGCGACGATGGGCACACCCGCTTCGCGATCATCCGCGGCGGCGGCTGGTTCCAAGCGAAGGGCAGCGATTGGTACTTCCGCGGCGGCCCCATGCCGTGCGCGCACCACGCCAAGTTCCTCCTCATGTGGCCGGGCCTGGACCGTTGCGCCACCATCGGTTTCCGGTGCGCGGCCGATGCGCGCGGGTGAACGAGCAGATATGGCTCGTGCATGTTCCGCGGGGCCGAGAAACTCCTCCGGATCGCGCGGAAAACGCCGAACGAGCACCCGACGTTGATTGTCGTGGCGGACGGCCGCACGCACCGCGGCAACGGCGACAACACTGCCGGCGGCGTGTTCAATCGAATCACCGCCAAAAACGTGACGCGCGTGCCGATCAAGACAATCCGGACCGGCATGAGGAACGGCCGCGGTTCGACGGAGAGGAGGCTCCGGCGGAGCACCGTGGAGCGGCCGGAAGATTACGATGTTTAGATCTTAAAAATTGAGTTTTTGCTACTCCGCGCGCCGTCGCGCGTCGTGTTGGATGCCGGGCCTACCGCGCAAAGCACGGCGAGGCCTCGCGCAGGGATGCGGAAGACCTGAAGCCGCGAGGCTCCGGAGCTTCCGCGCGGATGCTTGGAGCGCGCAGCCGATGTGGCTTGCGCGGGCTTCCGTGCGGGGCGGCGTGGTGTGCGGAAATTACATGCTGGAGGTTGGCCATGAAAGTCCTCGCGGTCGTACTCCTCGCGCTGGGCATCTGCATGCTGCCCGGACACCTAGGTTGGAGCGCGGCAGCCACCGTGGACGGAGAGGCCGCGTTCATGGATCTCCCCGACGGCTTCGGCGTGACCGGGGACGACGACATCCCACCCGAGATCATCGAGATCTACTCCGATGACTACGAGGGCGATGCCTTCTTCTTCTGCCTGGACCGCTCGTGGTCCATGACCCTGCCGGCCGCGAGCGGCGAGTCGAAGTACGCGGTCATGAAGCGCGAGGTGGTCCGCGCGCTGCAGGGCCTGACGGCGCGGTCGGTCGTCTCGGTCGTCTTCTACAACGTGGACCTGGATCCTTTGACGTACGGCGATCCGCCCATCAAGATGGAGGCCGGAGCCAAGGCGCAGCTCATCAGCCGCATCGTCGGGACTCCGAGCAGCAACGGCTCGTGCATGTTCCGCGGGGCCGAGAAGCTCCTGCGAATCGCCCTGAAGACGCAGAACGAGTTCCGGACGATGATCATCGTCGCCGACGGCCGCACGCACTGCAGCAACGGCGACAACACCGCCGACGGCGTATTCAATCGAATCATCGCCAAGAACGTGACCCGTATGCCGATCAACACGATCTACACAGGCCCAATGAGCGGCGAGGACTGGACCATCGGCAAACCGCTCCTTGAGCGGCTCGCGCGTGCGACGAACGGGAAGTTCAAGATCGCAAGATAACGGTGGGTCCGGTTTCGCGGGCGGGAACCCCGCCTCCGGGTGCGGCCCGGGAGCGGGGGGTCTCTTTGTTCAGGGGCGGCCGGACGCCGGTGGCGGCGGTCCGGCGTGGGGAAGCCCCGGGCAGAGAACCCGCCGTCGGCCGGAAGATTACGACATTTAAACCCTAAAAACCGAGATTTCATGCTACAACATGTGATGTTGCACGTCGTGTAGGATGCCGGACCTACCGCGCAAAGCACGGCGAGTCCTCGCGCAGGGACGCGAATAACCTGGTGGCGCGAGGCTCCGCGGCTTCCGCGCGGGTGCCTGGAACGCGCAACGGGTGTGGCTTGCGCGGGCGTCCGTGCGGGGCGGCGTGGTGCGCGGAAATTACATGCTGGAGGTTGGCCATGAAAGTCCTCGCGGTCGTACTCCTCGCGCTGGGCATCTGCATGCTGCCCGGACACCTCGGCTGGAGCGCGGCAGCCACCGTGGGAGGGGATGTCGCATTCCTGGATCTCCCCGACGGCTTCGGCGTGACCGGGGAAGACGAAATCGAACCTGAGATCATCGAGTTTTACACCGATGACTACGAGGGCGATGCCTTTTTCTTCTGCCTGGACCGCTCGTGGTCCATGACCCTGCCGGCCGCCAGCGGCGAGTCGAAGTACGCGGTCATGAAGCGCGAGGTGGTCCGCGCGCTGCAGGGCCTGACGGCGCGGTCGGTCGTCTCGGTCGTCTTCTACAACGTGGACCTGGATCCTTTGACGTACGGCGATCCGCCCATCAAGATGGAGGCCGGAGCCAAGGCGCAGCTCATCAGCCGCATCGTCGGGACTCCGAGCAGCAACGGCTCGTGCATGTTCCGCGGGGCCGAGAAGCTCCTGCGAATCGCCCTGAAGACGCAGAACGAGTTCCGGACGATGATCATCGTCGCCGACGGCCGCACGCACTGCAGCAACGGCGACAACACCGCCGACGGCGTATTCAATCGAATCATCGCCAAGAACGTGACCCGTATGCCGATCAACACGGTCTACACAGGCCAGATGAGCGGCGAGGACTGGACGATCGGCAAACCGCTCCTTGAGCGGCTCGCGCGCGCGACGAACGGCAAGTTCAAGATCGCAAAGTAGCCGGCGGTCCTGATTCCTCGAGAGGTGCGCCCGCACCCGGGTGTTGACCGGGTGCGGGCCTTTTTTTTCTTCGAACGTCGTCCGGCGGCGGGTTCGCGCGGCGTTTCCCCGTGTCCTACTCGGCGGGCGTCAGTTTGACGAGCACGACGCCGTGGCGCGGCACCGGCGCGGAGAAACGTCCCATGAACCTCCCGACATCCCGCTGGCGCCACAGATCGCGCGCGGCCTGGGGGCCCGCGACGCCGACATCGGACCACGCCGCTTCCACGACGGTCTCGAACTCGCCGCGGTTGAAGAGGCCGACGGCCCTGGCGCCGTCCTCCAACTCCCGGACCCACACCTCGGCATCTTCGTGCTTGGCGACCCGCCGGCCGGGTTTGCCCAGCGGGTCCTGATTGACCGCGATCACTTCGTCGTTGCAGAGAACGTTGAGCGTGAAGGCATCGGCGCGGGCGATGTCGCCGCTGAAGATGAGGGGGGCCGCGATAATGCTCCAAAGCGTCATCTGCGTGTACTGCTCGTTGGGGGTCAAGGGCGTCGGCACGGTCTGTCCGCGCCAGTTGCTCAGATGCCCGATCAGGATATAGTCCGGATCGTTCCACCCGCCGGGGCCGCCGAACTTGTGCAGCTCGTTCCGGGCGTACACATCGAAGCCGTCGCGGAACAGCGCCGCGCCGATGCCCTCGAAGCTGCCGCCGAGGTCGCCGGCCGTCCGCCAGCTTTGGCCGCCGACCTCCTTGCCCCATTCCCAGACCTCGCCCATGCCGTACTGGCACAGGTTGAGCACGATGTCGCGGGGCTGCCGGGCCAGGATCGAGCTTAAGAGGCGGTACGGCTTCTGGAGCTCCGCCCGCCCCCTATCCTTGGCGACGCCGCCGTACGAGCACCAGTCATACTTGAGAAAATCGAAGCCCCATTCGACGAAGCGCCGGACATCGAGCTCCTCGTGCCGGTACGCGCCGGTCAGGCCCTGGCACGTCAGCGGGCCGGGCGACGTGTAGATGCCGGCCTTCAGGCCCTTGGAGTGGATATAGTCCGTGAGCGCCTTCATGTCGGGGAAGCGCGTGTTGGAATTGATCATGCCCCGAGCGTCGCGCGGCTCGCCGGCGAAAGGCCCGTCCGGCGCCCCGGGCTTCACCATCCAGCAGTCATCTATATTGATGTACATGTAACCGTGGTTGATCATTCCGTTCGCGACCATGGCGTCCGCGGCCTCGCGCATGATCTTGTCGGTCACATGGTTTTCCCACACGTACCAACTGTTCCAGCCCATGTGCGGAGTCAAGGCGAGGGTGTCGCCGCACACGATGGTGAGGGTGCGCTCGGCGGCGCCGAGCGCGTTCCGCGCCCGGCAGGTGATAGAGTACGCGCCCTTTCGAGCCAGCGAGCCGGTGAGGAACCCCGTCGCCGGGTCCAGCGCGAGCCCTTCGGGCAGGTTATCCGCCGCGAAGGTCATGGGCCGGTCGCCGGTGGCCGGAATCGTGAAGAGCAACGGCGAGCCCGGGCGCACGCCGAACACCTTGGCGCCGTTGATGCGCGGCGTGCGCGGCGGCGGCGGCGTCAGGATCACCGCCTCCTCGCGCGGCGCGGGCAGAGCCGCGGGCTTGGCGCCCGCGACAATGAAGCGCGCCGCGCACCAGTCGGCGTGGTCGTAGTCGATGCCGTCGCCGGCATCCCCGACCAGGAGGAGCAGCGTTCTCACGCCGCGCAGATCGACGTCGACCTCCTTGGCGGCATCGCCCTGCCGCATGACGCCCGACTGCCAGAGCTTTCGGCCGTCGCCGAAAATCGTGAAGGTGATGGAACCCGCCGGGCTTCCGGCGGCGTCGTCGAGGCCCACCGAGGCGAGGAAACGCTCGGTTTTCCCGTCCAGTTCGATCCACAGAACGCTGGCGGCGTGGGTGCCCACGCCGAAGTCGAAGCGCCGGCCGCCGATGGAGAGCGGCGTCTCGCGAATGGCGCGGTTGACCTGCGGGCGGCCCCAGCCCTGGCGCATGTGCGCGAGGTCGAGCGAAGCGAGCGGAACGATCTCCGCCCCGGCGGCCGACAGGGGCGCGAAGACGGCCAGAAACGAAAAAAGCGTACGCGTTGCAAGCATGGAACGGTCCTCGTCGAGCCGGGCGCCCTCGCGGGGCGCCCGGCTCCAAGGTAGCAGGGAGACGCGCGGCGTGCAAGAAGGCGCGCGCGCCGCCGGCGACAAAAAAAGCCCGAACGCCTCGAAAGGCGCTCGGGCTCCGCCCGCCGGCGCGCTCACTTCGAGAAGAACTCGATGATCATGCTCGTCTTGAGCGGGAACGGGAGCTGCGTCTCGGCGGATTTCGGCGAGCCGATGACGCGGGCCTCGAACATATCGGCATCGAACGTCAGCCACTGGGGCGGCGTCCCGATGACCGCCGTCGCTTGGTATGCCGCGACCGTTTTCTTGCAGGCATCGTTCCTGGGCTTCAGGACGTCGTTGATGCGGACGCAGTAGCCGGGACGGCTGACCTTGCGGCCGTTGACCATGACGTGGCCGTGGGAGACGAGCTGCCGCGCCTGCCAGATCGTGCGCGCCCAGCCCAGGCGGCGCAGGACGTTGTCGAGGCGCGCCTCCAGGAGTTCGACGAGGACATCCGCCGTCGACGCAGGGTTCTTCTTCGCAAGCTCCAGGTAGCGGCGAAGCTGCCGGTTGCCGATGTTGTAGTAGAAGGTCAGCTTCTGCTTCTCATCGAGCTGCATCCCGTAGATGCTCTTCTGTTTGCGCCGCCGCGGCTTGCCGCTGCCGCCGCCGCCGCCGAATCCGACCTTGCGGCGCTCCAGGACGAGCGTGTGCTTGGGCGTTTCCGCGATCGGCACCCCGAGGCGCCGGCTCAGTCTGAGTTTCGGTCCCTTGTAGTTGTTCATGCAGTGCGCACCTGTCGCCACGAGAAACGGTCGATAGCCCGGCCGGAAAAGGACGCCGAAAGGAGACGCTCCCCGGCTCCGGACGCCGGCGGGTTCGCACGCGCGAGCCGACGGCGGAGAAAGTCCATATTATAGCTAGTCGACGGGGGCGATGCAATTCCCGGAACGGCGTTTCCCGTCGCATGGCTTTCCGGCGGCGGGGACAATGACATAAACACCTTTAGAGAACGCAGTTACAACTCGGACGCCGGTCCTTCCGCCTCCGGCGGCCCGATCACGGATTGGATATGCGCGCGCGCCGCGTCGATCAGGGCGGTCACCTCGGGATCGTGCGGAATGGCGTCCCTGAGATCCAAAAGCAGCTTGCGCTCGGCGATTCTCCTCAGGGTCGGGGCGTACGTCATGCCGAAGATCCAAGCGGTGCGCACGAGGAAGATATCCGCAAGGGAGCGGATGTTCTCGTAGGAGCCCTGCCGGGAGGCCTTGATCTCGGCGACGAGGGCCGGGGTCGCCCTGCCGCGCGGGTTCACGTCGAGGAGCAGCTCGGGGAACATCTCGGTGCGGTCGTTAAGCACGGCGTCGTTGATGATGTAGAAGATGTCGAGCTTGTCGGCGTCGCGCACGAGGTTGACGAGCTTCAAGCTGTCGGGCGCGAGACCCGCGGGAACGTCGCGCTTGTTGTGATACCGGATGCCGTCGAGGATGCTCCGCCCGTACACATCGCCCGCCGCGGCCAGAACGCCCTCCCGCTCGACGATCAAGCGGCCGTGCTCTCCGTGGTCGATGGATCGGCGGTCGGAGAAGGTGCGGTAGGTTGCATACTGCGGGAACCGCGCCGTGTCGTGGAGAAGCCCGAGCGCCTCGGCGGCGGCCGTCTCCGCGGCCGACCAGCCCAGGTCGCGCGCGATCGCGGCGCAGTCATCGGCCACGCGCCGGCTGTGGTCGAGCTTGAGCTGGAGCATGGGCGGCAGGCCGCCCCCGTCCGCGGCGAAGCTCCGCGTGTAGGCGTCGAACCAGTTCCGTACGGCGTTGAGCGCGGTTTGGTCCATGCTGTCGTTCTCTGCGGCCCGCGGGCGGCCGCCGCGGGGGGATCGGCCCTGCGATGGTAACGGATCGGAGGCGGCGGCGCAAAGGCGGACGGTCGCCGGCGGCGCCGCGTCTCAGTACACACCGTGCTTCAGAGCCGTCGCGATGTAGGCTCGGTAGTTCTCCTCGGTCTTGGGCGAGAGCGGGATGTTGATGGGAGCCGCGGTGGGCATGAGGACGAAACGGCCGCCCGGCATGCCTTCCCGGAGCGCGCGGCGCGTGAGGTCTTGGACCTCGTCGGCGCCGGCGTGCTCGAGCGTCTTGAGCTCGAGGTTCCCGAAGAGCGTCACGCGGCCGCGGGTGCGCTTCTTGACCGCGGCCAGTTCGAGGTCGCCGTCGGGGGGCGGCTCCACGGGATCGAGGCCGTCGGGCTCCATCTCCATGATCGCGTCGAGAACCTGCCCGATCCGGCCGTGGCAGTGCAGGCGGGCGTAGGCGCCGTGACGGTGAATCAGGTCGATGAGGGGCGTGTCATAGGCGACGACGTACTCGCGAAAGCGCTCCGGAGGGAGGTAGGGCGGCGTCGCGTACTCCGGCCCGCAGATGCGAAAGAGCGGCCCGAAGCCCGTCGCGAGCAGGGCTTGGGTGTACGCGAGGACGCGCCCCTGCATCATGTCGAGCAGCCGGCGGACCAGCCGGGGCTCCGTGGCGCAGAAAAGCAGGAAGTCCTGGAACGAGAAGAGCTCGGAGGTCAGGCAGAGGGCATCGCTGATCGAATGCATCATGATGCCGTTCTCGCCCAGCGCGGCGGAGCGGCGGCGGTGCTCGGCGCCGTCGGGCGGCGCCACCGCCAGGGGCGTCTCGAGGAAGTTGCGGATGTCCTCCGCCGTCTTGAGGAGATGCTCGACTTGCCACACGGTTTTGATGTGCGGCGCCTCGCGCGTGACCTTCGTGAGCGGACCGTGCGGCGCGCGGCACACCGTTCGCGTGACCAGGACGCCGTCCTCCTCCCGGCGCTCGACCTGGAGAAGCTCGGGGGCGATGTCAATGCCGCCCGAATCCCACATGTAGATGCAGTCGGTCGAGGCGCGGACGAGGTCCATGAGGCCGCGGTACGACGGCTCCCGGTTCTCCCACGCGTCGGGGTTCCAGCCGACGAGTTCGTAGGTCGAAATCGGCACGCGGTCGGTGGGTTCGCCCCTCAGGGCGCGGAGCAGTCGTTCACGGCTGGTCATGGCATGGCTCCCGCGGTTGCGCGCGCACGCACGCCGAATCGGCCGGCCTCCATGTCGCGTGCCGCGGCTTCTACGGTTATAGCGCCCGCGCCGGCGCGGCGGCAAGTCCCGGCCCGGGGCGGCGCGCCCCATGAGGGTGGAACTGAAAACCGCGATGTACAATACACGCGTGCCCGCGGGGCGGAGAGCCGCGCGATGGGCTGCGCGGCGCGGGCAGCCGCGGAGGAGGTGCGATGTGAAGATGAGAAAGACGGCCTGCGTGTGTGCGGCGCTGTGCGCCTCCCTGTGCGCGGCGGCCGATCCGGCGCCATGCGCGGCGATCACGGTGGCCGCGGGGGACCAGGCGCGCATCGATACGCCGGTGGCCGTCGCGTTGCCGCCGTGGATCAACGCGGCGCGCGAACTCGCGCTCTTCGAAGTGCGCGACGGCCTTCGGACGGAGGCGCCGGCGCAAGTCGCCTTCGGTCCGGTGCGCGAGCTCCGCTGGATTCTTTCCGGCGCGACGCCCGCGGGAACGGCGCGGAGGTTCGAACTGTGCTACGCCGCGCCGCGGGGCGGCGGCGGCGTTCGCCTGGCGCTCAACCCCAGGACGCTGGATGTGAGCGTGGGGGGCGCGCCGTTTTTCAGCTACAACCACGCCCATGTCGCGCCGCCCGGGAAGATCCCGCCGGTCTTCATCCGGAGCGGTTACATCCATCCCATGTTCGACCCGTCGGGGCGCCTTCTCACCGAGGACTTCCCGGCCGATCACTACCACCACAAGGGGATCTGGGGGCCGTGGACCGAAACGACGTTCGAGGGTCATGACGTCGATTTCTGGAACCTCGGCAGGAAGCTGGGCACCGTCCAGTTCGCGGGCTTCGAGCGGGTGGAGAGCGGGCCGGTCTTCGGGCGCTTCCGCGCCAAGCAGGAGCACGTGGACCTGACGCAGCCGGGCGGCGGCAAAGTCGCCCTCGACGAGGTCTGGGACGTGTGCGTGTGGGATGTCGGGGACGGCGGCCGGCTGTGGGACCTGACCAGCGAACAAGCCTGCGCGGGCGCAAGCCCTCTCTTTCTCAAGCAGTATCGCTACGGCGGCTTCGGCTACCGCGGCCCGAAGGAGTGGGAAGGCGACGACTACAAGGTCCTGACCTCGGAAGGCCACACGAAGAAGAACAGCCACGGGAAGACCTCCAGGTGGTGCGCGCACAGCGGCGTCATCGCCGGCGCGCGGTCCACCATCATCTTCATGTGCAGCCCCCGGAACGACCGCTTCCCCGAGCCCATGCGCATCTGGGAGTCGGGCGGGTGCTTCTTCAACTACTGCCCGGTCCAACACCGGGAATGGACTTTCGAGCCCGGCAAGACCTATGTCTTCAGGTATCGCGTCTATATCCACGAGGGAGACATCGATGCGGAGCGCGCCGAGCGGCTGTGGCGGGATTTCGGGGAGCCGCCCGTCGCGACGCTTGAGCCCGCGGGGTCGAAGTAGGGCACGCCGAAAGGAGGACGACAGCCATGCGCGCGTTGACGATCGCCGTTGCAGGCGCGGTCATTGCGGCCGGGGCGCCGGGGTACTGCGCCGGGAAAGTGGCGGCGCACCCCGCGCCGGCGGAGGAGGTTTTGTCTCCCGACTACCAGGTGTGGGCCGGCGGCGCCAAGGTGGACGTGTACTCGGCGCGGGTCCTCGATGCGCCCTTCGCGGGGAAGGAGTGGGATTACGGCGGGCCCTATTCTTTCGCCGGCTTCGACATGGAGGGCGCGGTCGAGGTGCGGATCGTGGCGAAGCGCGCGGTGCGCGCCGCCGTGATCCGGCCGGCGTCGGCGGGCGTCGCGCCGGTGATCGAGGACGACCACACGCTGCGCCTGGCCCTCGCGCGGCCCTGCAAGCTGAGCATCGAGCCCGACGGGAAGAACGGCCCCCTGCTTCTCTTCGCCGACCCCTTCGAGGAGAAGGCGCCCGCCGCCGGGGATCCCGGCGTGGTTTTCTTCGGGCCCGGAGTCCACGCGCCGGAGAAGATCGCGCTGGGGAGCGGGCAGACCCTGTATCTTGCGCGCGGCGCCGTCGTCAAGGCCGAGGTGCTGGTGGAGGGGACGGGGGTCCGCATCCTGGGGCGCGGGATTCTGGACGGCTCGGGCTGGGAGTGGCGCAAGGGACCGGTGGGCAATCTCATCGCCATCCGCAAGTCGCGCGACGTCGAGGTGAACGGCATCACCCTGCGCGGTTCGCCGCACTGGACCATCGTGCCTTTCGCGAGCCGGCAGGTGACGATCCGCAACGTCAAGCTCTGCAACTCGCGGGTCCAGAACGATGACGGGATCAATCCCTGCAACTCGCAGGATGTCCTCATCACCGATTGCTTCATTCGAAGCGACGACGACTGCGTCGCCCTGAAGGGGCTCGAACTCGGCGTTCCCGACAACAACGTCGAGCGGATCACGGTGGAGAACTCGATCTTGTGGTGCGACCGGGCGCGGATCTTCCTCCTCGGGCACGAGAGCCGGGCGGCCTACATGCGGCAGGTGACCCTCAGAAACCTCGATATCATCCACTTCACGATGACGGCGTTTCTGCTGGAACCCGGCGAGAACATGCGCCTGGAAGACATCACCGTCGAGGATGTCAGGATTCACGGCGAGGGACAGCGCTCCCTTGCGCGCCTGAAGCCGGTCGTGAACCAGTACATGCGGACCAAGACGCCGGGAAGCATCCGCGCCGTGCGCTTCGCCGGCGTGGCCGTGGAGGGCCGCCCCGGCGAGTATCGGATCGAGATCGAGGGCGCGGACAGCGAGCACGACGTGCAAGACGTGAGCTTGGAGAACGTCTCGATCCGCGGCGAGACGGTTTCGGCCTCTTCCCCCGCCCTCAAGGTCGGGCCGCACGCAAGCGGCGTGCGCTGCAAGTAGGAAGCGGGGCCGGCTTGCCGCGTTCCTTGAAGGCCTCGGCGGCCACGGCGGCGAGGGCTTCCATGAGGGCGCGCGCCGCGGCGGGCTCGCCC
>MWEK01000042.1 GCA_002070955.1 Planctomycetes bacterium ADurb.Bin069
CGGGCGCGCGTCCCGCCGAACCAGGCGAATTCACGCTGCGGGCCTTCCTGAACGGCCGGATCGATCTCCTTCAGGCCGAGGCGGTCGCGGCCCTCATCGAGGCCCGCGGCGAGGCCGAGTTCAGGCACGCGCAGCGCGCGCTCGCGGGCGCGACGGGGGAGGCCCTCGCGGCCGCGCGGGAGGCGCTGCTCGGCGTGCGCGCCCGGCTGGAGGCGGAGCTCGACTTTCCCGAGGAGGAGGATGTGCGCTTCCTGCCGAGCGCGGCGGCGCGCGCGGCGATCCGGCGGGTGCGCGAGGATCTCGCGGGGATGCGCGCGTCGGCGCCGCCACGGCGGGAGCGCCTGCGTATCGTGCTCGCGGGCCGGGAGAATGCGGGCAAATCGACGCTGTTCAACGCGCTGATCGCCAGAGCGCACGCCATCGTCCATGAGGACCCGGGAACGACGCTGGATGCCGTGACGGCGGAGGTGTTTTTCGGCGCGGCGCCGTGCACGCTGGTCGACACGGCGGGAAGCGGCGCGGGCGGCGGCCCGCTGGTCGAGGCGGCGGCCCGCGCCCGCGAACGGGCCCTTGCCGACGCGGATGTCACGGTGGGGGTGGTCGACATCAGCGCGCCTGATGCCCGCGCGGCATTCGCCGATCTCCGGGCCGCGCGGACCTTCGATGTGCTCGTGGGCGCGAAGGTCGACTTGCTCGACGCCGCCGCGCTGCAGGGGTGGGGGGGGCGCCTGGTCCCGGTGTCCGCCGCGACGGGCCGGGGCATGGAGCTTCTGCGCGGGGCTCTTGCCGCGGCCGCCGCCGGGAAGCACGACTCGGGCGCTCTTGCGGGCGCGAGGCAGGAACACGCGTTCGCGCGGGCGCTGGAGGCCCTCGCGCGCGCGGAGGACGAAGCCGACCGCCCCGAACTCTGCGCGGCGGAGCTGCGTGCGGCGGAGGGTGCGCTCGGCGAAATCCTGGGCGAAGGGCTGGGAGGCGATGTCCTGGGCAGGATCTTCGAGCGGTTCTGCGTCGGGAAATAGGCGCCGGTCCGGGCTCGGCGGCCTCAGTTCAAGGCCGGCGCCGCGGCGCGGCGCTCGGGCGGCCCGTCCGAGGCCTCCAGATCGCGCAGGTTGACGTCGATCATCTTCGAGATGCCCTTCTCCTCCATGGTGATGCCGACGAGCCGATCGGCCTTCACCATGGTGAGTTTGTTGTGGGTGATGATGAGGAACTGCGTCTTGGCCGTGAAGTCGTCGATGAGGACGAGGAAGCGGCGGATGTTGGCCTCATCGAGGGATGCATCGACCTCATCGAGCACGCAGAACGGCGACGGCCGCACGCGCAGCACCGCGAAGAGCAGGGTGAGGGTCGTCAGCGTGCGCTCGCCGCCCGAGAGCAGCCTGACGTGGGAGGGCTTCTTGCCGGGGGGGCAGGCGATGATCTCGATGCCCGCCATAAGAATATCCTTGCCCTCCTCGAGGACGAGCTCGGCCTTGCCGCCCCCGAAGGCCTTCCTGAACAGCTCGCCGAAAGCCTTGTTGAGGGCATCGAAGGTTTCCGCGAAGATGCGGCGGCTCTTGCGGTTCAAGTCGTTGATGACGTTGGCCAGGTGGGCCTTGGCCTTGACGAGATCGTCGCGCTGCGCGGCGAGGATCCCGTAGCGGTCCTCGATTTCCGTCAGCTCGTCGATCGCCGCGAGATTGACGTTGCCGTGGCGGGCGAGCTTGTCCTTGACGTCGGCCGCCCGTTCCCGGAGGTCGCTCTCGGGCGGCGGATCCACGATGGCGCGCAGTTCCTCGTGCTCGAGCTCGCCCCGCGCGAAGGCGTCCAGATCGATGCCGTACTCCTCGCGCACGCCTTGGCTGATATGCGCGGCCTTGACGGCCAACTCGCGCTCCTCGAGCTGGATGTCGGCGAGTTCCCGGCGCCGTTCCTCATGCCGGCGCGCCAGGCCGGCGAGGGCGTCTTCGCGCTCCCTGATCTCGGCGGCGACGGTTCTCATGCGCGTCTCGACCGCCGCAAGCGCGGCGGCGCACTCGGCCGCCGTGCGCTCCCACGCGGCGCTCTGGGCGCGCAGCGCCTCGATCCGGCCCGCGGCGAGGGCGGCGAGCCGGCCGGCGCGGGCCTGCTCCTCCTCGGCCTCGGCCGAATGGCGGCGGCGCTCCTCGCGCAGCTCGCGGAGCCGGTCGCCGGCTTCCCTCAAGCGGCGCAGGTTCTCCGTGGCGGCGGCCTCCTTGATCCTGAGTTCGGCGATGGCCTGCTCGAGCCCACGGCGCCCTTCACGCAGGTCGGACACGGTCTTCTCGCAGGCCGTTACGGCCTGTTCGCCGGCGAGGCGCTCGCGCTCCTTGTCCCGGAGGAGCCCGTCCAATTCGACACGGCGCGCCTCGAGTCCGGCCGACTCCCGGGCGAGCCCGTGGGACTCCTTGGCGAAGACGTCGCGCTGCAGCGCAAGGTCGGCCGCCCGGCGCTCGGTGTGCTTGATCGTCTCCTCCAGCGCCTCGACGCGGCCGTGAAGGCGCGTGAGCGCCGCCGCCTCCGCGGCCTCCGATTGCCTGAGGTCCGCGAGC
This sequence comes from Planctomycetes bacterium ADurb.Bin069, assembly GCA_002070955.1. Classification (GTDB taxonomy): domain Bacteria; phylum Planctomycetota; class UBA8108; order UBA8890; family UBA8898; genus UBA8898. The sequence goes on from MWEK01000042.1 coordinate 2,550, forward strand.
ACGCTCTTCTGCTCGCGAACTCGGCGGGAGAGCTCCTCCTCGACCGCGTCCAGGAGCGCGATCTCCTCGGAGCATTGCGACAGCTCCGTGCGGCGGACGAGGACGCCCACGGGCGCTCCCCACCGGCGGCCGCCCCACGGTTCCTTGACCGCGCCCGAAGAGCTCACGAGCTGCCAGCCGGGGCAGCGCGCGACGCGCTCCCAGACCGGATCCTCCACGAGAAGCGTGCGGGCCAGAATCGCGCCGACCGCGTCCTCGAGCTCGGGAGGACAGGCGACCAGCTCGCGCGCGGTTCGATGGGGGAAGGACGGACGGACCGGCGCCGCGCAGGCGGCGGAGGAGGCTTCGGCGGCCGCCGCGCCGGCGCGCGCGGGCTCCACGGTTTCGGGCGCGGGCGCGCAGGCGGGCGAGGCCGCCTGCGGAGACGTTTCCTCCAGCACCACCGCCGGAGGGCAGTTGCAGGCGGCCATGGGCTCGCCCGCGAACGCCGCCGCCCAGAAATCAACGAGCACGCGGCCGGGCATCGACGACGCCGGCGCGGGCGGGGGAAGGGGCTCGGGTTGCGGGTCGAAAATGGTCACGAAGCCGGGAACGGGGTCCGCGGCGACGCCGTCCGAGAGGGGGACTTCCGGGCAATCCGCGCCGTCGCGCTCGGCTCCGGGCGCCGGCTCGGGCGCGGCCTGCGCGGCTGGGTCGGACGGCGCTTCGATCGCACCGAGGCAGATCGCCGCGAACGCGGCATCCGGGCCGAGGAACGCGCGCACGGCATCCAGGTCCTCGCGCGTTGCGACGATAACGGCTTGCGCCCAGGGGCCGAGCGCGCTCTCAATGGCGCGCGCATCGCCGGCGTCGACTCCGAGCTGCTCGGCAAGGAGCCCGCGCACCTGGGGCAGCGCGCCCTGGCGCGCGGCCTGAATCAACCTGCGCGTCGATTCGTTGACGCCGTCCAGATCGGCGAGGAGGCGCGCGAGCAGATCCCGCCGCGCCGCGAGCGAGCGCAGCCGCGCCGTCGTCTCCCCGTGCTGCCGCGTCTTATCCTCGAGGCGGCGTTCCTCGCGCTCGACATCGGCCAGAAGCCGCGCGCGTGCTTCCTCCGCGCCGGCACGTTCGGCGGCGACGGCCGCCAGGCTGTTGCGCGCCTCGGCTTCCTCCGCCGCGCAGAGCGCCGCGGCTTCCCGGACGCGCGCTTCGTCGCCGCGCAGCCGCTCCAGGCGGGCGGCCGCGATGCGGGAGTCCGCCTCGACGCGCGAGTGCCGGTTGCGAAGCCCGGTCAGGGCGTCGAGGGTGTCCACGAGGGCGCGCCGCGCGTCGCGGAGCGCCTCCTCGCCCCGGCCGAGGTCGGCGATCACGGCGGCGAGCTCGCCTTCGCGCGCGGCCGCGATCTGCGCGGTAGCGCGCTCCTCCGCCTCGGCGCCGAGGCATTCGGCGTCCAGCGCCGCGATTTTCCCGGAATCCTGGTCGATGGCCTCACGCGCGTCCCGAGCCTCTCTTGCCCAGCGCTCCCCGGCGGCGGTCAGCTCGGCGATGCGGGTCTCGGTCACCGTGATCGTCTCGCTGATGCTCTGCTGCGTCCCGCGGGCGTTGCCGAGCTCGCCGGCGCGCGCATGGCGTTCCTCCTCCGCGGCGCGGCGCTCCTCCTCCCAGCGGCGGAGATCGTTCTGGAGCGCCTCGCGCTCGGCGTCCATGCCGGCGATGTCCTCGTGGACGAGGTTGCGGCGGGTCTCCTGTTCCGCGCGCTCCCGGATGATGCGCGCCAGATCCTCCCATCCCAGGCGCAGGCGCAGCCGCCTAAGCTCCGCCTCCAGCTCGCGGTAGCGCCGCGCCCTGCCCGCTTGGATCCTGACGCCGCGGATGCGGGTCTCGAGCTCGGCGACGAGATCGTTGAGGCGCGCGAGGTTCTCCTCGGTGCGCACGAGCTGCCTCAGGGCTTCCTCGCGGCGAATCCGGTAGCGGGAGATGCCCGCGGCCTCCTCGAAGATCACGCGTCGTTCCACCGGCGACGATTGGATGAGCAGATCGATCTTGCCTTGTTCGAGGATCGAGTAGGACTCCTGACCGATGCCCGTGTCGGTGAACAAGTCGCGGATGTCCTTCAGGCGGCATTTCATGCCGTTCAGGCGGTATTCGCTCTCGCCGGACCGAAAAAGGCGGCGCTCGACGGCGACCTCGGCGTGGTCCGTGGGGAGGCGGCGGTCCTCGTTGTCGAAGATGAGGGCCACCTCGGCGAAGCCGAGCGCCCGGCGCGTCGTGGTGCCGGCGAAGATGACGTCTTTCATCTCGCTGCCGCGCATCTCCTTGGGGGACTGATTGCCCAGGATCCACTTGAGGGCGTCGACCACGTTGGACTTGCCGCAGCCGTTGGGGCCGACGATGGAGGTCATGCCCCCCGAGAAATCGAAGGCGGTGCGGTCGGCGAAGGACTTGAAGCCGTGCAGGGTGAGTCTCTTCAGGTACATTCTCTTCTCAGGCCGCGTCGCCGCGGTCCTTCAGCCCCGCGCGCGGCCCGCGCCCCGGTTTTGCCCCCGGGCCGCGCCGCCCGCGGCGCTACTTTTCCTTCACGTTCGCCCGCGCAGCCTGCATCGCCCGCCCTCCGAAGAAGGACAGGCTCTCCTCGAGCAGGCTGACGAGCACTTCCGCGCCCCCCGCGCGAAGCTCCGGGTCGTCATCGACGATCCCATCGAGCGCCACGAAGGGCGCGATGCGAGCAAGATACCTGTTCTTGGTCAAAGGATCAAGAGGGGCCTGGAGGGGAAACCGCACGCCGGGGGAATAGCCCCGGGGTTCGGGGCGGCCGCGGAAGACCTCCTTGAGCTCGGGAAACAAGCGCGCGTCCCGCCGGGGTTGCTCCTCCTCGAGGCGCGCGTTGCGGGTCTCCTCCAGCACGAGCCGGAGACCGAGGGTGCGCGACTCGCAGGCCGCCTTCTGCGCCAGGTGCTCGACGATCTTGACGCCGAGCCCGAAAGCGGCGTGGTCGGCGAAAGCCTCTTTGCCCGTCATGAACTTGACCGCGTCGGCCAGGCCGAAGATGCCGACGGCGAAGGCGCCGTCTTGGAGCTCGAAAAGACCGTCCTCGGCGCCGAGCAGATCCCAGAGGGGCAGGTCGTTCGCGCGGGCGGCCAGACCGAGAAAGGTGCGCCGCTCGAGGTGGGCCTTGACCGCCAGTCCGAAGGCGTGATCCAACTCCGCGAAAATGTCCCCGAGCTGCGTCCTGCCCGAGCGGCAGGCAAGCTGCGGGAGGTTGAGCGAGACCTTGGCGGGGATCAGACCGGGACGCGCAGCGGGCGCCAGCAGAAAGCTGACACGGAAGCCGCGGGCGTAGCACGCGGCCCCCGCCGCGACGGCGGCCTCGTTCGAGGCCGGCTCGGCGGGGTTGAGCTCCACGCGGTAGTGCAGCGCCGCGGCCGGGTTATGCGGATCGGGCACGTCGAGCAGCGGCGCGGCTTCCGACACGGTCACCGCCAGCGCGCGCGAGCGATACGCAAGCAGCCCCAGCTCCCGCAGGAGCGCCGGAGATGGGGGACAGGGGACGCAGGTCTCCTTGCTCGCGGTCCTGAGGAGACGCACGAGCCTGAGCGTCACGCCGTCGTCGTCGAAGCACTCGTCCGGAAAGGCGCCCAGATCCATGCGGTAGACGCGCAGCGGCTCCCCGACGCGGTGGAGCACGATCCGCCCGTCGCGGGCGGCCTCGGCCACCTCGGGCGAAAAAAGCTCCGCCGCGGCGTACTGGCGCAGGATGTGCTGGGCGACGACGCGGTCGATGTCCTCGGGGTCCTTGACGAACGAGTACGGCTCCTTGGCGTCGACGGAGAAGATGATCTGCCTGAGGTTGTACTTGGGGACTCCGATGGGGGCCTGGCGCGCCAGCTTGGCGGCGTAGCCGCGCTCGAAAAGCTCGTTGTCCACCAGCTCGCGGACCAAGGCGGTGCTGATGCGCTGCAGGCCGGACTTGAAAACCTTCTCCTCGACCGAGGCGGCGACCTGCTCGGCGATGGCCATGTCCAGGTCGGCCTCCTTGACGAGCGCCGCGACGATCTTGGCCTTGCTCCAGGGCGCCGGCGCCTGATGCGCCCCGGGCTCGACCTCGGGGCCCTGCGGGTCGTCCTTGTGGACCTTGAGGATCTCCCTGATCTGCGCGCGCTTCGTACGGTACTCGATGTAGGCGGAGGCGATCTCGGCGTGGCCGGTTTCCGCCAGGACGGTTTCGACCATGTCCTGGATGTCCTCGATGCTGGGGATGGCCCCCTTCCATCTTTTCTCCAGGAAGAGCGTGACCGCCGCCGCCAGGTCATCGGCCAGGGTGCGGTCGCCCGCGCCGACGGAGCGCACCGCCTTGTAGATCGCGTCGCCGATCTTGGACTGGTCGAAGGGGACGATGCGGTTGTCCCGCTTCCGGACCTCACTTATCCTTGGCATGCGGCGCGTCCTTCTTGGCCAGGTGGGCGATGATCTGCTCGAACTCCGAGATGTCCTTGAAGCGGAGATAGACCGACGCGAAGCGCACGAAGGCGACCTGGTCGAGATTTTTGAGCGCTTCCGTGACCACCTCGCCGATGACGGCGGAGGGGACCTCGTGCTCATACCGGCCGAAAATCTCCGACTCGACGCGGGCGACGGTTTCCTCGATCTTGTCCAGAGGGATGTTGCGCTTCTCGCAGGCCTTGACGATGCCCCGCAGGATTTTCTCGCGGTTGAAGAGCTCGTGGCGGCTGTCGGACTTCAGGACCATGCGGGGCGCCATCTCCACCCGCTCGTAGGTGGTGAACCGGCGCCGGCAGTTGAGGCACTGGCGGCGGCGGCGCACGATGCCGCCGCCGTGGCTCGTCCGAGAATCGAGCACGCGGTCCCGGGTAGTCTTGCAGAACGGGCAGCGCATCGGCGTCCTCTTGCTTCGGGTTTCAGGAAGCGGGACCGCTCGTTCCGCGCGCGTGACGGTCCTCAGGCACCCTTTCGCAGGAGCGTCGGGATATGGTAGCACCGGTCTTTTGATGGGTCAATGCCGCCGTTCGGCTCGCGCCGCGGCCCGTCGCGGCGTACAATTCCGGAGGAGGTGCGCCGGTGAAGCGACGCGGATTCTTGAAGGTGCTGGCGGGCGGCGCGGCATGCGCCGGCGGCGCAGCGTTCGCGCGGGGCGCGGCTGCGGCGGGACCGCGTTTCGCGTGCCAGGAGTGGATTGTGCCGGGCGAAGCGCTCGGCGCCAAAGCGGCGCGGCTGGCCGCTTGGGGATTCGACGGCATCGAGCTCTCGGGCGCGCGCCTTCGCGGCGCGGCCGCGGCGCGTGTGGCCGCGCTGGGCCGCACGGCGCGGGCGGCCGGGATTTCCGTGAGCGCCGTCTGCGGCGGCGTGGAAGGCGTGCTCGCGCACCACGACGCCTCGGTGCGGGCGCGCGCCGCGGCTTCGGTGCGGGCGTTGCTGGCCGTCGCCGCGGAGCTGGGGGCGGCGGGCGTTCTCGTGCCGGTGGGCGTGCACGGAGGCTGCGGGCGTCTCGGAGAGGGCGACCGACGGCGTGTGTTTGCGGACCTGCTGCCGGCGCTCGCCGAGGCGGCCGCGGCCGAGGGGACCATGCTTCTTCTCGAGCCCGTGAGCGGCCCCGAGGCGTCGTTCCCGGCTGGTTTGACCGAGGCCGCGGCGCTCATCCGGAGCGTAGGCGGCTCGGGGCTCGGCCTCGCCGCGGACTGCTACCACCTCCGGCGCGAGGAGAGGGGGCTTGTCGCGTCGCTTCGCGCGGCGCGCGACTGTCTGTGCTATGTCCATGTCTGCGGGGAGGGGCGCGGAGTGCCGGACCGGCACGACGCCGCGCTCATGGCCGGCCTCGCCGCCCTTTCAGGGGGCAGACCCGGGCTGTTTCTTTCGATTCAGGCTTGCACGACGGGAGAAGCGGACGCAAGACTGCCTTTGGCCGCCGGGGCCTTAGCCGAGGCTGTCGCAGGCATGGTGTAGGTTTCAGCCGAAGAGAGTGCAGGGGCTTCGGCAGCGTAAAGCGCCATTTTGACAGGCAAGGCTCGGCTCTGGCCTGCCATATTGACCTTCGAGCGTGGGCGCAATCTGCCATTCTTGGAGTAAACGCCGTCTACCACGGTGTTTGGAGGCGTTCACGAGGGCGGGGGCTTGGCACCGTTTTTGCTATTTTAACGGCCTTGTATGTAGATACGCGTCGCGACGTAGTCCGCGCGGGACCGGCGCGGGGCCTGCGGCATACGGGCGTCGCGGGCTTTGGATCGTCAATCGAGGCGCGGTCCCGGCGTCATTCCGCCCGGGAATCGACCCTCCGGACGCGCGCCGCGAAGCGCCCAAGGATTCAGGAGTGAGGGATGGCCAAAGAGCTGACATTCGAGCTGGAATGCCGTGAGAAGCTGGTGCGGGGCGTCAAGAAGATCGGGGGCGCCGTCAAGTCGACCCTGGGGCCGCGGGGCCTCAAAGCCGTGCTGGACCGCAGTTGGGGCGAGCCCAAGGTGACGGCGGACGGCGCGACCGTCGCCGAGGAAGTCGAGCTTAAGGACCGCGTCGAGAACGTCGCGGCGCGCATCGTGCGCGCCGCGGCCGAAAAGACGTCCCGCGAAGTGGGGGACGGCTCCACGACGTGCACGGTGCTCGCCGAGGCGATGTACTTGGAGGGCGTGCGCGCGGTGACCAGCGGCAACAACCCGATGCTGCTGCTCCGCGGCCTGCGTGCCGCCGTCGACGCCGCGGCGGCGCACATCGGAAAGGCCGGCTTGAAGGTGAAGGACAACGAACAGGTTCGCCACGTGGCGACCGTCGCCGCGAAAGGCGATGCGGAACTCGGCAAGATCATCGCCCAAGCCATGGACAAGGTGGGCGAGCAGGGCGTCGTGACCGTGGAGGAAGGCAAGACGCTGGAGACCACCCTCGACGTCGTCGAGGGCATGGAATTCGACCGCGGCTACCTGTCGCCGCATTTCGTCAACGACGAGGAGCGCATGGTCGCCGAGCTGCGCGATCCCTACATCCTCATCATGGAGGACAAGATCTCGAACCTCAACCAGATCGTCCCCATCATGGAGCAGGTTCTGGCCGCGAAAAGGCCCTTTTTCATCATCGCCGAGGACGTGGAGAGCGAGGCGCTCGCCACCCTGGTCGTCAACAACATGCGCAAGACCATCCGCTGCTGCGCGGTCAAGGCGCCCGGGTACGGCGACCGGCGCAAGGCGCTGCTCGGCGATATCGCGACGACGACGGCGGGAACGGTGATCTCCAAAGATCTAGGCATCGAACCGCGCGGGATCAAGCTGGCGCACCTGGGGACCGCGAAGAAGGTCGTCGTGACGAACGACGACACGACGATCGTCCAGGGCGCGGGCAAGAAAGCGGCGATCGAGGATCGCGCGCGCCAGATCCGGCTCGAGCTCGACGAGACGACATCGGACTACGACCGCGAAAAGCTCCAGGAACGTCTCGCGAGCCTGGTGGGCGGCGTCGCGCAGATCAATATCGGCGGCGGCACCGAGAGCGAGGTCAAGGAGAAGAAGGCGCGGGCCGAGAGCGCGGTGGAGGCGACCAAGGCCGCCATCGAAACCGGCATTCTTCCGGGCGGCGGCGCGGCGCTCCTGCGGGCCCAGAAGGCCGTGGATGCGGTGAAGCCCGCGTCGGATGATGAGCGCGCCGGCGTCGCCGTGGTGAGAAAGGCCCTCGAGATGCCGGCCCGGCAGCTCGCGATCAACGCGGGCTGCGAACCGTCCAACGTTCTGCGCGAGATCCGGGCCGGGGGCAAGCTCGAGGGCTTCGACCTGGTGGCGGAAGAGCGCGTCGACATGGTCAAGGCCGGCATCATCGATCCCGTCAAGGTCGTCACCACGGCGCTGGTCAACGCCGCGAGCGCCGCGGCCATGCTGCTCATGACCGATGCGGTCGTGACGGACATCCCCAAGAAGAAGACCAAGAAGGGCGGCCGCGGCGGGGCGCAGCGACACCACCACCACGGCGGCCCGCGCATGTAGACGCGGCGCAGGATCGGCGGGCGGGCATGGCGAAATCGGAGCACGATAAGCCTTCCCCGTGGGGGAAGGATCAGGAGGATTGAGAATGGCGAAGCAGATGCTGATCGGCGACGAAGCGCGCCGGGCTCTCTCCCGGGGGATCGAGAAGACCGCCAGGGCGGTGCGCGTGACGCTCGGACCCACCGGGAAGAACGTGGTGTTCGGCGGGAAGCACTCCGGGCCGCGATCCACCAAGGACGGCGTCACGGTGGTCAAGGAGATCGAGCTTGCGGACCCCTTCGAGAATATGGGCGCCAAGCTCATCAAGGAGGTCGCGGAGAAGGCCAACCAGGCGGTGGGCGACGGCACGACGACGGCGGCGATCTATGCCCACGAGATGCTCAAGGAGGGGTTCCGCCTGATCGCGGCGGGGGTGGATCCCCAGGCCGTCAAGCGCGGCATCGAAAAGTCGGTCCAGAAAGCCGTCGAGAGCATCGACGAACTGGCCGTCGCCGTGCGCAACGAGGAGGATGTCAAGCGCGTCGGAACCATCGCCTCCAACAACGATGAAACCATCGGGGAGCTCTTCGCCGAGGCCATGCGCAAGGTCGGCGAGAACGGTGTCATCACCGTGGAGGAAGGCAAGCGCACCGACACGCACCTCGATATCGTCGAGGGCATGCAGTTGGACCGCGGCTACCTGTCGCCGTACTTCGTCACGGATTTGAAGGCGATGACGTGCGTGCTGGAGGACTGCTACATCTTTCTGTACGAGAAGAAGCTGTCCTCGGCGGCGGACATCGTGCCGATACTGGAGAAGGTGGTGGCGACGGGCAAGCCTATGCTCATCGTCGCCGAGGATGTGGAGGGCGAAGCCATGGCGGCCCTCATCATCAACCGCCTGCGCGGCGTTCTCAAGGTTGGCGCCATCAAGGCCCCCGGTTTCGGCGACCGGCGCAAGGCCATGATGGAGGACCTGGCGATCCTGACCGGCGGGACGTTCTTGTCGGAGGACCGCGGCGTGAAGCTCGACAAGGTCCAGCTCGACGCGCTGGGGAGGGCCGAGAAGGTCGTCGTGACCAAGGACAAGATGACGCTCTACAAGGGCGGCGGCAAGAAGGCCGATGTGGAGCGGCGTGTGGCTCAGATCAAGCATTTCATGGAGCAGACCACGAGCCAATACGACCTGGAAAAGCTCCAGGAGCGCCTGGCGAAGCTTTCCGGCGGGGTCGCCATCATCAGCGTGGGCGGCATGACGGAGAAGGAGACCAAGGAGCGCAAGGACCGCGTGGAAGACGCGCTCAACGCCACGCAGGCCGCCGTGCAGGAAGGCATCATCCCGGGCGGCGGCACGACGGGCATCAGGGTGCGGGACGCGCTGGCCGGCCTGCGCCTCAAGGGCGATGAGAAGTACGGCCTGGACATCGTGCTCAAGGCGCTCGAGGCGCCGCTCCGGCAGATCGCCGAGAACGTGGGCCTCGACGCCGGCGAGATCGTCGCCAAAGTCTCGGAGTCGAAGAACCGCGTCGGTTTCGAAGGCATGACGGGGACCATCACGGATCTCTTCGAGGCCGGCGTGATCGATCCGGCGAAGGTGATGCGAGTGGCGCTCCAGAGCGCGGCGAGCGTGGCCGCCTTGATCATCGGCGCGGGCACCGCCATTACGGAGCTCAAGGAGGGTAAGACCCAGGTCGCAGGCAGCACCGTCTAGCGGCGCCGCGAAGATCTCGGGCGCGGCGGGGCAGCGGGTACCAGCATGGCGAAGGATTTCTACGAAGTCCTCGGCGTGCCGCGCACGGCCGGCGAGGCGGAAATCAAGAAGGCGTACCGCACGCTCGCGCTCAAGTACCACCCCGACAAGAACCCGGGCGACAAGAACGCGGAGCAGAAGTTCAAGGAACTGGCCGAGGCCTACGACGTGCTGAGCGACCCGGAGAAGCGCCGCCGGTACGATCAGTTCGGCGCCGAGGGCGTGCACGGCATGGGCGGCCCGCGCTTCCACAACGTCGAGGACATCTTCTCGGCCTTCGGCGATATCTTCGGCGGCGGCGGTTCGATCTTCGAGGATTTCTTCGGCATGGGCGGACGGACGTCGCGCCGCGCGGCAGGGGGGCGCGATGGAGCGGATCTGCGCATCGAGATCGGCATCACCTTCGAGGAGGCGGCGCGCGGCGTCGTCAAGGAGATCCGCAGCCTGAAGCGCGAGGCTGCCTGCGGGGTCTGCAAGGGCACCGGCGCCCACCAAGGCCGCGTCGAGACTTGTCAGACCTGCCGCGGGCGGGGGCGCGTCCAGGCCATGCAGGGCTTCTTCAGCATGACCACGGCGTGTCCGCACTGCCAGGGCGAGGGGGTCCGCGTGGCGCGGCCTTGCGAGCGCTGCGGCGGCCGCGCCACGACGACCGAAAGGGTGGACTGCGAGTTCCAGATCCCGCCCGGCATCAAGGACGGCATGAAGATCGTCAAGCAGGGCTTCGGCAACGCCGGGGTGCGCGGCGGGAGCGACGGCGATCTTTTCGCGGTCATCAGGCTCAAGCGCCACGCGGTGTTCGAGCGCTACGAGGATGACGTGATCTGCGAAGTTCCGATCACGTTCAGCCAGGCGGCGCTGGGCGCCAAAATCGGCGTGCCGACCCTCGACGGCCGGGCCGAGGTGTCAGTGCCCGCCGGCACGCAGTCCGGCGAGGTGCTCCGCCTGCGCGGCCAGGGCTTCCCGCATCTACACGGCCGCGGCCGGGGCGACCAGCTCTTGAAGGTCGTGCTGGAGACGCCGCATAGCCTGAGCGGCGAGCAGCGCAAGCTCTTCCAGGAGTTGGCGCAGCTCGAGCAGAAGAACCGGAACGGCATGCCGAGGTTGAAGGCGTTCCTCGGCAAATTCAAGGAATGCTTCGGATACGAGCCATGAGCGAGGAAACGAGGAAAGGCGAAGCCGCGGCCGAGGCGCCCAAGGAGGCGGCGCCGGCTGCGGGCGGCGCCCCGGAGGCGCTGTCGCCCGAGGAGCTGGCGCAGCTCAAGCGGCGCGCGGAGGAGCGCGACAAGCTGTTCGAGCGGCTGCAGCGCGCGGTGGCGGATCTGGACAACTTCCAGAAACGCGCCAAGCGCGACCGCCAGCTCGCGGAGGATGCCGCGCTAAGGCAGTTCGTCAAGGATCTCCTGCCGGTCATCGATGACATGGAGCGTCTGGACGCGGCGCTTTCCGGCGCGCTGCCGGTGGACGACGTGCGCACGGCGGTGCGGCTGCTTCGGGACAAGGCGCGGAGCGTCTTCGGCGCCTGGAAGATCGAGGAGATCGAGGCCGCCGGCGCGCCGTTCGACCCCGCCTTTCACGAGGCTGTGCGCTTCGAGGAATTCGCAGGGGCGCTGGCCGGCGCGGTGGTCGAGGACATGCGTCGCGGGTACACGCTGCGGGGCGAAGTGCTGCGGGCCTCGCAGGTGGTGGTCGCCAAGGCGCCGGCGGCCGGCGAGACGCCGGCGGCCGAAAACGCGGAGAACGCCGGAGAGGAGTGAACATGCCGACGTACGATTACGAGTGTAGGAAATGCGGCCACGAGGAGGAGCGTTTCGAGGCCATGAGCGCCAACGGTCCCAAGCGCTGTCCCGCGTGCAAGGCGCCGCGGAGCTTCACGCGGCGGATCGGTATGGGCGCCGGAATCATCTTTCGCGGCTCGGGCTTTTACGAAACCGACTACAAGAGCAAGGACGCCGGCCGCAAGGCGGCGGGACGGGCGTCCGAATCGGCGCCGGCGGCCTCCTCTTCGTCGGAGGCGAAGAAAGAGGCGGTGGCCGCTGGGGCGCCGGCCGGCGGGAAAGCATCGGGCGCCCCCGAGGACTGACAATGCCGCGCCGCTGCCCGGTGTGCGGCAAAGAGGTGCCCGAGGATCCCCGCCCTCCGTCCTATCCCTTTTGCAGTCCCCGCTGCGGTCTGGTCGACCTTGGAGACTGGCTGGCCGAGCGGCATGCGATCAGCGAGGATTCGCCGGACTCGGAGAGCGCGGGCGCCGGGGAGGGGGAGATACCGAAATGACGGCGCTTCGGCGCGGCGCTTCGGCGCGGCGCTTCGGCGCGGCGCTTCGGCGCGGCGCTTCGGCGCGGCGCTTCGGCGCGGCGCTTCGGCGCGGCGCTTCGGCGCGGCGCTTCGGCGCGGCGCTTCGGGGCGGCGCGAGGGGCGCAAGAAAAATGCGGGCAACCATTTTGCCCGCATGAAAAGTCCGCCGTGTGCCGACCGTGCCGTACGCTGCCTATTTGCCTAGAAACTTGAGCGCGAAAAACTCGTCAAGATCCTGGTTCTCGTAGCCCTTCATGTTCTTGAGATCGCCGGTGAGGGAGAGGAACTTGACCGAGGAATCGGTGTAAAGCATGTTCATGCCGTCAGCGTGGTTCTCCTCGGTGACACCTTCGATGCGGATGCTGTTGTCGGCGCCGAGACTGGTCTTGGAACTGCCTCCTCCCGTCGCCTTCAGCTTCTTGTTGCGCCATGCGTAACTCACGTTGTCCTCGGTGAGGATGAAGGGATCGTCGCTGTCCTCATTCCAGCCTTCGACCGGGCTGTCGTTGGACGCCGGACAGATGAAACCCTCGGGATTGCGCGCCGCTTTCATGGCGTCGGCGAGAAGTTGGAGCGACTCGTACGCCTTCGGCTCGTCCGTCCCCGCCACGGGGAACCACTGCTTGTGGTCGTCGGCGTAGATCATGGACATCTGGCCGAGCGTTCGCAGACGGTTCATGCACTGCGTCCGAAACACCCTGTCTCTGCCTTGGAAGACCGCTGGTACGATGAACGAAGCCAGTACGCTGATAATGAGAATCACTACGAGCAACTCGACCAGCGTGAATCCGTAGATTTTTAAGCGCCGCATGGTTCTCACCTCCTTTCAGGCGGCGGTCACGAACGGACTTTCTCACTAACGATTATAGGGGGGGAAAGGCACCGTCTCAAGCGCGAACCGAGGAAAACTTCTCCTCACGGCGGAGACTCGGCCTCCCCGCGGCTTTCGATCGTACGCGCGGGTGCGGGCGCCGCCGGGGTCTCCGCGCCCAGCATCTGAAGCGCCCCGGCAATGGCTTCTCTGGCGGCGGGATCCTCCTCCTGGTCCCGGCGGGCCTTGAGCGCGACGATCGCGTCGTGCGCGCCCATGCGGCCGAGCGCGACGGCGGCCTCCTGTCTCACCTGCGGGTCGGAATCCAGGAGCGCGTTGAGGAGGGCGGGGAAGGCGTCTCGGGCGGCCGATCCGGCGGCGGCGAGGCCGCAGGCGGCCTTCCACCGGGTCTCGGGTTCCGGGCTCTTCAGGGCGCGCGTCAGCGCCGGCAGCCCTCGCTCCCCGATCACGCCGAGGGCGTGCGCGGCGCGGACGCTCACCTGCGGCACCGGCGACTCCAGGCGCAGAGCGAGCAGGGCCACCGCGTCGTCGCGCGCCTGCCTGTGCTTGATGATTTCGTCGATCGCCCGGATCTGTTGGAGCGCGTTCGGGCTGCGCAGATCGCGCATGGTCTCCTCGGAGGTGCCGCACCCGGCGGCGAGGACCGACAGGCACGCCGCGCCCGCGTACGCCGCAAGCCCCCGCAGGTTCATGGCAGGCCGCGCTCCCAGGCGAGCGTACCCTCGGGGCCGGCGATGATGAGTTCCCTTCGGCCGCCGGCGCGCTCGACGCGCCCGATGCGCCGCGCTTCCACGGAGAAACGCGCGGCGGCTTCCTCGACGAGCGCCGCGCCCTCTTCGCAGGCAAAGACCTCCAGGCGGTGCCCCATGTTGAAGACTTCGTGCAGCTCGCGCCACGAGCTGCCCGACTCGGCGTGGATCAGGCGGAAGAGCGGCGGCACGGGGAACGGGTTGTCCTTGACGTAGCGGACCTCGCCGCCGAAGCGCAGGCATTTGGTCTGGCCGCCGCCGGTGCAATGGACCAGGCCGTGGACAAGGCGCCGGCCGCGTTCCAGGACCTCGCGGATGATCGGCGCGTAGGTGCGGGTGGGGGAGGCGAGGGCTTCCCCGATGGAGAGGGCGGTGCCGGGCAGCGGGTCGCCGAGGCCGAAGGATCCGGAATAAACGAGGCTCTCGGGCGTGCTCGGCGCCCAAGTCTCGGGATAGCGCGCGGCGTAGGCGCGGTTAAGGAGGTCGTGGCGCGCCGAGGTGAGGCCGTTCGAGCCGATTCCCGAGTTCTCCTTGTCCTCGTAGGTTGCGGCGCCCGTCCCTGACAGGGCCACGATCAGGTCGCCCGGGCGGATGTTCGCGTTGTCGATGACCTCGTCGCGCCGCAGGCGCGCGGCGCAGGTCGCATCCACGGCGATGGTGCGCACCAGGTCGCCCATATCGGCGGTCTCTCCGCCGCCGATGACCAGCTCGATGCCGAGCGCTCCCAGGCGCGCCGCGAAGGCGTGGAATCCGTTGATCACGGCGCCGACGACCTCCCCGCCCACCAGGCTTTTGTTGCGGCCGATGGTGCTGGAGAGGACAAACGGCCCGGTCGCGCCGACGCACAGCATGTCGTCGATGTTCATGACGGCGGCGTCCTGCGCGATGCCCGCGAAGTGGGCGGGGTCGCCGGTTTCGCGCCACAGGAGGTAGGCGACGATGCTCTTGGTGCCGGCGCCGTCGGCGTGGAGCACGAGCGCGGCGCGTTCGTCGCCCCCGAGTGCATCCGGGAGGATCCGGCAGAAAGCGGTGGGGAAAAGCCCCTTGTCGAGGGCGGCCACGGCGCGATGGACATCCTCCTTGGCGGAGGATACGCCGCGCCGGACATAGCGACCCTGGGAGTCCATACCGTCCGAGGATACCGCGGCCGGCGGGGGAGAGCAACGGGGAGGCCGGGCCCACGTTGACACTCCCCCGCATCCTGCCTTATTCTTGGGGCCTTGCACCCATAGCGGCGGGCGGGCGATACGGCGAGCCCCGGAGAGGGCGCCGTCCTCCGCGCCGACGCGGAAAGGAAAGCACACAATGATCGTATCCACGAAGATTCTCTTCAAGCACGCGTACAAGCGCTACGCGGTCGGCGCGTACAACATCAACAACGCGGAGCAGATCATGGGCCTGTTCCGCGGTAATCTGGAGAGCAAGGCGCCCTTCATCATCCAGATCTCGAAGGGCGCGCGGTCTTACACCGACAAGCGCCTGCTGGAGGCCATGATCCGCGCCGCGGACAAGGTCTTTCCCGATGCGGTCTACGCGGTGCATCTAGACCACGGCGATGAGGCCACTTGCATGGACTGCATCGAGAGCGGGTTCTACAGCTCGGTCATGATCGACGCGAGCCACGAGCCTTTCGAAAAGAACGTCGCTATCACCGCCCGCGTCGTCGCGGCGGCTCATGCCAAGGGCGTCGTGGTCGAGGCGGAGCTGGGGCAGCTCGGCGGCGTCGAGGAGCACATCTCCGTCAGCGAGGCCGATGCGCGCCTCACGAACCCCGACGAGGCCAAGGAATTCGTCGAGCGCACCGGCTGCGACAGCCTCGCCTGCGCCATCGGCACGAGCCACGGCGCTTACAAGTTCACCGGCAGCCAGGGGCTCCACTTCGAGGTTATCGAGCGGATCGCCCGCCTCCTGCCGGGCTTCCCCCTCGTCATGCACGGTTCCAGTTCCGTGCCGGCCGAGGAGGTCGCCCGCATCAACGCGGCCGGCGGCAAGCTCAAGGGCGCCAAGGGCGTCGACGAAGCCCAGATCACGAGGGCCGGCACGATGGGCGTGACCAAGGTCAACATCGACACCGATGGTCGCTTGGTGTGGTGCCGCGTCCACCGGGAGCATTTCCGGGACAATCCGGAGAACTTCGATCTGCGGCCCCCGGGAAAGGTGTTCCAAGCCGAATACGCCAAGTACATCGCGCACAAGAACGCGATCCTCGGAAGCGCGGGCAAGCTGGACGAGGTGCGGGCGCTCCTGTGAACGCGGGGCGCCGGCCGCCCGGAGATGCCGCCCCGGGCGGGCTCCGGGCTCATGAAGGCGGGTTTCGGCCCCCCAGGCGCACGAACTCCCGGTCGAGCAGGCGGGCGCTCGGGGCGAAGACGACCGAGCGTGCCATGAGGCGGTAGACCGCGCCGCGCGGGATGCGGACGGGGGGCGCGGCGAGCGGATTCGGGCAGGCCTCCAGCGCGGTGAGCGTCCGCAGTCCGATCCAAAGGGGCCACAGCGCGGCCAGTCTGAGGCGGAGGCGCCGGCGCGGAATTGCGCGGATATAGCGCGGCGCCTCGGCCAGGTGCGCGCGCGCAGCGGCGACGTGCCGGAGAAAGAGCGGCCTGAGCCGTTCGAACGTCTCCGGCGCGAGCAGATCGCGCGGCGCGAGTCCGAAGGGGCGCAGCTCCTCCTCGGGAAGGTAGACGCGGCCTCGCGCCGCGTCGCCGCGCATGTCCCTCAGAATGTTGATGAGCTGGAGCCCTTGGCCGAAACGCACGCCCCAAGCCGCGTACGTGTCGCGCGCCGCGGCGGGCCAGACGCCCGTCAGGATCGTGAGATCCGTCCAGAACGCGCCCACGCAGCCGGCGATGAGGTAGGTGTAACGGTCGAGGTCGGCCGCCGAGGTCAACGCGACCGGGGCGGTGGGTGAGGCGTCCGCGAACCGCGTCAGGTCGGTGCGCATGCCCTCGGCCAGCGTCGCGACGACGGTCTCGATCGGCGCGCGCAGCTCCCGGGGCAGCGAAGCCAGGAATGCGAAGGCGGCGGGCAGGTCGTCGAGAAGCTCACGTTCCGCCTCGGGTACGCCGGTGGGCGCGGGCGGCAGCGTGGCGCGCGGGGTGCGGCCGGCCGCGGCCTCGGCGAGACAGGCGCGGAAAGCGTCCAGCAGCGGGGTTCGCGCGGCGCCGGGCCCGCCCCACGAGTCGGCGAGGGTGTCGGCGGCGCGCGCGAGGAGATAGGCCAGTCCGACGGGCCGGCGCATGCCGCGGGGCAGAATCCTGACCGAGAGGTAGAACGACCGCGACGTTGCCTTCAGGCGCGGGCCGAGGAGCCGGCGCTCACTCGGAGCCATAGCGTCGCAGGTAGGCGTCGATCTCATCGCGCAGCCTGTCGTCGATGTAGCGCGTGCCGCCGACGTCCGTCGCGTGGAGATAATCGACGACCGCGCGCATGCGCAAGATCGCGTGGACCTTGACTCCGTAAGTGCGCTCGACTTCCTGGACGGCGGAGACCGGGGAACTGGTGCCGCGCTCCTGCCGGTCGACGGCGACGACGGCGCCGATGACCTTGCACCCGAAGTTCGTGTTGAAGAGGTGCATCGTGTTGCGCATCGAGGTGCCCGCGCTGATCACGTCATCGACGTAGACGACGCGCGTATCGGCGCCGAGCTTCGCGCCGACGACGAGGCCGCGGTCGCCGTGGTCCTTCTCCTCCTTGCGGTCGGCGGCGTACGAAGCCGCGACGCCGTGGCGCCGCCAGAGGGCTTCGCAGGCGGCGACGGCGATCGGGATGCCCTTGTACGCGGGGCCGAAGACGACATCGAATCGCCCGCCGAAGGCCGCCATGATCACTTCGGCGTAAGCCTCGCCGAGGATCGTCAGGGCGCGGCCCGAGCACAGGCCGCCCAGGTTGACGAAATAGGGCGACTGGCGGCCGCTCTTGAGGGTGAACTGGCCGAACGTGAGCGCCTGCGATTCCAGGAGCAACTGGAGCATCTGCCGTGCGGAGGTCTCCATAAGGGCGGATCATAGCATACGCGGCGCGGAGGTGACAGAGCCGACGATGACGCCCGCGTTGGTTACAATGGAAGCGGCCCAAGGAGCCGGTCCATGCTGGTCTTCGCTTGCACCCTCGCCCTTCTGTGCGCCGCCGAGGCGGATGCGGAGGAGTTCTTCGCGCGGGCCGCGGCGGCGCCGGCGGAAGACTGCGGCGCGATCATGGAGCTTGCCGAGTGGTGCCGCGCGACGGGGCGGCTCGGCTGGGCGTCGGCGTGCGCGCGGCGCGTCGTTCAGTTCGGCAACACGCCGTACCGGCGGAAAGCGCTGTTTCTCATGATCGCCAGCGACATCGAGCGCGGCAACGGCATCGCGGCGTTCGATCTGCTCAGGCCCATGGCGGCGGCGGGCGATGCCGAGGCGGCGGCCCTGCTGGCCTCGGGGTCCTCGGTCCGAACGCGGGCGCAATCCGAATCGCTCCGCAAGGCGTCCGAGGCCGAGGCCGTGAAGGCCTACGAGGAGGCCGCGAGGCAGTACAAGGCGGCTCTCGATGCCGTGCCCGCGGGCGGGACGAAGGAGGCCTTCGAGTCGAGCGAGGCGATTCTCCTGCGGCTGGCGCGTTGCAACGCCGCGACGCTTGCGTCCGGCGTTCCCGCGCGGGCCGACGGCGGCGCGGCCTCCGAGCGCTGCGAACGCTGCGAGAAGTCGCCGGTGCCGGGCTACATCGAGTGCGAGACTTGCGGGGGGCGCGGCTACGTTCTGGTCAAGAAACGGATCACGCTGCGCAAGACGCGCGAGGTCAAGGAAGCCTGCCGGAGGTGCCGAGGCCTGGGCGAGCATGCCTGCCCGGTCTGTCTGGGCGCGGGGCAGAAGATCGCGAAATGGTCCAAGGCGGCCCGCGCGGAACTGCGGACCTTCTCGGCGGCCTTCGTCGAGCGCGGCGCCGTGCACGACGACGATCTGACCAACGCGTTGCGCAAGGTCGAGGCCTATGTGCTCGGAAGCGCCGACACCCGGGAGGGGCGCGCGTTTCTGGAGGTGGCGCGGGTATCCCCTTCCCCGCGCCTTGAGGCGCTGCGGGACAGTCTCGGGGATCCGCCCGTTTCACCGGCGCGGGTGACCGCCGGCGGCGACGGCTGGGCGGCCCTGAGGAAATGGACCGTGCGCGGGCATTTTCTTGTCTGGTACGCGGGACAGTTCGCGCGGGCGGTCGAGCCGTACCTGATCCTAGGGGGCGGAAAAATCGGGGGCGCGCCCGATCTGGCGTCGGCGCCGCGGATCTCGCCGCGGGAGCTTGCCGCTTTTCCCGAGAAGTACCGCGCGTTCGTTCGCGTCGACGCGGTGGTGCTCGGCTTGGAGGATGCCGCCGAGGGCGGAACCAACGCGCCCGTGCGGATCGAGGAAGGCGAGGAACTCGGCCTGGCGCCCTTCGTGTGGACCGCTCGGGCGGCCGACGCGATCGAGGCTCTTGGGCGCGGGTGGTACGCGGTTGTCGGCCAGATGGCCAGGGCCTACGATTTCACCGTCGAGGAGACCCTGAAGAAGCTGCCGCCGGGTTCCTTCGTGCGCCTCTGGGGCCGGCTTCTGCCGCCGCGTTCGGGAATGCGGCTCCGGCCCTTCGAGGTGTGGCGCGTGGAGGCGGCCCTGATGGCGGAACACGCCGCCGTTCTTCCATACGTGTTGCCCGAAGTACCGGCCTTCAGCGCGGCGCGGGTCTCGCCGGCGCGGCTCGCGCGGGTCGCGGCGGCGGTCTACGGCCTGCCCGTCCAAGTGGATCGGGACTTGGAGGAAATGGGGCTTGCCGTCGATACGGGGGGCTGCGTCCTCGGGTTGTTGCTCCAACGCGCGGCGAACGCCGCGGGCGGCGCGTGCGTCTGGGACGGCGCGGCGTTCCGTATCACCGCCCGCGCCGAGGCCCGCGACGCCGCGGCGTTCGACGCCGTTTTAGGGTACGTGAAGGAGATGTATCCGCGCCGGGATGCGCGGGTCGCGCGCGTGCGGTAAAGGGCCGCCGGGCGTCCTTGACACCCCCTTTCCGTCTGCTATAGTGGGAAAGTTTCAGCGAAAGTGTTGCATGTCCCGCGGCGGGACATGGGCGTTCCGCGTGCAGGCCGCGGCGGCCGGCCGGCGCTTGTTCGTTCCCCCGGAGGAGCACGGTGGCGCAGGAAGCGAATCAGGACGAGGACCGGCGCGAGGAGCCCCCCCGCGACGCGGAGGAGTCGGCCGAGGTTCAGGCCGCCGAGCGGGTCGAGGGAGATTCACGGACCTCGGTCGACGCCGCGGAGCCCGGGGCAGAGACTGACAGCGGCGAAGCCCCCTACGCGGACGCCAAGCCGGACGCGAGCGTCGCGGACGACCGCCTCGGCGTCGAAGCCGAAGTCGAGGAACTCTCGCCCACCGCGCGGCGCATCAAGGGCCGCGTTCCGGCGGACAAGATCCGGGAGATCTTCAGGGAGAACTGGCGCGAGATCGGAGCCCAAGTGCAGCGGCGCGGTTTCCGCAAGGGGCGCGTCCCGCGGCGCCTGCTGGAGAGCATGGTCGGTTCCAAGTTCAAGGAGGAGTTGGAGAAGAACCTCAAGGAGATGGCCGTTGCCGAGGTGGTCAAGGATCACGGCCTGTACCTGGTCGGCGTGCCCGAGTTCGTCCGCGCGGAGCTTGCCGAGGGGGCGCCGTTCGAGTTCGAAGTCGACGTCGAGGTCGTTCCCGATTTCGCGCTGCCGCCTCTGGAGGACGTCGATGTGGCGCGGGAGGCGGTCGCGGTGTCCGACGAGGAAGTCGACGCGCAGCTTCAGCGTTTGCTGCGGGAGCGCGCGGACCTGGCCGTCGTCGATGTGTGGCCCCCGGCCGAGGGCGATGTCGTCATCGCCGCCACGAAGATCTCATCGGGCGGCAAGGTGCTCTTCCAGAACGACGGCAACGCGCTGCTGGTGGGCAGGAACGAAGTCCACGGGCTGGAGATCCCCGATCTGAAGGACAAGCTCTTGGCGGGGGAACGGCGCATTGACTGCGAGATCCAGGTGCCCGAGGGCAACGAAAACGAACGCCTGCGCGCCCGGCGTGTCCGGATCGAAATCGAAGCCGGAGAAGTCAAGCGCCGCAAGCCGCCGGAACTCACCGACGAGTGGGCGGGGCTTTTCAAGTGCGCGAACGTGGCGGAGCTGAAGACGAAGATAGCGGAGGCGATCCGGGACGAGAAGGAGCGCGCGGCGGATGTGGCGCTCGGGGAGCGGGCGTTCGAGCGCATCATGGAGCGCGTAAGTTTCCCGATCCCCGAGGGCGTCGCGAAACGCATCGACGAGTATGCGCCGAAGGCGCCGCCCGACTTGGAAGCCGTTAAGTCGGAGGAAGAGGCGCCGCCGGAGGGGGAGGCGGGCGCGGGAGCCGCCGTGGCGGAGGCGCAGGCGGAGGAAGTCAGGCCCTGGGCGGAGGAGTCTGCCGACCTGCGGGAAGCGGCCGAGAAGGCGTTCAGGCGCCAGGTCGTCATGGATCGGCTGGCCGAGGCTCACAAGATCGAGGTCGGTGAGGGTGATGTGGACGAATACCTGCAGGCGGCGCAGAGCGTGCGCGGCAGGGAACTCGTCGAGCTCAAGCGGCGCCTCGAGGCGCGGGGTTTCATGCGGCGGATCATGGAGGACCTGCTTGCCGGGAAGGTGTACGACCACCTGCGCAGGAACTGCCGGGTCGCCGCGGAGGAAGGGAAAGAAGAACGGCCCGCCGAGGCCGCGGAGGCGCCGGCGGCGGGCGAGGAGGAGCGCGCATGAGGACAAGAACGCGACCGCGCGGGATGCCGGCCGCGCACCCGGGGGCTGGAGCGGGGACGCAGGGGCGCAGGGAGGGGCTCCCCGAGCCCGCCGCATTTCTCGTTCCGACGGTGATCGAGAAGACGGGCCGCGGCGAGCGCGTCTACGACATCTACTCGCGCCTCCTCAAGGACCGCATCGTGTTCGTAGGCCCCGAGATCAACGACTACAGCGCGAATCTCGTCGTGGCGCAGATCCTGTTCCTCATGAGCGAGAACAAGAACCAGGAAATCAACATGTACATCAACTCGCCGGGCGGCATCGTGACGTCGGGCCTGGCGATCTACGACACGATGCAGTTCGTGCCGTGCGACATCGCCACCTACTGCATCGGCCAGGCGTCGAGCATGGCCGCGGTGCTCCTCGCGGCGGGCACTAAGGGCAAGCGCCATGCCCTGCCGCACTCGCGCATCATGATCCACCAGCCCTGGGGTGGGGCTTCGGGGACGGCGGAGGATATCGTCATCCAGGCGGCGGAGATCAAGCGCAATAAGCACCTCCTGCTGGAGGCCTTGCAGCGCCACACGGGCCAGAGCCGCGAGACCCTCGAAAAAGACACGGACCGCGACTTCTTCATGACGCCGCAGGAGGCCAAGACCTACGGGATCGTCGACGAGGTGCTTCAGTCCCTCAGAGAGAAGAGGTAGAACGATATGGCGCGCACGGGACGGAACAACAGGCGGATCGAGCGCTGCATCTTCTGCGGCAAGAGCGCCCGCGATGTCGAACAGCTCATCCCGGGGCCGTCGGGCGTGTATATCTGCAGCGAGTGCGTGGACATCTGCCACTCGCTGATCCGCGAGGACCGTTCGGCGCCGGCGGCGCCGCATCCGCCGCCGATGTTCCTGCGCGAGATCCCCGATCCGAAGCACATCAAGAGCGAGCTGGACAAATACGTCATCG
Organism: Planctomycetes bacterium ADurb.Bin069; assembly: GCA_002070955.1. Taxonomy (GTDB): domain Bacteria; phylum Planctomycetota; class UBA8108; order UBA8890; family UBA8898; genus UBA8898. Next base: position 24,778 of record MWEK01000042.1, read on the forward strand.
GCCAGGAGCGCGCCAAGAAAGTCCTCTCGGTGGCGGTGCACAACCATTACAAGCGGCTGTGGATGGCGGCCAAGAACCGCCCCCAGACCATCGAAGTCGAGAAGTCCAACGTCCTCATGATCGGTCCGACGGGGTGCGGCAAGACGCATCTGGCCCGCACGCTTGCGCGCGTCCTCGACGTGCCTTTCGCCATCGGCGACGCGACGGCGCTCACCGAGGCGGGTTACGTGGGCGAGGATGTGGAGAACCTGCTTCTGCGCCTCCTGCAGTCGGCGGATTGGTCGGTGGAGCGCGCCGAGCAGGGCATCATCTTCGTGGACGAAATCGACAAGATCGCCAAGGCCGCGCCGAACATGTCCATCACCCGCGATGTGTCGGGCGAAGGCGTCCAGCAAGGTCTGCTCAAGATGCTCGAGGGCACCATCGCCAACGTGCCGCCGCAGGGCGGGCGGAAACACCCCGAGCAGCAGTACATCGCCATGAACACGGCGCGCATCCTCTTCATCTGCGGCGGGACGTTCACGGGCCTGGAGGATATTGTGGCGCGGCGCCTCGGCAAGCAGCTTATCGGGTTCAAGAGCCCGGGCGGAGCAGGCACCGATGTGCCCGACGACAAACGCCGCGGCGAGCTCCTCAAACAGGCCGAGGCGGACGATGTCATCAAGTTCGGAATGATCCCGGAGTTCGTGGGGCGGCTGCCGGTCATCTCGGTCCTGACGCCTCTGGATGAGGAGGAGATGGTCAGGATCCTGACCGAGCCGCGCGACGCGATCGTCAAACAGTACCAGGAGTTCTTCCGCCTGGAGGACGTGAAGCTGACCTTCGTGCCGGCGGCGCTGCGCATGATCGCCAAGGAGGCCCTCCTGCGGGGCGGCGGCGCGCGCGGGCTGCGCGCCATCATCGAAGAGGTCATGCTGGATGTGATGTACGAATTCCCGACTCACAGCCGCGACATTGCCGAGTTTGTGGTGACCCCCGAGGTCGTGGCGAGCAAGCAGTTCGGGAAGGGGACCGTGGTCCCGCGTCGAGGGCAGCAGCGGGATTCGGCCTAAGTTACTGAGAGAGAAAGGCTTGCGCTTGCGCGGCAGGGCGGCGGCCTCTCCGTTGCGGCGGGCCGCGGAAGCCGATAGAATTAGGGGTCCGGAGTCCCGCGGGCAGACGCGGGGTTTGCGTTACCGGAGGATTGCGGTATGAAGAAGGACATCCATCCCGCCTATCAAGAGGTGGTCGTCACCTGCGGCTGCGGAGAAACGTTCAAGACCAGGTCGACGAAGCGGGCGATCAACGTGGAAATCTGCTCCAAATGCCACCCTTTCTACACGGGCAAGCAGAAGTTCGTTGACACGGCCGGCCGCGTCGAGCGCTTCCAGAAGAAGTTCAAGTGGGACTCCGCCGCCACCCAGAAGGCGCTCAGGAAGAAGAAGGCTGAGGACTAGCCGCGCCGCGCGCGCGTCGAGCGCCGTCGCGGCGCGACGCCTGCTATGCGTTCGCTCCCCGAAACCCTGGCCGCCAAGCTCAAGGCCATGGCGGATCGCCTGGCTGAGGTTGATGCATTGCTGGCTTCGCCGGAGGTGGCCGGCGATGCGGGCAAGGTGCGCGCGCTGATCAAGGAGCGTGGCCGCCTGACCGGGCCGGTGGAGCAGTATGCCCGCTGGCGCGCCGCGAGCGACCGTCTTGCGGAAGCCGAGCAGCTCGCCGCCGCCGCCGACACGGACGCCGAGCTCAGGGAGCTTGCCCGGTCCGAGGCCGAGGATCTCGCGCGCCAGGAGCGGAGCCTTGCCCACGAGATCCAGGAGACGCTGCTTCTGAGCGAGCCGGACCGAACCCGCGATGTGATCATGGAGATCCGCGCCGGCACGGGCGGCGAGGAGGCGGCGCTTTTCGCCGGGGATCTTTTCCGGATGTACAGCCTTTACGCCCAGGAGAAGGGCTGGAAGGTTGAGCTCATCGATATCCACAAGACCGACCTGGGCGGCTTGCGGGAGGTCGTTTTCTCGGTTCGGGGCAAGAACGTGTACGGCACGCTCAAGTTCGAGAGCGGCGGCCACCGGGTCCAGCGCGTTCCCGTCACCGAGGCGGGCGGCCGAATTCACACCTCCGCGGCCACGGTGGCGGTCCTCCCCGAGGTGGAGGATGTGGAGGTCGAGATCAAGCCCGAGGACCTCAGGATCGACACGTTCTGTGCGTCGGGGCCCGGCGGGCAGCACGTCAACAAGACGGCGTCGGCCGTGCGCGTGACGCATCTGCCGACGGGGCTCGTGGTGTCCTGCCAGGACGAGAAATCCCAGCACCGCAACAAGGAACGGGCGATGCGTGTCCTTCGAAGCCGGCTCTACGACATTCAGCGACAGCGGCAGGAGGAGGCCATTGCCAAGAACCGGCGCGAGCAGATCGGCTCGGGCGACCGCAATGCCCGCATCCGAACCTACAACTGGCCGCAGAATCGCATCACCGACCACCGGATCGGACTCTCGGTGCACCAGTTGCAGGCGGTCCTCGACGGCGGGCTCGATCTCTTCGTCGAGCCCCTCGGTGCGTGGGATCGGCAGGAGCGGCTGAAGAAGCTCTGAGCGGCCGCGCCGGCACGGGAGGGGGCGTCATGGCCGACGGCATCAATCTTTTCAGCGATACACAGACGCTGCCCACCGAGGAGATGCTCCGAGCCATCGCCGGCGCCGAACTCGGGGATGACATGTTGGGCGAGGACCCGACGGTGAACCGCCTGGAAGCGCGCGCCGCGGAGCTGACGGGCAAGGAGGCGGCGCTGCTCGTGGCGAGCGGGACCCAGGGCAACCTCACGGCGCTCATGGCGCACGGCGGGCACGGCGACGAAGTGCTCCTCGATGCGGATGCGCACGCGTACTTCTACGAGGCGGGTGCGATGTGCAGCGTCGCGGGTTTCACGCCGCGTCTGGTGCCGGCCGAGCGGGGCATCATGAGGCCTGAGGCCTTGGAGGCGGCGATTCGTCCCGCCAATGTGCACTTTCCGCGGCCGGCGGTCCTATGGCTCGAAAACACGCATAACCGCGGCGGCGGGACGCTTCTCCGGCAGGAGCGGAAGGAGGCCCTGCTTGCGGTCGCGCGGCGGCACGGCCTGCGCGTACACATCGACGGGGCGCGAATTTTCAACGCCTCGGTCGCGCTCGGCGTATCCGTGCGCGAGTTGTGCGACGGCGTCGACTCGGTCCAGTTCTGTCTCTCCAAGGGACTGTCCTGTCCGGTCGGTTCGATCGTGTGCGGTGCGCGGGAGTTCGTGGAGGCGGCCCGCCGGGCCAGAAAGCGGGTGGGCGGCGCCATGCGGCAAGCGGGGATCATCGCGGCCTGCGGTCTGGTGGCGCTCCGGGGCGCCTGGATCGCGCGGCTGGCGGAGGACCACCGGCGCGCGCGGCGCCTGGCGGAGTTGCTCGCGGACGCGCCTGGTGTGGCGCTCGACGCCTCGCGGGTCGAGACCAACATGGTCTTCATCGACATAAGTGCTTGGGGGACCGGCAGCTCCGAGGCGCAGGCGCGCCTGAGGGCGGCGGGATTGCGCGCGTCGATCTCGTCGGCTACCGGGCTGCGTTTCGTCACGCACCGCCACATTGACGATGCCGATATCGAACGGGCGGCGGAGATCGTGCGGGATCTGGGGCGCGCGCTCACGGGCTGCCGTGCATGACGACCCGCCTCGGGGCGTGGCACGGGGCTTGACAGGGCGGAGCCTCTGCGAGAGCATCGAAGGATGGAAACTATCTACGCCGAGGAAAGCGAGGAATGTCATGCGGCAGTGGCTGATACTACTCCTTCTGTGCGGCGCGGGTCTTGCGTGGGCGCAGATCGAACTGGACGAAGACGACGGCGCTGCGCCGGAGCAGGCCGACTTCATCAAGTGGGGGCCTGCGTCGGGGAAGCTCGGCGGCCGAGCCAGCGCGCAGTGGCTGAGCCAGTACTTCTTCCGCGGGCTGCGGTTTTCGCACAACGATGTCCTTCAGCAGGAAGTCGGAGCCTGGTATGCCGGCTTCAAGGTGCGGGGTTTTTTCAGCTACGACTGCAATCCGGACGAGTACAGCGAGGCCGACTTCACGGCGTCGTATTCCTACGCGCTCGGCCGGGACGCCGCGATCGAGGCCGGCTACACGTTCTACGGCTATCCGCACCGCATGTACGGCAATGACAAAAAGGATCGGAAAGGCTACGACATCAAGGACACGCAGGAGTTCTTCGGCGGTATTATGGGCGCCACGAAGTATCTCGATGCGAGCATCTACGGGTACTACGACTTTCGCGACGGCACGGGCGCCTTCTGGGAGTTCGCCCTGGGAAAGAGTCTCGATATCGAGTGTTTCGAGCCCGTGGCGCTGAAGCCCTACGTGCGTGCCAGCGCGAATCTCAATTGCCGTTACTTCAACGATGCAACGGAATTCTCACATGCGATTCTTACGGTCGGCCTGCCGGTGCACCTGACCGACCACGTGGTGCTGAGCGGTTCGTTCAATTACCAGTGGGGTTGGCAGAACTGGGTCGAGGATGATTGGTACGCCCAGGTGGGTGTGGCGCTTCGTTTCTGAGAACCCGGCGCGGCCGTCGAGGCGAGGCGGCCCCTTGCGGAAGCCCCGCCGGTGGCGTACTATTCTTCTCTCGCGGCGGACGAGGTCCCGGGCAAGTGCCGAGGGTGCCGTGACAGCCGCGGTCTGCGCCCGTAGCTCAATTGGATAGAGCATCGGCCTACGGAGCCGAGGGTTAGGGGTTCGAATCCCTTCGGGCGCGCCAGCCATAAAATAAGGCCGTGACGAAAGTTGCGGCCTTCTTTGTTTCAAGGCGCGCGTAGCTACCAGGGTGAGAAGGGGAGAGGCGTGGTTGCTAAGTCCCGGATTATTTGACGCGGGGATTCCCAGATTATTTGGAACGGGACAGTAAGGGGAACGCCGTACGG
>MWEK01000043.1 GCA_002070955.1 Planctomycetes bacterium ADurb.Bin069
AGCCTCGCCGGCGGCCGTGTGTACGTGACGGCCATGGGCGCCCTCACCCTCGAGGTCTACTACCGCTTCGAACGCGCCCGGGAGACGTACAGGTAAAAAGCCGCGTCAGGCACCCGGCCCGGGAGGCGTTCCGGCGGGGCTCCGCCCCGCGCGCGACCGCCGCGTCAGGCGCCACTGGAAAAAGGCCCACGCCGTCAAGAGCAGCAGACAGAGCGCGAACAGCGCGCCAAGCCGCCAGGTGGCGGTCTCCTCGCCGAGAAAGGCAGCCGGCGCCTCGCCCAGCTCGCGCAGCTCCCGGGCGACGAACTGCGGGCTCGCCTTCGGGCCGCGCCGCCCCTCGTAGGTGCCGAGCTTGAAGAAAAGCGCTTCCGTCTCGACGGGCGTGCGCATCGCGAAGCGGGGCGGCGGCGTGATCAAGTCCACCACGTAGCCATCGTTGCCGGAGGGATCGACGAGGAAGGCGCGATAGATGAATTCGACATCGCCCGCCTTCGCCTCCAGCGCGACGGCGAAGGAATCCAGATAGAGCGCCTTGATGCGCACGGCGCGCCCACGGAGGGAATCAGCCGCGGTGGTGAACAGCGGGTACTCGACGGGCACGGCCTCCTCGGCGATCGCCTCGGGCGCGGCCGCGCTCAGGTAGGCCACCAGCGCGCGGTACTGCAGGCTTGCCTGCTCGATCTCTTCGCCGTCTTTCACGCCCGCAAGCATGCCTGTCCACCGCGGATCGTCGCGATCAACGGGCGGCGTGTCCGCCGGCAGGGCCGCTTTCAGGCCCCCTTCCACGCGGGCGGCGCCGCGCCGCGCGCGCGCCTCCATCATGGGAGCGATCTCGAAAACCAGCACGGCAAGCACCGCCGCCGCCATGACGAGAATGAGAACGAGCCAGCGGAACTCCCGCGTTTCCCAGTAACGAATCTTCCGGGCCATGGGCGCTCCTCCACTCCGTCTCGACCGAAGCCGCGGCTTCGGTCGAGACGGCTACGCCGGCGGCGCCTGGCGCTCGATCTCGCGCTCCGGCGCGCCGAACTCGATGCGCTCGATCCGATTCTGTTTGCACAGGTCCATGACGTGGATGACCTCCTCCCAAGGCACATCGCCCTCCGCGTCGATGGTGAGCGGCCAGTCCGTCTTGCCCTCCTGCTCGTAGTTGTCCCTCATCCCGCAGATCGCGGCGATGAGTTCCTCGTCGCTGCCCGCGTACTCGTGACCCTTGACCTTCCGGAGCGTCGCGTTGCTGCCCGGATCCCATCTCATGATCACGCGAATTTCATCCTTGACGATGCTGGACGCGGGTGTGCTGTCCAAGCCGCGATCCTTGGGCAGGTGGCTCTCGATCTTGCCCTCGAGCTGCTTGAAATGGAACGAACACATGAAGAAGATGCACAAGCAGAAGATCACGTCCACCATGGCGACGACGTTGATGGCGACCGGGTTGTCGGACGTCTCGCCGATATTCTGCGTTCCCGCCATGACAAACCTCCTTTACCCCTTGGCGTTGGCCTCATCGGGAGGACGCGCCGCGCCGCACTCGATCTTGTAAATCATGGCGCGCGCGCACATGGCGATCGCCTTCTGCACCTCGCTGTAAGGCGCCTGTCTGTCGGCGCGCACCTGCACGGGACGCTCGCACGGGGACTTCGGGTTGTTGGGATCGGCGCGGTAGTCCTGAGCCTCGAGCTGGAGCCGCTTGAGCAGCTCCTCCGAGTTCGTGTAATCGACGCCCTTGATGGCGATCCGCCAGTGTTTCTCCTCCCGGCAGATCTCGCCCTTCTTGTAGGCGGGACACGGGGTTTCCTTCTCGTAGACATGATAAATGTTGATGGTGAGGCGGTCGCTCGTGCGCTCCTTGCTCTCCTTGTCTTCCTTGACGGAACGAGCGAGAGGCAGACGCACCTCCTCCAACTCCCGTTGTCCCATGTCCGCCCCCAGCATGAAGAAGAGGAGCAGCAGGAACATGATATCGATCATGGGGATCAGGTTCGGCGTTATGTCTTCCTGGACATCGAGCTTCTTGGCCATGTCGCCCCTCCGCGTCTATCCGGCGGCCTCGCCGCCCAGTCCGCGCGTCAACAACTCGCCGATCTGGTTGTTGATCCGCAGCGTCAGGTCCGACACTCGGTTCTTCATGAAAAAGTACGCCGATAGAAACACGATGGCAATAAAAAGCCCGATCGTCGTGTTCACCAGCGACTCGTACACGCCCTTCGCCAAATCGGCCGGCGTCGGCGCCGCCAGCGACTCGATGACCTGGAACGACGAAATCATCCCCGTCACCGTCCCAAGCAGACCCAGCAACGGACCGATGTTCCCGATCAACGACAGATAGCTCAGCTTCGCGTTCAGGTGGAACATCTCCACCGTCGTCGCCTCCTCCATGCCCTTGCGGGCCTCCTCGAACCCGCCCCCGCTCCGCGACAGCGCCGCCGCGAACACCTTCCCCGCGTACGAAGGATCCTCCTCCACCAGCGCGTACGCGTCGTCGATCTTCCCCTCCCCCAGCATCCCCTCAAGATCGCTCACCAACTGGGGGTTCATCAGGTTCTGCTCGTTGATCGTGATCAGATACTGAAGCAGCAGCGCCGTCCCGATGATCGAGCACGTCAGCAACAGGAGACCCACCACCCCCGTCGTCTTGAACAGCTCGAACCAGCTCTTGCTTTCCCCCTTGCCCGCCGCCAACGCATCCGACGGAAACAGCGTCCACAACACCAACGTCACCATGCCCGCCAACACGAGCATGCGCACCGCCTGCCTGGCCATCCGCACCTCCCATCTGTCCTTTACGGCTTCATCTCCCGCGCGCCGTGCCGGCACCCAAGCCGCCGTCGCCCCGGGTTCCGGCGGGCACAGTCTTTGAATTCTCGCCGCCCCCCTTCCACGGAAGGAAGGCGTCGCGAGGAACCGCCTCCATTATACTCTCTACTAGTCGCCCGCGCGCTGTTCCCATTCCTTGGCGCGGTCGTTTCTGCCCATCGCTTTATAGATGTCCGCCAGATTCTTGGCCGCGTTGCGATAGACCCCCGGGTAACGCTTGAAGAAGCACGTCGCACGGAGGTACCACAGCTCGGCCTCCTGCGGGTTACGCTTACCCCGGTAGGCATCGCCCATCAAGTTGCACGCCTCGCCGTAGTATTCGCTGTACGCGACGGCCTTGACCTCGAAGAACGACTGATTCAAAAACGCGATCGCATCGTCGTACTGCTCGCCGACGGTGAGGGTCGCCGTCCTGCCGACGGCCGCCTCCTGCTGGGTCTCGACGGAAAGGGTCCTGTCGGCGAGCACCTCGGTGAAGATTCTGCGGGCGACATTGACGCCCGTCCGCCCCTTCTCCTTGAGCACCGCCCAGCCCTCGCCGATCTTGGCGCGCACGGCCCAGATGCCCCGCGCCCCCCCGAACTCCTCAAGCGCTTTGAACTGCGCCGTCGCCTCCTGCGGCTTGCCGGCGGCGATGAGCGCCTTCCCAAGGCCGTACACGGCGAAGGGCACGTAGAAATCCTTGCCCGCCCGGTAGGCCTCCAGGTAAGCGGTGAAAGCGGCGACGGCCTTCTCCGCCTTGGCGCGGTCCCCGCCGGCCGACTCCAGGTACAGCCGTCCCCGCAGGTAGGCCGCCTCGGCCTTCTCCCAGTCCTCGCCCGCGGTCACGGCGGCCAGGGCTTCCTCGGCCTTCGCGAAGTCCCCGTTTTCCAGGGCGCCCCTGGCGGGGCCCAGGCGCTGCGACACGCGATCGAGCGCCGTGACGGTGAATCCCTCGATCGATTGGGGCCGCTTGGTCTTGGCGGCCGCCGCCCCCGTAAGGACGTAGCTCACCGCATCCCACTTGGCGTCCTTGATTTCGACCTCCGTGTGCGCCTTGCCGCCCGAGACATAGATCGTGTCCGCCCGCCCCACGGCGCACAGGGCCAGGCCCAACGCCGCGCACACCACGGCGGCCCGCCGCGAAATCCGCCCCCCACGCTGTCCGCAATACCGATTCATGCGTTTCATGATCCGCTCCCGCGCGCGCCGGCGGCCCGCCCCCACGCGGACCGCCGAACCGCCGCTCGCTCTCTTATCCGGCGGCCTCGCCGCCCAGTCCGCGCGTCAACAACTCGCCGATCTGGTTGTTGATCCGCAGCGTCAGGTCCGACACTCGGTTCTTCATGAAAAAGTACGCCGATAGAAACACGATGGCAATAAAAAGCCCGATCGTCGTGTTCACCAGCGACTCGTACACGCCCTTCGCCAAATCGGCCGGCGTCGGCGCCGCCAGCGACTCGATGACCTGGAACGACGAAATCATCCCCGTCACCGTCCCAAGCAGACCCAGCAACGGACCGATGTTCCCGATCAACGACAGATAGCTCAGCTTCGCGTTCAGGTGGAACATCTCCACCGTCGTCGCCTCCTCCATGCCCTTGCGGGCCTCCTCGAACCCGCCCCCGCTCCGCGACAGCGCCGCCGCGAACACCTTCCCCGCGTACGAAGGATCCTCCTCCACCAGCGCGTACGCGTCGTCGATCTTCCCCTCCCCCAGCATCCCCTCAAGATCGCTCACCAACTGGGGGTTCATCAGGTTCTGCTCGTTGATCGTGATCAGATACTGAAGCAGCAGCGCCGTCCCGATGATCGAGCACGTCAGCAACAGGAGACCCACCACCCCCGTCGTCTTGAACAGCTCGAACCAGCTCTTGCTTTCCCCCTTGCCCGCCGCCAACGCATCCGACGGAAACAGCGTCCACAACACCAACGTCACCATGCCCGCCAACACGAGCATGCGCACCGCCTGCCTGGCCATCCGCACCTCCCATCTGTCCTTTACGGCTTCAGCCGCGCAGTTCGTCCTTACTTCTTGGCGCTCTTGCTCTTGCTGGCGCCCGTGGTCGTACCGCTCTTCTTGGCCGCCTCCGGCTTTTTCGGCGCCGTTTTCGCGCCCGCCGCGGGCAGCTTCGATTTCGCATGCGCCTCGAGCTTCAGGAACTCGCTCTTCAGCCCGCCCATGTCCGAGTCCTTGTACTCCTGCATGAACACCTGCAGGTCCAGATACCGGTTCCCGCCCCCGGTGAGATCGGCGATGCGCATGCCCAGCGTCCAAAAGTCGAGCATCCATCGCCAGAACAACTTCTCCAGTGAGGGATCCCGCCTGGACCGCTCCTGCATCATGTAGCAAGCCGTATTGTAGGCGTCGCTCGCCGCCTGCATGTCCGCCGAAGAGGGCGCGGTCTTGCCCGGCTCCAGGCGCGCGAGGTGCGCATCGCCCAACTCACGGTAAACATAGGGATCCTCGTAGTAGTCGTTCCTGGGTCTGAACTTATTGGCGTAAAGCTGCAACTTGGCGATAGCCTCGTCCAGCTTGTTCTCCCGGGCGAGGATCTTCGCCTCGAGACGGAGAAGTTGGCGGCTAAGCGCCGGGTCGTCTTCCCTGCCCGTCGCCCGCAGTTTCTCCATATACTTCTTGGCCTCAGAGAGCTTACCGCCATCGATCAGGCGCCGCACCAACAGGCCGAGCAGCGCGGGCTGTTCCATATCGGCCGCCGCCGCGAGGTGGAGCGCCTGGAACAGCGCGAACTCCGCGCTCCGGGGGGCATTCCCGGCGTCGTCGTAGCAGTCGGCCAGCGCCGCGGCCAGGTTGGCCAGCACCGGGAGATCGGGGTTCTCGCGCCGGATCTCCTCGAAATGCCGCGCCGCGGCGTCGCAGTCGCCCCGCTTGACCTCCGCGAGGCACAGAACGGCCAAGCCGACGGAGCGGTACACCTTTTCGTCGGTCAGCGCCGTCGTGAAGACCGCGAGCGTCTCGGCCGCCTCGTCGAACCTGCCCAGTTGATACAGCACCTGGCCGCGAAAGAAGGCGGCCTTGCCGGCGCCGACCTTGTCGTCGTCCTCGATCGCCTTGGGGACGACGTCCTTCAGCTCCTCGACGGCCTTGACCACTTCCGGCTGGAGCTTCTGCTTCTCATCGCTGTCGGCTTGGTCCCATTCGCGGCAGATGCATTCCCGCGCCCCGGCCTGAGCCTGCCAATAGAACTTGATCTTCGTGCCCTTGTACACGTGCGGGACCTGGAGGAACTTCTCCCGCGCCTCCCTGAACTGCCCCTGATCGAGGAGCAGGCGCCCCTCGACCATGAGGCTCTGGATAAGCGCAATGTCGCCGCCCAGCATGTCGCTGTACTTGGCGGCCGCGTCCCTCAGCTTCGTCAGCCCGGCGTGGTTCAAGCCGTCCTCGCGCAACTGGATCGCCTTGGTCACGGCGGCCATGAGGTTCTGGGAGACTTTGGCCAGAATCTCGTGCTCGGTGGAGGCGAAATGGCGGCAGGCCTCCTCGTAGGCCAGCGCCGACTCGATGTACTGCCCCTTCAGGTAGTAGATCTCGCCGATCTCGTTCAGGCACAGGGGCGCGAACCGGTTCCGCTCGTCCTCGTTTTGCGCGTCGAGGCGCAACAGCGCGGTTTGGAAGGTGTAGAGCGCCGCGTCCCATTTGAGTTCGCTCTTAAGGCCGAGCGCCGCTTGGTAGTAGTCCGCGCCGCTCAGCCGCACGAAGCCGAGGCTGGCGACGCGCCCGAGCGCCTTGCGGCCGTCGGTGACCAGGGACGCCGCCTGGTTGGGCTTGTCGATGACGGCATGGATCTCCGCCAAGCCGCGGGCGGCCTGACCCGTGCCGCACAGCGCGACGCCGTATTCCAGGCGCACGAGCGTGGCCACGGCGCGCAGATCGGGCTGGTCCTCGGCGCGCGCGAGGCTCAGCTCGTCGTTCTTGCTCTTGAAGTAGTAGCGCTCGATCACATCTTTGAGGGCGCGGGCGTAAGCTCCGCGCGCGATGGCCGAGCGGGCGCCGAAGAGAATGGCCTGCACGCGGTAGGACTTGAAGGCATCGACGACGATCTGGGCGAAAGGCCGCTGGAGGGGCGGCTCGGCGTTGTACAGGATGTCCAGGGTTTCCTCGGCCTTGGCGAACTGGCCCAGTTCGTAGGCGTAGATGCCGAGCTGAAGCTGCGCCCGGAACTGCATCACCGGGAATTCGTAGCGGTCGTTGACGAACTTTGCCGCCAGCTCGGCGCCCTTCTCCAGGAGCGCCTTGCGCCGCTCGTGGTCCTGGGGCAGCTTCTGCGCGTAGAGAAGATAAATGTTGACGCGCGCCAGCTCGGTGTGCTGAAGCACGCGCGAGGCCTCCTGCAGTTGCGGATCATCGGCCTTGAGCTGCTTGCGGAGCTCGCCGTACTTCCCTTGAAAGTCCGCGATCAACGCATCGAGGGGGGGGATGACCTCCTCGTTGAAGAGCTTCTCCGCCGCGGCCACGGATTCCGCCGCCTTCTCCTTGGGCTGGACGACCGCCTGCTCCAGCAGCTTGGTCGCCTTGGAGAGCTCGACGCCGATGACCTCCAGCGTGCCCATCGAGGCCCGCGGGCTGTGCGGGAAACGCTTCTTGTACTCCTCGAGGGCTTGCAGCGCCTCCTTCTCCTTGCCCTGCGCCTTGAGAATGTCGATGCGCAGGCCGGCGATTTCGGCCTGGGAGGCGGCGTCGAGGGTCCGGCCCCGCTCCAGCGAGTCGAGCCAGCGCGCGGCCGTGTCCCAGTAGCGCAGTTGCTTGATCAGGTAATCGGCGAAGGCAAGATCCTCGGGCGGAAGCGCCCGCAGCGCCGCCGGCGCGCACAACACGTAGAATGCGAGCAGCGCCCGGCACGCCCGCGCGCTCCGCAGTCGAAGGTTACGGGAGACAAGTATCGGTCGCATGTCGGCCTTCACGCTCAAGAAATTCCGCTGTCGGTCGCACAAAACTCGTGGATCCACCGCGCATCCGCACGCTTGGCTCGGGCGCGCGCCGAGGCGCGAGCTCAGGCCCAAGGCCCCGCGGGAAGCGCGCGGGCCCCGGACGGCCGGCCCGCCGCCCTTTTGCGCCGCGGCGCGCCTCGCCCGCGTGGTCCACCGCGGCGTTCCTCGCAAGCTCCGCCGCGGCGGCGGCGCGGAACCGCAAGGGCCTGGTTCTCTTGGATAGCATACCATAGGTATCGCCGAAATTGAATGCCGCGAGGCCAACCGGAGACCCTCGAATCGCCCCGCAATGACCTCCACAACCGCGCGAGCCGCGCCGGCCCCCGCCGAGACAAATGAAAACCCATGAGTCTGCCGCAAGCGGCCGGTCTCGAGCGCTCCGGGGGCCGACCTCCGCGGCCGGGGCGCGGAGACAAGACGCGCAAAGGACCTTGCCGGCGGCCGTCCACCCGGGTCGCGGCCGCCCGGCTCCGCGGCCGATCGCGGCGGGCCTTCCGCCGCCCCGCGGGTTATCGGAGCCTTCCGCCCGCGGGCCGGCCGTCCGCGAGGCCGTCCTTGCAATCCGCCGGAAATGCCGCTAACCTTCGATCCTCCGGACTCGATATATGATGCATTGATCTCGGACGCCCCTGCCGCGCGGCGTCGCGCGGGGCGGGCGCCTCGCACAGGACGACCGGGAGTTGCTCGAAAACGCCATGTCGGCCAAGACATCCGCCGCAGCCAAGAAGAAGCCCAAGGACAGCCCCGCTCCCGAGGACGGCGCCTTCAAGCAGCTCGTTCTCACGGAGAAGCCGAGCGTCGCGCGGGATTTCGTCGCCGCGCTCGGCGGCGCCAAGGCGTTCAAGAGCCACGACGGCTTCTTCGAGAGCGACAAGTACGTCATAAGCTGGGCCGTGGGCCATCTTCTTGAGTTCCTGGCGCCCGAGGACATCGACGCGGCGTACAAGCGCTGGCGCCTCCAGGATCTGCCGATCTTCCCGGCCGAGTTCACCCTCAAGCCCAAGGCCGGCCAGAAGGCGCGCCTGGACGTCCTGAGGAAGCTTTTCCGCCGCCGCGACATTGCCGGGATCGTCAACGCCTGCGACGCGGGCCGCGAGGGCGAGCTGATCTTCCGCGAGATCCACCGCTTCCTCCGGAACGACAAGCCGTTCCGGCGGCTCTGGCTCCAATCCATGACGCCCCAGGCCATTCGCGAGGCGTTCGATGCGCTTCAGCCCGGCGAGAAGTTCGACGGCCTGGGCGCCGCCGCGGAATGCCGCGCCGAGAGCGACTGGCTCATCGGCATGAACGCCACGCGCGCCCTCACCAAGCGCCTCCAGACGCGCAGGGAGCGCACGCCGTGGTCCGTCGGGCGCGTGCAGACGCCGACGCTCGCCCTCGTCGTCGACCGCGAGCTCGAGATTCTGGCGCACCAGAGCGCTCCGTACTGGCAGATCAAGGCGGTGTTCGCGGCGCCGGACCACACCTACGAGGGGTTTTGGTTCAACCCCGAGAACAAGGTGGAGGATGAGAACGGCAAGGCGCGCGACGACTGGATCATGGACCGCGCCGCGGCCGAGGCCTTGGCTGCCAAGATCGCCGGCAAGGAAGGCGTCGCCGTCGAGGAGCGCAAGGCTTCCCAGGAGCGCACCCCGCCGCCCTTCGACCTCACGAGCCTCCAGCGCGAGGCGAACCGCCGCTACGGATACTCCGCCAGCCGGACCCTTCAAGCGGCCCAGCGCCTGTACGAAGAACACAAGCTCATCACGTACCCGCGCACGGATTCCCGCTGTCTGCCCGCCGACTACGAGCCCAAGGCCAGGGAGGTGATCGCGATTCTGGCCGACAACCCGGCCTACGCCGAGGCCGCGGGCCGCCTCCTGCGCGAGGGGCTGCGGAACACCCGGACGGTTTTCAACGACGAGGGCGTGAGCGATCACTTCGCCCTCATGCCCACCGGAGAAACGCCGCGCAAGCTTCCGCCCGTCGAGGGCCGGATCTACGACCTCGTCGTCAGGCGCTTCCTGGGCGCCTTCTATCCCCCCGCGGTGTGGGAGAACATCGAGCGCATCACCACGGTGGAGGGCGAGCGCTTCCGGACGCGGGCGCGGGTGCTCAAGGAGCCCGGTTGGCACCTGGTGTACGAGCGCAAGGCCAACGGCAACGACAAGCCGCCGCCGCTTGAGGGCGGGCGCGCCGCCGTGACGACCCAGGACGCAGCCATTATCGAGGAGGAGACCAAGCCCAAGGCAAGGATCACCGAGGCCGGGCTCCTCAACCTCATGGAGAACGCCGGCAAGAGCATCCACGACGAGGAGCTGTCCGCGGCCCTCAGGGACAAGGGCCTGGGCACGCCCGCGACCCGCGCCGAGATCATCGAGGGGCTGATCACGCGGGGATACATGAAGCGCGCGGGCAAGGCGCTGGCCGCCGCCCCCAAGGGCATCCGGCTCATCGACGTGCTCAGGCGCATCCGGATCGAGCGCCTGGCCTCCGCGGCGCTGACCGGCGAGCTGGAGCGCCACCTCCGGCAGATCGAACGCGGCGAGAGCTCGCGCGCCGACTTCGGCAACGAGATCCGCGACTATACCAAGGAGATCGTCGAGAACGCCAGGGACTTCTCCTTCGACAAGCTCTACGCCAAGGAGCCGCCCCTCGGGAAATGCCCGCGGTGCGGGACCCGCGATGTCGTCGAGGAGAGCCTTGTCTATCGCTGCAAGGGCGTCGCGCAGGACAAGTGCGCCTTCGTGCTCTGGAAGGAGAAGCACGGCCGGTATCTGGACCGCCGCACCGTCGCGACCCTGCTGGCGGAGCGCAAGACGCCGCCTCTGTGGGGTTTCTTTTCCCGGGAGGGCAACCCCTTCCGCGCCATGCTGACGCTGGAACCCGACGGCCAGGTGCAGATCAAGGCGCTGCAGGACGCGCAAGACGAGGAGTTCCAGGCGGAGGTCGATCCCAGGCCGCTCGGCGCCTGCCCGCTGTGCAAGGAGGGCGTCATCATCGAGACGCCGCAGAGTTACATCTGCTCCCTCGGCCGCACGAAGGGCTGTCACTTCGCGCTGGCGCGCAAGGTCCTCGGCCGCACCATGACCCGCGAGGATGCCGAGGCCTACGCGCGCGAGGGTCGGACGCCGTTTCTGGACGGTTTCATCTCGCGCCGGGGGCGGCCGTTCCGCGCCGCGCTCATCCTCGGCGATCACGGCCGGCACACCTGGGAGTTCCCGTCGCGAGAGGAGACGACCAAGAATAAGACCGCCGAGGCGGGCGCCGTGACCGACGCCGAACCCCTCGGCGCCTGCCCCGCGTGCGGCAAGGGCCGGGTCGTGACCGCCGAGAACGCCTTCCTCTGCGCGGAGGGGGAAAGCGGCTGCGGTTTCATGCTGCCCCGCGTGATCCTCGGCCGCGAGATGGCGCGCCAGGAGGTCGTCGACTACCTTGCCAAGGGCGAAACCGCGATGCTTGAGGGTTTTGTCTCGCGCCGCGGCCGGCCCTTCAAGGCGGCGCTCGTGCAGGGCAAGGGCGGCAAGTACCGCTGGAAGTTCCCGCCGCGCGGCGAGGCGTAACCGACCCCCGCGACGGAGGTTGCGCCGCGCGCGGCCAGCGCCGAGGCGCCCACCGCGCGCGGCCCGCCGCCCCGCGGAACCTGCTTGGCAGGAACCGCGCCGTGATATACACTATACGCTGGAGCGTGGGCTGGCGGTTCCTGGTCGAAGAACCCGCGGGGATGACACCCATGCGTTTGCGATTGTTCCCGGCCTTGTGTGTCTGCGCGGCCGCGTCCGCCCTCGCCGAGGAATGTGCCGCCGTCAAGTGGCGCGGCATCGAATATTATCCGCACCTCGCCTTCCGCCACCGCTTGATCACCCTCAAGGCCGCGCTTCTCGATCCGGAACCGGGCGCCGAGTACGTGTGGCGCTGGGATGCGCGGGGCGACGGCCAGGTCATCCGCGAAGGTCCGGTCGTCCGGCCCGAGGCCATCGAACTCGTCACCGCCTACGGCGACGCGCCGGAGCGGTACTACCCGGCGAAGATCTCGATTTTCAAGCGCGCGGGCGGGGCGCTCGTCCTCGTGGGAGAGGACATCTACCCGGTGCTGCTTCTTCCCGAGACGCCGGAAACCCGCGCGGCCGTCGCCATCGACGAGGGCCTGTGGTACCTCCACAAGCAGCTTCTGCGCGGCGTCGAGAACGGCGTTCCCTCGGGAAGCTACGAGGCGCCGCCCTTCCACATTCCCGATTTCGACCTGGTGTATCTCGCGACGGCGCTGGAGGCCTTCGGCCGCTACGGCGGCGCCGGCGGGCCTTACGAAGCCACGGCGCGGGCGCTGCTCGGCGGCCTGGCCAACCGCGCGGTGCAGGTGTTTTTGAGCGTGCAGCCGCAGGGCAACCCCGACCAGAACTTGAACGGCTACGGCCTCTCCATTGCGGGCACGCCGACGGAGGGCGCCGTGGTCTCCACCGCCTTCGCGCTGGCGGCGATGGCCCACGCCTGCTCTCCGGGCGATCCCATGCCTTCCAACGGCCGGCCCGGCATCGACGGCCGCGCCGTCGGCCAGACGGCGCAGGACCTGGCCGATTTCCTCATCTTCGCCCAGAACGACGGCGCGTTCAGCCGCGGCGGCTGGCGCTACCGCGCCAACGAGATCGGGGCGGAACATCCGGCCTCCGGCTGGGCCGGAGGCGCGCTCGACCTGGCCGAGCGCCGGCTGGGCGTCACGGTGCCCGCGTGGTGCAAGACCGAGGCCCGGTTTTGGATCGCGGCCACCCAGGCCCCAGGCGGCGGCTTCGGCGCGGCGAGCGCGAACGCCCCCAACGTGCTGCGCACGGCATCGGGGCTGGCGCTCCTGGGGTGGGCGGGCGGCGATCCGTCGGACCCGACGCGGGCGGCGCGCGCGCAGAACTTCATCGCGGCGTGGTGGTGTCAACCGGTCGTCGGTCCCTGCGTAGGCCCGTGCGTGTGGGACGACAACTGGCGCTTCAACAACGAGGAACTCCTCTTCGGCAACCCGCTCTGCATGTACACGACGATGCGGAGCGCCGGGGCCTTCGCGCCCCCGATCGAGTTGTTCGGCGCGCGCGCATGGCGCGCGGAATTCGCCGAGTTCCTCACCGCGCACCAGCCGCTCCTGCCCAATGCGCCCTGCCCGGCGCGGCAGGCGACGGCAAATCCGAGCGATCCCTCCGTCCCGCACGGCTTCTGGCCCTTGACGACGCTCAACGCCGGCGACGTCTGCGGCGAGGTTCTCAACACCGCTCTCAGCCTGAACGCGCTTCTGGACGGCCGCGCGGATCCCTCCCCCCTCGCCATCCTGAGACCCGCGTTCTTCATGCCCGTCGTGGGCGAACCGGTCCGGTTCGACGCCTCGGCCTCCGTCGCGCTGGATGCGGCCGGCACGCGCGCGCCGATTCTCAGGTACGAGTTCGACTTCGGCGACGGCTCGTTGTCCTACATCGAGGATCAAACCTCCGCGCCCGATGGCGAGTTCGACGGCATCGCTTCCCACGTTTACCTCGCCTCGGCGCTCCAAGGCCTCACCGTGCGGTTGACCGTGACGGCGCTCGTGGACGGACGGGTATGCACGGACACGGCCTCGACCGTCCTGCAGCCCATGCCCGGCAACCGGCCGCCGGTGCCCGTCATCACCCTGGCCGCGGGCGGCGCCGCGATCGAAGGCGATCCGGCCTGCCCCGCCTGCGCCTTCGCCGTCTGGGCCGGATATCCCTTCCTCGTTTCGAGCGCAAGCTCCTTCGATCCCGATGTGGGCGACGCGATCACCCGGCGCGAATGGCTCGACTCCGCCGGAACGCTGCTGGGCGAGGGCGTGACGCTGGCCCTCACCGTGCCCGATGTTTCGGTGTTCGCGCTGACGCTGCGTGTGACCGACGCCGGCAACCCCTGGACCGGCGAGCCCGCGCCCAAGAGCGCCGCGACCACCGCGGAGTTTCTCGTGGAGCGGGACCGGACCCCGCCGGTCATCGAGCTTCCCGCGCCCCGCGCGATCCCCTGCGCCGGCACGGCGGGTACGCCGCCGCCTGAGGACTGGCTGCCGCGCGCGGTGGATGACCTCGACCCCGACCCCGAGCTCTTCTTCGAGCTCCCCGCGGCGCTCCCGCCCGGGGAGAGCCTGATCTTGGTGCGCGCCCGCGACCGCGACGGCAACGAGAGCACCGCCTACGGTTCGATCACGGTGGTCGACACCACGCCGCCGGAGGTTGCCGTCGAGCCGCTGGTTTTGGAGGCCGTGTCGGCCGACGGCGCGCCGCGGCCCGCGACATGGCCCCTCGTGATCGAAGACAATTGCGACACCGTGTTCACCCTGAGCGACGATGCGCCGGACTTGCTCCCGCTCGGCGAAAGCAGCGTGCGCGTTTGCGTGAGCGACACCTCGGGCAACTCCACGACGGCGACCGTGTCCGTCACCGTGGTCGACACGACGCCGCCGGTCTTCACCGGCGAGGAGGAATTGGTGCTCGCCTGCGAGGGCGGGGGGACGGCGCCGCGTCCGTCGGCGCTGCCCGTGAGCGCGGTCGATGCCGTCGACGGGCCGGTTCCTTTCGCCGATGACCTGCCCGAGCGGATTCCCCTCGGGGTGACCGAGGCCCTTCTCACGGCGCGCGATCGGGCGGGCAACGAGGCGACAATGACGCTGCGCGTCGCGGTCATCGATCTCGCGCCGCCCCGCATCGAGTGTCCTCCGCCGCTCGCTCTGCACGCCGTCGGCATGCAACCCGCGGCGCCGCCCGAGGATTGGCGCGCCCGGGCCTACGACGACTGCGAGGGCGAAGTCCAAGTCGCGGCCGAGCCCGCGGGCCCTTATCCGCCCGGCACGACCGCGGTCATGTGGCGGGCGCGCGATTCCTCCGGGAACGAGGCCTGGTGCGAGGCGCTCGTGGAGGTCGCCGGCGGCGCCGCCTTCAGGCGCGGGGATGCCAACGACGACGGCTCCGTCGAGATCTCGGATGCGATCTTCATTTTGACCTTTCTCTTCGCCCGCGGTAAAGCGCCAGCGTGCTTCGATGCCGCCGACGTGAACGACAGCGCCGCCGGGGACTTCTCGGGTATCGACATCGCCGACGCGGTGTATCTGCTGGCCTACCTGTTCGGCGGCGGGGCGCCGCCCGCGGATCCTTTCGATGCCTGCGGGTACGACCTCACGGGCGGCACGCCGGAGTCGTGCCGTGTCTTCTCGAGCTGCGCGCGGTGACGCCCGGCACGAACCGATAAACCGCGCCGGTCCGCCGCGCCGCGGGCGCGCTCCCGCGTTTTTCGGCGTCGGCGGCCGCCGTTGTAGGCACCCGGCGCCGAGAGTATCATTCTCCGCGGAAGCCGCGGGGCGGCGCGGCGATCCTCCGCGGCGGCGCCGGCCGCCGCGGTTGCGCGCTGCGCGCGCGGCCGCCGTCTCGCGCCGGACTTCCGGGGGAGTTGCGCATGCCTTTGTCTAGATTGGCCGCCGCGGGCGCGATTCTTGCCTGCGGCTTGCTCGCGGGCGGCTGCGGCGGAGATCCGCCGGCGCGGCGGGCCGCGCACATGAAGCGCGCCGAGGCCTTCGCCGCCGGCGGAGACTGGAAGGCGGCGGTCATCGAGTACCACAACGCGCTCCGGGCCGACCCGAGCTTCGCGGAGGGGCATTACAAGCTCGCGCTGGCCTGTCTCCGCGCGCAGCGGCCCGACGAGGCCTTCCAAAGCCTCTCGACGGCGGTCGAACTGGATCCCGCCAACCTCGATGCGCAGCTCGCCCTCGGGCGGTTCCTCCTGGACGCCGGCCAGGCCGATCCCGCGGCGCAGAAGGCGCTCCGCGTGCTGGCCGAGGAACCGGACCGCGTCGAGGCGCTGCTGCTCCACGCGGGGGCCCTCGCCATGCTGGGCAAGCCCGCCGAGGCGCGGGACGCGTTCCGGCAGGCGCTGACGATCGACCGGGACAACCTTGACGCCATGTTGGGCCTCGCGCGCCTGGCCTGCCGCGAGGGGCGATTCCAAGAGGCCGAACAATTCCTGGATCGCGCCGCCGCGGCGCACCCCGACGCAATCGAGCCTACGGTGGAGCGGGCGCTCCTTGAGGAGCAGCGCGGCGCGCCGGACAAGGCCTTGGCGCTGCTGGAAGCGGCGCGCGCGCGCATGCGCGACGATCCGGACCTCCTCAACGCCCTCGCCGGCCTCAACGCATCCCTGGGAAAGCTGGAGGAGGCCGAAGCCCTGACCGCGCTCGTGCTTCAGAAAGACCGCGGCAACGTCGAGGCGCGCCTCACGCGCGCCCGCGTATTCATCGCCGGCGACAAGCTCGCCGAGGCGGCCGCCCTGTTGGATGCGGTGATCGAGAGCGCGCCGCGCCGGAGCGACGCGCATTATCTTCGCGGCCTTGTTTACCGCGCCCGCGGGGAAAACGCCCGGGCCAAGAGCGCCTTTAAAAGCGCCCTTGACCACCAGCCGGATAACCTCAACGCGCGGCTGGCGCTGGCGGAGGTCTATTTCGCGGAGCGTTCCCCGGCGCAGGCGCTGCAACAGATCGAGACGGTGCTCGCCGGCGACCCGGAGAACCTTCAGGCGTTGCTGCTCGCCGGGCGCGGCCGCCTCCTCCAGGGCAACCGCGCCGCGGCGCGCGCCGCGCTGGAGCGCGCGGCACAGCTAGCGCCGGCCGAGCCCGAGGCGTTCTTCCAACTCGCGCTCATCGCCGAGGTCGAAGGGCGCGCCGGCGAATCCGGGGAGCTGCTGGCGCGGACGCTGGCGCTGGCGCCCGGCCACCAGCCCGCCCTGGCGGCCATGGCGAATCACTTGGCCGCCGTCCGGGGGCCGGACGCGGCGCTGGCCTTCATCGACGAGCAACTCGCCGCGCAGGCCGCCGATGCCCGCCTCGCCGCGGCGCTCAACGAGCTCCGCGGGACCTGCTGCGCCCGCGCGCGCCGTTACGACGAGGCCGAGGCGGCCTTCAAAAAAGCGCTCGCACTGGCACCGGACCGTCTCTCGGCGCATTTTGCCCTGGCCGACCTCTACCTCCGGCGGAACGAGACGCCAAAAGCCATCGCGCGCTACGAGGAGGTTCTCAAGGCCGCGCCCGACAACGTCTCCGCCTACATGCGCCTCGGCGTGATCCACGAGACCGCGGGCGCTTTCGGCCCCGCCGAGGCCATGTACGCCAAGGCGCTGGAGCACGCCCCTGACTTCGCGCCGGCTCTCAACAACCTGGCCTGGATTCTGTTGCAGCAAGGCAAGGATCCGGAGCGCGCTTTCGCCCTGGCGGCGAAGGCCCGCAAGCTCATGCCTGACGATCCCGGCGTCGCCGACACGTACGGATCCGCGCTCATCGCCAGGGGCCTCTTCGCGACGGCCATCACGACGCTGCGGGACGCGGTCGCGAAGAACCCGCGCAGCCCGGCTCTGTGGCTCCACCTGGCGATCGCGTACTGGCGTCACGGCCGGTCGGAGCAGGCGCGATCCGCCCTGGCCGAGGCCTTCCTCCTCAGCGCGCTGCCGTGGGCCCGGCGGTAGCCGGCCGCGCCTTGCCCTCCCCCCCGACCCCGCGTTACGATGGAAGCTGCGAAAGGAGGAGCCTTCAATGCAACGGTTTCTCGCGTTTTGCGCCTTCGTCCTGCTCGCCGCGCCCGCGCCCGCGGCGGAGATCCTCGGCCGCGAGGGCAAGGGCTTCCTGGAGCGCATCGACGGGCTGCTCGTCCTCCACGTGAGCGGAACGCCTTACGAGATGGGTTTTCAGCACGGCAAGCTGCTCGGCGAGCAGGTGCGCGCGCTCGTCGCGACGATGGTCCACCAGGAGGGCGGCCGAGAGCTCGCGCTGCCGGGCACGGGCATCCGGACCACCGTCAAGGACCTGATCCGCACGCTTTTCCAGGCGCAGCGGCCGTACTACCGGCCGCGGTTCCTGGAGGAGCTCAGGGGCCTGGCCGACGGCGCCGGCCTGCCCGAGGAGGACATCTGCACCGCCAACCACATTCCCGAGCTCTTCCACTGCAGCGGTTTCGCGCTCATGGGCGCCGCCACCGCCGACGGCGAAGTGCTTCACGGCCGCGTGCTCGACTACGGCACCGACCAGAAGCTCCAGGACCACGCGCTCGTCATTGTCGCGGCGCCGGAAGGCCGGCATGCCTTCGCCAACGTCTCCTTCGCGGGGTTCATCGGCTCGGTGACGGGGCTCAACGTGAAGGGCATCGCGGTGGGCGAGATGGGCGGCGGCGGGCAGCTCTTCTGGGCCGGCGAGCCCATGAGCTTCCTGGTTCGGCGCGTCTTGGAGGAGGCGGGCGACCTGGACGCGGCGCTGGAGATCTTCCGGCGCGGGCCGCGCACCTGCGAGTACTACTACGTGGTGTCGGACGGCGGCGCCCGGCGGGCGGCGGGCTTGGCAACGACGTGGCAGGATTTCGCCGTCATCGACCCGGGCGAATGCCACCCGCGGCTGCCCGAAGCCGTCAAGGACTGCGTGCTCATGTCGGCGGGCAAGCGCTACACGGAGCTTGCCGCACGGGTCAAGGCGGGCTTCGGCGCCTTCGACGCGGAGAAGGCCATCCGGCTCATGGACGCGCCCGTCGCCATGAAGAGCAATTTGCACAACGCGCTCATGAAGCCCAAGACCGGCGACTTCTGGGCCGCGTACGCCGCGCCCGGCGGCCACGCCGCGTGGAACCAGAAGTACGTGCACCTCAATCTGAAAACGCTGCTCGCGCAGACCGCCCCAGAGGCGGCCGAGAACGCGCGGCTGTGATCCCGCGCGGCGGGCTCACAGGTCCCATTCGTAGAGCTCGACCGAGTGCGCCGGCAGGCGCCGCTTCAGCGTCTCGCCCTGGAGCTTGACGGTCTCCTCGCTCCAAACCTCGAAGATCTCGCCGCTTGCGGGCAGCCGCGCGCCTTGGTGCGGGCTCACAACGATCTCGGCCTCTTCGTCGGACCAGTTGAACAGCGCCAGGTTCACGCTGCGGTCGTCGATTCGCTGCCAGATGCGCGGCAGCGGCACGACGCCCAGGTCCAAAGGCACCGCCGGCGTGTTGCCGGCCCGGGGCAGCGCTTTGCGGATGATCGCCAGCCCTTCGGCGGACAGCGTCGCGATCCGGTCCCCGAGCGTCACCTGGCCCCCGCTCATCACGATCCACGTCGCCCACAGCCGGGCCTCGTGGCGCTTGAGCATCGGGCCCTTCTCCCAGCCGTAGCGCTCGTACGGCCCGCCGGCGTTGTCTCCCGGCCGCAGGCCCTCGGGCTGCGCCGTTTGAGGGCCGCGCACGACCAGGAGGCCGGGGTCGTTGAGCCACATGATCCCGTGCTGGTACGCCCGGAACATGCCGGAGCGCGCGCACCCCAGCAGCGTCGCGAAGTACGGCCGCGCCGGGGGCGCGACCGACAGCGCATCGCAGAGCCCCACCACGGGCCCGATGGGCGCGTGCGTGACGTGCCAAAAGGAATCCTCGCCGATGGCGGCGCGGATCGCCAGGACCACGGACCGGAAGCTCTGCCGCACCGATTCGGTGCGGCCGCGGAATTTGTACGCTCCGGGTTCGATTTCGCAGCCGGCGAAGTCGGTCGTGAAGTACCGGTAGCCCCAGTCGTAGAGCCTCCGCATCGCCGCGTAGGCGTGGTCGCGGACGGCGGGCAGCGTGTAATCCAACTGCCCGATCTCCGGCTCCTGCTTGTCCGCGCGCCGGAGCAC
Source organism: Planctomycetes bacterium ADurb.Bin069 (assembly GCA_002070955.1). Taxonomy (GTDB): domain Bacteria; phylum Planctomycetota; class UBA8108; order UBA8890; family UBA8898; genus UBA8898. Next base: position 19,370 of record MWEK01000043.1, read on the forward strand.
CCAGTCGGGATGCTTCTCGGCGAAAACGCTCTTCGGGCTCACCGCGAGCGGCGCGATCCAGATACCGGGGATGAACCCCGCGTCGGCGATCCGCGCGGCCAGCGTGTCCATGAGACTCGGGAAACGCTCCTGCGGCTCCCACTCGCCCAAGGCCCGCTGCCAGCCTCGCCCGACGATCACATAGTGAATGCTCTCCCGGAGCCACGGCGTTTCCTTGAGAAACGCCAGGGTGTCCATGATGTCGCTCTCGACCAGGTCCTTGGCGTGCCAGTCGTCCGAGGTCCACGCGTGGTAGCCGGCCGCCTCGATGCCGCGCCGCCGGCCGCGGTGCAGCGCCCCGAAGCGCTCCTGCGCATCGCCCAGGGGCACGCCCCCGCTCAGAACCAGGAGGTCGGTCTCCACGCAACCGTAGGACGGGATCTCGCAGTTGAATTCCGCCGTCACGAAGACGTGATCGCGGTCGAGCCCCAGGCGACTGAGCGCCTTCCCGCTCATGAGACAGCCCGCGAAGAGGCAGTCGCCGCCCGGGACGAAAAACGCGGTGAAGTTCCGGCTCTCTTCGCCCTGGACCTCGTCGCCGGACGGTTCGCCGAAAATCGTGCGCACGCCGGCGGCGCCGCCGGTGTGGTCGCTCTCGAGGAGCATGTACGGCCTGGGCGCCGAGCCGATGGGCGCGATCTTCCTGAGCGGCGCCCTGAGGAGCGTGATCCGCTGAAGCGACACCACGGCGCTCTGGAGGTTGCGCACCTGGACTCCGAGGCCGATCCACGGGCCCTCCTCGGGGACCACGAAGTTGACCGTTATCTCCAGGCCGCTCCGGACGTTGCGGGCGAACAAGCGGGCGCCGCCGCCCGGCAGGGAGTCGTTCGTCATGGGCGGGGAGAGCTGAACTCCTCGAAGCGGAAAGATGGCCCGGCCGCTCTCCATCTTGACCTCAAGCTTCGAGCCGGTGATCCTCACCGGGCCGATCCTGAGGTTGATGGCGCCGCTGGCGCTGATGCTGACGGCCTTCTTGCCCTGTCGGTAGACGTTCTTCGCCATTGGCGCTCCCTCCCTGCCGTGTCGGCAGCGAACGGGCCGGCGTCCCGGCGCGGCCGGGAGCGCGAGCCGCGGCAAGGTGCGTGGCGCGTACCCTCCACGCACCGCCTGCACTCGGCGCGCTCCGCCGGTCAGAAACCGTGAAAAACCGCGGATCGCCCGCACCCTGCCGCGTTAATCGTCTGCATTCTACCCAGAAAGCCCCGCTCTGAAAAGGATGAAATCAACCGCCCGCCGGGCGGATCCCGGTCCGCCGAGGCCGCCTTACCCCTCTAGCAACTCCCGCAGCGCCCGGCCGAGCTGCTCAATTCGGAACGGCTTTTGCAGGAAACCATCCGCGCCGCGGGTCTTGAGCTCGTCGGCGACCTCCTCGCGCTCGTAGCCGCTGCAGATCATGACGCGCATGTCGGGACGCGCTTCCCTGAGCAGCGCCAGAAGCCCCGCGCCGCCCAGCCCCGGCATGCCGACGTCGAGAATCGCCGCATGGATCGGCCCCTCGAAGGTCCGGGCCAACTGGAGCGCGTTTTCGCCCGTGGTCGCCGCAAGCACGCGGTAGCCGAGGCCCTCTAGGGCCCGCCGGCCGATGTCGACGATCGCCTCTTCGTCATCGATAAAGAGAACCGTCTCGGAACCGGTGGGAATGTCGCCCTCGAAGCGCTTCCTGGGCGGCGTGCGCGGCGCATCGACCGCCGGGAGGCAGACCTCGAACTTCGAGCCCTTGCCGGGCGCGCTCTTGACTTCGAGACAGCCGTTATGGTTCTTGACGATCCCGTACACGGCGGCAAGTCCGAGGCCGCGCCCCTGGCTCTTCGTGGTGTAGAAGGGCTCGAACAACCGCGCGCGCGCCGCCTGGTCCATGCCGCGGCCGGTGTCCTCGACGGCGAGACACACGTGGCGGCCCGGCTTGAGGAAGCCGTGGCAGGCGGCATCCTCCGGCGTCAGCGCGACGTTGCTGGTCCGGATCGTCACGCGCCCCGCGCCATCGATGGCCTCGCAGGCGTTGATGCAGAGGTTCATGATCACCTGCTGCATCTGCAGCGGATCAGCCTCCACGTTCCAGAGCTCGGGCTCCAGGCGGCGTTCGAAGGCGATGCGCTGCGGGAAGGAGTGCTCCTGCAGCGCGAGAGTGTCGGCGACGACATCATTGAGAGAGATGACGCAGGCCTGGTATTTGCCGCCGCGGGCATAGCCGACGAGCAACTGCGCCAGCTCTCCCGCGCGTTCGGAGGCCCTGGCAATCATGTCGAGCCGGGCGCGATCTTCGGCCTTGCCTTGGAAAGCGGCGGCCAGAAGCTGCGCGTTCCCGAGCACTCCGGTCATCAGGTTGTTGAAATCGTGCGCGATGCCGCCGGCGAGGGTGGCGGTTGCCTCCAGGCGCGAGGCGCTCAGCATGGCTTCCGCCATCGCCTTGCGCTCGGTGATGTCCTCAAGCAGCGTGATGACCCGCACGATCCGGCCTTCTTCGAACACCGGGATCTTGCGGACCTCGAAGACCGCGTCGCGGTCGCCGAACCGGTGGGTTTCCTCGCTCACCAGCGGCAGCCCGGTTTCCAGCACCTGCCGGTATTCGTCTTCGATGCGCGGCGGGAGGAAGGGAAACGCCTCGAGCTCGGTGCGGTTGACGGGATCTTCGTGGCAGCCGGCCTGCTGGGTCCACTGCTTGACGATCTCGTTGACGAAAAGGACGCGCAAATCGAGGTCCACGCTCACGACGCCGATGGGAAGGGCGTCGATCGTCGAGTGATAGAGCTTCTCGGAACGCCGGAGCGTCTGTTCGGCCGCCACGCGCTCGGTGATATCGATGCCCGTCCCGACGACGAGCTCCACCCGGCCGCTTTCCCCCCGCACGGCGCTGTTGGTCCAGGCGATGGTCCGGAGGGCGCCCCGCTTCGTCTTCCAGCAATTGACATGCCGGCTTGGGAAGCGGCCCGCGCGCAGGTTCTGGAACGTACGCTTGATCGCCGGGACATCCTCCGGGGCAAGCAGCACGTCCCAGACACGTTTGTTCAGGACCTCGTCGCTCTCGTAGCCCGTCGTCCGGCGGCACACGTGGTTGAACCAGACGATGCGGCCCTTGCGGTCCAAGACGACAAGGAGCGCATCGACCGTCTCGAGGATCGCCGCGGCAAGCTCCGGCGCCTTGTCGAAGGCCTCGAGGCTGTCCGCTCTCGTGTCGCGCGTGTCATCGCCTGAACGATCGCTCATGCGCCATATCCCGGCGGGCAAGCCGCATACAAATGAACTCGCAGTAATCTAATGTGATGTTACAGTATACCGGCGGGAAAAACAATGAACCGAGATCAATCTACGGGCGCGGCCGGCGCCGCTCCCGACCCGCGGTGCGCCGTTATCGCGCGGACGATCTCCGCGAAACCCGCGCCGCCCTCGTTCTCCGCGATATAGGCCGGCCACGTCTTGAGAAAACGCGCGAGCGCGCGGAGATTGGCGACGCCCGCCGCGTACCGGAAGAACGCGAACATGGGCTCGTCGTTGGGCGAGTCGCCGGCGAAGGCCACGCGCGCGTTGTCGCGGTCCGGATCCAGGCCGAGCTCGTCGCGCAGGTACCGGCGCGCCGTGGAGAGTTTGTCGAACTCCCCGAACCAGCCGTTGACGTGAATCGAGCTAATCTTGGCCCGCGCGCCGCGGGCGTGGAAGATCTCCTGGATTCTCAGGATGCGCTCCTCGCTCAGGCGGGGCACGTCCTCGCAGAAGTCGATGGCGAGGTCGAACTCGCGGTAGGGCTGATCGGCCGAGACCGCGCAGCCGGGCACCGCCGCCAGAATCTCGTCGCGGATGCGGTCGAGCCGCGCGCGGTGCCGCGCCCGCTCGGCGGCCGAACAGGCGTACCAGCGGGCGAGTTTCCCGCCGGTGTGGCGGAAGTAGAGCCCGCCGTTCTCGCCGATGACGCCGTGGACCGGCCACATCCTGGCCATGTGGTCGCACCAGCCCGCCGGCCGCCCCGTCACCACGACCACGGCGAGACCGGCGTCGCGCGCCTCCCACAGGGCGGCGAAGGCCCGCGCACCGAGTTTTCCCCTCGTCGTGAGCGTGTCGTCGAGATCGCAAAGGAGCGCCGCGAAATCGCGGCACACCCGGGCGGGCAGCAGACGGAGGGACTGCGGGGCGGTCGCCATGGACGACCATTGTACCTGAGAACGCTTTCCCGTCGCAGCTCCGCGCGGCGCTTCTCCCGCGACCGCCGCCGTGCTACACTCGCTCCCTGCTCGGACCCGTTTTCACCCAAGGAGGACCGCATGCGACTCATGCTGCTCGGCCCGCCCGGCGCGGGCAAGGGGACTATCGCCAAGAAGCTCATCGACAAGTACGGCGTGCCGCAGCTCTCGACGGGCGACCTCTTGCGCGCGGCGGTCAAGGAGGGCACGACGCTGGGCCTGGAGGCCAAGAAGTTCATGGACGCCGGGGAACTCGTCCCCGACAAGATCGTCATCGGACTTATCAAGGAGCGTCTGGCCCAGCGCGACTGCGCGAAGGGCTTCATCCTCGACGGCTTCCCCCGCACGCTGCCCCAGGCGCAGGCGCTCGCCGAGATCACGAGCCTCCAGGCCGTGATCAACCTGGACGTGTCCGACGAGGAGGTTGTGGCGCGTCTGAGCGGGCGCAGAACCTGCCCGCAGTGCGGCGCAATCTATCACGTCAAGAACATTCCGCCCAAGACGCCCGGGAAGTGCGACAAGGACGGCGCCGATCTCATCCAACGCGATGACGACAAGGAAGAGGCCATCCGGAACCGGCTGACCGTCTACCGCCGGCAGACGGTGCCGCTCATCGATCACTACCGCGCGGCCGGAATCCTTCAGGAAGTGGACGGCGCGGCCGGCGTCGACAATGTCACGGCGGCGGCCGTGAAGGTCATCGAGAACATCCGCTAGTGGCGCTTTCGGGGATCCGCCCGCCCGCGGTTCTCCGGGGGGCGTGCGCCTGCGCCGCGGCCCTTCTCGCCGCGTGGGCCCCCCTGCGAGCCGCGGAGTTCGTCCTCGGCCGGCGCGATGCGACGCTGCGCCTGGACGCCATCGCCTGGCAGTGGACGAACCCGGGCGAGCGGCCGTGGCGCGATGAGATCCTGGCGGACGTAGATCCGCGCGGGGAGCTGCTCCTGGTGGCGAGCGGCAAGGACGAGCGTCGCCTGCTTCTCCTGCGGCGCGGCGCCGAGCCGATCGTCGTCTCGCGCGCGTTCTTCGAGCTGCGCCCGCCGCGTTTCGCGCCCGACGGCTCGGCGTTCTTTTTCTCGGCGACGTACGGTGAGCACGCCCGCGACGGCGTGACGCGCCTGCGCGCGGGCGTCTTCCGCGCCGACCGCGACGGTCGGGCCGCGCGCCTCTATCCGCCGCCCGCGGCGGCGGCGGACGCGGGCTTCGGCCTGCTGCTCGACGTCAGCCCGGCGGGCGGCGCGCTCCTCATCGGCACGGGCGCGGAGCTCGATCCGCTGCTCGTCCCTCACGGCGGTTACGACATCGAGGCCGCGGAGCTCGACTTGGCCACGGGCGGCGTGCGCCCCCTCGGCGTGCGCCTGAACGCCCGCGCCCCGGCCTTCTATCGCCTCGACGGCGGGGGATTCTTTTTCCATGCGGAGCCGCCGCTCGGGCGGCTGCATCCCCTCACGTTCCACGACTTCGCCACGGGGTCGCGGACCGCCCGCCCGTGGAACGTCGATTCGGGCGGCGCGCCGGCGGGCGATTTCCTGGCGTGGGCCGAGGCCGTGCGCCATCTGGGCGCGTTCAGGGAGGAAGATTTCCCCATCTTTCTCATCGGCAAAACGGCCCGGGGCCCCCGTGTCCGCCTGGAACTCGCCGGTCCCCTCGCGGCTCTTCAGGGGCGCGATGCGGCCCTCAGGGCGGTGCGGGGCGGCGCCGCGCTCTTCTCGCACGGCCGAGCGGGCGAGGAGACCTATACGATCGCCGAGGTGCCGCGCGCGCGCCTGGCGTCCCTCCTCGCCGAGGACCGCGGCCGCGACGTGCGTTACACGCCGCTGCGCCTTTTCTTCGGAGAGGCGCCGCCCGCCGCGGCGGAACTGCTCAGCGCCGTCCGCGCCGCGCTCGCCCCGCCGCCGCTCCCCCCCGAGGCGATCGCGGTCTACACGCGCGAGTCCCTGGACCCCGGCTTCAGCTTCCGCCAGGAGATCACCGCCGCCGCCCGCGCCGACGGCGCGCTGGTCATCCGTTTCACGCCGACGCAAACAGACGGCCCGCCCGCCGTTGAGTGGAGCCGCGACGCCGGGGTCTGCCGGCGTTCGAGCGCCGAGGGGACGTTCCAGGCGCCGCAGCGCGACCTCGGCGTCCACGAGGCCGCGTACTCGCCCTATGGCCTCCTCTTGGACCCGGCGGGGCTTCTCGACCCGGAGATCCGCTTCGCGCATCCCCGCGCCGAGGGGGATCGTATCGCGCTTCCCTTCTCCTACGCCGACGGCTATCGCGGAACGTTGTTCCTCGACACACGTTCCAAACTCCCGCGGGAGATCACGTCGCCCCTCAACTTCATTGTGGCGGCGCATGCCGCGGAACTGGGCCTTGCGGACCGCGCGCGCTCATTGCGCATCGAAGCGTGGCGCCGCGAGGCCGGCCGCCTCGTCCCGGCGGCGATGGTTTTCCACGACGGCGCGGCAACCTTCAGGCTCACCCTGGAGAGCCTGCGCGCGCCGTCCGGGGACGGCCTGCCCTCCCCCGCGGGAATCCGGCGCTGACGAACTGCGCGCCATTTGCGAGGAGAGTGCGGACGGCGAAATGTCTTCGGGATGTGTAGTAATTCACTTGCATGCGTGATCGGATAAGGAGACATAACGCGAGATTCTGAGAGGACTTTACAGGGGTGACTCTTCGTGTTCTCCTATTTCAACACACACAATACAAAGGAGAGAAGAATGGCCTGAAGAAGTCTATCGAGGCTTCGGTCGAACTTGAAAGGTCTCGTCAGCGACCAGCAGTTTTCGGGAGCGGCTCGCGAGAGAGGGTTCGCGCAACGTCGCCGCAGGGTTACCCGGCAAGTTCGGCTGGCCGCGGCTCCTCGTCTACATTCTCGACCAAGTGCAGACAGGAGCGTCTTGCTACACCGTTTGAGACATGGAAACGCGGCGTCATAAAGGGCAGGTCTGCAATACCTTACAGGGGTTTAACCGATGCCCCATGACAGAGGTTCCTATGAGAAGAAATACTTCGGTTTGGGGTGGACTCGTGTGCCCCGGTAGGGTGACGCTCGCGGCAGGCTTGCTCCTGGTCGCACAGGGGTGTAGCCCCGAGTCAGGTACGCCTGGTGCACCTGTATCTGCGGTAGCTGCTAAGGACAACGCAGAAGGATTTGACGCATTGCGTGCGGAGAGCCGCGAGGGATCTGAGGATCAAGGCAGCGGGGATGAGACTCGCTGCGGGTTCTTGTACGGCGAGTTTGTCGACGCGGAAGGGCACCTGCTTCCTCGTATCACTTACACGTTGACCCGCAAAGGCGGGCGGGGCCACGCGGGAATTCGCGAGGCCCGGGACGGTAGTTTCGAGATTCGTGGTCTGGACACGGAGGCGAAATGGCGGTTGGCCACGATTGATCGCAGGTACGTGGCCTGCTATCTTGACGATCTGGTTGCCAGCCCGTCTGGAACTCACACGCGCGTCGTGCTCACTCCCGGTTTTTGTCTTCGTGTCAAGGTCGTCGACGAGAACGGGGCGCCTGCGCCAGGCGCAGACGTTCAGTGCGATTGCGTTGTAATGGGGGAAACGCGTCGTGTGCTCGGTTATCCATCGATGGTGAGTTTCCGGCAAGCATGCGTGGGTCGGAGAATTCTCCGTAATCTTGGGCAGAGATGAGCGCGCGGGCGTCGGACTGCGGCG
>MWEK01000044.1 GCA_002070955.1 Planctomycetes bacterium ADurb.Bin069
GGGCACCGCCTCGACGGCCTGGAGCCGGTGGACGCGGGCGCCTTCGAGCCGGTGCAGGGACCCCGACGCCATGAAGTAGATTTGACGCTCTTCGCCGGCGGCCAAGCAGAGCCCCTCGGCGCTCAGCACGCGCTGGAAGCTCGCGCCGAGCCGGGCGGCCCAGATTCCGCGCGCCGTGGCGGCGAGGATCGCGCCGTCGCGGCTTTCGGTGATGACGCGGATCGGATCCTCGGGCCCGGACTGGCCGGCGAAGGGAAGCTCGTCCCAGCGGTAACCGTCGTAACGGAAGATGCGGCTGCCGCTGGCGGCGTAGTACAGGCCGTTGCGAGCCTGGAAGATCGCGGCAAAGTTGCGCTCCGGCAGGCCGTTCTGGGGCGTGAAGACGCGCCAGCGCCATTTCTCCAGGAGCCCCTCGTTGGCGGGGGCGTTCCCGCACAAACCGAGGATCGCAAGGGCGGCTAGCGCCGTTCTACGCATGGCACCACGACAAGGGTTTCACGGTGCGCCGGCGTGCCTCCGGGCACGGACGCTACGCGTGATCGTAGCCTCGGCCCGGCCCGAAGGAAAGAGCCGGCGCCGCGCGGGACCCTCCCCTTGACCGATGCAACTCCTGTCCCGCACAATCGTCCCGCGGGAGGGCGCGCATGCCTGAGGATCGCCGCGAAGCCGGGGCGCTGGCCGAGGCCCTGCGGGCCTTCGTCCGCGGGGAGCTGCGCCTGCCGGCGGAGAAGCTCAAGGAAAACTTGATGCGCACCGTGTGGAAGGTGGCGACGCCGACCCACGGATGGGTGCTCGTCAAGCACTACCGCTACGTGCGCGCCTTCGACCGCGCGCGCTACCTCATCCTCCCCGACAAGGCGCGCAGCGAATGCCGCAATCTGGCCCGGCTCGGCGCCCGCGGCGCGCCCGTTCCCCGCGGGTACCTGTGGGAGCGCTGGGGGCGGCGCGAAGCGCTGTTCGCGGGCGAATACCTCGATGGCGCCGAGCCGTGGCCGGCGGCGCCGTCCGAGGCGCTCGTCCGGAAGCTGGCCGCCGCCGTCCGCGCGCTGCACGACGCGCGCTTCTCCCACGGCGATTTGCATCTGGGCAACGTTCTGGTCAGGGACGGCGATGTCTATCTGATCGACTTCCACGGCGGGTGCTTCCTGCCCTACATTCCGCGCCGAGTCGAGACGGCGCTTCTCGGCATGCTGGCCGCGTCCCTGCGGGGGCGTGGCCAGGACGCGCTGGTCGCGCCGCTCCTGACCGCTTACAGGGGGCGCGAGGATGCCGCGCTCTTGGCGCGCGTGCGCGCGGCGGCGGCGCGCCAGGGGATCCGGCGGCGGGCGAGCCGGCGCCGGCGCTGCTTGGTCAATTCGACCCGGTACGCCGTCGAGGGCCGCGGCGCTCTGCGCGTGTACCGCGCCCGCGCCGTGCCCTGGGAAACGGTAGCGGCGCTGCTGGGCGCGCCCGCGCGCGAGCGCGGCGGCGCCGTCGAGGTCATCGAGCACGAGGGGCGGCGCTACCTGCGCGCGAGCGCGGCGTATTCTCCGGCGGCGGGCCTGCGGGCGCGGCTTGCGGGCGGGCGGCTCCTGCGGGCGTGGTGCGCGCTCCACGCCCTGGGTCTTCTGGGTGTCAAGGCCGGCGCGGGGGTCGCCTGCGTCCAGCGCCGCGCCTTCGGCCTGGTGCGCGGGGAGACGTTGATCGCGGAACCGGGGGCGGAGGCCTTTCCGGACACGCGCGAGCTGGCGGGCGCCGCGGGGATCCGCGGCCTGGCCGAGCTCCGGGAATTCCTGGCGGGCGCCCCGTCCGTTCAGGGCCAACAGGTGAGCTGATCCTCCGTCGGGTCCGACCCCGCCTCGGGAAACGGGGGCGGCGGCGGCGGGCCGCCCGCGAACAGCCACCGCAGGAGGTAGATCGGGTCGTTGATGCGAATCCGGCCGTCGTCATCGACGTCGACCGCATCGAGACAGGGCGGCGGCGGGGCGTTCGCGAACTGATACGCGAGGGAGGCGACCGCGTCGGCGAGGTCGATCTTCCCGGAGCGGTTCGCGTCGCCGCGAATGAAGCTTGCTTCGGGCGGCGGCGCGAAGATGGCCGCCGCGGCGTGGGGCCCCGAATCCCGGCCGAACGCGGCGCGCACGATGTACACGTTGCGCGCCTTGACGACGGGAGCCTCGTCGGTGAAGGCCCGCGCCTCGGCCGGAAGAGCCGCGATCTGGGTGCCGCCGCGCAGGACGAGGATGCGGTCGGCCGCGCCTTCGACCTCCCAGGTCAGAACCGGCAGGCGGTCCTGCAGGCGGGCCGCGAGGCCGCGCACCGCCGGGCCGGCGCCGAAGGCCTTGCCGGTGATCAGGGACGGCATGCCCGCATGGAGTCCGAAGGCGTACAGCGTGCGGTCCGCCGCCAGCACGGCCTTGATGCTGCTCAACTCGAGACCGTCCAGCGGGATCGCGTACCCCGTAAGATCGCCCTCCAGCGTCGATTCCACCATGTGCGTCAGGCGCGCGACTCCCGGCAGGCTCGAACTCAGGAGGAACGCGCCGCGCTCGGGGCAGAAGGCGGTGGCCAGGCCGTACACGAACTGCTCGGGCGGAGGGGCCGGATGGGGAAAGCGGCCGAGGATGCGGCCCTCGGCGTCGATATGCCAGAGGATCTCCGCGTTGCGCTCCAAAAACCAGAAGCCGTCGGCGCGGTCCCAGTGCATGCTCGCCGGGAAGAGGACGTAGGGCGAGCGGGGCAGAACCGGCAGCGCGAGCTCCAGCGGGCCGGAGAGGATGGCGCCCGCGGCGTCCTGGTGGGTGAGCAGGATCGGGGGCTGCTGGCCGATGAATTCGGGCGAGCGCCAGCCGATCGTCGTGATGCGCCTTCCCGACGGATGGGGGCTGACGGCGAGGGCGCCGACCTGCCAGGCGCCGTCGTAGGGCGCGGGAAGCTCTTCCATGAACCCGCCCTCGCGGTCGAGGCGGAAAATCGTGCGGCTCTCCTTGGATACGTTGCTCGTCACGAAGAACGACTCCCCGGAAGGATCGAGCGCCGCGCAGTCCACCCCCCGGGGCGGGAAGAGCAGGCGATGCCGAACCGCGGCGCCCGGCCCGACGCGGACCCGGCACGCCAGGGGCCGGAGCGGCGTTGAAGGGGTATGCGCCGTGATCGTGTAGGCGTGCATGCCGGCGGGCGCTTCGCGATCGGTGAACGCGGCGGCGTCTCCGGGCAGCGCGGCGATGACGGCGGCATCGCGGGCGACCTCCAGGCGGTCGTAGGGCCCGTTGTTGCGAAAGACCAGGGCCACATCGTCGGCCGTCTCCGCCGCCTTCCAAGCCAGATCGGTGGGCGGCCGCGGTTGGTCTGGCGCGGGCTCGATTTCGTAGACGACGCCCTGGTACTGGTAGGGGGCCAGGCCCACGAGCCGCGTGCCGAGCCACAGGAACGAGAACTCTCCGGGCGTCGTGAAGAGCCTGACACCCGCCAGCGGCGTCTCCCAGCCCGTGGGCGCGCCGCCGGCCAGCGTCACCCGCAGGATGCGGCGCGTCCAGCCGTCCCACGCGCTTCCGCCCGCGAGGTCGAGGCAGCCGGCCTCGGGCGCCAGCGCCAAGCCGCAGGTCCACGGGGCGTAGCGCGAGCCCGCGGGGGGAATCTCGCGAAACCAGTCCGGATGCCGGAAGGTGCGGAGAATCGCGCCGGTCCGCGCGACCTCGTAGATCAGGGCCTGGTATTCCTCGACGAAGAGCAGGCTGCCTTTCCCGCCGTCGCCGGCGGGATTGAAGGCGAGCTGGCCCGGGTAGCGCGGGTCGTCGGGATCGTCCTTGAGGGCGAGCGGCGTCGCTTCGCCGGCTGGAACGAAGTCGGCATCGAAAACGTGGAGCGTGAGGTGCCGGACATCGATCACGTAGGTGAGGCCTCCCTCCCGGTCGCAGGCGATGCGAAGGGGCCAGGGGGGCTTGTCGTCGGGGGACTGGATTTGCAGGCCGGCCATGCGAAGCTCGAACCACGATTCCGGATCGAGGCAGCGCACCAGCGAGAGCGCGGGATCGGTGAGCCAGACCAAGCCGTCCAGCCCGAGGGTGAAGTCGCCGGCGGAGAACGTGGTGAGCTCGCGGCGCGCGAGGACGCGTCCCGGCCCCGCCGCCGCCTCGCAGCTCGGCGCGCCCGTGGCGAGGGCGGCGCGGAAGCCCTGAACCGTGTAAGTGTACTCCCCGGGCGCGAGGCCCGCGTCCAGGAATTCGTCCGCGTCGCCCGGGAGCGCCGCGCGGCGCGCGCCGTTGCGGGCGACGATGATCTCGTCGTAGGGTTCGGCGTTGCGCCACGTGAGCCGGACGCCGCCGTCGTCGTCGGCGCAGACCAGGTCGAAGGGCGCATAGAGGGGCAGCGGGTCGGTCCGGAAGACGTACACCGAGTGCTGCGTGTCGACGACGGAGAAGAAGACATCGATGCGCTCCCCCGTCGCGGGGTCGCGGTCGCGCCCCCGGGCGAAGCCCGCGGCCTGGCCGGAGAGGCCCTCCAGGGGGATGTAGCGGCCGTCGTAGCGCGCTTCCAGGTCCGGGGTCAGCGCGACCTGCCGCACCACGTAGGTCCCGTCCTGAGAGCCGGTGAATTCGACGCCGGCCAGTTCTCCCTCCGTGTCGTACACCGGGGCGAGCCCGCCGCCTCCCACGCCGGCGCCGTGTCCCGGGTAGCCGTCGATGTCATCGATGTGCACGAACGCGAAGACCCGCACGCCGTTCAAGGTGTACCCGTAGATCTGGGCGCCGACCGACTCGAAGACGAGGAGCAGGGGATCGAAGGATGGCGTGGCCCGCACGTAGGCGAGGGCGCGGGGCATCGGAATCCCGCGCACGTTGACGACGGGGTCAAGATCGAGGCGGAACCAGACTCCCGTGGGCGTGCCCTGGCGGTCGATCTCGACGACCTCGGCGGTGAGCGGATTGACCACCAGGAGCGTGCCTTGATCTTCGTCGAAGGCGATGCCGGTGAGCGGCGTGGCCTCGAAGAACGGGCTCGGAATCGTTCCGAGAAGCCGCCAGTCGGCGTCGTAGTGATAGATCTCCGGCGTCAGAAAGGAGGTGATCCAGAACGAACCGTCGCCGGTGTCAAGCGCGATGTCCTCGGGGGCCAACTGCGGCAGCGGAATCGTGCGGACCAGGCGTTCGGCGCCCGCTTGGAGCGGGGCGCCGAGGAGCGCCAGCGCGACGACCGCCGCGCCGCCGGCGCGGCGCAGGCAGGCGGCGGACAGGAAAGTTCGGTTCATTGGCGGCGTCTCCGCGGCCTTCGACCGGCCCCATCCTCATCCTAAGGGCGGCGCCGAGGCGCCACAAGCATTGACTGCGGGCTTGCGCCGCCGCGGCCGATACAGCAGAATCGGAGCCCGCGCGGGCGGCGCCCCGCCCCAGGAGAAGACATGCCCGGTGATTTTCTGGCCGCCCTCGGCGAGCGGGTGCTCGTCTGCGACGGAGGCATGGGAACGAGCCTCTATGCCCGCGGCGTTCAAATCAACGCCTGTTTCGACGAGCTGAATCTCTCCCAACCGCATCTCGTGCGGGAGGTGCACCGCGGGTTTCTGAGCGCCGGGGCGGATGTCCTCGAGACCAACACCTATCTGTGCAACCGCCATAAGCTCGGGCCGCACGGCCTGGACGGGCGCGTGCGCGAGATCATCCTGGCGGGCGTGCGCCTCGCCCGCGAGGAGGCGCGCGGGTCGGCGTGGGTCGCGGGGGCGCTCGGGCCCCTCGGCGTGGCGCTGGAGCCCTACGGCCGCCTGTCCGCGGCGGCGGCGCGCGCCGCGTTCCGCGAGAGCATCGACGCCCTGATCGAGGGCGGCGTCGATCTCCTGATCCTGGAGACCTTCGGGTGCGTCGAGGAGCTTCTCGTGGCCGTCGCCGCGGCGCGGGACGCGCGGGAAGCCGCGCGCCGGTCTCTGCCGATCGTCGCCCAGCTCGCCTGCGGCCAGGACGGCATGACGCTGGGAGAGACGCCGGTGGGCTGCGCGGCGGCCATGCTCGCCGACGCCGGCGCGGATGTCGTGGGCGCCAACTGCGGGGTGGGGCCGCGCCTGATGCTGCGGTACGTTCAGGAGATGGCCGCCGCGGTGCGGGCGCCGCTTTCCGCCCAGCCCAACGCGGGGTTGCCCGAAGAGGTCGACGGCCGCCTGATGTACGTGAGCACGCCGGAGTACTTCGCGACCTACGCCAAGCGCCTGATCCGGAGCGGCGTGCGCCTGCTCGGCGGATGCTGCGGGACGGGCCCCGAGCATATCAAGATGCTGGCGCGGACCGTCCGGGCGCTGAGCCCCGGCCGCGTGGCGGTGGCGGCCGCCGCCGCGCCCCCGGCGCCGCCCCAGATCCGGCCGCTCCCGGCGGCGGAGAAGTCGAGTTTGGCCGCCAAGCTCGCCCGGGGCGAGTTCGTCACCAGCGTCGAGCTCCTGCCGCCGCGGGGCAGCAACCCCGAGAAGGCGCGGGCCGCCGCGGCGCTGCTCCGGAGCGCCGGCGTCGATGCCGTCAACATTCCCGACGGGCCGCGCGCGAGCGCGCGCATGAGCCCGATGTGCCTGGCGTCGATCCTCCAGCGGGAGGCGGGCATCGAAACGGTGCTGCACTACACCTGCCGTGACCGCAACCTGCTCGGGATGCAGAGCGATCTGCTGGGCGCGCAGGCCTTGGGGCTGCGCAACATCCTGGCCGTCACCGGCGACCCGCCCAAGCTGGGCAACTATCCCGACGCGACGGCGGTGTACGATGTCGATTCAATCGGTCTGGTGCGGCTGATCGCCAACCTGAACCGAGGCCTGGATGTCGCCGGGAACCCCCTCGGCGAGCCCGGCGCTCTGCACATCGGCGTCGGCGCCAATCCGGGCGCGCTCAACCTCGAGGAGGAGGTGCGCCGGTTCAAGCGGAAGGTGGACGAAGGCGCCGAGTTCTGCCTGACCCAGCCGGTATTCGATCGGAGTGTCCTGGAGCGCTTTCTGGAGAAAACCGCGCCGCACCGGATCGCCGTGCTGATCGGCATCCTGCCCATCGCCAGCGCCCGCGTGGCGGAGTTCCTCCACAACGAGGTGCCGGGCATGCAGCTTCCCGATCGCATTCGGGCGGCCATGCACGCGGCGGAAGCCCGCGGGGGCGCGGCCGAGGCGGGCATCGAAATCGCGCGGGAGGCGCTGCTCCAGATGCGCGATCTCGCGCAGGGCGCCTACGTCATGTCGCCCGCCGGCGGCGCGAAGACGTCGCTCGCCGTGCTGCGGGTGCTGCCGGGATTCGAATCGCCTTCGGCGTAGGTCTGGGGCGCCCGGTCCGCGGCGGCTTTCCCGGCGGGGCGGAGACCGCGGAGCGCGCGCCTGAGCTGCGCGAAGCGGTTGATCTGTTCCAGGGACAACAGGCCCACGATGGCGCCGTTTTCGATGACGGGAATCGTCCGTCGATCGCTGCGCGCCAGGAGGACGTAGAGATCCTCCAGGGGCGCGCCGGGCTCCGTGGAGGTGAAGCGGAGGCTCGCGAATTCGGCCACGGGCGCCGATGGGTCGCCGTGCGCCAGCCCCTGCAGGAGCGCATCGTGGCGCGCCATGCCCATGAGCACCCCGCCCGCGACGACGGGGAAGTCATCCTGGTTGCAGCTTACGACCTTGAGAATCGCGCTGCCGAGCGGCTCGCCCGGGGCGAGGACGGCGAAGTTCCGGCGCATGGCGTGCGCGGCCGTGGCGCCCTCCAGCGCCGCGCGGGTCCGCGTCAAGCGGCCCTCCTCGCCGGCGCCGAAGAGGATGAAGAACCCCACCAGCAGGAGCCCGAGGTGGTTCATGTAAAAGCTGAGGACGATGAAGCCGAAGGCCAGCGTCTGGCCGATCCTGACGGCCCAGAGCGTGCCTCGCTCCCAGCCGAAGACCAGGCTGAGGAAGCCGCGGAAGACGCGGCCGCCGTCCATGGGAAAGGCGGGAATGAGGTTGAAGGCCACCAGGACCGCGTTGATCACGAAGAGGGAGCTAAGACAGGTGCCGAGGGTGATGTCGGTGAAGTCGAGGGAGACCTCGGCTTGGACCGCGCGGGCGCCCGCGAAGAAGAGCGCCGCCAGCACGGCGCTCACGAAGGGCCCCGCCAGGGCGATGAGGATCTCCTTGTGGGGCTCCCGGGGAATCTGCTCCAGGAGCGCGACGCCGCCGATGGGCAGGAGCACGATGCTGCGGGTGTGCGTCCCGAAGAAGCGCGCGACGAGGCTGTGGCCGATCTCGTGGGCCAGGACGCAGGCGAAGAGGACGCAGGTCAGGGCCACGGCCACGAGTCCCGCGGCGTGGGACTTGCCGTTGTGGGCGAACTCGTAGTAGACGTAGGCCAGGAGGAAGAAGAAGGTGAAGTGGACCTTGACGGGGATCCCGAAGATGCGGCCGAGAGGGAGGGACCAGCGCACCGGCTACGCCTTTCCCCGCGCGCCGTCGCGCGCGCGCTTCCTGGTCGGATGCGCTTGCATGAGCGTTTCCCCCGTCGAGCCGCCGGGTCGGTGCGCCGGCCGCCGTCCGGGACGAACACCCGCGGGCCGCGCCGACCGTATTGTATCCCGTGACCGGGAGGTTGTCCCGCATCGGGTCCGCGTCCCGGCCGATCGCCCTCGGCGCCCGCCGCCGCGGCGCGTTTCCGGAAGGTCCGGCGGTTTCGTTCGGCGCCGCGTCTCGGCTACAATGAGCGCCATGGCAGGCAGGGACGACCGTTTGATTGCCGGGCTGGCGCGGGCCGGGGCGGCGCGCGTTCTGCCCGGCGAGGCGCTGGCGCGGCGCACGACGTTCCGGATCGGCGGGCCCGCGCGGCTGTGGGTCGAGATCGCGGACGCGGGGGCGCTCGGACGCGTCCGTGACTTTCTGGAGGGGCAGGGCGTGCCGTGGCGGATCCTCGGGGGCGGGAGCAACGTGCTCGCCCCCGACGCGGGGTATCCGGGCGCGGTGGTGCGGCTCACGGGCGGACTGGCCGCGCACGCCCTCGAGGGAACGCGTCTCACGGCGGGCGCCGGGGCGTCGATGGGCGCCCTTGCCGCCGCGGCTCGGGCCGCCGGCCTCGCGGGTCTGGAGAGCGTCGGCACCCTGCCCGGCACCCTCGGCGGCGCCCTCGCGGGCAACGCGGGGTATGCCGGGAGAGCGATCGGCGAGCTTGTCGAATCGGTGACCGTGTTGGGCGCCGACGGCGCCATCGCGGTGTTGCCGGCCGCGGCGATTACGTTCCAGTACCGCCGCTCGTCGCTGCGGGGCGGCGTGATTCTGGGCGCGACGCTCGGGCTCGCGCCGGGGGACCGCGAGGCCATCGCCCGCGCCGCGGAGAGCTGCGCCGCGGAACGTCGCGCGCGCCAGCCGCTCTCCCTTCCCAGCGCCGGGTGTGTCTTCCGGAACCCGCCCGGCGCGGCCGCGGGGGCCCTCATCGAAGGGGCGGGGGCCAAGGGCTGGACCGAGGGCGGCGCGGCCGTCAGCGCGGTGCACGCCAACTTCATCGTCAACGAGGGCGGTGCCCGGGCCGCCGACGTCAGGCGGTTGATCGAGCGGGTGCGCGCGCGCGTCCTGGAGCGCTTCGGGATTGCTTTGGAGTGCGAGATCGAAATCATGGCGGGAGACGAATGACGCCCCGGGAAATCACGGCCTGGCTCGACGCGCGGCGGGTGGCATACCGCGAGTTTTTCACGCGGACGCTCGTTGAGTTGTGCGCGGTGGACACCACCGTGGGACGCGACCCGGCGGACTGCGCGGCGGGCGATGCGGCCTGCGGCGCCGTCATCGGGCGGCTGCTGGGCGCGGCGCTGCCGCTTTCGGCCGTGGTCGAGAAGCGGCCGATCGATCCCGCCATCGCGCGCCGTCGGGAATACACGCGTCCTCCGGGGGGGCGCTCCTTCAGCGCGCATTTCGACGACCGCTACAACGTGATCGCGACGGTGCCGGGCGAGCCGGGGCGGGGAATTCCGATGATCTACAACGCGCACTTCGACACCGTGGCGCCGCATATCGCGCCGCGCGTGGAGGGCGGGCGCGTGCACGGCCGCGGCGCGGCCGACGACAAGGGTTCGATCGCCTTGCTGCTGACGGCCCTGAAGGCGCTGGGCGAACTGGAGGCGGAGACGGGGACGGCGCCCCGGGCTCCGCGCGTCTACCAGTTCGTGATCGAGGAGGAGACGGGGGGCAACGGCTCGCTGGCCGCCCTCATGGATCGGTCCCTGGAGGGGTACGCGGCGCTCGTCATGGAGGTGACGGGGGGCGCGGTCCACCCGGCCAACCGCGGGGCCGTGTGGTACCAGGCGGAACTGATCCGCGGGGCGGAGGGAGCGCGCCTGGCCGAGGCGGCGGCGGCGGTGATTCTTGCGCTGGAGGAGGAGGGCGCGGCGATCAAGAAGGAGAGCGCGCACCCGCTCTTTCTGCCGGAGCACGTCCAGACCTGCCACGGCATCCTGGGCCCCTACGGGGCGCACCCCTCCGCCGTGAACGACCATGCCGCGTTCACGGTGGAGGGGCTGTCGGCCGAGGCGGCGCGCGCCGCCGCCGATGCGGCGCTGGGCGAGTATGTGGCGCGCTACGGCGACAAGACCAAGGTGGTCGATCCGGTGTCGGGCGGGCCCATGGTGGCGGCGCATTATGCCATCGCCGAGGAAAAGGGGGCGCTGCGGCTCGACGTGTACGGCAAGGCCGGGCACATGGGCGCCATCCACCGCTTGGACTGCGCCCTCATCAAGGCGGCCTGGATAATCGAGGGCCTCGCGGCGGCGGGGGGCAGGACGGCGCTTGCGTGCGGTGAAGGCGGCCGGACGATGCTCGAAGGCGGCCAGGGCTTCGTGCCCACTCATGGACTTGAGGAAATCACGCGGCGGCTCGCGGCGGCGGCGGCGCGCGGCGCGGAGCGCTACGGCGCGCGGCTGGGCCTGAGCGGGGGCGCCGCCCGAGGGCTCGTCGACCTGCGCTTCGAGAAGCTTCGCAACGATGCCTTCGCGGGCGATCCGGAGAGCGCGGTGCTGGCGTGCATGGAGGCGGCGTGGGCCGACGCGGGCCGCCCGTGGACGTCGCCCCGCGGCTGGCAGGTGAGCTGCGACGCGCGCCTCTTCCACGCCTTCGGCCACGACGTGATCGTGTGGGGGCCGGGCGATCTCGAGGTCGCGCACTCGGCCGAGGAGTCGCTCTCCATCGACGGGGCGCTCGAGGCGCTGCCGATCCTGGTCCTGTTCACGTTGCGGGCGGGAGGAGCGTTCGCCTAGGCTACCGGAGCTCCCGCAACTGGCCCTCGATTTCGGCGAGCTTCGTTTCCGCCTCCTCGAGCCGCGCCTTCTCGGCGGCGACGATCTCCTTGGGCGCCTTGTCGGCGAACTTCGGGTTGGCGAGCTTGCCGGCGATCTTGTCGGCGTAGGCCCGGAGCTTCTCGCGCTCCTTGGCCAGACGCGCGCGCTCGGTTTTCAGGTCGATGAGGCCCGCCAGGGGCAGGTAGATCGTCATGCCGGTCCTGACGGCCACGGCCGCGGCGCCCGGCTTGGGCAGGTCGACGGCCACGGCGGCCGGCGACGCGTTGGCCTCGCGGTCTTGGGCCAAGAGCGCCGCGCGGCGGGTGAGAACTTCGCGCACCGCCTCCGTGCGGCAGGAGATGTGCATCGCCAGGCGCTCGCGGGGCGAGAGGTTGTAGGGCGCCCCGTGGTAGCGCGAGCGCAGCTCGCGCATGGCGCGGATCGCGTCCTGGAGGAGGGCCATTTCGTCCTCGACGCCGGCGAAGGCCGGGACGGTTTCGGGCTCGGGCCAGGCGGCGCGGATGAGCGGCCCCTCGGCCGGGCCGCCGCGCGGCCCGAAAAGCGGGCGGCAGGGAACGCGCTCGCCCAGGCGGCGCCAGAGCGCCTCGGTGATGAACGGCGTCACGGGGCTCAGGATGCGCAGCACGCGGTCCAGCACGAAGGCGAGCACCCGCCGCGCGGCGGGCGCGTCCGCCGGATCGCCCAGCCGCGGCTTGAGGAGTTCCAGGTACCAGTCGCAGAACTCGCCCCACACGAACTCGTACACCGTGCGGGCGAAGTCGCAGTAGCGGAAGTCCTCGGCGCAGGCCGTGGCGCGCTCGATGGCGCCCCGCAGGCGGGAAAGGATCCAACGGTCGGCGAAGTCCAGGTCCGCCTCGTTGAGCTCCGGCGCCAGCGCCTCGACTCCGCCCTCAAGGTGCATGAGGCAGAACCGGGCGGCGTTCCAGATCTTGTTGGCGAAGTTGCGGCCGGTTTCGAAGCGCTCGGGCCAGATCCGCATGTCCTGGCCCTCGGTGGTCATGGCGGTGAGCATGAAGCGGACGGCGTCGGCGCCGAAGCCCTTGTCGAACACGGTGCCGTCCATGTTGGTCCCGCCCCGGATCATGACGATGGGGTCGATGCCGTTGCCGGCGCTCTTCGACATGCGGGCGCCGCGGCGGTCCAGAATCGTGGCGTGGATGTAGACATCGCTGAAGGGTTCGCGCCCCAGGAAATGCTCGCCGGCCATGATCATGCGGGCGACCCACAAGGCGATGATGCCGCGGTCGGTGACCAGGAGGTTCGTCGGGTAGAAGTAGTCCAGGTCGGCGGTGGCGTCGGGCCAGCCCAGCGTCGAGAAGGGCCAGAGCTGCGAGCTGAACCACGTGTCCAAGACGTCCGGGTCCTGGGCGAGCTCGGTTCCGCCGCAGCGCGGGCACGCCGCCGGGTCCTCGGTCTCGCAGATCTCGGCCTTGCACGCCGCGCAGGTCCAGACCGGGATGCGGTGGCCCCACCAGACCTGGCGCGAGATGCACCAGTCCGGCGTCGAGTCGAGCCACTGCCGGTAGGTGTGCGTCCAGCGGGCGGGGTGGAAGCGCACCCGGCCGGAGCGTTCGGCCTCGCGCGCCTTCGCCACCAGGGGCGCCATCTTCACGTACCACTGGACCGAGAGGTAGGGCTCGATGAGATCGTGCGAACGGTAGCAGTGAGCCACGCTGTGGCGGTGCGGAACGATCTTTTCGACGAGGCCCAGGCTTTCCAGCTCCGCGACGATCTTCGGCCGCGCCGCGAGGCGATCGAGGCCCTGAAACCGCCCCGCGTGTCCGTTGAGGGTGCCGTCGGGGTTCAGGATGTTGATCATCCGGAGCCCGTGGCGGCCGGCGATGGCGAAGTCGTTGGGATCGTGGGCCGGCGTCACCTTGAGGCAGCCCGTGCCTTCGTCGCGCTTGACGTAGTCGTCGGCGATGATCGGCACCTCGCGCTCGACGAGGGGCACCACGGCCGTCTCGCCGACGAGGTCCCTGTAGCGCGGATCCTCGGGATGCACGGCGACGGCGGTGTCTCCCAGCATGGTCTCGGGCCGCGTCGTCGCGACGACGACGTACCGGCCGGGCCGCCCCTTGATGGGGTAGCGGATGTGCCAGAAGAAGGTGTCGACCTCGGCATATTCGAGCTCGTCATCGGAGAGCGCCGTCTGGAAGGGGCAGGACCAGTTGACGAGGCGCTCGCCCCGGTAAATGAGCCCCTCGCGGTACAGCCCCACGAAGACGGCGCGGACGGCGCGGGACAGGCCCGCATCCATGGTGAAGCGGAGCCGCGACCAGTCGCAGGAGCAGCCCAGCTTCTTGAGCTGCTCGACGATGGTGCCGCCGTGCTTTTCCTTCCACTGCCAGATGCGGGCCAGCAGGCCTTCGCGGCCGACGTCGTGGCGGGTCTTGCGCTCCTCCTTCCAGAGCGCCTTCTCGACCACGCCCTGCGTGGCGACGCCGGCGTGGTCCGTGCCCGGCAGCCACAGCGCCTCGCGGCCGCGCATGCGCCAGAAGCGGATGATCACGTCCTGGAGGGTGTTGTTGAGGGCGTGTCCCATGTGCAGGACGCCGGTGACGTTCGGCGGCGGGATGACGATCGTGTAGGGCGCGCGCGCCGGGTTGGGATCCGCCCGGAAGAGCCCCTCGCGCTCCCAGTAGGCGTAGATCTCGTCCTCGACCTGCGCGGGGTCGTATTGCGGGGGAAGCGTGCCGTCTGCCATGCGATTTCGTCCCTGCCGGGGTGGCGTGAACCGCGCCCCGGGCGGCTCACGGGGGATTACGGGCTACAAAGTATATCGGCCGGCCGGCGGAGCGTCCATGCCCGGCGTTTGTGGACGCGGCCCTGATCGCGTAAGATGGCGGGCTGTTCGAGGAAGGAGGAATCGGCCCGTCGTGCGTCCCGCCATCGCCGCCGCGCTCGCCGCCCTGCTGTCCGGCGCTTTCGCCGCGGAGGCCGAGTCTCCGGCGCCGGCGGAGACGTACCCCGATATCGTGGATCTGGGGGAGGATGAAGTCATCGCGCCGCCCGAGGAGACGCGCTCGCTCGGCGGCCAGAAGACGTCCTTCGTGACGTCCATCGAGCCCGCCGAGCAGCCCCCGGGCGGCGACCTGGGCGCCGCGCTGCGGAGCGCTCTCGGCGTGCACGTCGAGAGTCTGGGCGGCCTGGGGCAGTACGCGACGATGAGCATTCGCGGATCGTCGGGCAACCAGGTGGCCGTGTACCTGGACGGCGTGCGCGTGAGCGGCGGCGGCGGCGCGGTGGACCTGGCGTCCTTTCCCCTGGCGCACTTCGAGAGAATCGAGGTCCTGCGCGGGACGAGCGGCGCGCGTTTCGGCGACGCGGCCCTGGGGGGCGTGGTGAATTTGGTCACTCCGCGCGGCGCGGAGGGGACCTGGGGAAGCCTCAGCCTCGGCCAGGGCATCTACACCGGCAACGGGAGGGGCACGGCGGCGGACATCGTCCAGATCGGAAGCACCTTCGGCCACGGCGAGGAGCGGTGGCGGTTCCTGGGAAGCGTCCAAGGGGCCTGGACGAACGGCGACTTTCTGTACAAACCGGACGCGGATCTGGGCCTCGGGCGGCGCGATACGCGCCGGCGCAACAACGCCTACGAGTCCCTGGGAGCCCTGCTCAAGGGCGGGTACTCCCTCGGCGCGGCGTGGGAAGTGTACGGGCTTGCGGAGGTTTTCGCGGCGGACAAGGAGATCCCGGGCCTGACGAGCTTTCCGACGCCCGAGGCCGCGCAGGATGACCGGCGGCTCCTGCTCGTCGGCGGGTCGCGGGCGGTGTTGCCCGACCTCGGCGGCCTGGAGGTCGACGGCCGGGTGAGCGTGCTCGCCGAGCGGAGCGACTATCGCGATCCGGGCGGCGGCATCACGGGTTTTCCCTACGAGACCTCGAATCGGGATACGACCTTCGGGCAGGAACTGACCCTGGTCGCGCCGCTGGGAACGGCCCATCGCCTGCGCCTGTCCGAGGAGCTGCGCCGCGAGACCTTCGACGGGGACGGGGTGGGGTCGCACGACCGGACGACGGTTTTCGCGTCGCTGGCGGACACGTACATGCCCTTGGGCGATCGCGTCACCCTCATGCCGCAGGGGGCCATCGACCTGTGCGACGGCGGCGACACGCTCCTCTGCGGGGGGATCGGGGGCGAATTCAAGCCTTGGTCGTTTCTAGCTCTGCGGGCCAACGGCGGCAGCGGCTACCGCCGGCCGAGCTTTCAGGAGCTTTACTACGACCTCGGCTTCCTGACGGGAAACCCCGAGCTCGATGCCGAGCGCTCGGTCGGCTTCGACGCGGGCCCCGTGCTCGCGCTGGATTGGTTCCGCGCCGAGGCCGGCTACTTCAGGACTGTCTACGACGATCTCATCGTCTACCTGCTTCAGTCCGGATTCCGGTTCAAGCCCTACAACGTGGGGAAGGCCGTGGCAGAGGGGGTGGAGGTGGGCGGAAGCATGGAGCCCTGGGAGCACCTGCGGCTCCGCGCGAACTGGACCTACGCCGAGGTGCTCGACAAGACCCGCGACCCCTCGTCGCGCGACCGACAGGTGCCCGGCAAGCCGCGCAACGCGGTTTTCGTGCGGTGCGAAGTTCCCCTGTGGAATCTGTGTCCCTACGGCGAGTACCACTTCGTGGGCCGGAACCCCGTGACGCGGGCCAACACGAAGATGCTCGCCGCCCGGCACGTCGCCAACCTCGGAATCAGGTGCCGCCTGGGGGAATCGCTGGCGATCGAGGCGGCCTGCAAGAACCTCACCGACGAGCGGGCGGTCGACGTGCGCGGGTTCCCGCTGCCGTCCCGGACGGTGGCGGTGGCGCTGACGTTCCAGTGGTGACGGCGGACCGGGAGCTTATCTCGGCCCCGTCTTCTTGGTACACTTAAGGCTGCACGGCCGCCCCTCCGGCCGGCGGCGTGCCTGAAAGGAGAAGCACATGCGCGCGTTGCGATTCGCTCTCGCCGCGGGGCTCCTCGGGGCCGCGGTCCTGGCCGACGAGGTCGTCTACGACTCGGGCGGAACGAGCCTCACCCTCAAGGGCGTCATCCTCAAGGAAGACGACCGCGAGGTGGTCATCCTCACGGACTTCGAGGAAAAGGTGCCCATCGCCAGGGCCTCGGTGAAGCAGATCAAGAAGGGGCCGCACGCCGTCGCGGAATGCCTGGCGCGCCACAAGAAAGCCGCCGAGGACAACACCGTCGACGCCTGGGTCGAGCTCGCGCGTTTCGCCAAGGAGAAGGGCCTGAAGCTTTTCGAGCGCGAAGGCTGGGAGCGGGTGCTCAAGCTGGACGCCGAGCATGAAGAGGCGCACCTGGGGGTCGGCCACGTCAAGGTCGGCGGCGCCTGGCGCACGAAGGGCGAGGCCAAGGCGCGCGAAATCTGGAGCCGCAAGTTGGAGGACCTGCAGGGCGAGTTCCAGGGCCGGCCCTGGGCCATGGTCGCGCCGATCAAGACCGAGTACTGCGATGTCAAGTGCAGCTCCACCAAGGAGGTCGAGGAGAAGTACGTGGCTTTTCTGGCGAAGGCCCTCTTCCCGGTGTACGACGCCGCCTTTCCCCAGTCGAAGTTCAAGTGGCACCACCAGGAGAACGGCAAGATCTTCCTGTTCTCCAACGTCGTTCAGTTCCGGGACTACATGCTGGTGCCGCCCGGCATGGGCGGTTTCTTCAATCCCGAGACCAACGAGGTTTATACCTTCCACGGGAGCTTCGGGATCCGCGGCACGACGCTGCACGTCCTCGCGCACGAGTGCTGCCACGTCTACCAGTGGAAGATCACCAAGGAAATGTCGGCCTGCCCCACGTGGCTGCTGGAGGGCATGGCGACTTATTTCGGCGACGGGGCGAAGTTCAAGTTCAATTTCAGGGACAAGGCCAGCGAGTTCAAGGCGTCGGGCATCACCATCGAGCCGCCCTACGACCGCGTGATCCTGCTCAAGCGCGTCCTGCAGAGCGACCACTGGTATCCTCTCGACAAGCTCCTCATCCACCCGCACTTCGCCTTCGGGGGCGAGTACTACTCGTACGCCTGGAATACCGTCTACTGGTGCATGGATGGGGAGAAATACGGCGCCCACAAGGGCGAGGGCCGCCGGCTTCTCGACGAGTATCTGCTCCACGTGACCGAGCTGACCACGAAGGGCGGCTTCGACAACCTCAAGCACCTCCTCGCCGAAGCCGAGGAGTTCAAGCGGCTGGTCACCAAGCACCTGGGCAAGTCGCTGTCGGCCTTCGATGAGGAGCTCAAGCGTTTCATCCGGGAACTGCGCCTGGATCCCATTGGAACCTGGGACCGCGCGAACCGGCGCTGGAGGGGGCTCGGGCTGGTGCTCACGGCGCCGGTCGGCTTCAGCATCGTCGACCAGAAGGACATGGAGGCCGGCGAGGTGGCGGCGTTCACGCTGCCCGCGCGGCGGTATCCGCGCATTTCGGTGTGGGCGCAGAGCAACGACTTCCTGGCCCGCGTCGACGAGAAGCTCCTGCCCCGCTGGGTGGACGGGCTCTACGAGGTCGAGGGCGAGAAGACCGTCCGGAAGATCGAGGGCGGCACCTGGACGGAGGGGGCGGTCGAGGCGGTGTTCAAGGGGCGGCGCCAGGCGGCGGTCCAGCAGACGATGCGCAAAGGCCAGCAGCAGGACGAACAGCGCAAGGAAGAGGCGGCCAAGGAGGCCGAGGCGGCGCTCGTCAAGGTGAGGTTCGTCGGCACGGCGACGCCCGACAAGGTCTACTTCTTCGCCTGCGAGAGTCCCGAGAAGAGCTTCGACGCCGACAACGAGAAGTTCTTCGAGTGGTTCGTGATGAAGAAGGGCGTCCAGCTCGGGGACCACAACTGAGGACGGCGGGAACAAAGCAAAGGGCCGCGCGTTCGCCGCGCGGCCCCCGCCGTTGACGCGCCTGTGGGCGCGTCACTCTTCGCTGATCGCCTCCACCGGGCACTCGGCCGCGCAAGCGCCGCAGTCGGTGCAGACGTCGGGGTCGATCACGTACTTCGGGTCGCCTTCCTTGATCGCATCCACCGGGCAGACTTCCTTGCAAGCGCCGCACATGGTGCAATCGTCCGAGATTACGTGTGGCATGCCTTATCCTCCTGTAAAGAGTGCCGCACCCGAGCACTGCGCTCGGGAAGGTCTTTAATATCATATTACCGCGGAGCGTCCACGCTCGACGGAGGGCTCGCGATAAATTATACTGAGTCTTAATATAAGTAGAAAGGCGCGGCGCGCCCGTGCGCTCTTTCGCCGCCGCGGGCGGCGGGATCGGCGGGCGGCGGCGCCGATGGACGCGGGGGGGGGCGGCGCATGGGACGCAAGCGGGAGAGGGCCGCCGGCGAGACCGGGGGAGCGGCCGGGAAAACGGCCTGGGCGGCCTTCGAGGCCTTTCTCGCCGGCGGCCGCGCCCGGGCGACCCGCGCGCGGAGGCGGGTGTGCCTGCACGTGGCGGGGCGGCGCGATCACTTCCGCGCCGACGATGCGGCCGCGGACCTGGCGCGGGGGCCGGAACGCGTGAGCCGCGGCACGGTCTATCGCACCCTGGCGCGCCTGGTCGAGGCGGGGCTCCTCAGGGAGATCCCGGCCCCCGATTGCACGCGTTACGAGACCATTGCGGGCCGGCCGCCGCACGAGCATCTCCTTTGCGAGGGCTGCGGTCGCGTGGTGGAGGCCGCGTGCGGCGATCTTCCCGGCGCCGTCGAGCGCATGTGCGCCGCGCAGGGGTTCAGGGCGAGGGTGTACGCCCTGCGCATAACCGGAACTTGCCGGCAATGCGCGGAGAAGCGGCGGTAGGGCGGCCGGCGCGGCGTTCTCGCAAAACCCGCGCGTCGTTGCGGCCCGGAGCGCTCGGATTTACGGAATCCCGCGGCGCGCTCGGAAGCGCCCGCGAGCCGATAGAAGAGCAATGAGTGAAGAGCATCGTCCACGGATCTGCGCCGACGTTCTCGGGGCCATCGGCAACACGCCGCTCCTGAGGATCAACCGGGTCAACCCGAATCCCGGGGTCGAGATCTACGCCAAGTTCGAGGGGGCGAACCCGACGGGCAGCATCAAGGACCGCATCGCCCTCAAGATGATCGAGCAGGCCGAAGCCGAGGGCGCCCTCGTCCCGGGTAAAACCATCATCGAGCCAACCTCCGGAAACACGGGCATCGGCTTGGCGATGATCGGAGCCGTGAAGGGCTACGCGGTTCAGATCGTGATGAGCGCGGCGGTGTCCGTCGAGCGGCGGGCGATGATCGCGGCCTTCGGCGCGACGGTGACTCTCACCGATCCGGCGCGCGGCACCGATGGCGCCATCCTCAAGGCCCGCGAGCTGGTCAAGCAGAACCCGGACAAGTACTTCATGCCGGATCAGTTCTCGAACCAGTACAACAAGATCGCGCATTACCGCGGGACGGGCGAGGAGATCTGGCGGCAGACGGGCGGAGCGCTGGATTACTTCGTCTCGGCGCTGGGAACCTCGGGGACGATCATGGGGGTCGGGCAGTACCTGCAGGAGAGGAATCCCGCCGTCAAGATCGTGTGCGCGCACCCCGTGCGCGGCCATTACATCCAGGGCTTGAAGAACATGGAGGAGGCCATCGTCCCGGCGATCTATGATCCCTCCAAAATCCACCGGCAGATCATGGTCGCGACGGAGGACGCTTTCGCCATGACTCGGCGCGTCGTCAGGGAGGAGGGCATCTTCGCCGGCATGAGCAGCGGCGCGGCCATGTGCGCCGCCGTGGAAATCGCGGGCCAAATCTCCTCGGGCGCCATCGTCGTGATCTTCCCCGACCGGGGTGAGAAGTACCTGAGCACGGCGCTTTTCGCCCGCGCCGATTCCTGAGAAAAAACAGCCGCAGACCCGGAAAATTAATTCCGCGGCGACCCTTGCAGCATGTCGATCGAGATGGTAGAGTATTCGTTAGAGCACACGGGCCGAGATGTCCGAAACGTGCGGGTGGCGATATCCGGCCTGTGTGTTTTTAAAAGGAGGTCCGTCGTGAACGCTTCGAGACGAAATTTGCTGATCACCGGCGCCGTGACGGGCATCGCCGTCGCGGCCTTGATTGTGGCGGCGTCGGCGTTGACCGGCGCGAACGCCGCGCCCGTCAAGAGCGAGTGCCCGAGCCAGACGGCCTCCGGCGCTTGCGCGACGGAAGCGAGCCCGCCCGCCGGCGGTTGCCCCTACGATCGCGGCTGTTGCGGCCCGGAGGGCGCCGGCGCCGAGTGCGCCGTCCTCTGCGGCGGCGGGAGCACCCCGGCCAACTGTACCCGCGCCGCGAGCGCGCCGAACGCCTGCACTCCCGCGAGCGCCTGCACTCCCGCGAGCGCCTGCACTCCCGCGAGCGCCTGCACTCCCGCGAGCGCCTGCACTCCCACGAGCGCCTGCACTCCCACGAGCGCCTGCACTCCCACGAGCGCCTGTGCTCCCACGAGCGCCTGTGCGCCCGCGAGCGGCGACACGCCCATGAGCGGCGGCGGCGGGTGCTGTGCGGTCAAGTGATGCCAATCCGCCTATGGCTTGATTCTCTTCCAACCCCTCTCTTCCGATACCCGGCGTCGTGAACGCGGGCCCGGCCCGCCGCGCGTGCTGCTCCGTCGCGGGACCCTCGCGCGCGCTGGTGGGCGCCCCCTCTTGAAGCCGGTCGCCGCCTGAAAGGTCAGGCGGCGTTTTTCATTGTTCTCCGACGGGGCGGACTCGCCGGCAAAAGGCTGGTGGGCGATAGAGGATTTGAACCTCTGACTCCTACCGTGTGAAAGTAGTACTCTAGCCGCTGAGTTAATCGCCCAGGTATCAAGCGTCCTGGAATGATAATCGGCGGAGGGAGGCGCGTCAAGGCGGGATGTGGCCGGCCGCGGTGGCCGGGTGGCCGGCGGCGGATCATTAATACGCCCGAAAAAAAGACGACACACGGAGTTTTTTAATTTCATCCGACGCGGCGCGGCGGTATGATGGTGGTGTCGATAGGAAGCAACGAGTGGAGCTCCACGGGTGCTTGCGGCGCCGGCTCGGGCCCGCTTGAGGGTGGTTGCGACGCGCCGGCGACGAGGGCGCCCGCGGCGAGCGAAGGGAAGCGCAAGGAGAGCGGCATGAAGCTCATGACGTGTGCGTGCGGCCAGTCGTTCACCCTCGCGGCGATACCGCAGCGGCCCTTCGTGGCCTGCCCGCGGTGCGGGCGGCGGCTGCCGGTGCACTGCGATCCGAGCGAATTCATGGATCGGTGCCCGCGGTGCGGGCGCTTTCTCGAGCGCGACATCCTGGCGATCCACGCCGCGGGCTGCACCGGCGAGTCCGAGTTTGCGCCGGAGACGGCGGATCGGCGGCACCTCTAACGCGCGCCCGCCACCGCCGCCGCAGTCCGCCGCCGCCGCCTTGTATCTCCGGAGGCCCGGCGCTACAGTACAGATGAAGACGTGCTCGCGGCGCCGCCGCGGGCACGCGCGTCGGCGCTCAAGAACCCGGAGAAACGCACCATGCTCAAGCTCGGCATGCACGTCGACAATTGGAGGCACAACGATGTCACCTACGAGACGCCGTGCGAGTTCGCGCGGGCCAACGGCGTCGAGTACGTGGAGTTCGGCACCGTGGACGGCGACTACTTCGTCCACGCCCTGGGTTACAATCCGCATATCACCCTTCACAGCGACCCATTGAAGCTCAAGGCCTACCTGGATTCGCTGGGCCTGAAGACCTCGCAGCTCGACGCCGCTTACCCCATGTCCACTCCCGAGGGGCAGTACCGCGGCATCCCGTACACTCTCAGGACCATCCAGTTCGCGAAGGCGCTGGGGTGCCCCTGCGTCGACACCACCGACGGCGCCAGGAAACCCGCGGGATACACCGACGCCGAGGTGATGGCCCTCATGAAGCAATACTACCGCGTCGTCCTGGAGTGGGCCGAGCGCTGGGAGATCATCATCAACGTCGAGCCGCACGGCCCGTACACGACGAATCCCGACACCATGGAGGAGATCCTGAGCTTCTTCGATTCGCCCTGGCTGCGCCTGAACTTCGACACGGGCAACACGTTCATCGCGGGCCAGGACCCGGTGGCCTTCCTCCGGCGTTTCAGGCACAAGGTGGCGCACCTCCA
The DNA here is from genome assembly GCA_002070955.1 of Planctomycetes bacterium ADurb.Bin069. Classification (GTDB taxonomy): domain Bacteria; phylum Planctomycetota; class UBA8108; order UBA8890; family UBA8898; genus UBA8898. The sequence goes on from MWEK01000044.1 coordinate 22,275, forward strand.
CATCAAGGACGTCAGCGAGTCGCTGGCCCGCAAGGTGCGCGGCGAGGAGACCGGGATTTCCACCTCGGTGGTCGCCATCGGCGAGGGCGTCAACGCCGAGAACATCGCCGGGTGCATCGAGATTCTCAAGGACATGAAATGGGATGGCGTCCTCTCGATCGAGTGCGAAGCCGCGCCTGGCAACGTCGAGAAGAGCCTCGAGTGGCTGCGGAAGGAGATCGCGAGGTGACGCCGCGCGGCGGCGCGTGACGGGAAGGAGAAAGCGGTGAGCAGCATGCGCGGTGGGCTTAGGGCGGCGTGCGTCCTGTGGGCGGCGGGGTTGTGCCTGGGCGGCGCGGCCGCGGCCGCGGGCGACCCGGCGGTGACCGTCAAGGAACTCGACGGCAAGCTGCGGGTCGAGATCGGCGGGGAGCTTTTCACCGAGTACCTCCTGAAGGGGTTCGCCAAGCCGATTCTCTATCCGGTCCTGGGGCCGGGCGGCGTGCCCATGACGCGTAATTACCCCATGGCGAAGGTCCCCGGGGAGGCGTCCGACCACGTTCACCAGAAGTCGATGTGGTTCACCCACGGCGATGTCAACGGCGTCGATTTCTGGGCCGAGGGCAAGACCAAGGGGACGATCGTCAACACGGACGTCCTGCGTGTGACGCAGGGCGGAGCCGCCGCGACGATCGTCACCGCCAACAAGTGGGTGAAGCCGGACGGGGCCGTGGTCTGTACGGACACCACCAGGCTGGCTTTCACGACGGCGCCGGGCCGCCGCATCATCGACTTCGAGATCACGCTCCAGGCCTCGAACGGCGATGTGGTGCTGGGCGACACCAAGGAAGGCACCATGGCGATCCGCACCCATTCCAACCTGTGCCTCAAGAACAATCCCGGCGTGACGACGGCGAACGGCCGCGCCGTCAACAGCGAGGGCGTGCGCGACGCCGCCGTGTGGGGCAAGCGCGCCCGCTGGATCGACTACTGGGGCGAGATCGACGGGAAGACGGTGGGAATCGCGATTCTGGACAATCCGCGGAACCCGCGCCACCCGACGTGGTGGCACGCCCGGGACTACGGTCTCATCGCCGTGAATCCCTTCGGCATTCACGATTTCGAGCGGAAACCGGCCCGCACGGGCGACTTCAGGATCCCCGCCGGGGAGAGCCGCGTCTTCAGCTACAGGTTCGTTTTCCACGAAGGCGATGTGGAGGCCGCGGGGGTGGAAGCGCTCTACGACGCCTACGCGACGGCGGGCGCGGCGCCGCCGGAAGGCTGGAAGCTCGTTTACCGGCAGACCTTCGACGCCGAGGACGCCCTTGAGGACTTCGAGTTCACCGATGCCTCCAAGTGGCTGCGCGCGACGCCGGACGGCAACGGCTGCCTGGAGACTCTCGGGCTTGGCGCGTACCAGCCGAAGGTGCGGTCGCCCGCCATTATCGCGCTGCTCTCCAAGTACCGGTTCGAGGATTTTATCCTGGAGGCGGACTTGCTCCAGACGGGCCGCGAGTACGGCCACAGGGACATGTGCGTTTTCTTCGGCTTCACGGATCCGGAGAAGTTCTATTACGTGCACATGGCCACCGAGGCCGATCCCAACGCCCACAATATCTTCATCGTCGACGGGAAGCCGCGGGTCAACATTGCCACCAAAACTACCGGGGGCGTTGCGTGGGGCAGCGAGGTGTGGCACCGGGTGCGCGTCGAGCGCACGTGCGCCGACGGCGCGATCAAAGTTTTCTTCGATGACATGACGACGCCCATCATGCTGGCGTCGGACGCGACCTTCGGGGAGGGCTGGATCGGCTTCGGGTCCTTCGACGATCCGGGCCGGATCGACAACGTCAGCATCTGGGCGCCCAAGGCCGTCGAGAGGTCGGCGGGCTTCTTCGCGAAAAAGTGAGCCGCGGCGCGCCGGCTTCCGCCGCCGCGGGCTAGTCGCCGTTCGTCTCGGGCGGAGGGCCTTCGGCGTCGGTGAGAACGCGGCCGTCGAGTTCCTTGCCCGTCAGGCGCGAGTAGCCGTAGGAGGCCGCGCCGCCGGCATCGAAGGGGAATTTCTCGCGCGCGCTCAGGACGGTGGCTTTGGCGACGACGTTCTCGCGGGTGAGGTGCATCTCCCGCGGCGCGGCGATGAGGATGCGGTTCCCGCTGCCCCTAACGGTGAAGTAGTACAGCTCCTCGAAAACGTCTTGGTAGGTTCGGACCATCGAATCGTGGAGCGGGTTGGAGTAGCGGCTCCAGATGTTGCCGACGACGAAGCCTCGCGGAGTGAGGGCCTTGCGCACGGCCTGGAGGAACTCGCGCGTGGCGAGGCTGTAAGGGATGCTGTCGGCGCCAAAGGCGTCCAGGAAAATGAGATCGTAGGGTTGCGCCACCTTTTCGATGAACTTCCGCCCGTCGCCGGCGTGGGCTTTCATGGTCTTGTCCTCGGCGAAGCCGAAGTACTGCTTGGCGACGGCGATGACGTCGGGGTCCAGCTCCACGCAGTCGATCTGCGCGTCGGGGTAATGCTTGTGGAGGAAGCGCGGAATGCTGCCGCCTCCGAGGCCGACGACGAGGATCCGCGCGGGCTTTTCGACGAAAACCAGGCCCAGGAGGGCGGTGCGCAGGTAGGGCAGCCCCAGGTAGTCGGGATCTTCGGGCTTGCCGACGCTCTGGAGGGCGCCGTCCTTTTCGAAGAGGAGGGAGCGCACGCCGGCGGGATCCTCGGTGACGAGGATGTGGTTGAAGGCCGAGTCCTTCTCGTAGAGGATCTTGTCTTGGGACAGGGCCGGGACGACCAGGACGAGGGCTGCCGCGGCGCAGCGGAGAGGGATGCCTGTCATGAAGAGTCCTCCTGCACGGCGTCTCTTAATCTTGAGGGAGGCGCGGCGCGCGTGCAAGGGGCGCCGGGGCATGCAAAGGAAACGCCGCGCGGGACGGGACCCGCGCGGCGCGGTTGCTGGTGCCGAAGAGAGGACTCGAACCTCCATGGGGGAACCCCACTAGCTCCTGAAGCTAGCGCGTCTGCCAATTCCGCCACTTCGGCTTGTCGATGCCAGTACCTGAGGATGGTAGCCGCAATAGGCCTCGAGTCAAGTGGGCGGGGGCGAAAAGTTCGGGGCGGCGGAGGCGGTTGCGCTGTGGCGCTGCAGGCAGGACGACTGAGGCGCACCGAGGGCCCCGCAGGTACAGATGAGCGCT
>MWEK01000045.1 GCA_002070955.1 Planctomycetes bacterium ADurb.Bin069
ATCGGCCAGGAGCGACAGGCCGATGCTCGCGAGGATGCCGATCAGCGCCAGCAGGCCCCAGCTGCGTTCCCGCCAACGGCCGATCGAGCTCGCGATCGGCGTGAAGGCGGCCACCTGTTCCTCGACGTGGATCAGCCGGCGCTGCACGCCCTCGAACCGCTCGCTCATCTCGCGCCGGGCAAGCTCGGCGTCCGCACCCTGTTTCTGCAGCAACTCTTTGATCTCTTTCACGTCGGCGCCCTGGCTCTCTACGGCATGCTGCAACCAGCCGAGCAGCCTGGCCGTGGCCAGGTCATGGGTTTCGGGCGCCACCTCTTCGTCCTCTCCGTCTCGGGTCATGGTTCCCCCCCGGAAATCATGATCGCTCATTACGCCTCGACCAGCGCGGCGACGGCGTCGACCACCGCCTGCACCGCGGCGGCCGTCGTCGCCGCGGCGATGTCGATGATCGCCGTCTGCCGCGCCACCTCGATCTGCGTCCGGAAATACCGGTAGTTGCCGGCCGTGGTGCGCCAGACCTGCGCCACCTCCAGCGTCGTCGGCGCGACGATGCCGGTCATCGCGGCGAGCATCGGATAGCCGGTGAGGTCGACGGGCTCGCCCGCCCCCATCCAGTCGGCCGCCTCCCGCTCCTGGTCGGCATACATCTCCGCCTGGCCGGGGATGTCGGTCAGCCAGCGGCTCCGGGCGACGCCGGCGAGCACGTTGACCTGCGCCACTCCGCGCGCCCGCACCGCCTCGATCGGCTCGGCGTCTGACGGCCGGGACGTGGGCAGGCCGGTGCCGGGATCGACCCAGCCGGAGGCGAGGTCGAGCGCCTCGCCGGCGAGCAGGCTCTCGCCGGTCACGAGTTCCAGCAGGTCGGTGTCGAGGAACCCGGCCCGCACGGGCTGCCCGGTCGCCGTCAGCCAGACGGTGTAATGCTGCTCTGCCATCGCCGTGGCGCTACTTGTTGAGCCGCAGCTTGATGAAGAACGTGTCGCGGATCAGTTCCATGTCGGGGCTCATCCTGTGTCGGAGGCGGAAGGTGTAGGTCCCCTCGGCGAGGCTGGCGATGAACCCGGCGAGCGGGATCGTCGGCTGGTAGATGTCGTTCGTCGCCCGCGCGCCCGGCACCCAGTCGTTGGCCGGGCCGTACTGCACCGACAGGTCCCAGCTTCGGTTGCCGCCGAGGCTGTTGCGGGTGTCGACCACGGCATTGACCTCGACCCGCGCGCCGCCGGCGGGGATCGTCACCGGGATGGCGTGGTAGGTGATCCAGCTGCCGCTGGCGCCGCTCCCCGAGACGGTGAGGATCTGGCTCTCGTAGTAGTCGCGTGTCACCGCCCCGTCGCGGATGTCGTCGGTCTCCGCCTGCCGCTGCATGTAGGGCCCGGTGAAGCGCACCGCGCCGTCGGTGCCGGTCTGGTCGACCACCAGCCGCGCCCGCGCCAGCGCCGCCGTCGCGGGCGAAGTCACCCGGCCGACCCGGCGCTCGGTGCCGCCGGAGGCGCCGTCGTAAGCCGCGACGTTCTGCGACGAGATGAAGGTGTCGGCGCTGTCGAACCACCGGAGCTGCAGGTGGGCGCGCATGGTGGTGCCGCCGATGCGGCGCAGCTGGTAGCGGACGACATAGTCGCTGTCGGGATCGACCGGGAACCGGCTGCCGGTCAGATAGCATTCGCCCGCGCCGGCCGCCGCGCGCCAGGCGCCGATCGACGAGGACCCGGCGCCGGCCGCCGGGATCATCGTCCAGCTGCCCGCCCCGACATACCAGCTCTCCGGGTCCTGAATCTGGTTGTCCGGAATGATGTTGCCGTAGTCGCTGGTCACGAGGTGCCGGGGCGCCACGGCGGCAACGGCGATGTCCGCCGCGACCATGCGCCCGTCGGCGGTCGTGACGGGCAGCCAGTCGCTCCAGTCGCTCCTGCGCCGGCCGATCACCTTGGCCCGCACGTCGTAACCGGTGGACGGCAGGACGCCGGCGGTGAAGACCACCCGCCCCAGCTCGACCGGCACGCGCCGGTCATAGATCACGTCGTCGACCCCGCTGGTGCCGGTGGGGCGCGCCTGCACCCGCACCGCCTGGCCCGCGACCTCGTCGTTCCAGACGACGCGGATGCCCGCCCGCCGTCCGACCAGCGGTGTCGAGACCGCGAGACCCCGGACCCCGACCCGCACCCGGTCGTCGGCGGTGACCGAAGGATCGCTCGGCGCGCGATCGTCGTCGATGGTGTCCGGATCGTAGTCCGAGGGGTCGCGCTCGCGCAGCCCGAGCGTCACGCACAGGGTCAGCGGGTCGATCCGCTTGCTCCGGATCTCGAAACGCTTGTTCAGGAAGCCGCGCTTCGTGCTGGTCCAGGACACCACCTGCAGCGGCTGGAGCCCGAGGAACGCGGGCGGCAGGGTGACGACGGCCTTCCGCTGCCGCCGCGCGTCCTTCACGTACTCCCGCAGCAGCGCCTTCACCTGCCGGCGGTCGCTGACGGCTTCGAGCTCCAGGTCCGCGACCAGCCGCCGTCCGCCGTCCGCGGCCTCGAAGCCGGCGTCCGTGTAGGGGCGGGCCTCCGACGCCTCCCAGAGACGCGCGGGATTCGGCCAGGTCGCGCCCGCGCCGTTGTAGACCTCGTTCAGCGGCGCAAACGGATCGTCGCTGTCCTCGGCCTCGACGATCAGGTCGTCGTCGGTCAGCCAGGCGGCCACGCTGGCCGGCGCGCCGACATCGACGGTCCAGACCCCGCCTTCCTCCGCGAACTCCGCGCCGCAGCTGAGGCCGATCCGCTCGATCACGTCCAGCGGCTCGTCGGTGACCGCGAATTCCAGCCCGGCGCGATAGCGCGGCCGCGTGCCGCCGCCGGGGATCGCGACCGCCTCGTCGCACTTGTTCATCGCGGCGGCCCAGCTGGGCAGCGGCAGCCGGACGGCCGGCACCCCGACGCCGTAGACCGTCCCGTCGTCGAGCGTCAGACCCCGGAAGAGGGTATAGGCCATGACGATCGGGTTCTCGGTCCACTCCCAGGTGTTGCGGTTGCCCCACCGGTGGCTGCCGGACCCGCCGGCGGCCGTCGAATCGCGGCGCGGGTCATAGAGCCTCGCGCCGCGCACCACGAAACGGGCCTGCGGCAGGCCCGAGAACATGTCCGGGTCGTACTTGTAGGTCAGGATGGCGTAGGCGATCCCGGTCAGGATCGCGTCCGGGCCCCATGGTCGCAGCGGATGATCGCCATAGACCGCGCGCATCAGCCCGTCCGGGCCGGACTGCCGCCCGTCGTGGGTCCTGAGCCAGGCCCGGTCCGGGAACACCGTGGTCCCGAGGCCGTATATCCCGCCGTCGCGATCGTCCGAGGGCTGGTCGAAGACGCAGGCCTTCCCGTCGATGATGACGCTTTCGATCGCGTCCACCGGATAGTCGGCGAGGTTGTAGGGGATGACCAGGTGCTCGACCTCGTTGCCGTCGCCGGCGATGCCGTGGCTGTAGGGCGGCGCGATCAGGGCGCCCCCGGTCGCCCGCCGCCCGAAGATGATGGTCTGCGGCAGGTCGCCGCCGGCCAGCGTCACCCTGGTCTTCACGCCGCCGCCCGCAGTCTCGGGCTTCGGCATCAGCGCCCGGCCGAGCGCGGTCAGCGAGACGCTGACCAGCAGGTTGGTCAGGATGCTGCTGCTGGCAATAGCCGACCCGGCACTTGCCAGAAGTCCGCCGACCGCCAGCAGCGCTCCCGAAAGCGGATCGGCGGCCGCGGGCGTGGCGGCGGACAGCAGCGCCGCCAGCGGCAGCAGGATCGGGAGGGCGCGCCTCATACCGCGAGCACCCGGGCGGCGTCGGCCAGCCCCACGCGGCCGAGGCCGCGCGGCCGCAGGACCAGGATGTGGGCGCCGGCGACGACGCCGAGCACCTCGGGCCCCTTCGGCGGGGCAATGACCGCGACGTCCCCCTCGACGGCGGCGAGGACGCCCGGACGCGCCGGCAGGATGCTGGCGGCATGGGCGGCAATGCCCGCCCCGAGAAGCGCCTCGCCCTCGGCGACGCTTGCATAGGCGCCGCGGAAGGCCCGCGCGAAGTCGATGCCGGTCTGCGCCGCGACGGCGCCGGCGGCGAACAGCGCGCAGTCGTGCGTGCCGGGGGCATAGGGCAGGCGGGCGCAGGCGTCGAGATAGCGGGCGAGGCGCGCACGCCAGTCGGGCAGCCGGGTGAGGCGCAAGGGCTACCCTCCCGGCCGCGGCACGACCCAGGCGCCGACATGGTCGGCCCCCCAGACCACGGGCACGCTGCCGGCGATGTCCGCATAGTCGTTGCCGGTGTCGTCCGGGTCGCGCAGCGCCAGGCTGGCGGCCGACTTGCGGAGCGCCGCCCGCCCGGTGCCGGCCTGCACGTCGGACACGAGCGACAGCTCGCAGGTGCCGGCCGCCTCGTCGACCGGCGCCGCGTCGACATAGCCGAGGAACGCCGGCGCCGTCCCGATCAGCTGGTGCCCGCCGGGATCGAGCAGCGCGAGATGCAGTTCGGCCGGCGCGAGGCTCGCGTCATAGAGCCGGATCGCGTCGACCACCGCCGGCGTGCCGGCGAACATCGTCACCCGCTGGGTGCGCACGTCGAGGCCCGCGGCAGTTTCCGGAGGCGACATCCCGAGGATCGCTCCCGCGTAGCAGACCCAGTCGGTGCCATCGATGGTGAAGGTCCGGGTGTCGTCCCCGGTCCAGAATCCGATCCGCTCGGTCGCGCCGGTCGAGCGGTTGCGCCCCGACAGCAGCAGGATCCACCGCGGCGCGACGCTGCCGCTTTCCAGCGCCGTCTGCATGGCTCCGGTCAGTTCCATCAGACCGGCGTCCCCAGCACCTGGACCCAGTCGAAGCTGAAGCCCTGCTCGATGCCGGGATTGCCGCCCGCCCGCGTGCCGGGCCGGACGCTGCCGGGGATCATCATCGCCCGGCAGGCCGGCCGGACCAGCGTCACCGCGGCCCCGGCTGCCCAGCCTGGACGCACCGCCGGCACCACCTGCATCCCGCCGATGCCGCCGCCGGCGCCCGCCTGGTGCGAGGTCAGCACCTCGTGATAGGCGATCCGGACCGGACCCGACGCATAGCTGAAGCTGAGGCGATCGCCGGGGCGCAGCCTGTAGGCGACCGGCAACCCGTCGAGATCAAGGCTCTTTCCGTCGCCGGCCACGGCGCCGAGCGTCGGGGTCGCGCTGCCGAGCGCGTCGCCGCCGGGGTCGAGCCGCGGAAACTTCCGCTTCGGGTCGAGGACGTTGAACCAGGCGTCGACCTCCTGCAGCGCGTGGATGATCGAGACGATCTCCCGCTGCTCGTCGGGATAGTGCGGCACCAGCGAGACGCTTCCCGTCCAGAACCGGCCGGCCGTCTGGCTCCTCACCGGCGCGCCGCCCGCGGTCTGCGCGAAGGCGACCTTGCCGTCCGGCAGCCAGAAGCTGTCGACCCCGATGCGGCACCTGTCGGCAAAGTCGCCGAGGTAGTAGACCGTCGCCATCCCGCTGCCTTCCCCGCTACCCGCGGCGCCGTGGATTGGCGGCGATCTGCGCCTGCCGCACCGGCGCCACGTTGCGCGAATATTCCGCCAGCCCCTGCCGGGTGGTGGACGCGGCCACCTGAGCCTGCTGCCGCTCGATCCGCGCGTGGAACTCCGGCGTGGTGTCGATCACGATCCGCGTCGGCCCGCCGTTGCCGCCGGCCAGGAGCGCCCGCGTCCGGTCGGCCGGGATCACCTGCTCGCCGCCGCCGAACCGCACCAGCTCCGGCCCCCGCTCGCCGACCAGCGCCAGCCCGCGCGGCGCCCAGTCGGTGCCGGAGGCGAAGCTCCCCGACAGCAGCGAGCTGAAGAAACCCCCGACCCCACCGCCGCTCCCGCCGCCGATCGACCCGGCGATCGCACTCCAGATGCCTTCGAAGGCCCGATCGGCGAACATCGACGCCAGCCGCTGCGCCAGCTGCGCCACGGCCTCCCGCGCGCTCGACGCGCCCGTGATGATTGACCCGAACGTCTCCCGCGCGCCGTCCTTCACCGTCTGCGCCACGTCGCCGAGCTGGCCGTATTCGTCGTTCAGGCTGGCGATCGCCCGGCGCGCGACCTCGGCATTCTGCCCGGCGGTCTCGGCCAGCACCGCCGCGCGCTCGACCTCCGACATGCCGCTGATCCGCTCGCGCTGCTCGTCGGTCAGGCCGAGCACCCCCGCCGCTTCCAGCCGCTGGATGTTGGCGAGCTCCTCGGCATAGCGCTCGGCGTCGGTGCGGGTCGCGTCATAAAGCGACCCGGCCTCGCGCAGCAGCTCGTTGAAGGCCCGCTGCTCGGCCGCGGCGCCGCCGCCCGCCCGCGCGCTGCCGCCAGAGGACCGTGCGCTGCCGCCCGACCGCGCAGTGCGGCCGCCGCCCGAGGAAGGCCGCAGCGCCTCGCGTGCCGCCGCTTCCGCCGCGGCCGCGGCGGCCTCCAGCTGGGCGGCCTCCCGGGCGCGAGCCTCGGCGACGCCGGGCAGGGCGGCGAGGTCGTCGCGCTCCTTGCCGCTCAGCCCGGAAATCATTGCCTCGGCGTCGCCCCGCGCCGTCGCCCCGGCCAGGCCGACGGGGTCGCCGGCATACTGCAGCCGCAGCTTGGCGCTCCGGAGCTGCGCCGCCTGCGACGCCAGCAGCCCGGCAATCTGGCCCTGGGCGCGGGCGAGCTCCGCGGTCAGCGCCCGCGCCGAGGCGACCGCCGGGTCGAAGGTGACGTCTCCCGCATTGGCGGCGAGCAGTTCCGCCTGCCGCGCCGCCTCGTCGAGCTTGGTGACGAGCTCGGCCTGCGCGACTGTCAGGCGGTCGGTGCCGCCGGCGGTCTCGACGATGAAGTCGGACATCCGCCGGAACGCCTCGGCCTGGTCGGCCGGCCCGGTCGCGGACTGAAGCTCGAGGATGCGGTCATACAGGCCCCGCGCCGCGTCCTCGCCGATCCCGAGGCTGGCGTCGAGCGCCTCCAGCTGGTCGATCGCGCCCTTGAAATCCACCTCGAAACGCTTGCCGAGGACGCCGCCGGCGGCGCGGTAGTCGAGCCTGTCGAGCAGCGCGACCATCCGGTCGGCGTCGCCGAACTGCCCGCCGATCTCCCCCGCCGTGGCGCTGACCTGCAGCTGCGCCTGCCGCGCCGCCACCTCGGCCTGCCGCTGGTTCAGCGCCGCGATCGCGCCCGCGGCGCTGCCATACTCCTCGCTGAGCTCCGCGACGGTCTTCTTCGCCTCGGCGTTGGCGGCGGTCGACCGCGCCACGGCGGCCGCCAGGGCGTCGACGCTGTCGGACAGGGCCTCCGAACGTTCCTTCGCCTCTTCGGCCCCGTCGGCCGTGTCCATCATGCTCATGGCAAGGGGTGCCAACGCGGCGGCCGCAGCGCCGGCCACAGCGCCCCAGACCCCGAACCCGCCGAGGAGCTGCGGCAACTGGATCGCGATCGCCCGCACCGGATCGGTGCCCGCCGCCACCTGGGTGAAGACGTCGCCGACCTGGAAGGCGGCGTTCTGGATCCGCGCCCCCCGCGCACCCGATCCGGCTCCGGGCGCCCCCGCGCCCTGCGCCTGGGCGATCCGCGCGGTGATCCGGTCGACCACCGTCGCGTGCCGCGCCGCCTCGCGCTCGACGGTGGCGTTGGTGCGCTGCGCGGCCGAGACGCGGACCTGCTCCAGGTCGACGATCCGCTGGGTCGCGCGCGCCTTGGCCGTCGCCTCGGCGTCATAGGCGGCGGTGATCCGCCCCTTGGCCCGCTCGATGACCGCCGCGGCCTCGACCGCCTTGCGGCTCGTCAGATCGCGCGCCGCCGCGATCTCGGCTTCCTTCCGGGCGATCAGCGCCGCCTCGGCCGTCACCACCGCCTCGCGCCGGCGCGCCGCCGCGATCTCGGCCTCCGCCGCCTTCGCCGCCGCGGCCTCGGCCTTGCGTACCGCGTCGATCTCGCGCTCGCGCGCCGCCTGCACCCGGCGCGCGCCCTCCTCCTGGACGCGGGCCGCCTGCTGCGACTTCTCCGCGACCTCGCGGATCGCCTTGGTGATGTCGGCGGACCCCGCCTTGACGATCCGCACGCCCTCGGAAAAGGCGACGGTCTGGGCGCCGATCGCGACGTTTACGTCTCGGATGGGGGCGAGAGCCATTCGGTCCAGCTTTTCCGGGGCAATGACCCCGCCATCGCCCGGAGCTGCGCGTCCGCCTCGGCGGCGGAGAGCGCCCGGGCGGGCGGCAGGTCGAGCAGGGTTTCGAGGGCGGGCAGCGACGCGGCCCGCACCAGCATCGCCGTCGTCCAGGCGGCGGTGATCGAGGCCGCGCGCGCGGCCCGCGCGCGCTCGGCAAAGGCGATCAGCTCCAGCAGGTAGAGCCGCGGCGTCAGGCTCCAGAACCGATCCGGATCACCGGGCCCGGTGCGCAGCCAGGCCGCGTACATCCCGGCGACCAGGTCGCCGGCCGGCGGCTCCTCGGGATCGGCCCCGCCCGGATCGTCCGGGCCGGGGCCGATCAGTTTCCCAGCTGTTCCTGCTCCGCGGGTGCCGGGCTCGCGGCCGCGAACAGCCGTGCCAGCAGGCCGACGTCGCCGCTCAGCAGGTCGCCCGCTTCCTGCAGGGTGGTCTCCGGCTGGTAGCGCAGCGTGCTCGCCCAGACCACGGCCCGCGCCTGCTTGGCCGACAGCGTGCCGCCGGCGAAGCCGCGGCAGAGGTCGGCATAGGTGACGCGCGGGGTCCCGGCGGCGGCCTCCCCGTCGGAAGCGGGCGCCAGCAGCTCCTCCGCCCAGCAGAAGGCGTTGAAGTCGAGCACCAGCCGCCAGCTGCGGCCGTCCTGCTCGACCGAAACCTCACCGCGCAGCGACGCCATCAGGGCGCGACCACGCCCGAGACCCGGAAGGTCACGTTCGACCGCTGCACGCCCTTCACCGGGACGCCGCGTTCGTACTTGCTCAGGAATGCGACGAACAGCTCCTCGTCGCCGTCGCGGGTCTTGAGGCCGAGCTGGACGAGCTCGCGGCTCGCCTCGATCGCCAGCAGGCAGACGTCCGTCGGGTTGTCCTCGACATAGTCGAGGGTGAAGCTGACCGAGCCGAAGTCGGCGGGACCGGGGATGAACTCCATCGTCCCCACCGGCGAGGAATGGCTCGTCACCTCGATCTCCTCGACCGTGCGCGAGGGAAACGAGAAGTCGCCGACGCCGACCAGCGTCGTGAAGGTGATGGTGCTCGTGCCTCGGCCGACGCGGACAACGCCGCCCTGGCCGAGCTTGGCGCCGGAGACTGCCATTTCGTGGGTCCTTTCAGGATGTCAGATGGTCGCAGCGACCGCGTGGTTTCGATCCACGCCCCGAGGAGGGGCGACAGGTCTACCCCGTCAGGGTAGCAGGGACCGCGTGGAACACGCGGTAGTCGGCGGAGACGCGCCAGGGGCGCACCGCTTCGTCGGGGCCGGCCTCGCGGCCGCCATCGCCGGCGCCTTCGAGGAAGGCCAAGGGCGGCTGCAGCAGGTCCTTCACCTGCCGGTGCAGCCGCTTCGCCTCGCCGATCGTCAGCGCATAGCAGTCGACCTGCAGCAGGTACTCGGTCACCGCAGAGACGCCGGCATGGTTGTAGGCGGGCAGCTCGGCGATGGTGTTGAGCACCAGCGCCGGCAGCGCCATGCCGGGCGCCAGCGCCCCGAACTCGACCGGCACGGCCGCCCCGAGCCCCTCCTTCAGCGCCGCGCGGATCGCCTCTTCCATCAGGCCGCCGCCATCAGATCGCCGCCAGCCGCCGGCGCAGCGCCGCGGCGAACCGCGCCTTCAGCGCCTCGCGGTCCTGCTCGACCGCCGGCCGCAGGAAGGGCTGCGGCGCCTGCCGGAAGGTGCCGCGCTCCAGGAAGCGCGCCGCCGGCGATGACGCCCCGACGACCACGAGCGTCTCCTTCGGCAGCGTCTTCGCGCGGCGCGCCGAGACGTCCTGCCGCGGATGCCCGGCGCGGATGCTGTCGGCAATCGCGCCGGTCAGCCGCTTGGCCTTGGCTTTCGCCAGCGTCACCAGCGGCCCGGCCGCCTCCATCATCGCCGCGCGCATCAGCTCCTCGGAGAGGAGGGCGTTTTCCAGCGCAGCCAGTTGCCGGTCGAGGTCGGCGAGCCCGGTCAGGTTCGCCTCGACCCGCGTGCCGATCATGCCATCCCCCCGACCTCAGCCGCCGCGCTCACCTCGACCCACAGCCGGTCCAGCGCCCGGATCCCCGTCACCGCGAACCGCTGCCCCTGATGCTCCAGCACGTCCGACCGCCGCACGTCGGCGCCGGCATGGACCACGAACCGCGCCACCAGCCGGCTCGACGGAATGCCGCCGCGCACCCGCTCGCCATCCGACAGGTCGCGGCGGCGGGCGTCGAGGACCGCCACCTGCGCGAGTACCCCCGGCACCACGGAAATCCCGTCGTCGGTCGGCGGTCCGGGCCGCAGCACCGCGACCCGCGCCGTCAGCTCGGACGATCCGATCGCCATCGCGCGCGCCCCGCCTCAGACCGCCAGCAGCCGCCGCGGCAGCTGGTCGAGGATGGCGCGCGGCACGCCGACGCCCCCGTCGAACCAGTGCCGCACCAGCGCCGCGATGGCGCCGGCCTCGGCCGCACCGCAGCCGACCCCCGCCACCCAGCGCACCACCGGCCGCGCCGCCGCCATCGCCGCATGGCCGAGGTCCGGCCATCCCTCGACCGCGGCCACCGTCCCGGCTGCGGCGTCGAGCGCATAGTCCGCCGGCGCGACCACCTGCGCCGCGCCGGTCCCGTCCCACCAGGTGATCGAGACGACCTCGGCCACGGGCCCGAGCGGCAGCTCCAGCACGCCGGCCAGCGCCGGATATGTCGCCTCCCAGGTCTGCCGCTCCAGCGCATAGCCGAGCAGCCCGCGATGCCCGTCGAGCAGGTCGACGGCAGCGACGATCAGCCGCTCGACCTCCTCGTCATGGTCGGCGATCCCGGCCAGGCGCAGCGGCGCCTTCACCTGCTCGACCGGGACCGGCAGCCGAGCGGGACCGAGGATCCGGCGCGGCGGACTGCACGGCTGCATCAGGCGGCGTCCGTCCCGTCCTCCAGGACGACGTCGCCGCCACCGTCGCCGTCACCGGCTTCGGCGTCGACCTCGTCGTCGTCCTCCTCCTCCGCCGGATCGGTGTCCGGATTGGTGCCGGGATCGGGCTCGGTGTCGGGCGCCGGCGCCTTGGGCGCCTTGACGGCCCCCACGGCGATCGCCGCGTCGAGCAGCTCCGGGGGGCATTCCTCCCCCTTGGCATACTCGACGGGATAGATCTCGCCGGCGGGGACGCCGGCGAACGCCTTGCGGAACTTTGCCATGCTCGTGCCCCCCGTTACGACGTCGCCACGCGCAAGCCGCGCATCGGCTCGGGGTTGAGCAGCCCGCCGCCGACCCGCTTGGTCGTGTAGAACTGCACGTAGGGCTTGTTGGTGAACGGATCGCGCAGCACCCGCGTGCCGATCCGGTCGACGATCAGGTAGGTCCGGGCGAAGTCGCCGAACAGCACCGGGACCGCGTTCGCCGCGACGTTCGGCATGTCCGGCACCTCGACCACCGGATAGCCGAGCAGCGTCGAGGGCTGGCCCGCGACATAGCTCGGCTGCCAGAGGTAGTTGTTGTCCGCATCCTTGAACTTGCGGACGATCGCCAGCGTGTTGCGGTTCATCGCCCACTTGGCATTGGCCTGGAAGGCCTGCGGCAGCGCATAGACGAGGTCGACGAAGTTGTCGGCCGCGACCGCCGCGGCGAGGCCGGTCGCGACGGTCAGGATCGCGCCGTAGGGATGGACGGCGGCGTTGGCGCCGCCGGTCACGTAGGTCAGGATGCCGGGCGGCACGCCGGCGCCGGTCCCGGCGACGAAGGCCGCGCCTTCCTTCTGCGCGAACTCGGTCTCGACCTCCCCGGCAAGCCAGGTCTCCAGGTCGATCTCCGCGTCGTCCAGCATCTGCTGGGTCGCGTTCGGGTTGGCGTAGAGCTCCATCGGCGCGTAGCTCATCTGCCCGAAGGTCGGGCTCGCCGTCGTCGGCCGCGCCGCGGTCTCCGCCACCCAGCCCGACGCGGTGCCGAGCAGGTTGAAGAGCTTGGTGAAGCCGGCGCCGCTGATCGAGATCGCGCTGGCGAGCTGTCGCATCGGCGAGATGAGGCGCAGCTTGTCGGTGATCGTCCGGTCCCACTCGACGGGCGCCAGATAGCCGCCTTCCGCCGCGGTGCCCTTGGTCAGGCTCGCCTGCACCTCGCCGCGGCGCATGTGCGCCATGAAGGCCTGCGAATAGTCGGCGTCGCGCAGCGGCCGCTGCAGCCCGCCGCCCGGCACCGCCTGCGCGGCGATCCGGGCGTTGATCCGGTCGAGCTCGGCCTGCAGCTCGGCGACCGAGGCGTCGATGCGGCCGATCTTCTCGGCGCGCACCACGTCCTCCTGGCCGCGGCGCAGGTCGGCGATCGCGCGGTCGTTCTCCGCCCGCATCTCGGCGACGGCGGTCTGCAGCTGCGCGAGGATCGCGTTGGCGTTGCCGGCTTCCGCGCGCACGCGGCCGGTCAGCCCCCGAAAGGGGGCGTGGTTCATCTGGCTCATGGGGATCAATGCCCTTTCGAGGGTTTCAGGGTGTCGAGGAGACGGGCGGCGGCGGCCAGGTCGAAGGCCACCTCCGGGGTCGCGCCGGGCTCCTCGGCCCCGGCCGCGTCCAGCACCAGCCGGCGCCGCTCGGCCGCCGGCATGCCGCCGCGCGCCAGCGCGGCGTCGAGCCGCCGGCGCGCCGCCAGGGCGCGCGCGGCGGGCTTGTCGTCGTCCTTCTCCGGATCCGGCCCGGCGAAGGTGCCGTCGGCGAAGCCCTTGTCGACGGCGGTGCCGGCGTTGATCCAGCTCTCGGCGTCCATCAGCTGCGCGACCTCGGCCGCGTCGAGGCCGGTGCGCGCCGCGTAGATCTCGGCCATCGCACCGTCGAACTCGGCGAAGGTCGCGGCGGCCGTCGTCATGTCGTGGCGGTTGCCCACCACCATGCCCCAGGCGTCGTGGATCATCAGGAAGGACCCGAGGCCCATCTCGATCCGGTCGCCCGCCATCGCGATGACGCTGGCGGCCGAGGCCGCGACGCCCATGACCTTCACCCGGACCTCGCCCGGATGCTCGCGCAGCAGGTTATAGATCGCGAGGCCCTCGAACATGTCGCCGCCCGGCGAGTTCACGTTGACCGTCACCGGGGCCTCGCCGATCGAGCGCAGCGCCGCGGCGACCCGCTTGGCGGTCACCCCCTCGCCGGTCCACCAGTCGACGCCGATCACGTCGTAGATCGAGATCGTCGCCGGATCGTCGGCCTCGGCCGCCATCGGCCGCTCCGCCCAGGCCGCCAGCACGGTCGACGGGGCGTCCCAGCCGGTCGTCAGGCCCGCCGGGCGCTCAAGCGCGCGAGGCTGCGGCAGTCGTCTCAGGGACATGGCTCTCCTCTTCCGTTCCGGCGGGCTTCGCCGCCTGCCGCACCGGCGCGAGCCCGGTGCCCTCCGCATGCGCGCCGAGCCCCGAGAGCTCCCGCACCTCGTTCGGTTCCATCCAGGGCTTGCCGCCGCCGGAGCCGAGCGCCCGGGCGAAGAAGTCCGCCTGGTCCTTCAGCGTGCCGCGCAGCAGCTCGCGCTCGTCGAAGTCCGGCACCAGCGTCGCCCAGTCCTTCTCGGGCAGCAGGGTGCGGCGGATCGCCTCCTCCCAGGCCGCGAACCACGGCGCGAGGGTGAAGCGGACGAACAGGATCGCCAGCTGCTCGATGCCCGAGCCCCAGCTGGTTTCCTCGACCCCCATCAGCGGCCGCGGCACCCCGAAGATCCGGGCGATCTCCTCGACCTGGGCGGCGCGGACCTCGACGAGCCGGCTGTTCTCGGCCGTCGCCTGGAACACCTGCGCCTCCATCCCCTCCTCGAGGATCATCCATTTCCCGGCCTTGTCGGCGCCGCCGAAGCGGTCCTCCATCGACTTCCGCAGGTGCTCGACGCCCTCGGGCCCGAGCCGGCCGGGGTGGCGCAGCGCCCCGCTCGCCATGATGCCCTGGCGGAAGATCCGGTCCGCCGCCTGCTGCGCCCGCAGCGCCGTCTGGATGACGGCGGCCGCCTTCCGGACCCGGCTGACGCCGGTGATCCCGTCGAGCGACGGCCCGCGCAGGTGGAACACCTCCGAGGCCGGCAGCGTCCGCACGCCGCCGTCCGGCAGGGTGACGTGGTAGACCACGGACCAGTCGGCGACCTGCTCGACCCGCACCCGCGACGGCAGGATCGGCCGGAGCTCGGTCACCCGGCCGACCGACACCGTGGGCAGCGCAAAGGCGTCGCCGTCGACCAGCGCCCAGAACTGCATCAGCCGCTTGAACTCGGACGGCGTCTGCCAGCCGTTCGGCCGGTGCATCAGCACCCGGTGCAGCGGATGCTCGGCCGCCGGCGACATCGCCCCGTCGCGGCCGCGGCGCATGATCCCGAGCGGCAGCATGCCGATCGAGCCGGCGATCAGGTCGACGCACCGCCAGACCGCCGAATTCTCCAGCGCCGCCTCGACGCTGACGCCGGCCGAGCCGCCGGCCCGGATGAATTCCAGGAATGCGGGATCATCCATCCGCACCGTCGCCGCCCGCACCGGATGAACCGGCGCCGCGGCGGCCGCTGCGCGCTTGCGTTTCCTGCCCATCACCCTGCCATCACACCGTGAGGAGCCCGCGCTCCTGGTAGACGCTGACGCCCGCCGCCTCGGGCGAGCGGCCCATCAGCTGGAAGGCGTTGAACATCGCGATCAGCGGGTCGATCTTCGCCTTCCCCGCCACCGCCTTCTCGATCAGCACCGCGTTGCCCTTCTGCTCGGCCTTGGCGTTGCCGACGCACCAGGCCATGAGCCGCTGGCCGCCGTGGCGCAGCGTGCCGTCCGCCAGCTTGCGCTCCGCGCCCCAGACCGCCGACGACAGCCGGAACCCCTGCGGCACCGCGACGATCCGCTCGCCGCCGAGGTCGCGGGCTTCGAGCTCGTCGGTGATCGCCGCGATCGCCACCGGGTCGATGCCGATCCCCGCCTTCGCGGGCAGCAGGCCCGTCGCGGCGACCTGCTCGACCAGCTCGGCCACCTCCAGGACGTCCTGGGTGACCTCCTCGCAGATCGTCAGGTCGCCCTCGCGCTCGAAGTCCCGGAGCGTCTCCGCGATCTCCTTGCGCAGCTCCAGCACCGAGGGCTGGGCCCAGGCATGCCCCCAGACCAGCCAGTGCCGGGTAACCTTGCACCGCCCGATGACGGCGAGGCCCAGCAGGTCGTCGAGCCCGCCGCCGTCGAGGCCGACGGTCACCACCTCCGACCGGGACAGCAGCTCGTCGAGCGACAGGTCCGTCTCGACCGCGTCCTCCCAGAAATCCGCCCCCCGCCAGCGCGCGGCGTGGAGGGCGAGGCCGATCTCGACGTTGAGGTGCTGGGACGCCCAGCGGCGCTCCTCGTCCACGCCCTTCGCGCAGGCGTCGCGGTAGTCGGCGACGAGCGTGTCGAGGTCGATCGAGAGGCCGAGGTTCGGCGTCACCATCCGCCAGTTCGCCGGGTCGCGCCAGGCGGCGGCCGGACCCTTCTCGCGCTGCATCGCCTCGGGGAACTCGTACAGGATCGGCAGCATCCGGCTGCCGCTGATCCGGCCGTCCCGAACCCCGCGCGCATAGTCGAGCTCGGCCTTGAAGACGCCGGCCGGGGGCTGGTCGCTCTGGGTCGAGATGATGATGAGGAAGCCCTCGGGGTTGGCGAGCAGGCCGCCGCGCATCTGGCCGAGGACGCGGGAGGCGTAGCCCATCAGCGACATGACGTGCAGCTCGTCGATCAGGATCCCGACCGGCTTCGACCCGGTCATGACCTTCATGTCGAACGTCTTGATCTTGCAGAACGACCCGTTCAGCAGGTCCCGGATCGTCTTGAGGTGCTCCTGCACCCGGAAGCGCTTCTGCAGGTAGCCGTCGGGGTCCGCCTCGATCATGCCCGCCGCCTGCTGGAAGGCGAGGTCGGCGATGTCCTGCGTCGGTCCGACGAACAGGTACTCCGCCCGCGGGCGCGCGTTCATCAGCAGCGCCGCCAGGATGATCCCGGCGCCGCCCGTGGTGTTGTGCGTGGGGATCAGCGACCGCGTCACCAGGTACTGCCGTGTCTCGCTCTCGACGCCGATGCACTGCACCGGGACGCTGGGGACCGCCCGCACATCCACGATCTGGCGATGCCTCGACCGAGCCGCCCGGCTCGGGCGCGGCCGCGCCCGCCCGGCCTTGCGTGCCAGGCTGAAGACGGCCGCCTCGTCGGCGAACGGACAGAACTGCACCTGCCAGGCGCGCCGGTGCTCGACCTCGCCGATGCGCGGGATCATATTCGTAACGCTCGGCTTCAGCCCGAGCGAGGCGACCAGCTCGACGACGTCGTCCCGCAGGCGCTCCGACACGGTGACGTAGCTGGCCTGTCCCCGCGCCGACATGCTGCCGTCCGAATCCATCAGCCCCCGCAGCAGGTCAAGGCGCTGCCGGCGCCCGGCCCGCAGATATTGGGCCGGAATGTGCTTGTCGCCGAGCACGCCGAGGGCGCGGGCGGAGGACACGAAGCGCGGCAGCCCGGCCGGCGCCCCGGCCAGCGATATCCGCGCGGCGCCGCCCTGCACGCCCGCGATGCGCGCCGACTGCCCGCAGGCGGTGAGCTGTTCCGCGATTTCAGGGGCGTCCTCGCACGCCGACCAGACGACGCCGGCCGCCGCGGCACCGTTGCCGAGCCAGTAGCCGAGAGCATAGGGCGCGATCGGCAGCTCGGCCTCCGGCAGGTCGAGGATCCCGCAGAGCGCGGTCCGGTGGTTGCGGATCGTCAACCTGCCGCTCGGCACGCTCAGGCTCGCGGCGATCTCGGCTGTGGTCTTCACCGTCGGCGCCGGCCGGTGCCGCAGCGCACGGGGCTGGCGCTCGCGGTCGCGATGCGCGTCGGTCACCCAGAGATGCTCGGCGTCGCAGGTGACGCTCTCCCCGGTCGAGAATACCACCTCGAAGCATTCCCGGCCGAGGAACACCGGGCTCTTTTCCCGCACCCGGGTCGGCCGGCCATCGGCATCGAGCACCAGGTCGCCGACCTTCACATCACGCATGGTGGTGAAGCCGGCCGGCGTTGCGATCGGCGTATCGAGCGCGACCGCTTTGCTGTTCTTCTTCGGCACCAGCGCGAAGACCTCGCGCACCCGCCGCCGCCCGGCGCCGTCGATCGATCCGAAGACCGACCCGACGATGTCGCGGAACCAGTCCCCGGCCGCGTCGGCCATGGCCGGGTTCCCCGGCACGTCCGGCAGGTGGAGCCGGTCGAAGATCGCCACCGCCCGTCTCGCCTCGCCCTGGTCGAGCGGCAGCGGCGGCACGAGGCTGCGCCCCTCGC
Organism: Planctomycetes bacterium ADurb.Bin069; assembly: GCA_002070955.1. GTDB lineage: Bacteria > Planctomycetota > UBA8108 > UBA8890 > UBA8898 > UBA8898. The sequence continues at coordinate 17,357 of MWEK01000045.1, forward strand.
GCAGCCGCGCCTCCCAGTCCGGGCAGGCGAAGTCCCAGCCGTCGGGCGCCATCGGCCTCAGTGCCTGACCAGGTCGCCCCAGGCCGACCCGCGGTCGGCCGTCTTCGCGTCGCGCAGGGCTCGCTCCTTCTTGCCCAGTTCCATCTCGGGGTCCGGGGCAGGGCGGGGCACCGGCGGCGCGCCCTGACCCTCGGCGAGGACCCGGAGCCACGCCTTCTGCGCCGAGACGTTCCCGGCAGAGGCACTTGCCCTCAGGTTCATCAGCGCCGCGGCCCTCTCCCGGGCGACACCGGCTGCCAGCTCGTCGAAATAATACTTCGCGAGCGTCGGCAGCGAGATCCCGATCACCGCCGCAATGTCGTCCCGCGACATTCCAGCCGCCCGCAAAGCACTGACTTTAATGCGGTTTTCCACCGTCACCCGATGCTTCGGCCGCCCGCGAGGATCGACCGGCTCGCCCATCGGCTCCCCGAACAGATCCCGTCCGCCCGATTCCTCATCCACCAGAAAAAAACCTCCGCTTGAGGACGACGCCGGTTCCGGCGGGGTGGGCCTCGGGGACTTTTGGCCGGGGGGTGGCCGCGTTAACCATGCTCGAGGCCGTTAACCATGGTCAGCCGCCCCGGCCCGCCCTGGCCGCCCGCGCCTTCGCCGTCTTCGCGTTGTGGCAGGCCTGGCACAGCAGCTCGACGTTGGCCGGGTCGAGCTCCGCCCCACCGTCCCGCCGCTCGACCACATGGTCGCCGATCAGCCGGTGCCCGGAGCCGCACCGCTCGCACGCCGCGCCGCGCTCCCGCTTTAGCCGCGCCACCAGCCGCCGCCACTCCGCCGAGAGGTAGAACGGATCGGCGACCTTCGGCGCCACCTTCACCTTCGGCGGCAGCAGCCCGTAGGCCGGCGTCAGCGCGCGGTATCCCACCCGCTCAGTCCATGCCCCGCGGCGCATCCGTCCCGCGCTGCCGGCGCAGCGCCGTCAGCCACGCCCGCGTCTCGCCGTCGCGGATCGCCACCACCTGCTCGACGCTCAACCGATACCGGCCGGCCAGCTCCACCAGGTCGGCGCCGCCCGACGCCTCTTCCCAGACCGCGATCACCTGCGTCTCCGACAAACCGATCCCGTCGCGCTGCCCCTTGCCGTCCCGCTTGCGATCGGCGGCATTCTCGGCCGCCGTGCCCCAGCGCAGGTGACAGGGGTTCACGCAACTGTAGTCGCCCATCCGGCACGAATGCAGCGCCATCATCCCCGGCTCCGGCGGCGCGCCGTTCGCGATGAAGCACATGGCGCGCGCCACCGACATCCGCCGGTAGTTGTAGACGATCGTCGCCCGCCGGCACCCGAACCCGGACCAGGGCCAGAACAGGCACGCCTCGCCGATGTGGTTCGCGTGCTCGTAGAGCCAGGCGAGGCCGATCCCGTGCCCCGCCTCGCCCTGCATCCACGCCGCCTCGCGGAACCGCACCCTGGCGACCTCGCGGCCTTGCGCGTGGTAGCGGTAGACCTCGATCTCGTCGTTGACGTTGCGCGGCCGCCGCGCCCGGCTGTGCCGGGACCGGCGGTGCATGAACATCTGGGCCATCGGCGGATCTTCCCCGTCGTGCTGACATATCAGGGCCATCTGGCCGTCAGCGCTCTCGCCCGGGGTCCGATTATCGTGATTTTATTCCCACGGTTCGGCGATTGCCCCAGAGCTACCCGTGGTTGAACGACAGCGCAAGCCCCCGCGTGCGGGAGCTTGCATGTCCGGCCAGATCTCCGGGCGGCTACCGGCGTGGCCGCGGCGTCACCCACATGCCCGGCAGCCCGAGATCGAGCCGGTCGACGAGGATCGTGGCTTCCTTGACGATGAGCCCGCAGTGATGCCAGAGCAGGTCCGCCTGCTCGCGCACGCGCTCGGCGTCCTCCTCCCAGCGGATCGCGATGGACGCGTCGAGCACCCGGCGCGCCCCGGCGAGCAGCGCGACCAGCGTCTGCATCTCCGCCTCGACGTCGGCGCCGCAGTTCACCGGCTGCTGGAACCGCCCGACCGGCGGCGGCATCCGCTGCACGGTCATGGCCGCACCTCCAGCCGGTGACATTCTCCCGCAGGGGCCGCCTCCAGCCCCTCCGGGCGGGTGGATAGCGGCGAGGGTGCCAACGGGGCTGTGGCGGCCTTACCTGCGGGCGCCTGCCTGTACGGACCCGTCATGGCCGGACCTCGCCGAACAGCGCCAGCGCGGCAGACCGGAACGGCTCCGGCAGCCGGGCCGCACCCGCCCCGGTGACGAAATAGCTGATCGGCTGCCACGGGCTGCGCTGCTGCGTCGTCCGCCGCCGTTGGGCGATGAACTGGAAATCGCTGCGGCAGCGGATGATCCGGGATGCCGGGTCGATCAGCGCCACGACGCCGCAATAGTCGTCGTCCCTTTCCCCTGCGCCTACACCCGGAGGCGCGAACAGAGGCCCTTCGACCCCTTCCGGGTGGGTGGATAGCGGCGAGGGTGCCGGAGGGGCATTATCACGCACCCCTCCGGCGTCTTTGGAGGCATGGACGATCTGAAGAGACATAGGTCGGTTCTCGCTGGTTCAGGCTTCTCAGGGCCATGCGCGCCGGAACGGCCGGCGCGACCGGGGGCTGAGAACCTGCCAGCGGGACAGGCCGGGCGCTTTTAAGGTTTCCCTCTGGACAGCACGCCCGCCCCCGGCCAAATGGTCGGGTTCGGAGCGCCGCCAAGCGCGTCCGCACGTCTGCAACGCACGTCGGGAAAACGTGGTGTTGCACTATCACTGGTCCGGGTTCTCAGGCCCACGGACACCCTGCCGCAGATCGGCCGCCGGCTCAAGCCGGAGCATTAACCGTCCCTACGGAAACGCTGGCCCCCGTGCCTTTCCTGTAGTAACACTAATTCATGGACATCGAGTTCGACCCCGCCAAGCGCGACGCCACGCTCATCGAGCGCGGGCTCGACATGGCGGAGGCCGGCCGGGTGTTCGACGGCCCCCACCTGACCTTCGAGGACGATCGCTTCCCCTACGGCGAGACGCGCCTCACCACCATCGGCCACCTCGACGGCCGGATGGTGGCCTTCACCTGGACCCGGCGCGGCACGGCCTGCCGCGTCATCAGCATGAGGAAGTGCAATGTCCGCGAACAAGCGCTCTACGGCTCCCGCCTCGGATAAGCTCGCCTACAAGGGCGACGAGCCCGACGAGGACATCCCCGACCTCAGCACGCCCTACTGGCAGGAACGGATCGCCGCAGTGCCCGTCACCCGCGGCCGGCCGAAGCTCGCCGCGCCGAAGGTGTCGGTGACGCTGCGCCTCGACCCGGACGTGCTGGCGAAGTTCCGCGACACCGGGCCGGGCTGGCAGACCCGCATCAACGCGGCCCTCCGCGCGGCCAAGCCCTGAGCCATCACACCGCCCCGATCCGGTCGACCGCGATCTCCGCCTCGACCTCGCCGCCGAACAGCGGCCCGACCACGCGGGCGAGGTCGCCGGCGATCGCCACCACCCGCATCACCGTGCCCTCCAGCGGGCCGTCGAGGACCTCGACGTCGTCGCCCACCCGGTAGACCCGCCGCGTCGGCATGAGCCGGCTCTGCGCGTCGGCCTGCAGGTGGCACTGCGCCTCGCGCAGACGCGCCACCGCGGCGTCGGGGAGCGCCATGGGCACGCCGTGCGTCCCGACCACCCCGGCGACCAGCGGACAGGCCAGCACCGGCTCCCAGCGCGCGCCCGGCGCCATCCGCACCAGCACATAGCCGGTCAGCATCGGGTGCAGCACCAGCTGCCGGGCGCGCCGGTGATAGCGGTTCGCCCGCGCCCAGACGCTCTCGACCGGCACCCAGGCCTCGATCCCGCGCCGGCCGAGCACCGCCTCGACCACGTACTCCGCCCGGAGCGGCATCACCGGCGCCTCGGGGACCGACCGCGCCCCGGCGGCATCGACCGCAGGCACCCGCACCGGCCCGGCCAGCGCGCCCAGCCGGTGGCACATCCCGATCGACGGCCGGCGCGCCACCACCCGCAGCGCGTACCAGCGCGGCCGTGCCACCTGATCCTCGATCATGCCCCGGCGCCGCCCGCAATGCCGGACATCCCGCCCGCGCCGCCGCCCGCGCCGCCATCCTCGCCCGCATCCTCTGCGGCGCCCGTCCCGGCGCCCCGGAACACCAGCGCCCGCACCTCGTCGAGCGCCCGCTGCAGCCCCGCGAGCCAGACGGCGTCCTCGCCGCCGAGCGGCCCCCGATCCCGCCGCTCCTCGATGCGGGTCCGCCGGCGCGCCCACTCGGCCGCCCTCGACCGGATGCCCGGCCAGTGGTCGGCCGCGCGGGTCTGCGGCGGCACGCCGGTGGCGCGCAGGTGCCGGTGCAGCGCCACCGCGAGCAGCGGGTCCTCGTCCCAGGCGCGCCGCCCCTCGACGCTCGCCATCCAGCTCGACGCGAGCCGGCTCTCCGGCGGCGGGAAGAGCGCATGCGCCCAGCTCAGGACCGACAGCTCCGAGGGCCAGACGTCGCGGGCCTTGCCCTGCCCGTGCCGCCCCAGGACCTCGCGCAGCGTCAGGAGCTGGTCCTCGACGAGATACGCGAGCCGCTCCGCCAGCCGCCCGAGGAACGCCGCATGATCCTCCGCCGTCACGTTGCCCGCCTTGCGCATCCCCATCCTCACCAGCGGCTCGATCAGCTCGGCCTGTACCCGTTCGATGCCAGTTTTCGATGCCATCGTTCAAGGCCCTCTTCTTTCGGGGACTTATCCACATATCCACAGACCGACCTGTCACGGGATAAAGGGTTTCTGTTCATAGAAGAATTGATGTTCTGTTCTGTTTATATCCGTGACACTTTTTGACCCGCAAACCACTGATTTCATTAGGTTTCCCTTTCGGCAGATTTCGGGGCGGATCTCGGCTTCCTGCATGAAAACCGAGGAAAACCAATCCGTTACGTGACACCTCGAAAAGTGTCACGAACAGTCACGTGACAGTCACGAGGTGTCACGCGTGACAGCATTAACCACCTGATTTCGCTGACTTTCGCCGCTGGCCTTTCAGGAGGTAGACCGCTTCGGCGATATTGTGCCGCGTGCCGTTCAGCCCCTGGCCGACCAGCCAGTCGCGGACCTCATGCACGAAGGCCTGATCCTTCGCGAAGCCGGCATAGCCGAGGGCACCGAGGTGCGTCCGGATGCGATGGAAAGCCTGCCGCTCCAGATCGCTCGCCTTCTGGCGCTGCTGTCGGCTGCGGATGTCCCAGAGCTCGACGGCGATGTCTGTCACCATCGGATGCGCCAGCCGCACGCCGGCCTCGCCGCCGCCGGCATCGACGATCCTGACGCGGCGCCAGCCGCGCATGACGGCCGGCCGAACGCGCTGCCAGCCGGCCATGTCGGCCCGGTAGCCGGCGATGATCCCGAGCTCGACGTCGTCGCAGGGCAGCGTGCCGCCGGGGTCCTGGTCGCGATAGGCCGAATTCCAGAGCCGCAGCGTCGCGCCGAGCTCTTCGTTCGTCGACATGGCGAGGAAGCGCGAGCCGCCGAGCGCGTGCATGTGCACCTGCCAGTAGACGAAGCCGCCCAGACGGGCCCCCGCCGGCAGCGGATGCACCTCAAGACCGTCCCCGGACCCGACCACCTGCAACCCGCGCGAGGCGCCCTCGTCGACGATCACGGCGCTTCACTCCGCTGCTCTGCTGCCGCAGCAGCCCTCCCGCCTCGCGCGCGGTTCGCCGCAACCAGCGGCACCACCGCCACCGGCTCGCCGAGGTGCGCCCCGAGCGGCCGCAGGTCCTCCACGGTCCCGGACAGGCGAAGCCCGAGCCGGCCGTCCTCGAACTCCCCGATCTCGACCAGCACCAGCGTCATCGCAGCGGCCGCCTCGAAGGGGTCGCGGCGATCTCCGGCACGGCCGCTGCCGGCGCCTCGCCCTCCCGGTCCTCAGCCGACATGCCTGCATTCCTCCCCGGCCGCCGCCAGCGCCCGCGCACGCTTGCGCACCTTCCACGACGGCGGCTGTGCGCCGCGCTTGGCGAACTGCGCCCCGAAGCCCCGGCCGTAGCGCCCGAGGCCCAGCATCCCGCGCCGCTGGTCCACCGGCGCGGCCGCCACGGCCCGCAGGACGGCGTGGGCCGCGCCCGTATCCTCGACGCCGGCAAGCGCGCAGACGGTCTCGACCGCGTGGCTCGGCCGCGACCCGATCCAGGTCTCCGCCTCGGCCCGCGTCGGCGCGTGGCACGACACGAGATCGACCAGCACCTGGTAGAGCACCGCCGCCCAGAGCTGCGCCTCGGCGCCGGCGACGCCGGACGGCACCGCGCCATCCGCCGCGAGGTCGGTCGCCATCATCCGGCCCGCCGCGGCCGTCCGGCCACCGGTCCGAACGCCCACTCGGCTCACGATTGCCTCCGGTCGGCCATCGAGACGACACGCGCCCTGCGATCATTCGCCTGCGTCCCTCCGGGGCGACCAACCGCTGCCTCGGCTGCCACCTCCGACGCCAGCGGCAGCGGCCAGGGCAGCGCCCGCACCGCGCGGTCCTCGACCCCGAGCGCCCAGAGCCGCGGCTTGCCGGCCTCCGGGTGCGGCGCGACGGCGGCGAGGATGCGGCCGATCACCGCCTCGCGCCGCATGTCCCAGCCGAGCCGGGCCCCGAGCACCAGCTGCCGCTTGATGCCCTCGCACCACTGCCGCATCAGCGCCGGCGAGGCGAGGCCCATGGCGTCGGCGAGGCCCTCCATCGCCGGCGCCGGCAACCCGTAGGGCGCGAGGTAGCGCGCGAGGATCCGCGCCCGCTCGGCCGGGCCGGGCAGCGCGATCTCCATCTGGATGTCGAACCGCCGCCAGACCGCGGT
>MWEK01000046.1 GCA_002070955.1 Planctomycetes bacterium ADurb.Bin069
TCGCTGGCGGGATACGGGCGAGGATTGAGGCGGGGATCAGCGGAGAAGGCGGGGTACTTCGCTTATGCCGACGCGAGGTATGATGGGGGACTCCCGAGCGGGGTACGCGGGGTCTCTCCGTGTCACCCAATCTGAGAATCTCGCCCCGCCCCCGAAGCAATCAATGTGGGAGTCAGCACGTTGACCGCGCCTCCGGCGCGGCCCGATCGGGTCTAGATCTCCGGGAGCCCGTAGCCGGCGCGGCGCTCGCGGCCGATCCACTTGTTGGCCTCGTCGTCGCCGGGGAACCTCCAATTCTTGGGATCCCACGCGAGCTTGCGGCGATTCCAGTAGGCAAGGTTGCCGAGGTGGCAGACCGTGACCGAGCGGGCGCCGATCTCGACGTCGCAGATGGGGCGCTTGCGCGAACGGATGCAGTTCATCCAGTCGCGCTGGTGGCCGGGCGACTTGTAGAGGCGCACATCGCCGTCCCCGAGGGGCGTTTTCAGGATCGACTCGGGCTCGGATGTCAACCACCCGCGGTCGACATTGACGACGCCGTCGCTGCCCTCGAACCTGACGCCGCGCGGGCCGCCGTGGATGAGCTCGACGCCGTTGGCGTAGACCCACCTGACGCCGCTCTGGGCTTGCGGGTCGTCGGGGGGGATGATTTGGACGGGTCCGGAGTCATCGGCGCCGAGGCCCCACTGAGCGATGTCGAAGTGGTGGGCGCCCCAGTCGGTCATCATGCCGCCGGAGTACTCGCGATAGTTGCGCCAGGCGGGGAAATGGCCGTGGATGCCCCGGGGACTGAGGGTCGAGTTGTAAGGGCGCATGGGCGCCGGGCCGAGCCAGCGGTCCCAGTCCAAGCCGGGCTCCATGCTCTCCTCGGGCAGGTCGCACCACTTGCTCGGGCCGCCGACGTTGGCGTAGATGGTCTTGAGCTTGCCGATCCGGCCGGAGCGCACCAGCTCGCAGGCCGTGCGGAACTCGGCGTCGGAGCGCTGCTGGCTGCCGGTTTGAAAGACGATGTCGTGCTTGCGCACGGCGTCGATGGCGAGTTTGGCCTCCTCGATGGTCAGCGTGAGGGGCTTCTCGCAGTAGATATCCTTCTTGGCCTTACAGGCCTCGAGGAGAACCGCCGTGTGCCAGTGATCGGGCGTCGCGATGACGACGGCGTCGATGTCCCGGCGGGCGAGGACCGCGTGGTAGTCGCCGGAGGCGGCGCAGCCCTTGTAGCCGCCGCCGTAGCGTTCCTCGACGGTTTTCTTGGCGTGCTCGCGCCGCGTGGCGTCGACGTCGCACACGGCCAACACCTGGGCATCGCCTTGGCCGAGGAAGTGCTGGAGGTGCCCGCGGTTCATGGTGCCCATGCCGATGAACCCGAGCGTGATGCGGTCGCCCGCGGCGGCCTTCGTCTCGCCGCCGAGCGCCGCGCGCGAGATTGCAATGGGCGCCGCCAGCGCCGCGGCCGCGGTGGATCCGAGGAACTTGCGCCGGGTGAAACCACGCGAAGACATCATAGCCGAGCCTCCTTGTGCTTCTGCCTCCCGCATGCGCCGACGCGCACGCCTATGGGAAACAATCATACGCTGTCTCGGCCGGAGGTCCAGTCGCTGGACGGAGGAATGTCGGGTGGCGCCTTCCGAAGCGGCTCGGCAACCGGCGGCGGGGGAGCCGCGGATCCAGGCGCGAACGGCCCGTTCCACGGGCCGCTTCGTCGGGCTCGCGTGGACGCGGGCCGGCCGGCGCCCGGCGGCGGCGGCCGGGAAAGGGTGGCTGCGCGCGGACTGCGCGGGGATGCGAGGCGGGTCTAGGAACGTCTAGATGATCGGAAAAGCCAGAGCGACGCGATGCCGGCCGCGGCGGCGCTGACGATGGCCAGAATCTTCCAGACGGAAGCGGGGTGCGCCGCCGCGCTCTCCGCCGCTTCCACCCGCCTGCCGGCGGCGTCCTTGGGCGTCGCGCCCCTCTCGGCTTCGGCGCGCTTGACCGCGGTGGCGAGCAGGGTCCCCTCGACTTTCTCCCTTGGCGGCGGAGGCTCGGCATAGCGCGAACGCCGCCGCGATTGCTGCGCTTCGTCCACCGAGGCCGGGATCGCTCCGCTCTCGACGCGCGGAGCCTCTTCCGGCGTCGCGACGAAGGCGGCTTCGGCCCGGGAAGACAGGCAGAGCGCCGCGACCGCCGCGAACAACGCCAAGCGATGAGTTGAAAACCACAGGTTCACGTGCTTGTCTCCTTTGAAAGCCGACGGACCGCGCGCGCCGCTCATCAAGATCCGTCGCTATCGGTCCAAAACGCCAGAATCTGCAGGTCTCGCCACACCTTGCCGCCGCCCCCCACGATTCCCAGGTCCTCCCACGAGCGCCCGGTGAGGCGTTCATCGTGGTTGAGGGTGAGCTTGGGCGTGAAAACCAGCGCCTCGTTGCGCGAAATCACGGAGCCGAAGAACTTCACCTCGCTGGAGTCCTTGAGGTAGCCGGCCATGACGTGGTTCGTATAGAGGCAGCCGTCGATCCTGCCGATGGATGAGTCCACGAGGTCCGCGTAGCTCGTGAACTTGGCCGGGGTGTTGCCGCCCCAGTTCGTAGTGTTGATGGTCGGCACGGCGAACAGGTTCTTCCATTCCGTCGTATTCTTAGGCTGTATATCGCGCACGCCATCGCCGTCGATATCCTCGCCTGTGCCGGGAATGTTATCGCCGGTGTGCGCTCCGGGCGGCAGGACGCCGAGGCTGTCGTGATCGGCGGTATACCGCTCGATTTCCCATTGCCCGTCATTCTCCTTTTCGTCGCCCGTCCCGTAGACGAGGTCCAGCCCGCAATCCTCATCGCTGCGGTTCTGGCTGTCGGCGAGCCAGGAGTAAACCGAGCTCCAGGAGCTGTCGTTGTAGTTGCCGAAGAGGATATTCTCGCGGGCGTACAGACCGAGGAAATCCTTGTTCAGGTTGCTCGCCAGCCAAGCCTCGGTGGTCGCCTCGTCGTTCGAGGCGGGGCGCTGGGTCGTGGGACCGTTCACGTAGGTGAGGTTGCCCGCGACGTAGATGTTGCCGCCCGCGACGATGGAGCCCTGGCCGGTCACGTAACCCTTAATGATCAAAGAGCCTCGGACGACGACCGTGCCGTTCAAACGAATGGGATTTGTTTGGGTGCCCGCCAGGTAGAGGTGCTGTTTCTCTCCGACGGCATCGCCGTAGACTCCGTTCCCGGTGTACTCGGTGGTGCCGACCTTGAGGGTGCTCCCGTGCGTCTTGGCCTTTGCTTCGTAGTAGCCTAAGTTCGAGAGGTTGGGCATCATCACGGGATCCTGATACTCGTATCGATTCGCGGCCAGGTTGGCCGAACCTCGGCACGTGCCCTCGATGTCGAGGCCGGCGAAAAGACCGCCGTCGTTGGGCGTGATGCCGTTGAATTTCAGGCGGTTCTGGAGATCCGTGCCGTTCACGGCGCCGTAGATCGGGGAGCAGTTGATCGTGGGGTTGTCTTTCAGGCTGAACCTGCCGTTCGCGCTGACGCTTCCGTTCGCGGTGATGCTGGAACCGTGGAACCAGCCCCAGTGGTTGATGAAATACGCGTAGTTGCCGCCCTGGCCGTCTTGCTGCTCGACGCGCACCTTGGCATACACGTTGCTGGACGCCGAACCGCGGGCGCCGGCCAGGAAGGAGGCCTTGTCGGGGACGAAGCCTTGCGACCAGATGACCACGTTGCGGCGCATCGTTTGGGCGCGATCCAGCACGTCGAAACGCACATCGTATTCGGCGACCTTGCGCGCCGCGCTGTCGGCGAGGGCGCCGCTGATGCGTTTTGCGCCGCCCTCGGCGAAAATCACGCGGGTGGAATTGACGCTCAGGTTCGACGGGTCGGTGTCGTCGGGGTCCAAGCGGTCGAGGGCTTCGAAATCGCCCCAGATCTTCATGAGCTCGCGCAGGCAGTGGATGCCGTGCTGCAAGCCCGCCTCCGCGGCCGACCGCGATTGCAGCGCCACCGCCGCCGTCTGCACCTCGACGACTTTGGCATGAACGAGGGTGCTGGCGGCAAACACGAAGGCGGCTATGAGGAAGATGGCCACGGTGACCACCAGCAGGACTCCTCCGCGCCGGGCTGAGCGTTTCACAGGTTCCATAGGGCAGGTTCCTCCAGGTCTGGGTTGCGACCGGTCGGTCACACTCGGATGCGAGCCGTCGTCCGATATTCCCGCTTGAGCTGCGTGTGGGTCCCGTCGTTCAGGTCGATGGCCACGCGCAGCGACACGGTATACAAGCTTGTCCCGACCACCCGGGTGATCGCGAATCCTTTCTGGCCGCCCGCAAGCCCATCGACATGGCGCGCGATGACGCGCGGACCGTCGGAGTAGAGGACGCCGGCTTGCTGCCAGGCGATGGAGCGGACGAGCTCCGATGCCGCGTTGACGCTGTAGGTGACGGTCTCGATATTCTCCGCGGCATTGACGGTGGGATCGGCGCCGCGGGCCCGTTGAATGGCGACGGTGTCGTGGCTGGCGCCGGCGGCGATCGTGACGGGGTCGGGGTAGGGCCCCGGGACCGACGTGTCAATGGCGGCCTGTTGAATATCCTCGACGATCCGGTCAATGGCGCGGCGCATCTGCAGCTCGGCCTGGCCGATGCTCGTGAGATACTCCAGCCCTTCGGTGCTTTTCTTGAACAGGCTGCCGACCAAGAGGATCAGAACGGAAGCCACCGCGCAGGCGATGGCCACCTCTATAAGCGTGAAACCGCTCTGCGTACGAACTGACTTCATCTGTCCCTCGCAGCCGCTAGGGGGAGGAAAGCCAGGCGCTGCGCGGGGCCCGGCGGTCGGAACGCAGCGTGACCAGGCTCAGAATATCGTTGGCCTCGCCGAGGCGCCGCACGCGGACCTGAATCCGCAGGAGGGTGGGCGCGCCGCTTGCCGGTTGGGCCTGATTCACGTTGAGCAGCGCCCGGAGCCCTCCGCTGGTGACGCTCGTGGCGTCGTAATTCGGGATCAGGTCGTCGAAGGGGACGCCCATGAGCTCTTCCTGCATGCGCCGCGCGAGATTCTGCGCGGCGATCTGCTCGGAGGAGACACGCTCGTTGGCGTAGGCCGCGGAAAGTCCGCAAAGGATGGCGGTGGCGGCGGTGACAACGACGGCGATGGCGATCATCACCTCGAGCAGCGTGAGGCCGCCGGCGTGCCGCGCCGCCCAAACCCCGTTCCACTCGCGACGATCGCATGCGTTGCTCTCGTAATGCTGCATACGGCACACCTTCCCGTCGCCGGCGGGGTCCCCGTCCTTCACCGGAGTTCGAATCCACGTGCCGCCGCCGGCTCGTTCTCCCCCCTAACCCGGCACGAAGATTGCGCGTGCTTCATTGCCACGTCGTTGTCGTAATCGGCACACGGCACCCACAACTTGGGTGCAATTTTCACGCCCGCCTGTTCCTACGCCCCGCGGCGGGCGGTCATGCCCTCCAGCGGTCGTCGCGGGGGGGGTGGAGGGCGGATTCTCGGTCCCGGCGGGGCGGTTTTCACCCGGGCAGCCTGACCGTCCGTGGAAGAAAACCCTGGTTATCGGCCGGCCGGCTGCCTGTCGGCGGTCAGTTCGGCGCCGACGGATCCGTCGGACTGGAAACGGGTGATTTTGAGCGTCTCGGGCGAAACGTCGACGCGGATGACGGTGGCCTCGGCAAGGGGATAGGCGCCGCCGATGAAGACGTTGTACTGGAAGCCCCGCGCCTTGTCGGGGCAAGGGGGGATCACCTCGGCATGGTGGTTGTGGCCGCAGATGGCCGCCGCGATGCCCCCCTTGTCGAAGAGGGGACCGAAAAGCGTCTCCACCCGGGCGGGGCCGTACCACTTCTTCTCCGGGATCGGGGTTCGCCAGTCGGGGGGGATATGGGCGACGACGATCTTCCAGGCGGCGGCGGCGAAGGGTTCGCTCTCGATCTCGCGCGCCAACCAGTCCCGCTGTTCTTCCATGTAGGGATCGAAATCGTTCAGGCCGCTGTATTCCTGGCTGGAATCGGGTTTGTCCTCGCCGGTGTCGAGGAACCATACCCGCGCCGCGCCGAAGGTCATCGCGGCGTAGAACCGGTCGTCGGGCAGAAGCAGGTAGTCGGGCAGGCGCCGAGCGTAGGCGCCTCGGGTCTCGTGGTTGCCCCGGAGGAAGAAGCAGGGCATCGAACGGGCCGCGAACCACGCCATGGGCAAGAGCAGGCGCTCGATCACCTCGTTCTCGCTTTGGGGGTCCTGAAGCACGTCGCCGTTGAAGACCGCGAAGTCGATGTCCGCTCCCGCCAAGGGCGTCAGGAGCGGATAGAAGTGGATGTTGTTGTGCACATCGTTGAAGACGATGAAGGCGGCCGAGCCGTGCGCGCGGCGCGTCGGACCGATCTTGATCTCGCCGGAGACCACCGGTTGGCCATACTGGACCGCGTAGGGCTTGAAGGACTCGATGGGCCGCGAGACGGCCTTGAAGCGGAGGGGCTTGTGGGGGTCGTATCCCTTGATGACCGCCTTTTGAATGGTGGCGTTGGCCTGCTTGAGCCCGTGGCGGGACGACCAGGCCTGCTTCCACTCGGTCTTCTGGGAGTCTTCCGCTTCCGATTGCTGCGTCCAGAGAACCTGGCCGTCCCCCGCCGCGGCCGTTATCCAGCCGATGCCGATGGAGTCGCCGCCGAGCAATTGGACCCAAGGGGGTACGGTTATGAAGCCGTCGGAGCGCAGGGCCAGAACCTCGGCGCGCGCCTTGGCCTCGTCGGGCTTCGGCGTCTGCGCCGGGGCTGGAAGTCCCACCGCCAATAAAGCCGCGGCCGCCGCGGCGAGCCGGATCCTCAGGGTTTGCATGCCTGCTCTCCCGCGCATCGAAGGAGCGCTCGGTTTCCGCCGGCCGGTTATGACGTGTAGGGCATCGTCCCGCTCGCGTCCACCTTGTAGCCCCAGCGCTCGATGTACGCCGCCGCCGGCAGAAATTCGTCGCGCGCGGCGCTCAGCTCGCGCGCGAGGGCGTCATCGAGCGCTTTCTGGAGCGCGGCGTGCTCCGGAACGCCGCAGAGGTTGCGCTGTTGATACGGATCCTCGGCGGTGTCGTAAAGGAGCCACGGCCCGGACCGGTCGCGCACGTAGGTATAGCGCGAGGTGCGAATGCCGCGGTACTCCCTGCCGCCCTGGCCCCGCGTCCACTGGCCGAAGGGCGCGGCGCAGAGAATCAGCGCGGCGCGATCCTCGGTGGGCGACGTGGCGCCCCGCACGATCGCCGCGCAGTTCCGCCCTTCCACCGTGCTCGGGACCGCAACGTTGCAGAGCCCGAGCAGCGTCGGCATGAGGTCGGGAGCGCTCAGGGGCATGTCGATCACGCGGGGCGTCCGGCCCGACGCCGCGGGCAGGCGGATGAGGAGCGGCACGAGAATCGACTCGTCCCACGGCCGCTGTTTCATCCGCTGACCCTGCGAGCCCAGCATGTCGCCGTGGTCGGACGTGAAGACGACCACCGTGTCCTCGGCGACGCCGCATTCCTGAAGCGTGGCGAGCAGATCGCCGAGGCACGCGTCGAGCGCCGCGCCGTGGGCGTAGTAGCCCGCCAGATCCCGGCGCGCGGCGGCCGCCGCCGCGGGCGGCACGTTCGGGCGCAGGACGAGCTTGTCGGCTTCGAAGCGGGCGCGGTGCTCGGGCGGCGCCGTGTGGTAGGGATCGTGCGGCGGTCCCCATGAGAGGAAGAGGGCGAAGGGCCGCCCGCGGTCGCGCTCGTGGATGTAGCTCCGGGCCTCGCGCGTCTGCGCCATGGCGTCGTAGCCATCCCAAAAGAGCTTGCGGTTCTCGTCGCCGTAGTAGGCCGAGCGGTTATAGTCGTGCGTGCATTCCAGGACCTTCCAGAACTGGAAGCCCTGGCGGCGTTCCCGGGGGATGAAGGCCGACCGCGAGCCGCTCCCGTCGACATGCCACTTGCCGATGTACGCCGTCGCGTAGCCGGCGCCGTTGAAAGCCTGCGCGATGGAAACGGCCTCGTTGTTCAGGGGAACGTCGTTGATGAACACGCCGTGTGTGAGCGCGCGGCGTCCCGTGAGGAGGCTGGCGCGATAGGGGCTGCACACGGGGCAGCTCGAGACGGCGTGGGTGAAGCGCACGCTCTCGGCGGCCAGCCGGTCGATGGCGGGGGTGCGCGCGTTCGGGTCGCCGGCGTAACCGAAAGCCTGCGCCCGCCATTGATCGGCGAGGACGAAGAGCAGGTTCGGCGGCCGGCTTTCCGCCGCGCGCGCGGCGCGGCCGCCGAGCAACGCGGCGGCGGCCGCGGAAGCGAGGAAGCGGCGGCGGGTGTGGGTTTCACGGAAAGGCTTCATCCAAGATCAGGGTAGGGGAGCCGCCGCGCCGGCGCAAGAGCCCGCCGGCGGAAGCCAGGGGCGGACGGCGCGGCGGGCCGCCCGGAGTTTACTTGGCCCCCCCCCCGCGCGGCCGGTAAAATCGCGCCTATGGGAGCGGTTCCGCGGGAGCCGCGACGCGGCGGTGAGGACCAATGATGCGATGGCGCGATTGCCTGCGTTCGCCGGCGCTGCCTCTCGGCGGCGTGGGGGGGGTGCCGCTCAAGCTGCACGCGTCGTTCCTGCTCGTCTTCGCGTTCGGGCTCCTTGCGAGCCGCGGCTCCGTCGCCTGGAGCGTTCTTTTGTCCGTGTGCGTGTTCGTGCTCGTCCTGCTCCACGAGGTCGCGCACCTTCTCGCGCTGCGCCTCGTGGGCGGTTACGCGCGCGAGGTCCTGCTCTGGCCCTTCGGAGGCCTGAGCGCGTGGGAAATCCCGCTCAATCCGCGCGCGCAGTGCTGCGTGGCGGTCGCCGGCCCGCTTGCGCACTTCATCGTCTGCGTCGTGTTCCTCCCCTGGGTGCTCATGACGCGCGTGCCGCCTCTAGTCCCCGTTCCCGGGGAGAACGGCCTGGAGGTCCTGCTTGCGGCCAACCAGTTGCTCCTGGTCGCCAACCTCCTGCCCTTGTTCGCGACCGACGGCGGCCGCATGTGGCAGGCGCTCCTGTGGCGCCGCCTGGGTTACGGGAAAGCCACGCTGGCGGTGCTGCTCGCCGGCGCGGCATGCGGCGCGGGGTTAGCCGCCTTCGGGATCGCGGCGGGCGCGCCGCTCCCCGTGTTGGCGGGCGCGGGCATCCTCGCGGCGACGCTGTACGGCCGCGCGAGCATCGTCCTGGAAGACGAAGAGGAAGGCGTGCGGATCAGGGTCGGGTCGTTCTTCGACGGAGGATACCGGTTGCGGCGGTTCCTCGCGGGAAGCCGGCACTGGTTTGGCAAGCGCCGGCAGGAGCGCGAGCACGCCCGCCGGGCGCACGAGGCGCGCGTCCTGGACGCGCTGCTCGCCAAGATCAAGGACGGCGGTCTGGGCACGCTCACCGGCGGCGAACGGCGGTTCCTGCAGGAGCAGAGTTCACGCCTCCAGCGGCGGTGACGCGTCGCCGGCTTCGGGCGCGAGGCGGTCTCCCGGGGTCAGGCGGTTCCCGCGCAGGAATTCCCCGCAGGTCATGACGCGCTTTCCGGCGGCTTGGAGGCGGAGCACGCGCACGGCTCCCGCGGCGCAGGCGACATCGAAGCAATCCTCGCCCACGGCGACAATGACGCCGGGCGGCGCCGCCGGCGCGTCGACGGCGCGGGCCTCGATCAGGTTCACGCGGAGCGGCGGGCGGCCGGGGCTTTGGAGAAAGGCGTAGGCGCGGGGCCAGGGCTGCATGGCGCGCACGTGGCGGAGGACCGCCGCGGCCTCCAGATGCCAGGGAACGGCGCCATCGAGCTTGGTCAGCTTGGGAGCGAAGGTGATCCCGGTCGTGTCCTGCCCGCGCAGCGTGAAGTCGCCCGCTTCGAGGCGCGGGAGCGCTTCCGCGAGGAGCGCGGCCGCGTGGGCCGAGAGCCGCGCCTCGAGCGTCGCGCTGGTGTCGTCGGCCAGAACGGGCGCCTCGCGCTGGGCGAGGATCGGTCCCGCGTCCATCTCCTTGGTCATCCGGAAGAACGTCACTCCGCTGGCGGCATCGCCGGCGAGGATGGTCCGCGGGCAAGGAGCCGCGCCGCGCCAGCGGGGCAGGAGCGACGCATGCAGGTTGAAGGGCCCGATGCGCGGGATCGCGAGCACCGCTTCGGGAATCAGTTCTCCGAAGTCGGCGACGAGCAGGAGGTCGATTTGGAGATACACGAGCGTGTCGGCGAGCGCGGCGATCCGCGCCACCTTGGCCACGGGGAAGCCGACCCGTTGCGCTTCCTCGGCGATGGGCGTGGCTGCCACGCGGCGCCCGCGGCCCTTGGGACGGTCGGGGCGGGTGACGACCATGACGAGCCGGCTGCCGAGGGCATGCAGCATCCTGAAAGGCTCGATCGCGAAGGCTCCGGCGCCGGCGAAGGCTATCCGCATGGTTCCTCGCGAGCGTCAGCCTCGGCGGCGCGCTCGAGGCCGGGGGGCGGATCGGTTTGCGGCGCGGCTCCGCGGTCCTCGGGCGCCGCGGCGTCGAGCTCGGCGAGGGCCGCCTCGGTCTCGGGGTCGAGCTCGGGCGCGGCGGTTGTCTCGGCGCCGTCCAGGCCGGCGGCCGCGGGCAGATCCTCGCCGACATTCACGTGGGCCGCGAGGCTCTGCATGCAATCCGAGAGGGCCGCGACCCTCAGGATCACGACGATCGCGCCGGCCGCGTCGTCGCGGTCCAGGGCGAGGGCGCCGAGTTTCACCAGCTCGAGAATCGCCAGGAAGATCCCGATCAGAGTGGAGCGGTCGGCCGCGCCGGAGCGCAGGAAGACATCCTCGAAGGGCACCGTGCGGCGGCCCGCCGCGGTGAACACGTTCTGAATCGAGTCCATGTAGAAGCTGAGGGGCTGCTCGGTGTACACCACCTCGGCCGGCCGGTTCGCGGCGATGGCCTTCTGAATGCGCATGAAGGCCGTCACGACGTCCCAGAGGGAGAGGCGGCCGAGTTCCACGTGGTCCAGGGGGAAGGGCAGCTCGGTCGTCGTGCGTTTGTAGCGGCGCGCCTGCTCCTCGAGCTTGCGGGCCAGGTCGAGGGCGCGCTCCTTGTACGTGCGGTACTCCAGGAGCTGCTTGACGAGTTCGGCGCGGGGATCCTCCAGCTCCTCCTCGTCCTCCGCGCCGGGCGCCGGCGGGAGCAGCATGCGCGACTTGATCTCCATGAGCGTCGTGGCCATGACGAGGTAGTCGGCCGCGAGGTTGACATCGATGTCGGCGAGGAACCGGACGAACTGCTCGTACTGCTCCAGGACTTGGGCGATGGGGATGGCGAGAATGTCGATTTCGTCCTTCCGGATGAGATAGAGGAGCAGGTCGAGGGGACCGGTGAAGTTCTCGAGGGTCGTGCGAAATTCCAACGTCGCGGCCATGCGCGGGATTTTACGGGCTCGGAGGGGAAGAGTAAAGGCGGAGGCGGCAAGGCTCCGGAAACGTCGAGGGCCGCCTCGGGGAGGCGGCCCTCGACGGAAGCGCAAAACGTTCCCGGGATCAGGCTTTCGGCGCGGCGGCGGGCATGGGAATGACGGCGGACTGGAGCCCCGCCTTCGCAAGCACGCCGTAAAGGAGGGCGCCGACCAGGAAGGCCACGACGGGGGCCGCCGGCACCGCGATGACGCCGAAGATGTCCAGCAGCCCCAACGCGAAGCCGCCCGCCCAGGAGATCCAGCCGGCCGGGTTGAAGCCGGCCCGCGGGCCGGACCATTGCTTCCCGGAGAGGAAGTACTCAACCAGCATGGCGCCGCAGATCGGGCCGAACGAGGCGCCGATGATCTTGAAGACGATGATCACGTCGCCCGCCCAGCCGGTGACGGCCAGGACGATGCTCACGGCGGCGCCGATACCCACCGACACGAAGGGGTTGACGTTGGGAAGCGTCGTCTTGAAGCTGTTGGCGGCGATTAAGGCGGAAAAGCACGCGGACGGGAAAGCCGCGATGGCCAGGAGAATGGCCATCCACTTGGCCCAGCCGTCGGAGATGACCGCGGCCATGAACCCGCTCGAGGCGGTCTGGAGCGCGGGGCTGCCCGTTTTCGCGAAGGCGCCCGCGGCGACCAGGAGCGAGAGCCCGCCCGCGATTACGGTGGCGCCCGCAATTCCGGTCAGGCCGCCCAGATTCACGTGCTTGGCGTCGGGATTGTTCATGCCGAAGTCGGCGCCGGCGGCGCCGGCCGTGGCGAAGAAGCCCACGATGTAGGTCAGCATCAGGGCGAAGACGCCGAAGGCCTCCAGCGGGACGGCCGTTCCGCCGGGGTTCGACGCCTGGGCCGCCTGGACCAGCTTCTGGGCATCGAAGTCGCCGATGTTGCCCACCGTGGCGACGAACATGATGATCAGGATGACGAAGGGAATCGCCGGCAGGAATGTGGCCACCTTGGCCACGTACTGGATGCCCTTCAAGCCCACGAACGCCGCCACGACCGCCCACAGGACCATGATGATTTTCTGGGCCACGACGTTGCCGCCGAAGAGCGCGCTGACGGCAAGGGCCGAGAAGTACGTGTTGACGCCCAGCCAGCCGAACTGCAGGACTCCCATGAGGAATCCGGGCATGATGAAGCCGCCCTTGGCGCCGTAAGTCGAGCTGCCGATGACGTAGAGCGGCAACCCCGTCTTCATGCCGAAAAGACCGGGAACCAGGTAGAAGAGAAAGTGGCAGACCAGCGCGGCGGCGACCAGGGCCAGGAGCGCGGTTCCCAGGCCCGCGGCAAGGGTGCCGCCCGGAAGCGCGGTGCCGCCCGTCGGCACATCCTGCCAGAACACGAACCACAGCATGATGCCGGCGTAGGTCGGCGCCGTGCTTTTGTACCACGCCGTGCGGTTCGCCGGCGGGTTCGGCGACGCCTTGGCGATGTAGTCCGGGAGCCGTCCTTCACTCATTGCGCACCTCTCTTAACGCTTGTCCCTGTCGAACGCCGAATCGAACGCCCTCTCGGAGGGCTTGAAATCCACGTTCTTCACGAACTCGGCGGACTCGGCGGCGCCGTGCTCGCGATCCATGCCGCTGTCTTCCCACTCCACCGAGAGCGGGCCCTGGTAGCCGATCTCGTTGAGGGCGCGGATGATCTCCTCGAAATCCACGTCGCCGTGTCCCAGGCTGCGGAACTCCCAGGCGCGGCCGGGGGTGCCGAAGTCCAGATGCGAGCCGAGGATGCCGCCCTTGCCGTTCATTCTGACGGCCGCGTCCTTCATGTGCACGTGGTAGATGCGGTCGGGGAACTCGCGGATGAAGGCGGCGGGGTCGCAGCCTTGCCATTGGAGGTGGCTGGGATCGAAGTTGAAGCCGAACTCGGGGCGGCGGCCGAGGGCGTCCAGCGCCCGCGCGGCCGTGATGGCGTCGAAGGCGATCTCGGTGGGGTGGACCTCGAGGGCGAACTTGATGCCGCACTCCCCGTAGACGTCCAGGATCGGGTTCCACTTCTCGGCGAAGTCATCGAACCCGGCCTTGATCATCGCGGCGGAGACCGGAGGAAACGAGTAGATGTAGCTCCAGATCGAGGAGCCCGTGAAGCCGTTCACCACGGAGACGCCGAACTTCTGCGCGGCCCTGGCGGTGTTCTTCATGGCCTCGATGGCCCAGGCGCGCATGCCGTCGAAATCGCCGTGGGTTTCCGGCGGAGCGAACATCTCGTGGCGCTTGTCCAGGACATCGCACACCAGTTGGCCGGCGAGGTGGTTCGAGAGGGCGAAGACCCGCAGGCGGTGCTTCTCGAGCAGGGCCCGCTTCTTGTCGCAGTAGTCGGGCTCGGACAGGGCCTTGTCCACCTCGAAGTGATCGCCCCAGCAGGCGAGTTCCAGGCCGTCGAAGCCCCACGCGGCGGCTTTCTCGCAGAGCTTCTCGAGGGGCAGGTCGGCCCACTGTCCGGTAAACAACGTAACTGGTCTAGCCATGGCATCCTCCTGTTGCAGCCCGGGTCTCGCGACCTCCCTAATGGCGGGCCTTATCTTACCTTCGCGGGGCGGACAATGTCAAACCCCGGGGAGCGGCGGGCGCGGAGCTTTCCTTTTGCTTCCGAAGATGGTGGTATTGAGCCGCGCGCCGGCGCGGGGCGGCGGGAACGCCCCGGGGCGCGCGGCGGCGAAACCGCGGGAGCCGCGCATGGCGGGCGTTGACATCGGCGTGGTGATTCCGGCGCACAACGAGGCGCCGTCGCTCCGCGCGTTGGCGCAGGAACTCGTCGCGGCGTTCTCGAGCTGCGGGGCGGCGTGGGAGGTCATCGTCGTCGACGACGGGAGCACCGACGAGACGGCGGAACTGCTCGCGGCCCTCGCGGCGGAGGACCCGCGCTTCCGCGCCGTGACGCTGCCGTGCCGGCAGGGCAAGGCGGCGGCGCTCGCGGCGGGCTTCGCGGCCACCGCGGCGGAAATCGTCATCACCCTGGATGCCGACCTCCAGGACGACCCGGCGGACATCCCCCGCTTCCTGGAGGCCTTGCGCGGCCCCTGGGATCTGGTGTGCGGCTGGAAGCGCCGGCGCCGGGATTCTTGGAGCCGGCGGGCGGCTTCGCGGGTCTTCAACGCGGTGGGCTCCCTCGCGCTGGGTCCGCGCCTTCACGACCACAACTGCGGATTTAAGGCCTACCGCCGCGCCGTCATCGATGCCCTCGGGATGTACGGCGACCTGCACCGCTTCGCGACCTTCCTCGCCCACGACCTCGGATTTCGTGTAACCGAGATCCCGGTGCATCACCGGGCGCGGCGATTCGGGCGCAGCCGCTACGGCATCGAGCGGATTTGGCGCTTTGGTTTCGATCTTCTCACGGCGACCCTCCTGGCGCGCAGGCGCCGGCGCGTTTTCTCCGCCTTCGCCGCGGCGGGGGCGCCGCTCGCGCTGGCGGGGCTGTGCCTCTGCGCGGGGATGCTCTTTCTTTCGGAGACGGGCGCGGCCGCCCACATGCCCCGCTTCTTGGCCGGAATCCTCGCGTTCCTGGTGGGCGTGCAGATCCTGGCCGCCGGCTTGATCGGAGAGCTGATCCTGAGCATCTGGCGCGGGCGGCGCCGGGCCGCCCCGAGCGACGCCCTCGCGGTGGTGCCCGCCGGCGGCTTCGTTGCGCGGGGCACCGTCGGTGTGGCGGCCGCGCGCCGCGCGGAGCTCGAGGAAGCCCTGCGCCGGGCCGGAGCCGAGCCTTTCGAGATAACGGAGGCCGCCGGTGCGGCGGGCGCGGCGCTGGTGGTGGCGCCCGCGGGCCTGGACGACCTTGCCGAGCTTACGACGCGCGCGCGCGCCGGCTCCGCCCAGGCGCTGGTCGGGGCTTCCGGGGCGGCTTGGGCGGCGCGCGGCGCCCTGCTGGCCGATTTCCCGGGAACGCCGCGCTCGGGCGGGGAGCTCGAGGCCTGGTTCGCGGGACAGGGAGTCGTCGTGCGGCGCGCGGGGGACGGGACTCCGCGGCGCGCGGGTCGGTTCTCCGTCCTGCGCCACTTTCCGCTCTTTTTCCTGGCGCGCTACCATGCGCGGCCGCTGCACTTCTTCGGGGCGGCGGGCGGGTTGGCCGCCTGCGCGGGGCTCGCGCTCGGCCTCGCCGTCAAGCTGAGCCCGCTCGCGGGCATGCGCCGCTACTTCCTGATGGAGCTCGCGCTGGGCTTCGCGGTGGCGGGAATCCAGCTCTTCGTCACGGGGCTTCTCGGCGAGCTTCTGGCCTACGCGCGCAACGCGCCGCCGCGGGCTGTCTCGCCGCCTCCGGCGCCGTGAGATCCGCCCGGCGCCGCGTCCTTGCGCCGCGCGGACGTGCGCGCTACTGTCTCTGCGTGGCGTTTCGGAGAGGCTTCCTCTATGCATCGTGAGTGCACCCTTCCCAACGGTTTGCGCGTTGTCGCCGAGGAGCGCCGCGGCGTCCCCCTCGTCACGGTGTGGAGCGTCTTCGGCACGGGCTCGGGCGACGAGATCCAGGGACTGACGGGCGCGAGCCACTTCTGCGAGCACATGAACTTCAAGCAGAGCCGCGCGTTCCCCGGCGAGGGCGACATCGATGCCGCGCTGGCGGCCTGGGGAGGGCACACCAACGGCTATACCTGGCTCGACACGACGGCCCACTACAGCGTCGTCTTGAGCGCGGGGTTGGATGAGGCCCTCCGGGTGGAGGCCGAGCGCATGCATGCCATGCGCTACGAGACGCGGAGCATCGAGGTGGAGCGCGGCGTGATCATGGCGGAGCGCGAGGGCGCCCGCAACGACCCCGAGACGTTGCTCTGCGACGAAGTGCAGTTCGCCGCTTTCGCGGCCCACGGCTACCGTTGGCCGACGATCGGCCTGGCGAGCGACCTCAGGACCATGACGGCCGCGGCGCTGCGCGAGTTCAACGCGGGGCGCTTCGTGCCGCGCAACGCCGTCCTCGTGGTGGCCGGGGATTTTAAGTGGCGCGATCTCATGGCGAAAATCCGCCGCCGCTTCGCCCGCCTCCCCGGCGGCGCGCCGCCGCCGCGGCGCCGCACCGCCGAGGAGCCGCCGGGAGGGCAGCGCCGCGTCATCGTGCGCGGCCCGGGCGAGACGCCGTATCTGGCCGCCGCCTTTCATGCGCCCGGCGCCGGGGATCGCGGTCTGGCCGGCGTCATCGCCCTCCGCGGGGTGCTGGCGGGCGGCGATGTCATCGGGTTCGGCCACGGCTCGTACGGGGCGACGCGGCGATCGTCGCGGCTGTACCGGGCCCTCGTGGAGCCGGGCCTTGCGGCCCGCGTCAAGTGTTTCTTCGCGCCGGCGCGCGATCCCTACCTCCTGACGATCATCGCGGCGCTGCACCGGGCGCGGGATTTCGACCGCGCCGAACGGGCGCTGGCGCGCCTCTTGCGCGCCCTCGGGCGGCGGGGGCCGAGCGCGGGCGAGTTGGCCGGCGTCAAGGCCGGATTCGCGGCGGCCTTCGCCGAGGAGGAGGAGTCGATCGAGCAGGTCGCCGACAACCTGGGCTATTTTGCGTCGATCGGCCGGGCCGGCATGTGGCGCGGACTCAGGCGCGCGGTGCTGCGCGCCGGCGTCGAGGACGTGCGCGTGGCGGCCGCGCGCTTCTGCGCGCCGGACGATGCCGTGATCGGCCGGTTCGTGCCGCGGGCGGCGGCGCCTCCCGCGCCGGCGTGGGTGCGGCTGCCGCCCGCGCCCCCCGCGCCGCGGCCCGCGCCGCGGCCCGCGC
>MWEK01000047.1 GCA_002070955.1 Planctomycetes bacterium ADurb.Bin069
TGTCGGCGAGAGCCGCGGGGATGCAGCCTCCCGAGGGCCCGCCGATCTGCACGGCCTTGAAGGTCCGGCCGGGCGCGACGCCGCCGCCGATCTCCTCGACGATGCGGCGGATTGTCATGCCCATGGGGACCTCGATGAGGCCGCCGCGCGCGACCTTCCCGGCCAGCGCGAAGACCTTGGTTCCCGCGCTGCGCGCCGTTCCAAGGGCGGCGAAGGCCTCGGGGCCCTTCCGGATGATCCAGGGCACGAGGGCGTAGGTCTCCACGTTGTTGACGAGGGTCGGAAGGCCGCGGAGCCCCCGGCTCGCCGGGTAGGGAGGCCTCAGGCGCGGCATGCCGCGGCGGCCTTCGATGGAGGCCAGGAGCGCCGTCTCCTCGCCGCACACGAAGGCGCCCGCGCCTTCCATGATGGCGAGCTTCAGGTCGAACCCGCTGCCCAGGATGCACTCGCCCAGGAGGCCCTCTTCGCGGCAGCGCTCCAGCGCGGCGCGCACCCGCGCCACGGCGAGGGGATACTCGGCGCGGATGTAGAAGCAGCCCTCGCGGGCGCCTGTCGCGTAGGCCGCGATGGCCACGCCCTCGATGACGCGGTACGGGTAGGATTCGAGCAGCATCCGGTCCATGAAGGCGCCCGGATCGCCCTCGTCGCCGTTGCAGACGACGCGTTTGTCGTCGCCGGGCGCGTTCCTGACGAGGCGCCATTTGGCGCCGGTGGGGAATCCCGCCCCGCCGCGGCCGCGCAGTCCGCTCCGCGCGACGGCCTCGATGACGGCCTCGGGCGTCATTTCCTTGAGGCAGCGTTCAAGAGCCTCGAAGCCGCCTCCGCGGCGGTATTCCTCCAAGTCGAGGGGATCGAGCTGTCCGCGCCGCTCCGTGGCGATCAGGCGCTGGGGGCCGAGAAAGGTGGTGACGGGCGGCTCGTCGGCATCGAGCGCGAAGCGCTCGGGCGGCGTCCAGGCCTGGTCGGTGAGCAGGCGGTCCAGGGCTCGCGACACGGCGGCGCGCGCCTTGCGCAGGACGCCCTTGGGCCGGAAGTGCCGCCCGACGATGGCCTCGGCGTCCTCGGCGCGGACCTGAGCGTAGAAGGCCGGCGCGGCGCCGGGGGCCAGCACCTCCAGGAGCGGCGTCTGGTGGCACATGCCGACGCAGCCGACGCGCTTCACCGTGACCGGAATCCCCAGGCCGTCGACGGCGCGCAGAAGCGCTTCCTTCACCGCGCCGCTTCCGCGGGCGACGCAGCACGAGCCCAGGCCGATCCGGATCTCGCCGCCGGGGCTCGGCGCGGGGGCGCGGGGGTCCGGCGGCGGCGCCGCGCGCGGACGCCGCCTGAGCGCGAGGAAGTCCTGGAGAACGCGCGGGACGGCGTCCGGCGTGAGATGTCCGAAGGTCATGTCGTCGATCTGGATGACCGGGGCCAGCGTGCAGCAGCCCAGGCACGCCACCTTGTGGAGCGTGAAGTTGCCCTCCGGGTCCGTGTCGTCCCCCGGGGGGATCTTGAGGCAGCGCTCGAGAGCCTCCTGGACGCGGCCCGCGTCCTTGACGTGGCAGGCCGTGCCGTGGCACACGCTGATGATGTGTCTGCCCACCGGGCGATGGCGGAACTGGGTGTAGAAGCTGGCGACGCCGGCGATGCGCGCCGGCGTGATATCGGTGCGGGCGCAGACGAGCTTGAGGGCTTCCTCGGGGAGGTAGCCGAAATGGTTCTGGAGCGCGTGCAGAATCGGAATGAGCCCGCTGCCGTCGCGGCCGTGGGCGTCGATAATGCGTTGGACAACGTCGAGATCGGGCGCGGTCATCGGGCCCCTATGCAGTACAGGTGTTTCTTGCCGCGGATATAGATGCGGCCGTCCTGGAAGGCCGGCGAGGCGTGGACGCCTTCGCCCAGCTCCGACCGGCCGAGTTCCTCGTAGGTCGGGCCGATCCTGAGGATGATCGCGACGCCCTTGGTCGAGATCAGATAGAGTTTGTCGCCGACGATGCTCGGCGACGCGTTGAAGGAGAGATCGGTGTCCTCCTCGTAGAGCAGCTTCCCGGTTTTCGTTTCGTAGCAGGTCAGCAGCCCGTGCGTCGTCAGCAGGTAAACGTAATCATCCGTCGCCGCGGGGCTGGCGATGTCGGGCAGGCCGTCCTCGGCGAGCCAGAGGATGTGGGTTTTCGTGACGTCGCCGGTGCCGTCGGGCTTAATCGCGCTGAGCTGCGCCCCCGTGTTGACCGCCAAGACCAGGCCGCCGGCGTAGACGGGCGAGGGCGCGACGTCGTCGTTCAGGCAATCGGCCCGCCAGAGTTCCCGGCCCGTGTCGGGAGCGTAGGCGATGACGAAGGGGTTGGAGCAGGTGATGAGCTGGTCGACTCCGGCGTGGGTGATGACGATGGGCGTGTCCCAGGAAGCCGCCACGGGCCGGACCGTGTCCCAGACGGTTTTCCCGTTGCGGATGTCGAAGGCGAGGAACCGCGACTTGTTGTCCTCGGGCTTCGCCTGGTCGTAGGACACGATTAGGAGGTGGCGGTAGACCAGGAGCGAGGCGGCGTAGCCGTAGTTGTTCTCCGGCACGCCCAGGTTGCGCGCCCAGACGCGCCGGCCGTCGAAGTCGAAGGCCGCCAGGTCCGCGTTGGCGAAGATCGCGTAGACGCGGCGGCCGCAGGTCGCGACGGTGGGGGCGGCGTAGCCCGTATCCTCCATGATGTCGTCCGGGCCGTCCTTGCTTCCCGGAACGCGTTCGACCTTGCCGGTCCAGAGGAGGGCGCCCGTCGCGGCATCGAAGCAGTAGACCTCGCGCCGCTTCTTGGTGGCGCCCGACAGGAAGATGCGATCGCCCCAGACGACGGGCGAGTTGTCGCTGGAAATCGGCACGGGGGTCTTCCACAGGATGCCCGCGCCGCTCGCGCCGTTCCACTCCGCGGGCACGTTGAGATAGGCGGAGACGCCCAGCCCGCCGGGGCCGCGGAAACGCGGCCACTGCTTGGCGATTTCCTCGGGCGGCGCGAGAACGGGCGGCGCCTTGGCCTCCTCGATAGCCTGGACGGCCCGGTCCAGGAAGGCCAAGTCGCTTCGTCCGGCCCAGGCGGCTCCCAGGCCGGCGGCGATGACGGCGAGCGCGGCGACGGACCAGCGCGCCGAAAGGGTGGCGCGCGCCTCGGCGGCGGCGGTGGGCTCGGCCGCGCCGGGCTTGGGCGCGGCGCGGCGCGCAAAGGCCATCCACGCGAGGGATCCGACGAAGGCGAGGACGCCCCCGAGGAGGAGGTAAATCCCGCGGTCGAGGCGCGCCAGCTTCGCGAAGTACGCCCGGCGGATCGCCAGGTCGCGCTCCTGAATTTCGATCTTGAGGGCCCCGTTGTCCGGGTCGGCGGCGAGGGCCGATTTGAGGTCCGCGATCTCGGCCGAGTCGATGAAGTCCTCGGCGCTGCCCCTGACGTGGTAGGCCAGGAGCGCCGCCGCCGTGATGGCGGCGAAGGCGCCGGTGACCAGCGCCGTGCGCGCCGCGGCGCGGGCGTCGGATTTCAAGGCGGCGAAAAGCGAGGGGCCCCGGGGGTTCACGGCGCGGCCTCCCGCGGCTTGCGGTGCCGCTTGCCCCGGTCCGTCTCGACCGGGCAGTAGCGATAGCAGCGGCCGCAGGCGAGGCACAAGGCCGGATCGGCCTCGTAGTCCCTGCGCGTCCGGCGCAGGGAAACGCGGAGGAGCGTCGCGCCGGCCGCCAGGCCGGCGAACACTCCGAGAATCGTCGTGCCCGTGTCGAAGCGCGCCCTGAGGGCGCCGGCGGCCAAATAGAGGTCGTCGAGCGCCAGGCCGGTGGCGCGGAAGGCGTCGCTCTGGTCGGTCGTGCCCTCGACCTCCCCGGCCTCCTCCAGCCACACGCGCTCGGCCAGTCTGATCGTGGCGTGGGTGTGGGCGAAGGCGGGGCTCAGGGCCCGTCCGGCGAGGGCGCCCAGGCCCATGAGGAGGGGCAGCGCGAGCAGCGTGACGGCGAGGGCCGTCTTGCCGGCGCGGCGCGCGGGAGGCGTCTCGGGGCTCGGCGTCGTGATGGCGCCGAAGGGGCAGGCGTCCTCGCACAGGCGGCAGCGGACGCATTCGGCCGGCGTGATCGTGACGCGCCGCCACGAGAGCCGCGAGACGAGGCCCAGGAGCGCGCCGTAGGGGCAGAGAAAGCGGCAGTAGGGCCGGCCGACGAAGACGCCGATGATAAGGAGCGCCGCGCCGTAGATCGTCAAGTCCAGGCCCGCGCTCAGGCGGAAGAAGCCGACGAAGGGATCGTACCGGCAGATCAGGAAGGTGCTTCCCGTGGCCACCAGAAGCACCGCCGCGCCCAGGTAGACGAAGGGCACCAGGCCCAAGGCGCGGGCGAGCCAGCCCGGCACGGCGACGGGGCTGGCCAGTACGACGTCCTGAACGGCGCCGAGCGGGCAGACCGCCGCGCAGAAGGCGCGGCCGAAGAAAAGGGTGAAAAGGAGGGGCAGGGCGAAGAAAAGCGCCGCCGTGAGGGGCAAGGCGTAGCCGGGGTCCGTGATGGCCAGCACCACGTTCTGAACGGCGCCGACCGGGCAGATGCACCCGTGGCGGTAGAAGCCGAAGTAGGCCAGGGACCCGAGGCCGAGGAGGACGAGCCCGCGGCGCGAGCGGCGGCCCAGCGCCAGGTACGAGGCCAGGGCGAGGGCGCCCGCCAGCACCGCCGCGTCGATGTACCCCCGCGCGTCCGCGCGCGCGGGAGCGCCCTGCGCCTCGGTCACGGGCAGGGAGTAGCCCGGCGAGAAGTCCGGCGGCGGGAAGCGCTGCTCGGCGGCGGCCCGGCCTCCGGAGAGGATCGCGACCAGCGCCAGGGTCGGAACGATGGGGAAGCGCATGACCTTCTTAGGTGACTTTCTTCCAGAGGTGCGGCCGCGCGGCCGGGACGCGCACCCAGGCCTCGGAGGGGCACGCCGCGGCGATGCTGCACTGGTTGCAGTTCAGGCAGCGGTCGTGGATGACCTGGAGGTAGAGCGAGCCGTTCCCGAACATCTTGCAGCCCTTGACGCATTTCCCGCAGCCGATGCACAGGTTCTGGTCGATGGTGTATTCGAAGTACGGGTCCTCGACGAAGCGGCGCACGATGGCGCCCGTCGGGCAGAGGACGTTCTCGGCGGCGGTGGTGAGATCGTTCGGCGACGGGTTGAAGAACCCCGTGCAAAGCTCGCAGTAGCCGCACATGGCGAAGCTGTGGACGCACTTGACCGCGGACTCCCGGAGCACGCAGTAAGTGGCGCAGTTGCCGCAGGCGATGCATTTCTCCGGGTCGATCTGCCAAACGCGCTCGCCGGGCGTCCGGGGCGCCACCAGGTACGCGGCGCCGCCGCCGATGCCCAGCGCGCAGGCCGCGCGGGCCGCGGCGCGCATGAAGCCGCGGCGCGGAATCGGTGTCGTTTCGTGATCACTCATGAGCGGAACCTGTTTCCTGAGACCGCGAGCCGCCGGGAGGGGCCGGCTCGAAGATACGCACTTTTTTAGCGGCGGGGTCGAGCACGACGATGCGTCCTCGGGAGTCCACCGCCACGTCGCAGCCGAGGGCGTTCTCCCCGAGAAGATCGGGTCCGGCCACGACGCACCGCAGGGCGCCGTCCGGTTCGCACACCTTGACGGTGGCGAGGCCTTTTTCGGCGGCCACCAAGGCGCCGTCGGGAAGCACGGCGAGGTGGACGGGATTGCAGCAGCCGCAGAAGCGGTCGATCGCCGCGCCGGCTTCGCCCCAGGCGAAGCACAGATCGCCCTCGAGGGAGTAGGCTTCGACCTTGCGCCGGCCGGGGTTCGTGACGCGCAGGAGGCCGTCCTTGCCCATGGCGAGGTCCAGGAAGGGGCTCGGAACGACCAGCCCGGGGATGGCGCGGGCGGCATCGCGGCCGCCGATCGGCCGGACGAAGGCCCCGTCAGGCCTGTAGAGGAGGACCAGGCGCTCGCCGGCGTCGGCGACGAAGATCGCGTCGGGCGCCGCGGCGATCGCCGTGATGTACGAACGCGCCCCGTGGGGCGTCCAAGCGGCGGCGCGGGCGCCGGCGGGGTCGAAGACCTCGACGTGTCCGCCCAGGCCGACATGCCAGGTTCCGTCGGCGCCGACGGCCAGGCAGGTAGGCTCGCCGTCCAGGGCGCGCGCGCCCGCGGGGGCTCCGTGCGTCGTGAACCAGACCACGGCACGGTCCCCCGCCACGTAGATTTTGTCCCCGGCGTCGACGGCGATAGCTCGCGGCACCGCGAGGCCGGCGTCGAAAGCGGCGCGCTCGGCGTAGCGGATCAGGTCCGGCGGGATGGGGCGCAGATCCTTGGTCTCGTACGCGAAATCCCGGCCGAGCCGGTTGCCGCGCCGGCCGATCGGGTCGTGGAGCGCCACGGCGACGACCGCGGCAACGAGGGCGAGGAACACGATGAGGCCGGCCGCCGCGCGGGTGGAGATAGCGCCCCGAGCCGTCATTGGACGCCGCCTTGCGCCGCGCGCGCGGCCCGGTCGCGGATGTCCAGGCAGACCATGCGCGTGAAGTCGCGCATGATGAGGCGGCCGCCGGCGATGGCGAGGGGGCCCCAGGCGTCGTGGCCCTGGAGCACCTCGAACTCCGCCAGACGGCGGTACTCGCCGGCGCCGGCATCGACGAGAGTGAGGCGTCCCTTGTCGTTGACCACGTAAAGCAGGCCTTGCGCCAGGGCGTACGGGCCGAGCCCGAAGGTGTTGCCGCTGCCGCTCGTCCACAGGACGCGGCCGTCCAGGTCGGCGCAGGCGAGCTGGCCATCGTACTTGACGGCGAAGAGGCGCTCCTGGTACAGGATCGGCGTCTGCTGGATGCTCGCGAACACCTTGGGATCCAGGGTGTAAAGGGTGCGCGCCGCGAAGGCGCCGTCCTGCGCGTCGATCTTCAGCATCATGGCGCCGGCGTTGTAGCCGCCCGTCAGGAACACCCGGCCGCCGCCCGCGATGACGGGGGACGGCACGGTGGCGATGCTGATCTTCCAGGCGTCGGTCTGCCAGAGCAGCGCGCCGTCCTCGGCGGCGATGCCCGCCACGCCGCCGCTCCCCGGGTAGACGTACATGCGCGTCCCGCGCAGTTCCATGGGCATGGGGGTTGCGTGGGTCATCTGCCAGCGTCCCGGGTTGGGGCTCTGCCAGAGGACCTTGCCGGTCGCCAGCTCGACGGCGATGAGGAGGGCGTCGCCGCCTGGCGCGAGGATCACGCGGTCGCGGTCGATGAGGGGGCACTGGCCCGCGTACCATTGGGGGACCTTGGCCTTCCAGGCGCGCACCAAATCGATGGCCCAGACGAAGGCTCCCGTCTCGGCGTTCAGGCAGACGACATGGCACTTGGGGCCGAGGGTCACGACGTAGGCGGGCGTCACCGCGGGGACGGTGCGCGACATGCCGTGGTTGCGCTTGACGGGCACCGGATAGGAGAAGCGCCAGATGTCCCTGCCGTCCGCCAGGGACAGGCAGCGCACGACGTCGGCCTGCGCCTCGCGGTCGTAGTCGATCAGGTAGACGCGGCCGTTCAAGACCGCGGCGCCCGCGTAGCCCTCGCCCACATCGATGGTCCAGAGAACCGGCGGGCCCTCGGGGCCCCACTCGCGGGCCAGCGGCGCGCGCTCCGTGCCGATCCCGTCGAGCTTGGCGCCCCGGAAGCAGGGCCAAGCGCCCTCCACGGCGGCGGGGACGCCGTCGCAGACCGTGAGCGTGGAGGCCTTTTCGATGGCGACGGCGACCTGCTCCCGGGTCTTGCCCGCCATGTCGGTGCCGGCGACGCGCTTGGCGAGGGATCCGGCGCGGGCGCCCTCTCCGCCCAGCAGCAGAAAGGCAATGAGCGCGGCGCCGAGGGCCGCGAGCGACGCGGGCAGGGCTTTCGCGATCCGCGTGAATTGCATGGTGCAACTATGATAGGAAAGGAACGGGGGGGGCGCCAGTTGTCCGGAGCCTCCCCCGCGGCGCGTCACTCGCCGTCCGGCAGCGGCTTGATGTAGATGTTCGCGAACCAGACCTTCTCGTGGTCGCCCTGGAACTTGAAGGGCGCCTTGGAGAAGGCCGGCGTCGGGACGCCGTGGTTGTCGGTGCGCGTGGCGCACACGCGCCCGTCGTGGATGAGCTTTCCGTTCTGCCAGACCCAGATCTTGACGCCCTGGACCTTGACGTCCATGTGGTTCCACTCGGCGTCGGCGTTGCGGGCGGCCTGCGCCGGCGCGAAGAGGGAGTAGAGCGCCCCGTCGTCGTGCTTGCCGGGCCTCTTCGTCGCGCGGTTGATCTGGATCTCCCACTGGTCGCGCAGGTAGAAGCCGCTGTTGCCCTGGGAGCGGTACTCGTAGTGGACCAGGAAGTTGCCGAAGGCCTCCTTGGTCCACATGTCGCGCCCCTTGACGTTGGTTACGGCGTGGTCGTCGTAGGCCCATGCGTCGCGGACGGCGTTCTTGTCCGTCGGCCGGTTGGAGGAGCTGAACGCGGCGTCGAAGTCATCCTTCTCGCCGGTCCAGATCGGCCGCCAGAGGTCGCCGCTCGCGATGGGGCGGATGCGGATGTTGCGGAACCAGACCTTGCTGTGGTTGCCCTGAAACATGACGGGGCCCCGGCGCGGAGTTCCGACGTACTTCTCGTGGCAGCCCGGCGTGTTCTCGGCGCGGAAGAGGTTGTTCTGGACCACCACGTCGTTGTGATAGACCATGATGCGGTAGCCGACGTGCTTGATGAGCAGCTTGTTCCACTCCGCGGGCTTCTGCGGGTTGGCCAGGGGCGGCGCGCCGCCGTAGATGCCGCCCACGTCGCCGGGGCCGAGGTTCGTCGTCCGGCCCTTGCTGTCCAGAATTTGAACCTCGATGGCGCCGCGCAGATAAATGCCGCTGTTGCCCTGGGGAGGAATCTTGTATTCGAGCTCCAGCTCGTAGTTCTCGAACTCCTCGGCCGAGCAGATGTCATCGACGCCGCCGCTCCCGTTGGTCAGGGCGCCGTCCTCGACCTGCCAGCGTTCGGGCGGCTTGCCCGCGTTCGCGTCGCGCACGTTGACCCAGCCGGAAACGTCCTTGCCGTTGAAGAGCGGCTTCCACGCTCCGAACTCCTCGCTCTGGGCGCACAGGAACGTCCCGAGCGCCAACACCGTTCCGCAGACCAGCGTTTTCATGGTGCGGTCCTCCTTGTCAAAGGGTTAAGCGCCGTCCGCCGCGGAGGCGCCCGATTGGGCAATTGTCCCGTGGCGACGGGGCGGACGTCAAGGGCGTGCTTGACCGCGGGGATGGGCGGGGCTATGCTAGATCGCGAGCGACCGCATGAGGAGGTTGTTATGAGCGCGCGGAGGAGTGGTATTGTGCTGATGGCCGCCGCGATCGCCGCCTGGTGCGGCGCCGGGGAGTTCACGGCCGACTTCGAACAGGCCGACGGCGCGCCCCGGGGCTGGCATGTCGTCCACCCGACGGCGGCGGTGCGCGGGGGGGCGCTTTTTCTAACCCCCGCCGGCGCGGGCGAGCCGCAGGCCCTCGCCGGGATCGACGGCGAGCCCCTTTGGTTCGACGAGGTGCGGACCGTCGAGTTCGACATCGCCTTCACCGGCTCGCCGCCCGCCTGGCCCTACGATCACGGCGGCATCGTTTTCTGCCTGCAGAGCCCCCACGATCGGTGGGCGGCGTCGGGTTACCTCGTCGACTACCTCGACGGCCATTTCAGGATCATCAAAATGGTGAAAGGCGCCCACACGGAATGGTCCGTGCCCGGCATCACCGCCTACGAGGGCCGCTGGCGCGTGACGCTCGACGAGACGCGCATCGTCTTTTACCACGACGACGACGTGAAGCTTGTCGTCAACGACGTTTCCTACCGCGGCGGCTACGTGGGCGTCTACGCCTACACGAACGCCGGGCAGGAGCTGCGGGCCGACAACCTCCTGGTCGAGTACGAGGCCGGCGCGTGCCCCGCCGCGTGGCCCGAGGAGATGCTTCTGGCCGCCGGCGGCGAAGCCGCGCTGAACGTGCGGATTCCCACGCTGGCCAACGCCGCGGCGGACTACCGCGTGACGGTGGCCAGCGATGCGCCGGCCGTCGCCGCGCCCGCGGGGCACACGGGGGGGGCGCTGGTCGTCACCTTTCCCGCGGGCGGCTCCTGCTCCCGCGCCGTGCCCATCAAGGCCTTTGCGCCCGGCATCGCCGCCCTGACCGTCCGCCCCGAAGGCGGCGGGTGCGACCTGGCGGCGGCGTGGGTCGAGGTGCGGGCGGAAAAAACCTATGCCCAGGATTTCACCGCCGACGACGGCCCCTTCACCGACTGGTTCATCGCCGGCGGCGGAGCCGACATTGTCGACCAGAGGCTGCTCGTGACGCCGTCTTTCGGCGTTGAGGCCGCGGCGTGGGTGGGGATCGACGGGATGCCCATCGACTTCGACGAGCCCGTGCGCATAAGCTTCACGATCGAATTCCCCGGCGCGCCCACCGATTGGATCGGCGACCACGGCGGAATCATGTTCAACTGCACCAAGACGACCAACCGCTGGCGCAATCCCGGCTATACCATCGATTTCTTCGAGAACCACAACGACCCGCAGGGGCCCTGCTACCGAATTCTGCGCAGCCAGGACACCGCCGACACGACGCAGCAGCAGATCGGGCTTGCCACGAGGTACGTGACCGCGTGCGACCCGAACTGGACGATCACCTTCACCAGCGATGGTTTCATCTTCGAAGCCGGGAATATCGACCCGGTGACCATCGTCGATCCCCACTTCGCGGACCTCAACCACGGCTACGTCGGATTCTGGTGCTATTGGAACGAGGGACAGCAGATGACCGTGGACGACCTGAACATCGTCGTGGCGGCGAACCCCTGCCTGAAGGTGGAGCCCCGCGAGGCGGTCAACCATCCGGCCAACGCGATGACGGCCTTCACGGTGGTGCTCCCCTTCGGCGCCAATTTCGAGGGCGATGTCGGCGTCACCGTCCGGAGCACGCATCCTGAGATCGCCGCGCCGTTGGGGAGCGCGAACGGCGAGCTCGTCCTGCTGTTCGAGCGCGGAACCGCCGCGGCGCGGACGTTCCTGGCGGAGTGCAAGTCTCCGGGCACCACCGAATTCCTTTTGAGCGCGCCGGGCTTCACCTGTGTGCCGGACCCCGTGGTCTTCACGGTGCGGCCGCCGGGCGCCGCCTCCTTCGAGGACGACTTCGCCCAGGCGGACGGCGCGCCCGAGCAATGGACCCCCTACGCGGGGCTGTGGGAAGTGTTCGGCGGGCAGCTTTCGGTCCTCAGCCCGAGCGGGGGACCCGAGGCGTGGCTCTGGGCCGGAAGCCCGCCCCTCAGGTTCGATGCCGTCGACAAGATCGCCCTCACGCTGGCGCTGGACAACGACCGCCAGGGGACCGTCGGCCGGCACGGCGGCGTCATGGTGTGCGCCGACGATCCGACGGAGCGTTGGCGGACGAGCGGCTACGGCATCGACTGGATCGAGTGGTTGGAGGCCGGGGTCTGGCAGGGGGCGTATCGGCTGCTCCGCTACGAGCGGGGCGCGGAACATCTCCTGCAACAGATCCCGTGGGACCTCGCCGCGCTGGGGACCAGGTGGGAGATCGAGTTCGACGGCACCCTGATTGCGCTGTGGGTCGACGGCGAGAACGTCTTCGAGTACCCCGATGACGCCTTTCGCGAGGGCTATGCGGCGGTGTGGGCCTACTCCTCGGGGACGCTGCTAGCGGCGGACGACGTCGTCATCGGCCAGGGGACCGAGATCGTGACCTTCAAGCGGGGCGACACCAACGCCGACGGCCGGCTCAATATCGCCGACGCGATCTGCCTGCTCGGATATCTCTTCGGGAGCCAGGACGATCAGTGCAAGACCGGGGTCCCCAAATGTCTGGACAGCGCCGACGCGAACGATGACGGGAAGGTCGACGTCGCCGACGCCGTCAAGATCCTCGGCCATCTCTTCACGCAGACCGGCCCCTTGCCCCCGCCCTTCGAGGCCTGCGGGCGCGATCCGACGGACGATCCCCTGGGGTGCGAGAGCTTCCGGCCGTGCTTATGAAGCGGCACCCGGCCGCGCCGGGTGCGGCCAAGAGGGGCGGGCGGGCGCCGCGGTCCAACTCCTCCCATTCGTGGTAGGAGGCCTTGATTTCGGCGGACAGCGCCTCGGCCTCGGCCTGCATGGCCTTCACCCGCTCCATGTCGCGGTAGGTGTCGTGGTCCTCGAAGGCCCGCATGATTTCCCCGTGGCGCGCCTCAAGCTTCCCGAGGCGGTCGTGGATCTCGGCGAGCTTGCGCTCGCGGCGCCGGCGCTCGCGCTCGCGGTCCTTGACCGCCGCGCGGTGGGCCTCGCTGGCGGCGGGACCGGCCTCCTCCTCCCGGCGCGCGGCGCGCTCCGCGGCCTCGCGGTCCATGCGGGCGCGCCAGCCGGAGTAGTCGCCGATGTGCATCCGCACCTCGCCGTCCTTGACGACGAGCAGCGTTTCCACCACCGCGTCCAGTAGGGAGCGGTCGTGGGTCACGATGAGGACGGTGCCGTCGAAGTCGTCCAGCGCCTCCTCCACCGCCTCGCGCGCGGGGATGTCGAGGTGGTTGGTCGGCTCGTCCAGGACCAGGAACGAGGGCCCGGAAAGAACCAGGGTCGCCAGGGCCAGGCGCGCCCGCTCGCCGCCCGAGAGCGCCGCGACCGGCTTCAGGACATCGTCGCCCGAAAAGAGAAACCGCCCCGCCGCCGAACGGAGCTGCCTGAGGGTCCATTCGGGGTGGACGGCGCCGATGGCGCCGAGCACCGTCGTCGACTCGTCCAGCGAGCGCTGGTGCTGATCGTAGTACCCGATGGTCACCTTGCCGCGCTCGACCGTGCCCTCGCTGGGGGGCTCCTCGCCCAGCAGGACCCGCAGGAAGGTCGTCTTGCCGGCGCCGTTGGGGCCGATGAGGCCTACGCGGCCGCCGCGGGGGATCTCGAAATCCACGCCGCGGAAAAGCTCGCGGTCCCCGAACCGCTTGGCCACGCCCCGCATGCGCGCGATCTTCTCGGCCTTGTCAGCGGCCGCCTGGAGCCGGAGGGTCCAGCCGCGTTCGGC
This sequence comes from Planctomycetes bacterium ADurb.Bin069, assembly GCA_002070955.1. GTDB lineage: Bacteria > Planctomycetota > UBA8108 > UBA8890 > UBA8898 > UBA8898. Next base: position 13,006 of record MWEK01000047.1, read on the forward strand.
CTCGGGCTTCCTGAGCGCCTCCAGGCGGTCGAGCTTGCGCCGGCGCCCGCGGGCTTCGCGGGCGCGCTGGCCGTAGTGATAGCGGCGGATGAAATCCTCCTCCTTGAGGATGTGCTCCCGCTGTTTGGCGTAGGCGCGCTCCTGCGCGATCCGCGCCAGGTCGCGCTGCTCGACGTACGCCGCGTAGTTGCCGCGGAAGACGCTTGTGCGCCCCGCGGAAAGCTCGATGATCTTGCCAGCGACGCGGTCCAGGAAGTAGCGGTCGTGGGAGACGATCAGGGCGGCCGCGCGCAGGCGGACGAGATAGCCTTCCAGCCACTCCGTGGCCCAGATGTCGAGATGGTTCGTGGGCTCGTCCAGAAGGAGGATATCCGGCGCTTGGAGCAGGACGCGGGCCAGGGCGGCCTTGGTCTGCTCGCCGCCGCTCAGCCGGTTGACCGGCAGCGCGAACTGGTCCGGCGCGAAGCCGACGCCGGCGAGGATCTTCTCGGCGTCGGAGGCGAGGCGGTATCCGCCGCGGGCGTTGAAGCGCTCTTGAAGCTCGCCGAGGCGCCGCAGGAGCGCCTCGTCGCCCGGCCGGGCGTGGAGTTCCTCCTCGAGCCTGCGCATCTCGCCCTCGAGGGCGGGCACGTCGGCGCGGGCCTCAAGGACGTAGGGAAGGAGCGCCGTGTCGCGGTCCAGCGCGACCGCCTGCGGCATGTACGCCAGGGAGAGGTTGCGGGCGACGTTGACTTCGCCTCTGTCGGCCTCGACCTCGCCCGTGATGATCCGGAAGATCGTCGTCTTGCCGCTCCCGTTGACGCCGACCAAGCCGGCCTTCTCGCCCGGCTCGAGATCGAAGGAGACATCGCTCAAAATTTCGACTTTGCCGTAGGCCTTGGCCGCCTTCGAAACCGTCAGAATCGCCATGGGTAGATGCGCGCGCCGGTGAGCATGGAACCGAACCGATCGGAGGATCAATTGTAGGCATGGGTGGGAAATCCCGCAATCGGAGAGCCGGAGGCGGTTGCGCTGTGGCGCTGCAGGCAGGACGACTGAGGCGCACCGAGGGCCCCGCAGGTACAGATGAGCGCT
>MWEK01000048.1 GCA_002070955.1 Planctomycetes bacterium ADurb.Bin069
GATGGGTTACGACGATTGCAGCCTTCCCCGGGCCGTCTTCACCTCAACGCGAAGAATCCTCATTCTTCAGCGCTGGGGCGGCGGCCTGTGGTATACTGACACGCCGGGCGGCGGAGCGCCGCCCGGCGGGAAAGGAGCCGAGCCATGGTCAACGCGGTAGTGCTCATCAAGGTGGAACGCGGCAAGGTGAACGAAGCGGCCGAGGCGCTCGCCGACATGCGCGCGATCTCCGAGGTCTACTCGGTGGGCGGCCGGTTCGACTTGGTGGCGATCGTGCGCGCCAAGGAGAACGAGGAACTTGCCGATTTCGTCACGAAGCACTTGAGCACCGTGCCGGGCATCGCGGCCACCGAAACCATGGTCGCCTTCCGGGCCTACTCGCGCCACGACCTGGACCGGATGTTTTCGATCGGGTTCGAGAGCCCGTAGCGCGCCGCCGCCTTGCTTCCAGCCCCGCTTCGGGTTCCAATTAAGTCCTCGGCGCCGCGCGCGGCCGCGCGCGGCCGGCGCTCCAGTCGGCGAAATCTGAGGAGGACATCGTCATGGCCGCGACCAACAATCCTATCTGGGTGATGAGTTCGGCGTTTCCCGGCCGGCCCCTGGCCGAAGTGATGCGGCTGGCCAAGGAGATCGGCGCCCAGGGCGTCGAGGTTTGCGTCTTCAGACAGGGCGGAACGCGCCAGGACCACATCGCGACCCACATGGAGTACGAGGGCTTCACTCTCGAGGCGGCCAAGCGCGCCGTGGGCGAATTCAACCGCATGGGGCTGCGCTTTTCCCTCGGCGCCTACGAGAACCTCATCGGCGGAGATCCCGACGCCCGGCGCGCGAACCAGGACCACCTCCTGAAGCTCATCCGCATGGCGCACCTCATGGGCGGAGACCGCAACGATGTCAAGGTCGGCACCTTCGTCGGCTACAACCACGAGCTCGGGAACGAGGCCGGCGGCTTCCAGAAAAACCTGGATGAATACGCCAAGGTCTTCCGGCCCATCATCAAGTACGCCGAAAGCCTCGGCGTCACGATCATCTACGAGAACTGCCCCATGGAGGGCTGGCGCCCCGCCACGGCGCCCGTGACGTACAACAACCTGCCCGGCACGCTGGCGGCCCGCAAGCTCATGTACGCCCTGATCGACAGCCCCGCCCACGGCGAGACCTACGATCCGAGCCACGACGCTTGGCAGGGCACGGACCCCTGCGCCGTCATCCGCGAGACCGACATGGCGCGCCTGCACCGCGTCCACGTGAAAGGCACGCGCAACCTGGCGACGAAGGGCCGCGTTTACTGGGGCGGCATGTATCCCATGCAGAAGGTCGATGCCGCCCTCGCGGCCAAGGCCGGCGTGCCGCAGCCCGCCCACGACTGGGATCGCCACCACTACGCCGCCAAGATGCCGGGCTTCGGCGGCGCCGACAGCATCCCTTGGACGGACTTCATGGAAACCCTCAAGGAGCGCGGCTTCAAGGCGCCGTTCGTCATGGAGAACGAGGCCTGCGACTCGAAGCAAACCGGCGACCTCGGCGCCATCGTCCAAGGTTTCAAGGCGACCGTGCTCTTCCTGGCGCCGCTCATCTGGGACATCGAGCCCGGCAAGGGCTACCAGCACAAGGCCGGCGCTGCGCTCGATGAGGGCGCGCTCCCCAAGCAGGACACGCGAGTCGTGACCATGGCGGAGTTCGTGTAGCCGCCGCGGCCGGCCGGCGGGCGCCGGAAGGCCGAACGCGCGCGTGCCTCAACGCGCCCCCGCGGCGGCGGCCCGCGCGCGGGCCCGCGGCACCGCGCGCCACATGTACAGCGCGAACAGGAGCAGCAGCGCCGCGCAGACGATGAACGTCGTCTGGATGGCGACGGCCTGCCGCAGCGCGTAGTAAAGAAGCGCCCCCAGGCACATGAACACGAAGTTGAAGAAATTGGCGAAGCCGAGAACCCGTCCTCGGGATTCCGCCGGCGCGCGCTCCTGAATCGCGGCCAGGAAGGGAACGATGTACAGGCCGCCCGAAAGCCCGAGGCCGACGAGGCACGCCTCGGTGGCGGCGTAAGAGGCGGCGGCCAGGCCGCGCCCCGAATCCGCCGGCGCGAGGGGCAGGAATCCGAGCAGCGCCAGGAAGATGAGCATGCCCGCCGTTCCCGGCGCGGCGAGGGTCAGGCGCACTCCCTGCCGGCGCATCAGGAATCCCGCCAGCGCCGAGCCGATGCCAATGCCCACCGTCAGCGGGATCAGGAGCACCGCGGCCTCGCTGTCGCCGATGGCGAGCACCGAGGGGTCCTTGAATTCGGGCAGCGCGGTGATCCCCATCATGGCGATGAAGTAAAAGAAACTGCCGCCCAAAGCGAGGAGGAAGAGGTAGCCGTCCCGGCGCATCAGACGGATGGTGAAAGCGTAGGGCGCGAAGGGTTGACGGGAGCAGCGCACGGCGGGGTCTTGGGCCGTGAGCGGCGTCAGAAAGCGCGCCGCCGCGAGGGCCAGCAGGGCGATGGCGACGGCGGCGGCGCCCGGCGACAGGCGGTCGGCGGGGTAGCCGTCGCTGAGAATCCCTCCGAGGATCACGCCGGCGATGATCGCGATGTTGGTGAGCATGTTGATGAGGCCGTTGGCGCGGCCGAGGGTCTCGTCCGTCACCAGCTCGGCGATCATGCCGTACTTCGCGGGGCCGAAAAAGGCGTTCTGCGCGCCGATCAGAAAGAGCAGCACGAGCATGACATAGAAGCTTTCCGCCCACAGGGCGAAGAGCGCGGCGGCGGCGATGGGCACCTCGATGAGCACCATCGCCCGGGCGACCTTCCGCTTGCTGTAGCGGTCGGCGAGCTGGCCGGCCCAGCCTGAGAACAGAATGAAAGGCAGGGTGAAGAGCGCCGCCACGAGGCCCGTTCCGCCGCTGCCCAGGTAGCCCGCCCAACAGCCGCCGAAGGAGACTTCCTGGGAGATCACGGTCTTGAGCAGATTGCCCTCACAGGCGCAGAAGAACTGCACCGCGAGGAGCGCCTGGAAACCGGCGCACAGGACGCTCGGGCTGCGCGGGGGCGCGCCGGGCTCAGACATGGCGGGCTTCCTCGGCGGGCGCCAGGCGGGCGATGGCCTCGCGCCACGCGCGCATGAGCTCCTGGTGCGCGGCCTGCGGGTCGCCGCAGTCCTTGGCGGGCGGCGCAATCGGATCGCCGATGGCGACGGCGACCCGGCAGAGCCGGAATCCCGGGTGGAAAGTCGAGAGCGTCTTTTCGGCGCCGTCGATCCTCACGGGGACGATGGGCGCGCCGGTCTCGATGGCGAGGATGGCCGCGCCCGGCCTGGGCGCTTGGATTTCGCCCGGCGTCGTCGCGCGGCCGCCCTCCGGGAAGATGCAGACGTGCAGGCCGCGCCGGAGCCCCTGGTACGCCAGGCGGAGGGAGGTTTCAGTGGTATCGGCGCCGCCCGTCGGGATGAGCCGCGCGAACCGGACGATCCAGGAAAGCGGCGCCCGCCTGAAAATCTCGCCGAAGGCGACGAAGAGGAGGCGGTGGACGACGCGCATCGGAAACAGGACGTAGACGAGGATCGGGTCGAGGTAGCTCACGTGGTTCGGGCAGATGATGAAGGGGCCCTCGCGCGGGAGCTTCGCGGCGCCCTCCAGGCGCGTCCGGAAGGCCGGGCGCAGGAGGAGCATGGCGAGCGTCTTGACGCCGCGGACGAGAAGGCGCTTCGCCGCGCCGCGCGCGAGATTGAAGCGCGCCTCAAGCGGCGGGTCGACGGGGCCCGCCAGGCGCGCCGCCCATGAGTACCGGCCTAGGCCGTCGTCGCGGGCGGCGCCGGCGCCCGCGGCACCCGCGCCGCCGGCGGCGGCGATGCGCGCGAGGAAATCGCCCACGGTCCTGACGGCGGCGCGCTCCTCGTCGGGAATGACGACGCCGAATTCGTCCTCGAGCACGGCCGTGATCTGGATCTGAGTGAGCGAATCGACGCCGAGGTCGAACTCCAGGTCCTGCGCCGGGTGGAGCGGCTGCTTGGCGGCGATGGTCTCGGCCAGGCGCGCGAGGAAGCGCGCCGCCGAGGGGTGCTCCAGGAGGGCGCGGGCTTCCGGCGCGGGCTCGGCGGGTTGGCCGGCGGCGCCCTCGCGGCTCCGTCCCGCGAGGCGCGCGGCGATTTCGGCGCGCTTGAGTTTGCCGAGCCGCGTGCGCGGGAACTCGCCCGCGTAGAGGACGACGTCGGCGCAACGCATGTAGCTGGGCAGCGCCGCGGCGGTCTTGGCCAACTCGGCGCGGATGCGCTCGCGCGGGTTGGCGACCTTGCGCTCCGCGAGGGCCGCCTCGTCGGGAACGACGATGGCGCGCAGACCGCCGGCGGCGCCGCCCTCGTCCGCGTGGGGGGCGATGCAGATTTCCTTGACGAAGAGAGTGTTCTCGTAGTGTTTTTCCACATCATCAGGGTAGATGTTCTTGCCCGAGGCGAGCACGATCACTTCCTTCGCCCGGCCCGTGATATGAATCATGCCGTCGGCATCGAGAAAGCCCAGGTCGCCGGTGTGGAACCAGCCGTCCTTGATGACCTCGGCCGTGGCATCGTCGCGCAGGTAGTACCCCGGCGTGACCGCCGGCCCGCGGACGCAGATCTCGCCGGCGCCCTCGGGCGCATCGATCCTGACCTCGACGTTGTGGAGCGGCCGGCCCACCGAGCCGGGACGCGGCCGGCGGTACGGCGTGAAGGAGATGACCGGCGACGTTTCGGTGAGGCCGTAGCCCTCGAGCATCAGAATTCCCAGGTTAAGGAAGCGCTCCGCCACGGCGGGGTCGAGCTTCGCGCCGCCGCTGGCGCACAGCCGGAAGCGGGGGCCGAAACGGCGATGAATGGCGCGGAAGAAGAAACGGCCGACCCGCAGGCCCGTCGCCCGGCGCAGGGCGCGCGCGAGGGCGTAAAGCGTCCAGAAGAGCGCGCGCGGCGGGAGCGGCAGAGCATCGATTTGCTGGAAGATCGCGCGGTCGAAGAGGACGAAGAGCTGAGGCACTCCCGGCAGCACGGTCACGGCGGTTGTCTGCATCGCCGCGACGAGATCGGGCCCCTTGAGGGAGGCGCAGAAGGTCACCGTGGCGCCGGCCGCCAGCGGCACGAGCAGCCCGACCGTGGCCGCATAGGCGTGGTGAAGCGGCAGGACGTGGAGCAGGTTGTCCTTGTCCGTGACGCGGATGCCGCGCAGAATTCCCTCGATGTTGGCGTGAATGTTGGCGCACGTGAGCTGCACGGCCTTGGGGTCCCCCGTGGTTCCGGAGGTGAAGAGGAGGGCCATCAAGTCCTCGGGCGCATGCGCGTGGGGAACGAACTCCGGCGCCGGCGGCGCCGCGACGAGCCCGGGCGCGCCGGCGCCGCGCAGGCTGCCCAATTCCCAGAGCGGCGCGGCGCAGGCCGCCTCGATCTTGGCGCGCCGCGCCGCATCGGCGATGACGGCCTTCGGCGCCGCGAAGTCGAGGAGCACCTTGAGTTCGGGGACGCCGTACTGCGCGTCGAGCGGGATGACGGCGGCGCCCGTGGCGTGAATCGCCAGGTACGCGAGCGCCCATTCGGGGCCGTCTCCGGCGAAGAGCGCCACACGGTCGCCGGGTCCCGTTCCCGCGGCCCTGAGAAGCGCCGCGGCGGCTGCGATCCGCTCCCGAAGCCGAGCGTAGTCCAGGCGAATAGGATCGCCCCCGCCGAAGGTCTGGAGCGCGACGACGCCGGGGCGTTCGCGCGCCCACCGCGCGATCTGCTCCGTGATCATGACGGCGTCTCCCGGACGGCCGGCCTTCATGCGGCGCGCCTTACATTCTTTTCGGCTTCAGGAAGAAGTAGTAAAGGCGCCCCTCCTCGGCCTGGCGGCCCGCCAGGAACTCGGCCTTCGGGCCGATGCCCATGTAAATGTCGCCGCGGCCGGGCGCGCGGATGGCCCCGCCGGTGTCCTGGTCCAGCATGAAGCGCAGGAAGGGCCGCTTCCCGCCGTCCTGGCCGCCGATCTTGGTCTGGACGAGCGTCACGCCCGCGCGGGGGAAGACGCTCTTGTCCGTCGCCAGCGTGCGCTCCGGCGTCACCTTGAAGCCGAGCGAGCCGGCCGGCCAGTTCGCGCTGGCGTACTCCTGGAAGAAGACGAAGCGGTCGTTCCTGTGAAGGTAGCGGTCGGCCTGAGCGGGGTTCCCGGCGAAGAAGTCGCGCATGGCCGCCAACCCCTTCTTGTCGGGATCGAGCTTCTTCTCCTGGACGAGAATGTCGCCCACGCTCGTGTAGGGGTGGCCGTTGTTGCCCGCGTAGCCGACGTACATCACCGAGCCGTCGGGCAGGACGAGCTTGGCCGAGCCGTTCACATGGATGACGTAGGCCGCGAACTTGTCCTTGAGCCAGACGAGTTCTCGGCCGGCGAGCATCCGGGAATTCTCGATTTCCGCCCGGGTGGCGTAGGGTACCAGTGCGCCGCCCGCCCGCCTGCCGCGGGTCTCGCCCGTCGCGGGGTCGACTTCCAGGTCCGGCGGGCGCGTGTAGAGCGGATAGCGGTATTCGACGGTTTGTTCCTTGGAAGCGTTGAAGACCGGCGCGTAGTAGCCGGTGAAGAGCACCGTGCCGTTTCCGTCCCAGCCGATGCTGGTGTACACGTCGAAATCCTCGAGGACCCGTTGCTCGAAGTCCGCCGCCGAGGCGCAGGTGTCCAGCAGCTTCCGGAAGGCCGCGAGGCTGCGGGCGGCGTGCTCGAAGGTGACCCCGGCGGCGGGGAAATACCGCGCGGCCGAGGGCTTCGCCATCCACGCCAGCGAGCGGGCGAGCGCCTCATCGAGGGAGCCGTCGATGGAGGCGTAGGCCGTTTTCAGGTCGGGCAGTTCGGCCGGATCGGTGATCTTGCGCAGGCCGAGCGCGCCCGGGGGCAGGGGCCGCGCGTAGTCCTTGATAACTTCCTGGCGCCTGCAGCCCGCGGCCGCGCCCAGGGCCGCGAGCAGGAACACGAGCCATCGCGTGCGCATCATGGCCTCCTTCCGCCGGCGAATGGGTGGACATTCTAACCGGAAGACCGGGGCGGCGCCACTTCGCATTCTAACCGTAAGACCGGGGTCCAGCGCTACTTCGCGGCCTCGGCGGCGCTGGGGCGCTGCATGCGCGCGACCCACCGCGCGCAGGTCATCGCGATGGTCGCATCGTCGGGGCGGCCGTCCCAGACGGCCACGCCGTAGGCGAGGACGAGGGGTTTGCCGCGCTGGATTTTGAGAGGCTCCTTGTACAGGCCGATGGTGGCGGAGAGATACGCAAAGGGCCCCGACATGGCGAACCACAAGGTGGGGGCGCGCACGTTGGCGGGGAGCCCGAACATGGCGACCGTGACCTCCTTGCCCTCCGCTTTGGCCGTGTAGGCGCACCAGTCCGCCGGGACTAGGCGCTCCTCGCCCCGGAAAACCTCCCCCTTGATTCCGGCGGAGTTGCGGAACTCCCCGCCCGCGTCCATCGAGACCGGAAACCGCAGGCCGAGGCCGTGGTAGTGGGAGCCGGAGAGCGTCGCCTCTGCCAGCCCCTCGGGAACGCTGAACTCGGAAACCCAGGAGAGAATCACGGCGTCCAGCGCCGCGGGCTTGACGACGGCGATGGTGCGGGCCTCGTCCAGCACCCTCTTCTTGGCCGCCGGATCGATCCAGGCCAGCGTCTCCCGGAAGCGCGCCCGCGTGCCGCCGTCCGTCCATGTGGCGGCGAAGGCCTGGTGGACCTGTGTTCCGGCGTTAGGCGTCTCGGCCCAGAAGTCGATGCCGTTGACGCTCATGGCATACATGAGGGCGTGGTGGTGAAGATGGTCGGCCGGCGCGTCGCGCAGGATGTTGACGCCGCCCGGCGAGTACAACTCCTGCACGTAAGGCTTGAAAGGCACCTCGGCGAATTTGTAGCGCAGGACGGGCTTGCCGTTCAGCGCCGCGAGGAGCTGCGTTTTGTCTTGCGTGAGCGTCATTCCCTTGGCGGGGTCTTGCGCCGTGAAGGCGGCCCCGGCCCAGGCCAGGGCCACGACCGCGGAACTGATGCGTGTGGGCATGGCTTCTCCTTTCGCCTTCAGTTGCCGATGAGCGGGCGCAGGAACGCGATGCTCCGCGCCGCCTGCTCCACCGTGCCGCACTCCACCGACAGGACGATGTCGCGGGGCAGCTTCCGGCAGATCTCGATGACCGCGCGCCAGTCGACGACGCCTTCGCCGCAGGCGCAGCCCACGGGCGTGCCGGTGACCTTGCCGCGCTCGGCTTCGGACTGCCGGATCGAGATGTCCTTGGCGTGAATGTGGATGACGCGGTCGGCGACGCGGGCGAGCCAGGCGATGGGGTCCTGGCCCGCGAGATACGAGTTGCCGGTGTCGAAGTTGATGCCGATGGCGGGCGATGCGACCAAGTTCAAGATGCGGTCCAGCCCCTCGGGCGTCTTGCTGTACTGCTGGTGCGGCTCCAGTCCGATCAGGATGCCGCGGGGCTCGGCGACTTTCGCGGCCTCCATGAGCACGTAGCGCATGAGGACGTGGTCCTCCTCCACGGTGGTCCAATCCTTCTTCGGGCCTTCGTCGGTGTTGACGATGGGGGCGCCGCACTCGGCGGCGAAGCGGATCGCCTGCTTCAGGTACTCGGTGCCGATCTCGGGCCTGACCAGGGGCGAGTGCGCCGAGAGGCTGCAGATGCCGATGCCCGCGTCCTCGCAGGCGCGGCGGATGCGGTAGGGGTCATCCAGCATGGACACGCTGTGGAAGTACCCTGCCTCGCTCAGAAGCTCGCGTCCGAGGTGCACCATGGGCTCGACGTAGCGGTAGCCCAGCTCGGCCGCCTTCCGGACGCCCCACTCGAAGGACTTGTCCGCGTGCCTGACGAACTCCATGTTGACGCTCAATCCGATCGTGCCCATGCGAACCTCCTTGCGCGCGGCGGCGCCCGCGCATCAGGCGCGGCGCGGCTGCGCCGTAAGGTTATGCTAATCCACCGCGGGGCGCGGGCGCAAGCGGCGGCGCCGGGTTCGGGCCGCCGGCAGGGGCTTTGGCGGCGGAGAGGCGCTTGCATTTCCCGCGGCCCCTGAGCACAATATACACCCGCTCGGAAGGGAGTCGCGCGGGTTCCTTTCCGGCGCCGGCGGCGCGGGGCGGTTCCGCCCGTCCGGCGCGCGCGTCCAAGCAGGGAGTGGAAGGAGGCCTGACCATGCCGCCCAGCAACGACATGAGCCGCGTGAAGCTTCCGTGGCACTACGCGGGCGTCGCCGCCGCGGCGCTGCTTGTCTTGTGGTACCTGAAGGGATGGTGGGCCGCGCCCTACGCCGCCGCGCTCGGCATTGCGGTCCTCTCGGTCACGATCATCCGGGTGTTCAAGCGCGCCCAGGCCGAGGCGCGCGACGCCGCCGTCGAGGAGTACGCCCGCGCCTCGACGTCGCTGCGGCAGCGGCTCGATGGGCTCGAGGCGCACGTCGCTGCGGTGCGCGGCGACTGGGAGAAGCGCTTCAAGCTGCTGGAGTCGCTGAGCTCGGACGTGACGCGCATCGAGACCGCGTTCAACGAGGCCTTGGCGGCGGAGCGCGAGGCGCGGAGCGCGGCGATCGAGGACGCCCTCTCGAGCGAGACGGCGGGACGAATCGAAACCCTCGAGCAAGGGCTCGCGGAGGTGCAGGGGCTGGTCAAGGAAATCCGCCTGGACACGGTGCGGGCGACCCTCGAGGATGCCAAGAACCGCATCGCCGACGTGCTGGCCAAGACGAGCGAGTTGGACGATACTCTGCGCGCCGAGAAGCGCGAGCGCGAGGACGCCATCGAGGAAGCGCTCCGGTCCGAGGGCGACCTGCGCGCCAAGGCGATCCAGACGGCGACCGCCGAGCTGTTCGATGCGCTGCAAGCCGAGCGCGAGGCACGCGCCGCGACGTTCGAGCGCGCCGTCAAGACCTTTCGGGACGCGGCGGGGGGCGGCGCCGGCGTTCCCGAGATCGATGGCGACTTCGCGGTGCCGCCCGAGGAGGATTTCGAGCCGATTCGCGGGGCGGGCGGCGAGGACGCGGCCGCCCCCTTGGCCGAGACCGCGCCCGCAGGGAGCTTCGAGGAGGCTCCGGCCCGGCAGGCCGCGGCGGCGCCCAAGCCGAAGGGCAAGAAGCAAAGGCAGAAGACCAAATAACCCGCGCGGCCGGCTGCGGCCGGCGCGGACCGCGCTCTCGGATGCGGCGGCCGGGCCGCGCGGTGCCTCCCTTTGCGCCCGCCCCGCCCTTGACAGCGGTTTTTGCGGCGCGATACCATTAACCCACCATGCAACCCGTTGCACTCGCTGCCGTCGACTACATCATTTTGCTCGCCTACACGGCGTTCGTCATTGGGATCGGGTTCGCGCTCAGGCGCTACATGAAGACGTCCGAGGACTTCTTCCTGTCGGGACGCAGCATCCCGGCCTGGGTGACGGGGCTCGCGTTCATCTCGGCCAACCTGGGCGCGCTGGAACTCGTCGGCATGGCCGCGAGCGGCGCCAAGTACGGCATCGCCACCAGCCATTTCTACTGGGTGGGGGCGATCCCCGCGATGGTGTTCCTCGCGGTGTTCATGATGCCGTTCTATTACGGGTCCAAGGCGCGCTCGGTGCCCGAGTACCTCAAGCTCAGGTTCGACGAACGCACGCGCTGCCTCAACTCGATCACGTTCGCGGTGATGACCGTGTTCGCGTCGGGCATCTCGATGAACGCCCTGGCCAAACTGCTCAACCAGCTTCTGGGCTGGAACTACAACCTCAGCCTCTGGATCTGCTCGGCCGTCGTGCTGCTCTACGTTTTCAAGGGCGGCCTCACGTCGGCGATCTACACCGAGGTCCTCCAGTTTTTCATGATCGTGCTCGGCTTCACGCCGGTGGTCTACTTGGGCCTGAAGGACGTGGGCGGCTGGGACGCGATGAAGAAGACTTTGGCTTCGGTGGCCCAAGATCCGGGGACGTTGGAGCTCTCCGAAAAGACGTTCGCCCCCGAGGCTTGGTCGAGCGCGTGGCAGCCGCTCCTCGGCGGGCCCTCGGCGAACCCGATGGGCGTGGACATCTTCGCGATGGTGTTCGGCCTGGGCTTCGTGCTCTCCTTCGGTTACTGGTGCACCAACTTCCTCGTCGTCCAGCGGGCCATGGCGGCGCGCAACATGAGCGCGGCGCGCAGGACGCCGCTCATCGCCGCCGTTCCGAAGATGCTGTTTCCGGCCCTCGTCATCCTGCCGGGCATGCTGGCCGTCACGCTGGCGTGGACCGCCAAGGACGGCTACCGGCTGCCGCCGCGATTGATCGCGTCGAGCGCCTACGCGCCGGCGATCGAGGCCGTGACGAAGGCGGCGGCGCAGGCGCCGGAAGCGGCCTTCGAGGCCGTCGGCAAGGCCGTGGGTTTGAAGCTGAACAAGATCAAGGTGGCGGCGCTCGTGGCGGAGCACGCGGCGAGCCCGCTGGAAGACGAGACGCTGCGGGGTCGCCTGCAGGACGCCGTCGTCGAGAACGACTACGACGGCGTGATCCTCTCCCTCGTCAAGAAGTACTGCCCGCCGGGGCTCTTGGGCCTGGCGCTCACGGCGCTGCTGGCTTCGTTCATGTCGGGCATGGCGGGCAACGTCACGGCGTTCAACACGGTCTGGACGTACGACATCTACCAGGCGTACATCGCGCGGCACAAAAGCGACGCCCATTATATGTGGATGGGACGCGTCATTACGGTGGTCGGCGTGCTCCTCAGCATCGCCTGCGCCTATTTCGCGAGCAACTACAACAACGCCATGGACATCGTCCAGCTCGTTTTCGGCTTCGTCAACGCGCCGCTTTTCGCCACCTTCCTCCTGGGCATGTTCTGGGCGCGGACGACGGCGCACGGCGCGTTCTACGGGCTGCTCGGCGGCACGCTGACGTCGGCGCTGTTCCACGCGCTGACCCTGGCGGCGGGCAACACCGCCGGCATCAAGGGCGGCTACGCGGGGGTCGTCTGGTCGTTCCCGAGCGAGATGGCGCAGAACTTCTGGCTGGCCAGCTTCGCTTTCACGGCCTGCCTGCTGCTGACGCTGGGCATCTCGCTGGCGACGCGGCGGACGAAGAGCGACGCGGAGCTCGGGGGGCTTGTCTACTCGCTGACTCCGCGCATCAGGGATGAGGAACAGGCCTGGTATCTGCGGCCGGCCGTGCTCGGCGCGATCCTGTTGGCCGGCTGCGTGATCCTGAACTACATCTTCTGGTAGAGAGAGGAAGCCCATGGGCCTGGACATACGCTGGCCGATCGGCATCATGTTCGCCTTGATCGGCGCGCTGCTCGTCGTCTACGGCATCGTCACGAACTGGGACGCGGAGCTGTACGCGCGTTCGCTCGGCTTGAACATCAATCTGCGCTGGGGCATCGTGCTCCTCGGGTTCGGCGCGGTGATGCTCGCGCACGCGTGGAGGGCGCAGCGGACAGCGCCGCCGGCGGGGGGCGGCTCTCAGAAATGAGCGTGTGCGCGACACCCCCCGCCCGTGCGCAAATAATTGAGCCGCAGACGGTTATGGGGGGCGTGGGCGGTGCATGTGGAGAAAATACTGTCACGCGCTCTTGCAGGGGATTGATTTTCAACCCGCGCGTGGTGTAGGATAGACAATTGTATGGAAGGTGAGGCGTGGCGTGGTCTTTTGACTTACGCCGTGGCAAGCTCTGGGCGCATTCCTAAGGAAGGAAAGGAGGTACGGAGGGGGCGTTGAGTGGGTCAACACAGTTGAACGAAGTTCGTGTTGCGTGGCGGTTATATGTTTTCGGTTTCAGGGTCTGGGCTTCTTGCAGCCAAGGAGGAAGAGGATGACACAAATTAAGTTCATAACAAGCGTGTGCATCGCTGCATTGCTTTTGGCAGGCAGTTTGTGCGCGCAGGGAAAGAGCCTTGCGATCGGCTCGGTGGAAGGGTCGGCGGTGACCGTGCCGGTCACGATGACCTCCGACGAGCCCATCGAGGGCTTTGTGCTGTCGGTGGCTTTCGAC
>MWEK01000049.1 GCA_002070955.1 Planctomycetes bacterium ADurb.Bin069
ACTTGGGGTATGCGCGCCGCAGGCCACCATGGAAACTCCACACACGCGCAGACTTCCAGACAGCGCAACCGCCTCCCCCGGGGCAGTTTGTGCTTGCCGCGCCGCGCGGCCGTGCGTATAATCTCGCCGAACCCGCGCGGGGTCCGAGGAGAGTCCCCGTGCCGTGACGGCGTGCACGGCCGCGCGGGGCCGGTGAGGAGAAGAATGAAGAGGCTGTCGGCCGCACTCGCGGCCGGGTTGCTCGCCTGCGGGGGAGCGTCCCGAGCCGCCGGCTTGGAGGGCATCGCGGGCGTGCGCGAGGCCCTCCAGGCGGCCGGTTTCGTCGCGCAGCGGGCCGACCGCATGAATTTCGGCTCCGACAACGAGCGCGCTCCCACCTACGTGTATCTCGCGCTCCTGGGCAACGCGCGGCTCGAAACGAAACAGGTGGTTTTCCGCGCGGACCGCCTGCTCTTCGTGTACTACCTGAACCCGAGGCACGTCGCTATAACGCACCCCTTCGTGATCTACGCCGAGGGCAACGTCATCGTCGGTCCGGGCCCGGAGTACGAGTACGGGCCCGAGCCGTTTCTGAGCGCCGAGGGATTGCTGTACGACGGCCGCCTGCTGCAGGGGTTGGCGGTCAACACGACGCTTCGCGTCAGGAACGTGGGGAGCCTGGAAGAGAAGAATCTGCCGACGACCCTCATGCTGGTGGCGCGCGAGCTGCGCTTCCGCGGCAAGGTCGCGCAGGCACAGGCGGCGGGGGAGAAGGCGCGCGTCGGATTTCATTACTTCTCCGGCCGAGACATCACGGTCTCGACCTGCGATCTCGCCACGCCGCACTGGGGGCTGAAATGCGGCGCGGTGGAGGTGGTCGAGGAGGAGGATTCGCCGGGCGAGTACGAGATCCGGCCGCGGGGCCAGTACCTGTCCGTCGCCGAGCATCGCGTCCTGCCGCTGCCTCCCGCGAATCTGTCCACGCGCTACTTCCGCGCGATACCGCTGACGCGCCTGCGCGCGGGCAAGTCGGGCCGGTTCGGCTACAACGCGCGCACCGGGTGGGATCTGGGCCGCGTGCCCGGGACGGCGCAGCTTCTCCGCGGCCTGCGCAATGCGACCGGCATCCCCGTGGGAGCCGAACTGCTCATCGACGGCTTCTCGAAACGCGGCGCCGGGGTCGGCGCCGAGCTTAGCTACGGAAGCCGCCCGCGGCGTTGGCTCGGGAGGTCGTGGAAGAACATGGCCGGCGAACTCCGGCTGTACGGCATCCACGACACGGGCGATGATCGCCGCCAGGATGATCTTTTCGCGCCCCGGTCGCCCGGCGAATGGCGCGCCAAGGACAGGTATCGGCTGCGCTACTTCCACCGCCAGCAAATACCGCTGCTGGGCTTTCTCGACGCCGAGGTGGCCAAGTGGCGCGACCGCAACTTCTACAAGGAGTTCTTTCAGCACGAACTGTACGGCGAGCACGCGCCCGAGACCTACGTCCAGTGGCGCCGCGAGTTCGCCGACACGGTTCTGGCCTCGGTTCTGTACGCGCCGCGGGTGAACGAATTCGAAAACGCGAAGGAGTACCTGCCCGAGGGCCGGGTGGAGCTTTTCCCGCGGCGCATCACCGAAGCGGTCGGCCCCACGGTGGAGGGCGCGGCGCGGGCAGGCAACCTGCGCCGGCTGCCGGACGCGGAGTTCGACCCCGACGGGGATTCGTTCCGCACGGCGCGCTATCATGCCGAGGGGACGGCGGCGCTGCCCTTCGGCGCCGGCCGCTACCTCCGTCTGCGGCCCTATTACGCTTTGCGCGGCACGCACTACGAGCACCGCTGGAACGCGCCCGGCAACGCGGAGCGCGTCGTCCAGGAGGGCGGCGCGAGCGCGGGGACGCAGATCTGGCGCAACTATGCCTTCAAGTCCGCATGGCTCGGCATCGACGGCATCCGCCACGTCGTGGTGCCCGAAGTGACCTACGCGAACGCGTTTTACTCCTCCCGCGGCCGCGGGGAGTTCTACCCCTTCGATGCGATCGATGCCCTCGACCGGCTCCAGTATCTGGAGCTGGCCCTCGCGACCTATCTTCTCGGGCGGCGGGAGCGCACCGCGCCCGGCGTGTCGGGAGCCATCGAACGGCTGCTCGAGCTGCGGGCGCGGGCCAGATACTACCCTGACGCCGCGCGCGACAATCGCCACGGCGGCGACGGGCGGCCCATGAACTGGTCCAACGTGCACCTGGATCTCTTCTCCGATCTGGTGCACCGGAACATCACGATCGGGGTCGAGGCCGAGATCGACACCGAGCGCGGCAAGGGGTTCGAGGCGCTGAGCCCGTATGTCGTCCTGAGGCTGCCCGGCAGGCTCGTCATCACGGCCGGCGATCTCTTTCTCGCCGGCGACCGCGCCCTGGGCCGCAAGGAACGCAACTACTTCTGGGCCGACCTGGACTGGAATCTGTCGGACGTGTACACGTTGAGCGCCTACTACCGCTACGATTTCGCCCGGGGCACCACCGCCGAGCAATTCTACGGGATCTCGCGGGCGTTCGACTGCGTGACGTTCCAAGTGGGCATCGAAATCGACGAGGGCGACAACGACGTGCGTTACGTCGTCCAAGCCATGCCGACGGGTTTCAGGAGCAGGCCGCGGCCCTAGCGCGACCGAAACTCACGGGTCGCGTCCGCCGAAGGCTTCTCCCCCCCTTCCACGGAAAAGGGGCGGGGATTCACAGGTCGCGTCCGCCGAAGGCGCCCTCAAAGTTGCCGGGCGAGCTTGCGCAATCCCTCGATGCGCTCGCGGCACAGCCGCGCGACCGCGCGATAGACATCGGTGACCGCGGTGCTGGCCAGCTCGTAGGCGACGCACCGCCCCATGGGCCTCGCCTTGACGAGGCCCCGCGCCTCGAGGATGTTCATGTGCTGCGAAAGGCTGCTTCGCGAGAGGCCGGTCTTCTCGCGCAGGTCGGTGGCCGACAGCGCGCCCTTGGCGAGGAGCGCGACCAGCTCGATGCGTTTCTCGTTCCCGAGGGCGGCGCACACGGCGGCCGGCGTTCGGTATGGCTCGGAATTCAAGCCGCGGGTCTGGCCGTCGATATCGTCCCACGTGCTCATGGTTCGGTCTCCCGAGTGAGCGCTCATTGTAACAGAGCCGACTGCCGCCGTCACGCTTCCGGCGCGGGCCGCCGCATGAAGACGACATCGCCGAAGCGCACGCCGAGCTCCTCGGCGACGCAGGGGCATTTGGCCTTGAGCAGGAAGTACATGGGGCGCGGCGGATCGCCGGCCGTTTCGAAATTCCCCTGCCCCTTGGCGATGACCAGGTCGCAGGAATCGAGGAGCTCCGCCAGGCGCGGGGCGATGGCGCCGCGCGGCGCGCCGATGCAGGCGCATCCCGTCGAGACGACCTCGGCCGCCTCGGCCAGCCCTACGGCGGCGGCGTCCTCCAGCGTCGCATCGTTGATGATGGGGGCGCCCTTGACGGCGGCGAACACCCGGAGCTCGGGGAACCGCGCGCGCATGGCCTCGATGAAGATCCGATCGAACACGATCTCGCCGCAGTTGTCGCACAGGAAGAGCAGCGTGCGCGCCGCGGCGAGTTCCTCCTCGAAGCGCGCGAAGTGATCCACGGCCAGGACGCCGTCGAGCACCTTCGCGATTTCCTCGTTCAGGTCGAAGGCGAGCCCGACGCCCAGGTCCACGACGTTGCCGGCGATGGCCAGCTTCGCGGCGGTGCGGAGCGGGTCGGGCGAGCCCGCGGCGCGGGCGCGGAGCCTCGGATACATGGCGAGGGCGGTTGCGTTTTGTTCCGCCTTGCTCTCGCGGAAGGGGTCAGAGACGCCGGAGAGCTCCGCCGCCGCCGCGTAGGCCGCGAGGGAATGCTCCGCCGGCGAGCGGTCGAACGGATCCGCGCACAGGCGGCGCATGGTCTCTTTTACGATGGCGAGCCTGAGGGCGGGATCGGGCGTGCACAATTCGGCCGTTCTCCGCGCCTGGCGGACGATGCATTCCACGCAATCCAGTCGGGCGCGCATGCTACGAGCCGCCCGCGGACGCGGCGCGCGCCGCCGCCTGCATGACGCGCAGATACTTGGCCGAGTCCGCCTTGGGCTCGCCGGACTCTTCGTACTCGAGCGCCGCGTAGCCGCGGAAGCCCGCGTCTCTCAGGACGGAGAACACGCGCCCGATATCGGCCTCCTCGGGCGGCCGGCCCTTGGCCGACACCATGACCTTGATGTGGGCCGTAATGGTATACGGGGCGATGCGCGCGAGCTCGGCGTACGGATCCTCGGAGTGGAAGTTGCCCGAGTCGAGATTGAGGCCGAACCAGGGCGACGCGACGCCCGCGGCGATGGCCAGCACGCCCTCCGCATCCGCCGTGAGGCCGCCGTGGTTTTCGAGGGCCAGCATGACGCCGCGCTCGCCGGCGTAGGCGCAGCACGCTTCGAGGCCCTCAACGACCCATTGCCTGGCGGCGTCCGCGCTCACGCCCCCGGGAGCGCCGCCCGCGAACACGCGCACGCAGGGCGCGCCGAGCATGGCCGCCCGATCGACGCCGAACTTCACCGCCGCGATCTCCTTGTCGCGCTGAGGGCCCGGCGGGAGGCAGAAGTTGTTGCCCACCGCGGTGGCCGACACATCCAGGCCGAGCAGGAACGCCCGCCGCTTGAGGCGGTTGAAGTAGGCGGCATCGGCATCGGGCGGGAAGTAGTAGCTCGTGAGCTCGACGCCATCCAGGTCCAGTTCAGCCGCCCAGACGAGGAAGTCATCCATGGTCATGGGCGGGTTCTTGCCCGAGAGGTACCGGCGCAGCGAGTACGCGCAGCAGCTCACCTTGATGG
This sequence comes from Planctomycetes bacterium ADurb.Bin069, assembly GCA_002070955.1. GTDB lineage: Bacteria > Planctomycetota > UBA8108 > UBA8890 > UBA8898 > UBA8898. The sequence goes on from MWEK01000049.1 coordinate 4,811, forward strand.
ATGGCGGCCCTTGGCGCGCGAAGGGCTCGCGCGCGGGAGCCGCCCCCCCGAAAAGGGGCGTTGAAGAGAGCGCGCCCGCCGCCGCAAGCGCACCGGTCCGGTGCATGAACGATCGCCGCGAGGTTCGCATGGCTCCTCCTCGGAAGTTCCGCCGCCCTTTCATGTTCCCAAAATACGCGACCCAGTGTCAAGATCCGCCGCTTTGGCGATTCGCTGCACACCGGGGCCGCCGGTGGGAAGCGCCGGATTTCCGGCCCGCGGCAGGCGCCTGCGGCGCGGGAGAGGCGGTTCCCATGCCGCGCGGGCCGCGCTGCTTCGGCGCGTCCGCCGCGAAGCGCCCGGCGATGTGACGGATGGCGCCGGGCGCGGCATTATTGTTTCGTAAGGAAGGGCGATTTTCGCGGCTGACCCGCCTCTCCGCGCGCGTCGAGAGCGGCGCAGGGTCCGTATTGCATCGATATCATGACAGCCGACAACCGCTGCCAGCGCCAACGTTCCGGCCGGGCTGAGCCCGCAGGGGAAGGTGTGCCGTCGCAACCCGAGCTTCGGTCGCAGCGCGAGTTTATCCGGCGTCTCCTCGGCTACGTCAAGAGCAGGAGGCTCTACCCGCCGGGACACGCGCGCATCGGCGCGCAGCTTGACGCCTGGCACCGTACGACCGTCGAGCTCCTTGCCGGGGTTCCGGAGATCACGCTGTGCGTCGAGCCCGATGCGCTCATAGTCATGGGCCGGAAGCTCGACGACCGCGAGCCCCTCGCCGCCGAGCTGGCCGCCGAGCTCATCCGGCGCCTCGTGCGCCATATCGCCATCGCGCCCGGCGTCGGCGCGGGGGATCTGTCCGCGGTGGCCGAGATCCTGCTGCTGGACCCTGACGTGCTCAAGGCGCGCGGCGGAGCGGCCGCGGTCATCGCCGAGGCGAAGGCGTCCGCGATCGCCGTCATGGGGTTCTCGTACGACATGCAGGAGTACGTCCAGGACTCCACCGATGTCGAGCTCGCCCGCAGCCTGTCCCGGTGCAACGCCGCAGGCACGCCGGAGGAGGTCGTCGGCGAGTTCGCCGAGAAGCGCGTCAGCTCCGACGAGCGCGGGCTGCTCAAAGAACTCATGGCCGACGACTCCATCCGGGAGAGGCTGGGCGCCCTCGGAATGCTTGTGGCCCGGAACGCGGGCACGGCGGCGGAGGGCAAGCGGGCGGCGAAGCAGGTGCGCGCCAGCGATGTGCTGGTCTTGCTCGTGCGCGAACTCGCCCCCGGCGGCGCCGGCGGCGCCGAAAACGTGCTTGCCCTGAAGGACGAGATCGCGGCGCTCCTCGACAGGATGAAGACCGATCTCACGAACGCGGCCATGAATGCGGCCGTGGCATCCCGGGAGCAGGCGTTGAGCGCCTTGGCCGCGTCGCTTTTCGGATCGAGGGAGGCCGTGCGGCATTGGGTGGGCCAATCGCAGTCGGCGCAGAGGCAGGCCGGCGGAAGCGGGGCCGATGCGCTCCGCGCCATCTTCAGCCGCGTCGGAGGCACGTCGCGGAGCTTCCGGCTTGGCGCATCGGTGCTGGCGGCGTTGAAAGCGTCCGGCGCGGCGTCCCCGGCCGCGCCGGCCGCCGCGCCGGGAACGGCGCCGGTCACGCCGCCCGGGAAGGCGCCGGCGGCCGCGGCGCCCGGAAAGCGCGGCGACGATCCACCGGAGGCGACGCTTGCGAATGTTGCGCGCGGTCTGGCGGCGTTGACCGAGAAATGCGGCGGCGCGAGGCTCGAGTGGGACGCCGCGAAGATCGACCGCAGCCATCGGGACACCCTGTTGGCCCTTGTGGAGTGCGAGGAGGATGCCGCGGCGCGCGAAGGCATCGGGCAGCGCCTGGCGGCGTTCCTGGACCGGAAACTGGAGGAAGACGCCCAGGCGGGTTCGGTGCTCATGGCGGGTGTCACGGAGGCCTGCGGCGCGAAGCTGAGGGACTCGGACCGGGCGATTCTGGTGGGAGCGCCGGCCGTCTGCGCGTGGGCGCTCGGGCGCCTGATCGATGCCAACGAGTCGGCCTGGTACGCGGCGCTCAGGTTCGTCGCGAAGAGCGCGGTGTTCGCGCAGGCGTTCGGCACGCTGCTCCTGACTCGCAGCGCCTCCATGCCCCAGGAACGCCTGCGGGAGTTCTGCCCGCTGTGCTATGAGGATCTCTGCAAGTTCCTCGCGGCGAAAGTCCCCGATGAAACCCGGTCCAGCCGCCTCGAGCGCGTTGTGGAGTGCGTGCTTGCCAACGTTTCGCCCGCCGCCGTGGGCGTGATCGAGCAGCTCTTGCCCCGGGTGGGGGCTGGTGCCCGCCAGCAGCTCTTCTCCCGGCTGGTCGAAATAGACAACCGCGAAGCGTTCGGCGTGATTTCCCGCGAGCTCGTGTCCGCCAATCTTCACGTGCGCATGACGATTATCAAGACGTTGGGTTACTCGGGCAGCGCGCTGGCGGAGGCGGTTTTGGCCGACCGCCTCGGCGGCGGGGGCGCCGACAAGGCGGACGTCGAAGAGCGGCTGGCCTGCCTCGAGTCGCTGCGGCGCCTGGGCACCGAGCGGTGCCTCGATGCCATCCAGGCGATCGCCGGCGACTGGCGGCTGCTCTTCTCCTCGAAGGGACGCCGGTTACGGGCCCAGGCCAAAGCGGCGGCGAAGGCGGTTCGAGCGCGGCTCATGCAGCGCCTGCGGCTGTCGGAGGAGGAGCTCCATGCAGGCTGAGTCGGCCGAGGCGATTGTGCGAGCGCTCTCCGTGGCGCTCATGAACGGCACCGTGTACTTCCCGGAGCACCGGCGCGTGGCCGAGGCGTCGAGGGAGGCCGCCGCGGCGCTGGACCGGTACTTCGAAAGCCGCGAGAGCTTCGTTCTCGGCATCGTGAAAGGGCTCTTGATCGTGGACGGGGAGCCGTTGTACGACCTGAGCGTGCGCGCGCACCGGCTGCTGGTGGTGATCGGCGAGCGCGGCGGGTTCGGGGCGCGCTTCGCGCGCGGCATCACGGCCGACGAGATCATGGCGTTCATCAAAACGCTGCTCCAGGCGCGCACGCGTTCGGCCGAGGAGTTCAACGCGCTGCTGGCCCGCCAGGAGATCGCGCACGCCGTCCTTCAGGTCAAGCCGCTGCGCGAGGCGCCGCGGGAAGGCGCGGCGGCGTCCGACCGCGCGCAGGCGGCCATCGCTCCCACGCCGGGGGATTTCGAGGTGGAGACCGGCGAGTCGTACCTGGAGGTTTACCCCTGGGCGCTCGACGCCATCCACAACTTCATCACCAACTTCAAGCATGACCACAAAGCGTCGCTGACTCAGATGACGGAGATCGCCCTCAGGCTCACCGATGTGCTCTCCAAAGATCCCAACGCCTTCGTCGCCATGGCCTCGGTGAAGGACTACGACAGCTACACTTTCAACCACTCGGTGAACGTCTGCATTTACGCCATGGCCATCGCCGAATGCCTGACGACCGACAAGAAAGAACTGGTCGCCGTCGCTCAAGCGGGGCTGCTCCACGACGTCGGCAAGGTCCTGATACCCGACGAGGTGCTCTTCAAGCCGGGGGCGCTCAGTGACGCCGAGTGGCAGGTGATGCGCCGGCATCCCGAGCTGGGCGCCAAGATTCTCATGGAAGCCCGGGGCGTGGCCGACATCGCCATCAGCGTGGCCTTCGGGCATCACCTGCGCAACGACCAGCGCGGATACCCCGCGCTCGGGGCGCAGATCACGGTGGATCCGCTGACGCAGCTCGTCAACGTGATCGATGTCTATGAAGCCTTGACCGCCAAACGTCCGTACAAGAAACCCTTCACACCGGAGCGCGCGGCCGAAGTGCTGCTTCGCGGCGCGGGAAGCGAGTTCAATCCCCTCTGCGTGGATCTGTTTTTCCGCTGCCTCGGCATCTTCCCGCCCGGCACGCCGGTGCGCCTCGCCGATGGTTCCGAGGGCGTGGTCGCGATGGCGAACCCGAGCGATGCCGCCCACCCCGTCGTGCACGTGACGCGCGAGGCCGGCGGCGGCGCTCTGGAGCAGCCGGCGATCGTGGACACGGCCGAGCGGCTGCCCGACGGCGGCTATCGCCTGGAAATCGCCGGCAGCGTCGCCGCGCTCCAGGCCCAAGCTCAAGCCGGCGCCCCGGCGTGAAGCCCCCGCGCGGCGTCCGAAGCGGAGCTTGGCACGGCCGCGCCGCCCCCTGTAGAATTGAGCCAGTCGGAAGCTCGTGTTCGGTTCGCGTCCGCCCTGGGCGGCCCTCGCGCGCACGAGGCGCGGGCGCCTGCGGGTGCGGAAGATCGGTTGAAGGCAAGGCTGGAGTTGCGGCCCGGAGCGAAAAGGGAGTGCACATGCGCAGAGGGGGGCTTGCGGCTGTCCTCGTTGCGGTCGGCATGAACGCGGGGGCGGTGCTCGGGCGCGGCGGCTGGCCGGATCCGCCCGGCGGGTGGGACTACGTGTACGAGGCCGCGGCCGGGGAGGCGCAGTACGTGCCGCTCTCCGGCACCATGGTCGCGGGCCTCCTGAACGGCGAGTGGCTCGGCGGCATCGAGACCTACTTCTGGGACGGCAGCGCGCCCGGGCGGTACAACCTCGGCGATCCGTACGGCGACGCGCCCGGCGGGGCCGAGCTGCTCCTGCGCCCGGGGCTCGGCGACGGCGGCGGGAACGCGACGGTGCTGGCGCTGGAAGTCGCGGGGGACACGACGGTCGCGGCGGGCAATCCCTTCAACTTCGCGTGGAGTACGCCCGCCAACGAGGCGGTCTATTTTCTGCGTCCGGTGTGGTTGCCGGGCCAGACGACGAACTTGGCCAGTATCAAGCAGGGCGTGACCGTGATCGCGAGGTGGCGCCTCACGCCCAACCCGAGGGACGCGGCGCCGCCCGCCGGCCAGGACTGGGTGAGCGCGGGATTCGTCACCGAAGCCGCCAATCGCGGCAAGGGCATGATCAGTGTCGTCGACCAGGCCGATATCAACGCATCGATCGCCTTCCTGCCGGACGGCAGGCTCTTCCTGATGGACCAGTACGATCTCGCCTACGCCGGCGGTCCCACGGACTTCGTGACGGTGTGGATGGCCGTGCTGCTCACGGCGTTCGACACCTACCTCGTCGAGGTGTACCTGAACGGCGCGACGACGCCGGCCTTCGCGCAGGAGCTTTTCGATCCCCTTAGCGCCGATGAGACCGGCACGGATCCCGACGACTACATCGCCTTCGGGCTTCCGGTCAAGGGCGCGGCCGCGGCCATGGAGCTCGATTACATCGGATACAAGGTGGGCTTCCTCCGCCCCGGCCAGACGCAGCCGCCGCCCTTCGGGCTCGGCTGCGCGATCGACTCGGCCGCGGACCCGCCGGCGCTCAACCTGACGTGGACCGTGCCGGCCGGCGCGGTCTACGACGCGATCGAGATTCTGCGGGACGGCGCGGTGCTCGAAGCGCTGCCCGGCGCGGCGGCGAGTTACGGCACGCACGAGCTCGTCATCGGCGAGCACCAATACGGGGTGCGCGCCATCGTCGCCGGCGCGCCGCTCCCCGCGGTTTCGTGCTTCGTCAGCCACTGCCCCGGCGTCAGCGTGCGCGCCACCGTCGACTATACGCGCCGGCCCCCGGCGGCGCGCATCACCTGGGGCGCGCTCCCGTACCCGGTGAGGCGCGTCGGGATCTCGCGGCGGGGCGCCGTTCTGAACGACAACCTGCCGCCCGATACGTTCGAGTACTGGGATTCCACCTTGACGCCGGGACACGGCGAGGTCAGGTACGAACTCATGCTGGAGCCGATCGCCGGCAATCCGTGCGGGCCGATCTCCTCCAACCGCGTGGTCATGCCGCGGGTGGAGGAGCCCTATCTGGAACCCATCGGCGGCTGGGACTACGTCTACGATCCCGATGCCCACGACCCGCAGTCCAATCCCATGGACCGGTACGTCGCCCAGAAGGGCGTCGAGGGATGCCTGGACGGATCGTGGATCCGATCGGTCGGGTCCGATTACTGGGACGGATCGGCTCCGGGCGAGTACACGCTGCCCGGCGATCCCGTGCTTATCGCGCCCGGAGGCGTCGAGATCCGCGGCCGACCCGGGGAGGGGTTGTTCGGCCAGAGCATCAAGACGCTTTCGATCGAGGACCCGGGCAATCCCGTCGCGGGCGGGTATCCCGATCCGAGCAACCGCAAAATCGTGCTGGGCCGTGTGCTCGCGCCCCCCGCCAATCCCGCGGGCGGCCGCTACGCCCAGGGCGTGACCGTCTACATCAGGTGGCGGTTGACGCCCGATCCGCGCGATGTCGCCGATGCTCCCGTCGGCACGGCGGTGCGGGACTCCAGCCACGGCATGTTCACGCTGTGCTACCACGACGGCGACCCGTCCGCGAACGACCCCGCGGTGGGCTCGCGGTCCTTCGGGATGGCGCTGGTCGGCGACATGCTGGACGTCAGCGACGGCGGCGACATCTACGGCCTCAACCCCGGCGAGTGGGTGTCGGTCTGGTACATGACCGAGGACGCCGATCGGAACGGCGCCTATCACAGCAGGATCTACCTGAACGGCGACCCGGCGCCGATCAGGCCCGATTGGCGTACGCCGCCCGAGAACGCGGACCGCTGGGAAGAGAGGCTTTTCGCCGATACGACCATTCCCTTCACCGCGATTCTGGTAGGCGCGTTCAGCACCGCCGACGCGGCGGCCTTCGAAATCGACTTCATCAAGGTCAAGTACGGCGCCGTGGCGCCTCGGAGCGGCGTCCCCACGGCCCCGGTCTCGGAGCTCGTCTGCCGCGGGCGGGGCAACACCGTAATGCTCACCTGGATCAACGGCGATGTCTACGATGTGATCGCGGTGTGCGAGGGCGACGAGGTGCTGGCGACGCTGGCGGGCACGGCCGCGCAGGCGGTGCTTGCCGGCCAGCCCGACGGCCGCCACACGTACACCGTCGTTGCTCTCAAGGGCACGGTGGAATCGTCGGGCGTCGCCTGCGCCGTGACGCTGCCCGCCGGCGAAGGCGAGACGATCAGCATCCTCATGGGCAACGTCAACACGGACAACAAGGTGAACATCGCCGATGCGGTCGCGCTGCTGGGATACCTCTTCGGGGGCGAGTCGAAACCGCCGCCCGTGTGCGCGAAAGCAGCGGACGCCAACGATGACAACAAGCTGGACATCAGCGATGCGGTCAAGATTCTCGCGTACTTGTTCAGCGGAGGGGCGATGCTGGCGCCGGATCACAGCCCGGTCACGGCGTCCGACAACACGTGCAGGCCCTATGTCGCCGACGGCATCGACAGCTTCGACGGCAAGCCGTACTTTCCGGAGAAGGTCAGCGGGCTGCCCCCGTGCGCGCAACCGTGCGATTAATGGGCCGGCGAGGGCGCGCCCGCGGGTTCCGGCGTCTCCGCGCTGCGCTTTGAACGGCTTGCCGGCCGCCACTTGCGCCGCCGCGCGGGGTTGATTCTCGAGAGGGCCGCGGCGGGCCTGCGCGCGCGGTTCCGCGCGCGATCAGCGCCCTTGCTTCCCGGAGTCACGGCAATGCGCAAGTTCGGAGTCGCCTTTGCGCTCTCGCTCGCGATCGCGGCGACGCTGCTCTTCCTCCTCTCGCGGGCCGAACCCGGCAGGCCCGATGGCGCGGCCGTTCCCGGTGGCGGCGGGGACGCGCCGGCCGCGCGGCTGG
>MWEK01000050.1 GCA_002070955.1 Planctomycetes bacterium ADurb.Bin069
AGCGCTCATCTGTACCTGCGGGGCCCTCGGTGCGCCTCAGTCGTCCTGCCTGCAGCGCCACAGCGCAACCGCCTCGCCCCGGGGCGGAAGAAATCAGATCGCCGCCGCGCGGCGCGTGCACTCGGGCGCGGCGGCGGCTATAGTAATCCCCGTGCCGCCGCGCCGGCGCGGCGCGCCGAAAACGCAGCCTCGGGAGCCGTCGCAATGACCGAACCCGCGACCCGTTCCTCCGAGCCGCTCATCCTCACCTTGGATGCGGGCGGGACCAATTTCGTGTTCAACGGAATCAAGGGGGGCGCGCTCGTCCTCCACGCGGGAGTCGTCCTGCCCGCGGAGAGCCGGAACCTGAAGCGTTCCCTCGACAATCTCGTGCGCGGCTTCCGCGAGGTCTGCGAGCGCACGCGCGGCCTCGGCCCGCCCGCGGCGGCGAGCTTCGCCTTCCCCGGTCCGGCCGACTACCGGGCGGGCGTGATCGGACCGCTGGAGAACATGCCCGCGTACGGCGGCGCGGTGCCCCTAGCCGCGACCCTCCGCGACGCCCTCGGCCTGCCCGTCTTCGTCAACAACGACGGGGACCTCTTCGCGTACGGCGCCGCGCGTCACGGCGAACTGAGGGAACTCAACGGCGCCCTGGAGGCGCGCGGCAGCCCGCGGCGTCTGACGAGCCTTGCCGGCATGACGCTCGGCACGGGCTGGGGATGCGGTTTCGTCGCGGATGGCGTCATGTTCACGGGTTCGTCGTCCACCGGCATGGAAATCGGAGCCTGTCCCTACGTGGACGGCCGCGCCATCGAGGAAACGGCGAGCGCGGGCGGGCTCGTGCGGCTTTTCCGGGAGGAGCTCGGCGCGGTTCCCTTCCCCTTCGACGCCGACGAGCCCGGCCTTCCCCAGCGTATCGCCGCCCTCGCCCGCGGAAAACGCGCCGCCGCCGTCCCCGCCGCCGAACGCGCCTTCCGGCGCCTCGGGGAGGCCCTCGCCTTCGGACTCAACTGGACGATCGGTCTTTTGGACCCCGATCTCGTCGTCTTGGGCGGCGGACTGGCGGGGGCGTGGGATCTGGTGGCGCCCCACGCCCTCGCGCACGCGCGCTCCGCCCATGTTTCCGGCCGGGCACGGGGCTACAAACGCCTCTTCGACCTGGGCGACGAGGCCGAACGCGAGGAATTCCTCCGCGACGAAACCGCGGTCATGCAGGGGAAGAAGACCGGCATCGCTCGTAGCCGCCTCGCCACGGACGAGGCGATCATGCGCGGCGCGTACGACTTCGCGCTGCGCGCGCTGGGCATGGACGCGCCCTCCGGCGGGGTACCGAGCGCATGAGCACTTCGCGCTGCGCGCGCTGGGCATGGACCCCCCCGGGTAGCCGGCCGGCGGCCGGGGGCTACACGAAGGTCTCTTCGAAGGTTTCCTCGGGGAACGAGCTCGCGGCGGGCCGTTCGCCCGCGACGAACGCGCTCCGGAGCCCTCCTTGCTCGGCCGCTTCCTCGGCGCGCCGCAGAAGGTCTCCCGGGCCTTCGTCCGCGATAAACCTCCTCGTGCCCAGCCGGCGCGCGGCGTACGGCGGGCGCCCGCAGTAGGCGCCCTGCCGCACGGATCGGGTCGGGAGGATGCCGTAGATTAAAACGGCCAGCGGAATCAGGGAATACGGGACTTCACCCACACACACACACGCGACGCTCACAAGCCCCATCACGGCGTGCCCGAACAATTTCTGACGCATCGCCACCGCCTACGCGCACCCTCCCCGACCAACCACCACAGTCACGACCTCTTCCGTCCCGCTTCCCGGAGCGCCGGAAGGTGCGGCCGGCGCTGACGGGCATCTCCCCGGGCTTGTGGCACGCCGAGGTCTCCCCTCCTCGGCCGCCAAAGAATACGATGCTTTCCCGGAACTTGCAACTTTATCGGAACTTAGCTCCGATAAAGGAGTTGCGGTATTCGAGCCTAGATTTCCCCCAAGTCCCGAAAAAGGAACCGGCCCGGTCCGCCCGCCGCCGTCTTCGCCGCGCCTCCCGCGGCTACGGCGTCAGCTCGCACCTGAACACGCCGGCCGGCACCGTGATTCGCAGCCCGTCGGACAGGGCTTTCGCCACGACGCCGTCGATTCGCTCGCCGGTGAAGGCAAAAGCGCGCGCCGACGCAAGCCCCCGCAGGTCGGGAAAGAACGCGAAGGGGAACTCCGCCGTGAAAGCGTCGCTGTCGGGAAGCGGCGTCAGCACCCAGGCGCGCTCCTCGCGCACGAGGCGAAACGCTCCCGTGCTGCGCAGCAGCCCGAAATCGATCTCCGCGCCCGCCGCCGGACCGCGCGGCTCGAGCTTCACGGGATTCACCGCGGCGACTTCGAGCGTCTCTTCGAACCTGAGCGTGACCGTGCCGAGCAGCACGCGATCCTCGCCCAGATCGAGGCCCTCGATGGGGATTCTTCGCCCCGTCGCCCGGGCGCAGAGGCCGGCCGCCACGCGGAAAACGACCTCGCCCCGGGGCGGCAGCGCCTCGCGGGGCACCTTGGCCGTTCCGTGCGAGACGGCTTCCTCGGCGCCGCCTAGCTCGGGCGGCACGGCGTGGTCGCCCTGGAACACGATGTCGTCGGCGTCTTCGGGCAGGAAGTGCACGAAGGCGAAGAGCTCCCGGGCGTCGAGCCGCGCCGTTCCTTCCCACGCGATCGCAAGCGCCAGAGTCCCGTCGTCCCGCGCCGCCGCCTGGCGCAGCACCGGCCGAAGGGCCTTACGGCCGCGGTCGCTCTGGTTGCGCGGATTCACATACCACGCCTTCGGCCCGAACGACCATTCCACCGTCGCCGTCCCCCGCCGCGCCACCGCGGCCTGGTGTTTCTCCGCGGCGGCGAAGAACCCGTACGGCGGCAGCACCACGCCATCGATCGCGCGATCCCGCGGCGAGCGGTTGACGCACACCACGGCGCCGTTCCGGTAGGTCACCCGCTGCAGGTGGATGTCGCCCTCGACGAACTCCGCCCGCTCCACGGGGCAGAGGCCGATCAGGTGGGCGAAATCGTGCCAGAGCCAGTACTTGCGGACGACGCCGCGGCCGAAGGGCGCCTCCGCCATCCCCGGGCGTCCGGCGAGCGCCTCCACCGACAGGTAGTCGTCGCTCTGCGGGCCGTGGGCGCCGAGCGGCAGCCCGCCCGCGAACCGATTCCCGTAGCCCGCTCCGTGCAGCACGAACTTGTCGCGCCACACCAGATCGAACCACGGAATGCGCTCGGCGTCGGCGCACCCGATAGGCCACGCCATCTCGGCGCGCCGCTCCGGATCGACGCGCAGGTGGTTGCAGGTCGCGCCGTCCAACGCCCCGATGAGGGCGTCGTGCCCGCTCTCGCTCACCTGCGGAGCCCCCCGAAGGTGCTCCCTCGTCCAAACGAAGGCCTCCGCCCAGCGCGCGATCGTCTCGCGGCGCCGGTGCCGCGCGCCGGCGCCGTCGTAAAAGCTGAAGGGGTCGATTGACGCGAACACGTCCATGAAGTACGCCGTCGGGGCGATGTCCTCGCGGATCAACTCCAGGTTGTCCTTCAGAAAAGGCAAGAACGCGTCGGGCCGGAAGCGGTAGGACTGCGCATCGCGGCCGCGGTTGTACCAGGCGCGCAGGGGTCTTCCCGCCTCGTCCCGGCAGACCAGGTCGTAGGTGAAGCGGTCGAAGTCCGGGTAGATGTCGATGTAGTTGTCGTGGGGCGCGAAAAGGATGCCGTGCTTCCGGCAGGTTTCGGCCAGTTCCTGGAACTCATCGAGCGAGCCGTGCGCCGGATTGGGCGGGAAAATCTCGGGCAGCCGGTAGTCGTAGCCCCAGCGCTGCCAGTTGTGCCACACCACCAGGCTGTGCGTCAGACCGTAGGCCGCCGCCCGCTTGAGAAACGCCGCGCCTTGCCCGTAGCGGCCGCCCCAGATGTCGAAGACGAACCGGCCCTTGAGCGCCGCGACGGCGGGCGCGGCGGGCTGCACCGAGGCGACCGAGTCGCGGTACCTGAGGGCGGCATCGAAGGCGCCCTTGGTGCCGGCCACGAAGGCGAAGACCGGGTCTTCGCCCGCCGCCAGGCGATAGATCCGGCGCGCGGGCACGACCTCCAGGCGCTCGGGCAGGGTGTCCGTCGCCTGCACGACGGAGATTCCCGGGAAGTCGAAGCCGGCGAAGCGCGCCGCGAGGCGGTGCCCGTCGGCGTTCAGGCGGAACGGCTCGGGCCGCACGATGACGTTGCCGGCCCCCGCGTACACGCGCTCGGCCTCGGCGTCGAACGGGCCCGGGCCGACGTCGAGAAGCTCGCAGCCCTCGGCCCGGAATCCTACGGTGAAGCCGTCCTCGATGGGCGCGACGACGCACTCGATGAAGCCGGTCGGCGCCAGAGCGTGCCCGGCGATGAGCTTCTCGCCGTCGCGCCGCCAGACCGCATCGCGCACGAACCACGCCGCCGCGATCGCGCGGCCGTCGGGAAGGAGCGCGCGCCCCTCGAAACCCGTGAAGCCGAAGGCCGCGCCCCCCGCGTTCTGCATCTCGAAACGGCTGTCCCAGACGCCCCGCCGCCCCTTGCGCACCGTCACGGTCCAGTCCTCGGCGCTGCGCACGGCGAAGGTCTCTTCGCCCGTGAACGCCGCCGCGGCCCCCGCCGCGCCCGCCGGCTCGAGCCTCGGGTCCTCGAAATACCCCAGGTCGCAGGTCGTATCGCCGGCCGGCCCCGGATCGCCGGTCAGCCTCAAGGTGACGGCGCGGCCCGCGTAGGCGGACAGATCGACGCTCGCGTCCTCCCATTGCCGCGTGTGCCGCGCGAACAGCTCCCTGGGCTCGGGCGCCAGCACGGCGACCTTGAAGGTGATGCCGTCGCTGGGCGGTTCGTTCGGCGCGTGGGCGCGAAGGCCGATGCCGAAGCGCGCCCGGAGCGGAACGCGCGGAAGGACGAGCGGGAAGTCGACGGTCATGCGGCCCGCTCCGCCGCGCCACGGCACGTGGAAGCTCAAGGCGGTCGAGGCGCGGCCGTCGCGGCTGATCGCGACCCCGTCGCCGAACACGGCGCCCGTGGCTTCGTCGGTGCCGGACCAGCCCGGCGGCATGCGCCGCACCGCGCCGTTGCGGAACGTCTCGAGGCTCACGACGGCGATTCCAAGCCCGGCGAGGGAGCCTCCCGCGTCGGGAACCTCGGCCGCGAGGGGGGCACGCGGCGGCGGCGCGGGCGGTTCGGGCCAGGGAACGTTCGGGACGAAGACCAGGACCGGCGCCGCCGACGCCAAGCGGCCGCCGACGCGGAGCTGGACCTTGGCGTAAAGGGCGTAGAACTCGGGGAACACCGTGCCCGCGGCTTCGATGCGAACGGCGATTTGAACCCGGCCGCGGGCGGGCACCGACGACTGGAACTCGCGCCGGGGCAGAACTCTCCAGGGCGGCGCGGCGCGGAAGGTGACCACGCCCGCCCCTTCCTCGCCGGCGGCATTCTCCACGGCGAGCACGACCTCGCCTGTCCGCCCGATCGGGCCCGCGCTCAGCGTCGCCGTGAGGGGACCCGAGGTGTCCGACGGCGGGTTGAACGCGCACAGCGCCGCCAAGAAAGACGCAAGAGCCGTCATGGAAACCTCCTTCGCCGCCGGCCGCCGCCGTCAAGCCCGCGGGCGGCGCGCGCCGGGGCGCGCCGTCCGCCTCCTCACTCCCACACGCCGGGAACGGGCGCGCCGCAGCCCGCGCACTTCCCGTCGGTCAGGGCGCGCGCGTCCACGCGGTAGCCGTAGCGGGTGATGACGGCCTTGCCGCATTGCGGGCAGTACGTGCTCTCGGCCTCGTGGCCGGCGACGTTCCCGAGGTAGACGTAGTTCAGCCCGGCTTTCTTGGCGACGGCGTGGGCGCGCTCCAGCGATTGAAGCGGCGTCGGCGGAATGTTCTTGAGCTTGTACATGGGGTGGTAGCGGGAAAAATGAAGCGGCGTGTCGGGGCCGAGCTCCCCCGCGATCCAGGCGCACATCTCCGTCAGCTCGGCGGCGCCGTCGTTCAGGCTCGGGATGAGCAGGACGACGATTTCGAGCCACACGCGGCGCTTCGCCACGTACTTGAGCGCCGCCAAGACGGGGGCGAGCTCGCCCTTGGTGTACTCCTTGTAGAACTTCTCCGTGAAGCCCTTCAGGTCGATCTTGACGGCGGCGAGGACATCGCAGAGCTCCGCCAGCGCGGGCTCCAGAATGTAGCCGTTGGAGATCATCACGCTCTTGATCTTCCGCGCGTTGCCGGCGACGGCGGCGTCGTACATGTACTCGAAGAAGACGACGGGCTCGCTGTAGGTGTAGGCGATAGCCGGCGCGCCGCGCGCCGCCGCGAGCTCAGCCAGCCGGGCGGGCGGCATGAAGCTCGCCGCGATCTGCTCGGGCCGGAACTGCGAGATCTCCCAGTTCTGGCAAAACTTGCACTCCATGTTGCAGCCGGCCGTGGCCACCGAAAGCGCCGTCGCGCCCGGCAGGAAGTGGAAGAGCGGCTTCTTCTCGATGGGATCGATATTGAGGGAGCAGGCGCGGCCCCAAACGAGCGTCGTGTAGTCGCCGCCGCGGTTCTCCCGGACGCCGCAGTAGCCGCGCTCCCTGTCGGCCACCTCGCACTTCCGCGGGCACAGCTCGCAGCGCACCCTCTTCTCGGGCAGCGCGACGAAGTGGCGGGCGGGCTTGACCGGAAACTCGGAAGCCTCCTCCGCGGCTTGCCCGGCGCCGCGGCAGGGCGCCGCCGCGGCGGCCAGGCCCGCCGCGGCGGCCGCTTTCAGGAACGACCGCCGCTCACATGCCATCGCCTTCCTCCAGCACCTTCACCCGGGCGAGGTCCGCCTCGCCGAGCCCGTAGGACGCCGCCGTGGCCAGCCACTTCGGCCACCGCTTCGCCTCGGCGAGGCTCGGCAGCCCGCGCGCCTTGCGCCGGCGCTCGATAATCTCGCACCCCACGCGGTCGAGGGCGACCGGATCGGTGCCGACGAGAATACCGTCGTACTCCCAGGCGTGCGCCGGGCTGAACGCCGGGCCTCCGTGGCATTGAGCGAGGGTGCCGTCGGCGATGGTCAGCGCGAGCTTCGCCCTCACGACGGGCAGGTTGGCGACGTCGGCGACGTAGGGGTCGCAGGCGTTGTCGTGGTATTTGTTCGGGTTGTGAATCACGCCGTACAGGTTCTTCATGCCGATGGAGACCCCTGAGAGGTCGTGGTCCTTGAGCACGCCGATGTTGATCAAAACCCCAATGTCCCGGGTGAGAATGCGCGCCAGGCAGGACCCGACCTCGCCGCTGGACGCGATGGCGGTTTCGTAGCCGCCGGCCTCGTCCGTGCCCCGGCAGCCCGCGCCCGTCGCCTGGGACGTCAGGCCCGCGGCCTTCAGCTCCCGCGCCGTCCGGTCCCAGACGACGATGTCGCCCGCGGGGACGCCCGCCTCGGCCAGCGATGCGACGACCGCCCGGACAAGCTGCGGCGTCGTCGAGAGCCGCGCGCCCGCCAGGCAGTTGACCTTCAGGCCGACCTTGGCGCCCGGCTTGACGATGCGGGACCAGAACGCGCGCGTGTCCCCGGCTTCGCCCAGCCGCCTCAGCGCCTTGGCCAAAAGGTCCGCGAGCCGCGGCGGCCGCACGGCGCCGTCCGCGCCCCGCAGCTTCGCGTCGCGGGCCGCGACGACTTTTCCGGGAAAAATGTTCACGAGCAGCCTCCCGCGCGCGCCTGCCGCGCGCCGGCGCGCCACAGCGCCTGCTACGCATAGCATTGCCCCTGCCGGCGGCGGCGTCAACGATCGCCGCGGGATCCGGTGAAACCTTTTCCGGAACCCGGAGCGGGCGGACCGCCGGAGGCCTCCCGGCCTCCGGCGGCGGCCCGGCACGCGGGGCAAAGGCGGGGAGCGAGGCAGGTTAACGGCGCGAATCGATTCAAGTTGCGCCCCCGTACAGTCGAAAAACTTGGATGACTTCGCGCACTGTGTGCGCTTTGCGGATGCCCCGAACGGGGATCGCACCGTTCGAGTCGCGTGAGGGAGAGCAGGAATGCCCGATCATTTGACAGCCAAGGTCGAGGAGAAGCGGCCCGAAGCGCCGGCGGCGGCCCACACCGATCCTAAACCCGCCGCCGCGCACGTGCCGGGATCCGGGGGGGGGCCGCTGCCCGGGCGCCGGCCCTTCGGCGGCACGTCCGAGGCGGAGGACATCCCCCAGGGCTACGGCATCAACTGTCTCGTTCTGCTCGTGCGCGACCCCTCGTGGATCCATTCGTACTGGGAAATCACCCCCGGAAAAAACGAGGAGGCCCTCGCGTCCCTCGAGCTCCAGCCCGGCGAGACGGCCAGCCGCGTCCTGCGGGTGTACGATGTGGCCGGCGCCGAGTTCAACGGCTACAACGCCCAGCTCTTCTTCGACATCCGCGTGGATGACTTCGCCCGCAACTGGTACTTCCGCGTCGACCCGAACCGCACATACTGCGCCGAGATCGGGCTCCTTTCCTCCAGCGGCCGCTTCGCGGTCCTGGCGCGCTCCAACACCGTCAGGACGCCCCGGGCGGGAATGTCCGATGTGATCGACGACAAATGGGGCACCGTCGCGGAGGACTACTACGAGAACCTGTACGCCCTTTCGGGCGGTTTCGACGTGGGCAAGAGCTCGCTGGAGCTCAGGCGCATGCTGGAGGAGCGGCTCAGGGCCGAGCTTTCTTCCGGCGCCGTATCGAGCTTCGGCGCGAGCCCGGTCCGCAAGGGCGCCGGCGCCAAGGGCCGCAACTTCTGGTTCGTCCTGGACGCCGAGCTGATCGTCTACGGCGCGACCGCTCCGGACGCCGCCGTGACGGTGCAGGGCCGTCAGGTGCGGCTGCGGCCCGACGGGTCCTTCACCCTGAGGTTCGCCCTGCCCGACGGCGTCCAGCGCATCGACGCCGTGGCCCGCGCCGCCGACGGACTGGAAGAGCGCAGCATCATACCGATCGTGTCGCGGACCACCGAGGTCCCGGAGCCGGTGCTCCACACTGAAGAATCGTAGGCCTAGGGAAGAGAGGGGCGCGACGCCCGCAACACGAAGAGGGAGCCCGTTCCATGCAACCCAAGGGTTACCTGAGCATCGTCCTGCACGCACACCTGCCTTACGTCCGGCACCCCGAGCATGAGGAGTTCCTCGAGGAGGACTGGTTCTTCGAGGCCATGACCGAGACGTACATCCCGCTCATCCACGTCTTCGAGCGGCTGCACGACGACGGCGTCCCTTTCCAGATCACGATGTCGATCTCGCCCACGCTGGCGTCCATGATGAACGACTCGCTGCTCACGGGACGCTACCTCCACCACCTCGACAAGCTCATCGAGCTGGCGGGCAAGGAGGTGGAGCGCACCCGCTGGATGCCCGAGTTCCACCGCCTCGCCCTCATGTACCACTTCCGCCTGACCTTCGCGCGCACCACCTTCGCCGACCGGTACGCCCGCAACCTGATTCACGCCTTCCGCCGGTTTTCCGAGCTCGGCCACCTGGAGCTCATGACCTGCGGCGCCACGCACGGCTTCCTGCCCCTCATGGCGGGGAACGAGCGCGCCATGCGCGCCCAGGTCCGCGTGGCGGTCGCGACGCACGAGCAGTTCTTCGGCGCGCCTCCCAAGGGAATCTGGCTGCCGGAGTGCGGCTTCGACGAGCGCGTGGTGACGCATCTGAAGGACGCGGGGATCAAGTTCTTCTTCGTGGACACCCACGGCGTCCTGCACGCCTCGCCGCGGCCGCGCTACGGCGTGTTCGCGCCCATCATCTGCCCGGACACGGGCGTCGCCTGCTTCGGCCGCGACATGGAGAGCTCCAAGCAGGTCTGGAGCGCGCAGGAGGGCTACCCGGGCGACTACTGGTACCGGGACTTCTACCGCGACGTCGGCTTCGATCTGGACTTCGAATACGTCAAGCCCTACATCCACCACCTGGGCATCCGCAAGTGCACCGGCATCAAGTATCACCGCATCACCGGCCCCGGCGACCACAAGGAGGTCTACGACCCCCAGGTCGCCCGCGAGAAGGCGGCCGCCCACGCGGGGAACTTCATGTTCAACCGCGAGAAGCAGATCGAGCACCTGTACGGGCTCCTCGGCAAGGAACCCATCATCATCGCCCCCTACGACGCCGAGCTGTACGGCCACTGGTGGTACGAGGGCCCCGAGTGGCTCGAGTTCCTGTGCCGCAAGATCGCCTACGACCAGCAGACCGTGAAGTTGATCACGCCGAGCGCGTACCTCGAGAAGCACCCCACCCACCAGATCTCGATGCCGAGCGTCTCGAGCTGGGGCTACAAGGGCTACTCCGAGGTGTGGCTCAACGGCACGAACGATTGGATCTACCGCCACCTCCACCGCGCCTCGGACCGGATGATCGAGCTGGCCGGAAGACACCGCGGCGAACGCGACCCGCTCACGCGCCGCGCGCTCAACCAGGCGGCGCGCGAGCTGCTCTTGGCGCAGAGCAGCGACTGGGCCTTCATCATGAACACGGGGACGATGGTCCAGTACGCGGTGAAACGCACCAAGAGCCACATCGACCGTTTCAACCGCCTCTCCGACTCGATCGCGCGCAACGCCATCGATCCCGGGTACCTGCGCGAGCTGGAGTGGAAGGACAACGCCTTCCCGCAGATCGACTACGCGGTGTACGCCTAGGCGCAGTTCGGACGAAAAGATCAGAAAGAACCGGGACAACCGAGGTAACAGTTCGTCCCGCCGAGTCCGCCCAAGAACCACGCCGGCCATGATAGTCACGCGGGAGTCGTCGCGCTGCGCGGGGCTTTCGCGACAGGCTCACGAACGTATTCTTTGGCGCAAAGACCCCATTTACGCAAGTCGGCATTAGTTCGTGATGTATTTGCGCCGCTCTTCCGGCGACGGCTCCTCGGCAGCCGCCTCGGCCTTGGCCTCGAGCGCCTCGAAGTCCAGGTCAAGGGCGGCGTCCGTTTCGAGGAAGAACGCTAGCCGGTCACGGTCGGTTGCCCCCCCGTTGGTTGCGGCGCAGTGCTTGATGCTTGGCTGTGCTCGTTCCTCGGCTGGTGCGCACCTCGTGATCTGCCTGCCGCTCTCCTCCCTATCACCGGCTGGCATCGCCAACTGTATTTCTGCCTAGATCGGATCGCTGGCTTTCGGCGTGATCATCCACTAAAATGAGGGCTCAACGCAACTCGGTTTGGAAAGCTTGGCGGTAATTCGCCAACACCCTTCCCTCGGAAACCATGCATAACAAGTGAATGCACCGGCGCCGCCGATCTGGGCGGGTCTAAATGGAAGGCCACACGCGGCGCCCCGCTGATCCTTACTGTTCGCCGCCCGCCCAAGCGTACCCGCCGGCAGCCCGACCACAGACCACAGTCCATCTTGACGGCTGCGCACTCTGTGCAAAGATAGTGGTGACCGTCTAGCGACGTCACAAGAATGTCAAGACAACGATGATTTACACCCATGTCCTAAACCGGGGCGGCAAGGGCGTCAAAAGTCCGGTGGACGATTTGTATACGAAGAGCCGAGGTGTTTTATATAGAAGCCATATATCCCTCCGCATTCAGTGCAGAACATGGCCTAAGCTTCTGCAAATGCAGGTGTTACGAGAGAATTGCGGGCGGGATGTTATACCGCGAGGTCGTGGCCAAAAGGAGTTATGAAGAAACCATCTAACCATTGTTAGGAGGCTGAAAGCCTTGGATGTCGTAACTGGCTCCTTTGGATACATCGGGAAGTACATTTCCCAAGCTCTTCTGGAAAAGGGGCGAGTTGTTCGTACGATCACGACCCATCCCGACAAACCAAATCCATTTGGTCCTTCGCTTAAAGCATTCCCCTACAACTTCAATAACGCGGACGCCCTCTCCGAAACGCTCAGTGGAGCGGATACCCTATACAACACCTATTGGATTCGTTTTCCATTTGACGGTCAGACATATGAAGGGGCACTCGCGAATACGAAGACTCTATTCCAATGCGCCAAGATAGCGGGCGTGAAGAGGATCGTTCATATTAGTGTCACGAAAGCATCTCTTGAATCAGATCTGCCCTATTACAAGGGCAAGGCCATTCAGGAGTCCATGCTAAAGGACTCCGGCGTGCCCTACTCGATCGTCAGGCCAACGCTTGTATTTGGGCAAGAAGACATTTTGGTTAATAACATCGCGTGGCTCATTCGAAAGAGTCCCATTTGCGGGTTCCGGAAATTCTGACCCACCTTTTTCCGGAAATTCTGAGCCACCCCGTAGGCGTCGGGGTCGGCATACGTGATACTCATCCCCCTGTAACCGAACCGTCTTGGAGACGGGTCCCAACAGGGGGAGGAGATGTACGGAGCCATGAAACGCCACGAAGTT
>MWEK01000051.1 GCA_002070955.1 Planctomycetes bacterium ADurb.Bin069
GAGGTCCTCGCGACTACCCCGTCACTTGCGGAATTTCGATCACAAAAAGCGGCAAGATCTTGAGGGACACGACACATAGCCCGTGTTCGGCGTCGGCACTTTGCACTGGCCGTGGTCGTTATCGCCCCACGCGACGATCGATCCGTCGGCCTTGAGCCCGAGACTGTGCCGCCCCCCCGCCGCAACCGCTCGAAATCCACCGCTGAGATCGACGCCGACAACCGTGCTTCCCCAACCAATGATCCGGCCCTGTTCTGCGGCCAATCCGACTGTTGTCCCTAAAGCCAACGCGCCAATGATTATCAGCACGGCCGAAGCGGTTTTGACCTTCATGGGTTCTCCTTGAGGAGGAACTCTTGTCTCCTGTCAAATCCTTGCAGAAGTGCCCGCGATTGAGATTGGTCCGGCTCCGTGATCACGTACTCGCCGGGCCTGAGCAGCACCGTTTCGCCATTGGCAGCGCCGTCCATCGACTGCTGAATGTCGGCGTACTCCGCGCCGCCGTTCTGACCCATAGGACTTCTCGTTGGCGTTTTCACCATGGACGATGCTAATTGGAAACACCCCGGACGTCAAACAACACACGCAGGCTCGAAAGGGCGCCGCCCCGCCGGTGCGCGGCGGGATCGGGTGCTTCCGGCGGGGGCAGCGGATCGTTCCCGGCGGACGCCTCTGCCGCGCGCCGGGATTCTTCGCGGAAAGCCTCACGCGCCGGAACGGCCTCGCGCGGCGCCAAGCCCTTGGACGAGGGCCGGAAAAGAAACGAAAAAAGGCGCGGTAACTCGTTGTTACAGCGCCTCCTCTGCTTTGGAGCGGGTGATGGGATTCGAACCCACGACAGTCAGCTTGGGAAGCTGATACGCTACCACTGCGTCACACCCGCCTGTCTGGGCCCATTGTACCTCTCGGCCGGCAGGGGGCAAGAGGTTTGCCGCGCCCCCCGCGGCGCCGCCCGTCGTTTCGCGCGCATTGCCGCCCTTCCGCCCGGATCGTTGTCCGTGCCGCCCCCGCGCATGCAGCGAAAAACAGGGGCCGCCGATAATAGTAACGATAGGATGCCACAGGGGGCGCCATGCGACTGGCAGGGAAGGGATTGGAGCTTTTCGTCTTCGGGAGCGCCACCGTGTTTCTGGGCCTCGTCATCGTCGCGGCGATGATCGGCCGGCAGGGCGGGGAAGCAGGGCGGGAGGAGCGCGTCGCGTCGGCGGCCGAGGTGTGCGCCCTGGCTGAGAACCTCGCGGGGCGGGCCGACGCCCTCGCAGCGGAGGCCGGAGGCGGCGCCGCGCCGGACGGACGGATCCGCGCGCTGCTCGACGCCTCCATGGCCTTAGGCCGCGGGATCACCGGTTGGCGCAACGCCGACACTGGGGAATCCTCGAAGGCCGAAAGGTTCTCCGATGCGGTCGGCCGGCTGGCCGCGGCGTTGGCCGCCATGCAGTCGGACCTGCCCGAGATCGAGCGCTCGACCCGGGCGATCGATCGGGCGCGCGACCTCGCCAACGACATGATCCGGCTTCTGCTCTACGATCTGGCGGTCGAGGCGGCCCCGCGCGGAGCTCGGGCCGATATTATTCCCGCTCGCGACGAAGAGCCGCGCCTTCTCCTGTACGCGCCGGTGCTCTCGGAAATTATGGCGGGCCTCGCGGAACGGCCGGCGCGGCCGCTGGCCGCTCCGCCGTTCCTGGCGGCGGCCGCGGAGGGGCGGGAGCTTGCGAAGGCCTTGTCCGCTGTCAACACGGCCGTTGCGGACCACGCCGCTGTCGCTGCGGCGTGGAGCATCAAGCGGCGCGGGCTCGAGCGAGCATGTGAGGAGCTGCGGGCTGCTTCCGCCGCATTCGCCCGCGCGGCGATCGCCGTGCGTCCGCCCGACAACCGAGAGCAGCTCTGGTTTATCGTCGCCGCCGCGGCGGTGGTCTGGCTCGCCGTGGGGTTGGTGCTATTGCTCGTGGTTTTCAAGGACGGCGAGGCGCCGCGGAGGCGCCGGAACGTGGCCGCCGGGACGCGCCGCCGCGCGACCGAGCGGACGCGTTAAACGCCGCCCATCACCACGCGTCCGGATTCGGCACCGCGCCGGCGTCGATGACCCGCGACAGGAAGGCGAAACTCTCCTTGGGAGTGCGCGCGAGCGCGGCCTCGAAATCGACGTGGACCAGGCCCCAGCGCGGGCCGGCGCGGCTCCACTGGAAGCCGTCCAGAAGCGACCACGCGAAGTAGCCTTCCACAGGCAGCTTGTCCTTGACGGCGGCCGCCAGCACCCGGAGATGGGCCTTGAGGAACTCGACCCGCGCCCCGTCGCGGACCGTGCCGTCGTCGGCCTTGGAATCCTCGCAAGGAATCCCGTTCTCGGTGACGAAGATCTTCTTTTGGCCGTAGCCGTCCGCAAGCCTGTCGAGCGCCTCCCGCAGGCCGGCGGGATAAACCTCGTCGTCCAACGGCGTGCGCGCCGCCGGTGGCGGCGGCAGGATTTTGACGGGCAAGGGCCGCGCGCCCGGCGCCGCGAGGACGAGTCGGCGGGTGTAGTAGTTGAGGCCGATGAAATCCAGCGGCGCCGCGATTAGCTCGGCGTCGCCGTCGACGGCCGGAGAAGCCTCCCGTGGGAAGATCGCATCCGTCTCTAGAGGATAGCTCCCCAGAAGAAGGGGGTCGAGCACACACCGGTTGAGGTAGGCGTCGTAAAGGGCGGCGGCCTGGGCGTGGGCAGCCTCCGGCCGCGCCGCGTGCACCGGCGTTACCGTGACCGCGATGCCCACGCGCGCCTTCTCCCCGGCGAGCTGGCGGACGGCGGCGGCCGCGTGCCCGTGGGCAAGGAGGAGGTGGTGGAGCGCACGGCGGCCGTGCCCGCGGATGCCCGGGGCGTGGGAGCCGTCGCCGTAACCGCGCAGGGCCGCGGACCATGGATCGTTTAGCGTCGTGAACCACGAGACGCAGTGTCCGAAACGCTCGGCGCAGAACGCCGCGAAGTCGGCAAAGTACAAGGCCGTGTCCCGGTGGGCCCAACCTCCGCGGCGCGTCAACGCTAGGGGCAGATCCCAGTAGTAAAGCGTTGGAAAGGGGCGGATGCCCGCGCGGGCGAGGGCTTCGATCAAGGTCTCGTACCACGCGACGCCGCGAGCGTCGGCGCGCCCGCGTCCCTCGGGAAAGACGCGTGCCCAGGCCACGGAGAAGCGGTACGCTCCGGCGCCCAACCGGCGCATGAGCTCGATGTCCTCGCTCAGGCGCCGGAGGTGGTCGCAGCCGCGGTCGGGGCCCGTGAACCCCTCGTCCTCGGCCGCGGAGAAGGCATCCCAAATGGTTTCGCCGCGGACGGCGTCGCCGAGGGCGCCCTCAACGGCCATGGCCGCCGTGGCCGTCCCCCACAGGAAATCCGCGGGGAAGCCGGTCCTGGGCGGTTCCTTGAGCGGATCCTCGAACATGCTCCGGATTCCTCACCACGGCGCGGCGCCCCGGCGGCGGCGCGCTTCTCATCGAGAAAGGAATTCTGCTATACTCCAGGCACGTTGTCCAGGCGCGGCGCGCGCCGAGAAGCGAGCAGCCATGTTTGATCTTCGCCACACCGTCAGGAAGCGGCG
Organism: Planctomycetes bacterium ADurb.Bin069; assembly: GCA_002070955.1. Taxonomy (GTDB): domain Bacteria; phylum Planctomycetota; class UBA8108; order UBA8890; family UBA8898; genus UBA8898. The sequence goes on from MWEK01000051.1 coordinate 3,570, forward strand.
CTTGGTCGCGGCCTGGGAGCCGGGACTCTTCGCTTTTTCCGGTTTTCTGTGCCTATGGGGCGCGCTGGTGGCGCTCCACCGGCTTTCGGCGCGGGGCGCGGAGGCCGATCCGACCTTGCTGGGCGCCAGCATCGCGATCCTCTGGATTGCGGGCGCCGCCATGCTTGCGGGCACCTACGGCACGGTGTTCGCCCCGGATGAGAAACGGTGGGGGCGCTTCGTCGGGGTCATGAAGCCCTTGGCGACCTTGTGGCGGCAGCTTGACGATGGCGCTGCCGTCGAGCTGAAGGTCGAGCGGCAAGACGGGGTCGAGGATCCGACGTTCGAGCTTGCGCTTGCAGGCGCGAAACGCAGGACGCTCGGCGCCACGTCCGATGCCCTCGCCGCGGTTTCCTGCGCGGAGAGCCTGGCGACTTTTCTGGCGCGGCCCCTCATCGTGGAGGAAGGAGGCGCGTCCAGGCGCCTCGATTCCGGGCCTTTTTGGGGACAGCTCGCTTCTGTCCAGGGGCGCGACCCCGGTTCCAAACGCAAGGCGGCAGCCAACGAGTTCCGCCTGCCGTGGCGCCCCTTCGCGCTTCGCGGGCGCGGCCCCGTGCTGCTTGCCGTCTTCATGCTCACGGCCGTCGGCCTGAACTGGGAAAGCCTTGCGCTGCTGGAATCGCCGTGGGGCGCGGCCGCCCTCGCCGTCCTCGGCGGCCTCTGCGCGTGGGCGCTGCCCTTCGGGCTGAACGAGTTCGTGAAACGCCGCGTGGTGCGGGCGGAGAAGGACGGCCTTGTCATCGAGCAGATCGGCCTGTGGCGCAGGCGGCGAGTGTTCGGCTGGGGCGCCATCGCGTACTGCGCCGTCCTGCCCGCCGCCAAGGGGTTTCTGAGCCTCGCGGGGCGCGAGCGTTGCATCGTCGTGAGCGACGGGCGGCGCTCGGTCGCCATCGATGCGCCCGCGAGGGACAACGACGATTCCGAGCTCTATCGCTTCCTAATTCAGCAGCTCAGGAAGCTGGCGCGCTGAGGCCGCGCGTCACTTGACCAGCCACACGAAATCGATGCCGATGGGCGCGGCGCAGGGATTGCCGGCGGCATCCACCGGCGCCAGGGTGAGGACGCACTCGCCCGCCTCCAGTTCGAACACGCGATCGCCGGTCGCGCTTCGCAGAAGGGTCAAATGCGGCGTCCGCAGATCGATGGCGCGGCCGTCCTCGAAGATCGGCTCGCCGCCGGCGTGCGCTTGCATGCGGGCGCATTCGGGCGCCTGCACGAAGGTGAGGCCGATGCGGTATTTGCCCGCCGCCTGCACCGGGACGCGCAGGGTCAGGGCGTCGCCGGGCCGGGCCGGCGACCACCAGAGCGCCGCGCCGCCCGCGAACCGGGGATCCTCGCGCCTGCACACCGTGCCCGGGCCTTGGGCGTCCAGGCCCTCGGCCTGCACGAATTCCGCCGTGCGGCAGGCGCCCGCGGCCAGGGGTAGCCATGGCGGCAGCTCGGGAATCCGCGCCGCCTCCGGCGTCAGCGGCACGCGATCATCGCGGGTGTTCGGGAAGGCGTAGAAATACGCGAGGCGCCCGTAGGAGAAATCCGGCGTGGGCAGGTGCGAGTACAGTTCCATGAAGAAGAAGATGCTCTGCTTGAAGGGCAGGGCGTCGATGATATGGAAACGGTTGTTGACCACGTAGCCGCGGTTGCCCGGACCGGTGGTGAGGGGCTGCGCGAAGTACGGGTGCCAGAAAATGTCGGGCGCGCTCCAGGCGTAGTTGAAGTAATCCTCGCTGCCCGTTCCGAAGGTGCTCGGGAAGTCGTCGTCATCGATCCAGATCTTCTCGTCGCCTTCGCCCCACCAGCCGCCCCCGGGGGTAGGCACGCGCGTGGGGTTCATCAGGATGGAAGCCGTGCCCACGTAAACGCCCTTGCCGCGGGCGCACAGGAAGGGCAGATCGGCGGCCTCGTTGTGGCGCATGGAGTAGAGCCCGTGATCGGCCCGGAAGCGCGCGAAGAAATGCATTGACTCCCCCGGCTTCCATGCGTAGGGCGCGAACGACGCCGCGCCGCTGACTCGCAGGGACGCGCCCGACCAGTTCTCGATCTCAATGCGCGCCGACTTGGCGTACGGCATGACGAAGCGGCAGGTCATGGCGCCCGCGGCGGAGACCGTGAAAGGCACGCTGACGTAAGGGCAGATGCCGGGGCCGGCGCCGAAGAAGTCGCCCAGCGGCGTTTCGACTTGCGGGTTGGGCGACTCGTCGAAGTACATGCGGAGGACCGCCTGCCTGAGAGCGCGGTCGGGCCGCGGGGCCTCGACCTTGACGGTGAAGGCCGTGACGGCCATGGGGCCCGGGGGAGGCGCGAGCAGCGCCTTGCGTTCGTCGCGGGCGATGACCGTGTCGAAAGCCGTCTCGCTGAGGCCGGCCGCCGGCGCGGGGCGCGCGTCGCCGAGCGCCGCGGCCGCGGCCTTGATGGCCTCCGCGTACCGCGCGAGGTCGTCCCGCGTGAAGGTCGTCACCCGCGCGTCCTTCTCGTAGCGCCTGATCTGGATCTGGTAGAAGTGGACGCGGTCCTTGTTGCCGATCCAGTGGATGAGGCAGCGCCGGGCGAAGGGCACGGGGAAGTAGCCGGCTTCGCGTTGGTTGAAGGTGTTGGCCGCGAGCAACCCCTCGTCGCCGCCCAGCGCGGCGTAGGGATTATCGAGGAACCGCGCCGCCGGGCCGTCGTAGACGGGCGCGGCGTCGCCGTCCAGGTAGAGCCGGATTTTGCCTTCGATGGCGGCGGTCCACGTGCGGACGATGGCGCCGGGATCCTCGACGTCGGCCATGATGTAGGTGCCGATGCCGTCGGGGCCGGGCTCCGCCGCAACGCCCTCGAAGCCGGGCAGCGGCTCGCGCCCGAAACCGTCGGCGTTGGCGTACCAGCCTGGCGCGTAGGGTTCCCGGGAGCGGCGGTCGAAGCTGGCGAATTGCAGCGTCTTGTAGGCTGGCGACGGGAAATAGGTGAGCGCGGTCAACCCGGTCATCTCGCCGAGGAGCGAAGCGGTGGTGATGGTGTCGCCGGCGCCGGTGGCGCCCGCGAAGGCGAAAAGCACGAAGACGGCAGGCATGGTCGAGTCCTCCTAGTTGCCGGTTCCGTTGCGCGGCGCGCGAACCGCGCCGCGGGGATCCTTCAGCCTACTCGAGCGGGGAGGTGACGCGCAAGAGGAGCAGGGCGTGCCTTCCGCGCCGGCAGGGCGCGGAAACGCGTGCATGCAGCCCTTGGCGTTGCGCGCGTTGTCGGAGCAACGCTCGAAGCGGCTGAGCTTCAGAAGACGCCCGCGGAGGTCCTCACGGCCGAACCGTGTCGTTGATTCATGGCGGGCTTGAGGGCGCGCTTTGCCCCTCGGCGGGTGCGCGCCGCGCGCGCGCCCGCTCGATTCCCGCAAGCAGCAGCCACACCAGCGCGCCCGAGGCCAGCCCGCCCATCGCATCGGCGACGTAGTGGGCCTGGGTGTAGACCGTCGCCGCGCAGATGGCGGCCGTCACCGCCGCGGCGAGGGCGCACAGCCCGCGCCGGCGGAAGCGCGCGGCGATGAAGACATGCAGGAGCGCGATGGAGACGTGGGAGCTGGGGAATCCTCCGCCGGGCACGTCGCCGGCGGAAACGACGAAATGGTGGAGCGCGCTGGCCGCGTAGCCGGGGTCGCGCGCGACGCCGCCGGCGAGGTGGAAGGCCGGGCCTGCGACGGGAAAGAGGAAGAACGCCAGATAGTGGAGCATATAGGCCAGGGCGCAGCAGGCGGCGTACCAGGCGACATCCGCTGACGGGCCGGGATTGCGTCTGAGCCGCGTCAAGACCAGGACGATGCCGCAGAAAGGCAGAAAGAGATAGTAGGCGAGGTACGCCAGGCACATGAACTCGCCGAAGAGCGGGTGCGGCCAAATTTCCTGGAAACGAAGACTCGCCCGGGGATCACCCAGGAGGAGGCCGTCCACCGCCATGATCGCGTCATCGAAGTGTCCCAGGGGAAACAAGGGCGCGATCTGACCGGTGAGGCGGAAGAAGAAAGGCAGGAAAAACAGGCAGGCGAAATACCTCAGGGTCCAGAGGAGCCACGAAGCGGGGAAACGCGACTGCAGCGCCGCGACGAGCGCCGTCGCCGCAGTGGGGGCGAGGCACAAGGCGAGGCGGCCGGGGATCAGATGCCGGTCCTGGGGCGCCATGAGGACGAAGACCATGCAGATCAGCGCGAAGACGAAAACCGCGCGTTCGCAGAGCGTCCGCCAGAAACGCTCGCGGCGCGCTTCGTCGCCGCCCGCGGGCGCGGGCGTCTCCGCCGCGCCCGGCGTCAGCGCGTTCGCCACCGGTCGTACTCCGAGAGGACGCGCGCGAGCCGCTCCAGATGCCGGTCGGCGCGGTCGAACACCGACCCCGGCGTCCACGTCCCGTCGCCGCGGCGCGCGCCGGCCTTAAGCCCCATCAAGATCGGCAGGCCTTCCTCGATGGTCTTGATGGTCCAGATGCGGAAGCGGCGGGCCTTGACCGCGGCGAGAACATCCTCCCTGAGCATTAGGTCGATCGCGTTGCTCTCGGGGATGACGACGCCCTCGGCGCCTGTCGGGCGCGCGGCGCGCACGACGTCGTAGAAACCCTCGATCTTCTCGTTGACATTGCCGATGGCCTGGATCTCGCCCTTCTGGTTGATCGAGCCCGTGACGGCGATGTCCTGGCGGATCGGCGCCTCCGCCAGGCTGGAGAGAATCGCAAAAACCTCGCTGGCCGATGCGCTGTCGCCCTCGACGCCCGAGTACGACTGCTCGAAGCAGATGCTCGCCGTCAGGCTCAGGGGCCGCTTCTGTGCGAAGATCCCCCGGAGGTAGCCGGATAGAATGTGAACGCCCTTGTCGTGGGTGGCGCGGCTCATGCCGGATTCGCGCTCGATGTTGATGATGCCGGCCCTGCCGGCGGCGACCTGCGCCGTGATCTTGGACGGCCGGCCGAAGGTGTAGTCGCCCACGTCGTAGACGGCCAGGCCGTTGATCTGGCCGATGACTTCGCCGCGCGTGGCGATCATGATGGTGCCGTCGGCGATGGCCTCCGTCATGCGGCGCTCGCAGGAGTTGACCCGTTGGATCGCGCGGGCATCGGCGGCCTTGATGTGGCGGTCGCGGATGCACCTGGAGCGCCGGGCGCGCGCCAGGTAATTCGCCTCCCTCAGAAGGTCGGCGATTTTACCCACCGATGCCGTGAACTTGTCGCGCCGGCCGGACATGCGGACGCCGTGCTCGGCCACGGCGGCCATGGCGCCGCGGTCCAGCGGCAGGAGGCCGTCCTGCCTGCAGGTCCGGGCGACGTAGGCCGGCAGGCCCTTGCGGAGCAGCGCGGGGGTCAGGGGGAAGTCGGGCTCCAGCTCCACCCTGATCTTGAAGTTGTGGCGGAACTCGGGGTCCATGTCGTACAGCATGTCGAAGACGCACTGCTCGCCGACGAGGATGACCTTGACGTCGACGGGAATCGGCTCGGGCTTGAGCATCGGCCCGGGGTTCGGCGGCCCTTCGGGCTCCTGCACAGCCAGGTGCCCCGTGCGGAGGACCGTCTTGAACGCGTTCCAAAGCGGCGCCGACTGCAGGATGTCCGAGATGCTCAGGACCAGGAAGCCGCGGTCGGCCTCCAGCAGCGATCCCGGCCTGATGTCGAGGAAGTCGCTCAGGCCGCCGTCATCGACGCCGGGGCGCTCGATGAAGCCGAAGAGGTTGCTGAAGGTGGGTGTGTTCTCGAACACCACCGGCGGCCCCTTGAGCCCCGCGCCGCTCGTCACGAGGTTGCCGCGGAACTCGCGGAAGCGGTCGCGCTCCTCGGCGTCGGGATTGTCCTGATGGGGCCGCGGCCGGAAGAGGTTGATCTTGTCGATGATGCCGTCCCTGAGCTGGCGCAGGTGCGCGGCGACCTTGGGGTGCGGAAACTCGCGCGTCAGATCCTGAATCACTCCCCGCAGCGTGCGGCCGATTCGATCGCGTTCCAGCCGGAGCAGCTCTTGGGCGTACTCCTGATCGAGCTGGGTGATCTTGGCCATCGCCGCGCCGAACTCCTTCATCTTCGATTCGTACGCGCGGCCGATTCGGGCGAAGCGCGCCGCGGAGAACTTGCCCGTGTGCGTGAGCTCCTCCAGCTCGCCGATCGAGGTGGGCTTCTGCTCGTGCAGGAAGAAAATGTCCGGGCGCACGCCGTCGGCCGTGCGGATCTGGCCGAGGACGAAGCCCCGCCCCTTGAGGTCGCGCTCGAAGACGCCGCGCAAGTGATTGCGCCGCTTCTCGAAGCGGGCGCGGAGCGTCGCGATGCGGCTGCGCGGCCCGGCCGCCTGGGCCAACGCGGCCACCTCCTTCTTGACCGTCGCCGTCAAGTCGTCCAGCGCCTGGCAGAAGTCGCCGCCCCTGCCGGCCGGGAACTCGAGGAGCCGCGGCCGGTAGGGCGCGGCGAAGTTGTTGACATAGACGCGGTCGTCGGGCGGCGGCAGCGCCGGCATGAAGCGCCGCAGGCACTCCCGGATCATGGGGCGCCGGCCGCTCGCGCTCGGCCCCGCCACGTAGATATTGCAGCCCGGCTGGCGCATTTCGATGCCCGTCTTGAGGGCCTCGAAGGCCAGTTCCTGGCCCAGGATGCCGCGGAGCGGGCGCACGGAGGCGGTGGTCGCGAAGGCGAAGGTCGAGGCGGGGCAACGCCACCTGAGGTCGGCGGGCGTGAGCGTGCGCATGGATCAGACTCCTTGCGGCGCGGGCGCGGCGCCGGTATCGCCGGGGGCGGCCTCGGCCGCGCCGCCGGCTTCGGACTGCGGGCGCATGAAGGGGAAAAAGACCACGTCGCGGAGATTCTCGCGGTCGGCCAGGAGGCAGAGAAAACGTTCCAAGCCGAGGCCCCAGCCCGAAGTGGGGGGCATGCCGTACTCCATGCAGAGGAGGTAGTCGTCTTCCGCGGCCATGGCCTCCGCATCGCCGGCGCGCCGCAGGGCCATCTGCTCTTCGAAACGCTCGCGCTGCTCCAGCGGCGCCACGAGTTCGGAATACGCGTTGACGATCTCTCGGCCGCCGGCCAGCACCTGGAACCGGTCCGTAAGGCTCGCATCGGCGTCCGAGCGCCGGGCGAGGGGCGAAAGCTCGATGGGGTGGCCGACGAGAAACAAGGGGCCCGCCAGTTGCGGCCGGACGCATTTCTTGTAAAGCTGGTCCAACAGGTTCCCGCGGCCCATATGCTCGATGCCCGCGGCTTCGGGGACGCGTTTCTTCACCTCGGCCCTCAACGCCGCCAGCGTGGGGAAATCCTCCGGAGCCGCGCCGGCGTACCGCGCGAGCGCATCCCTGAAGGCGATGCGCGGCCACGGCGGCGTGAAGTCGATTTCCCGCCCCTGGAACTTGACGACGGGCGACCCCGTCGCCGCCGTGATGACGGCGGGCAGAAGCCGCTCGGTGAAGCGCATGTTGTCCTCGTAGTTCCAGAAGGCGCAGTAGTATTCCAGCAGCATGAACTCCTGGAGGTGCGAGGGGTCCATGCCCTCGTTGCGGAAGCTTTGGGCGAACTCGTAGACCTTGTCGTAGCCCGCGACGATGAGGCGCTTGAGATAGGTTTCCGGCGCGATTCTGAGATACGCCGGCATGTCGAGCGCCTCGTGGCGGGTGACGAACGGGGTTGCGAGGGCGCCCGACGCGGTGGGAACGAGGGTCGGCGTCGTCACCTCGACGAACCCCTCCCGGTCGAGCCCCTCCCGGAAGGCGGCGATGACGCGGCGCCTGAGGGCGAAGCGCGCGCGGGTCTCGGCGTTCATGATCAGATCGAGGTACCGCTGGCGGTAGCACAGTTCCAGATCGCGCAGCCCGTGCCACTTCTCGGGTAGGGGCCGCAGGGATTTGGCCAGCAGCGTGAAGCGTTGGACCGCGAGGGTGAGCTCGCCGGTCTTGGTGCGCATGAGGTCGCCCTCGCAGCCGATGAAGTCGCCCAGGTCGACGAGTTGTTGGAAGACGGCGTAGGCCTCCTTGCCCGCCAGGGAACCCGTGGCGACCTTGTCGCGTTCCAGCGCGATCTGAAAGGCCTTGTCGTGGTCTTGAATGTGGCCGAAGGTGAGCTTGCCGAAGCGGCGCCTGAGGATGAGGCGGCCGGCGAGGGCCAGGCCCCGCGCGTCCTCGGGCAGCGCCGCCGCCTCGGCCAAGGTGTGGGTGCGTGGAAAACGGTCGGGATAGGGGGCGATGCCGAGCGCCTGCAGTTCGGCGATCTTCTCGATGCGCCGGCGCCGCTGCTCGTTGATCGGCCGCCGGTCCGTGTCCGGGCCGGATTCGCTCCTGTCCGCCATGCCTCCTCCTGGAATGTCGACCGTGCGGCGCGCCCGCCCGCGGAAATCCGCGGGCAGCCTCGCTTAGATAAGCCGCCTATCTTACATTGCGCCGCGGCGGGGGGCAACGGACAGCGCTTCCGGCAGAGGCGGTTGCGCTGTCTGGAAGTCTGCGCGTGTGTGGAGTTTCCATGGTGGCCTGCGGCGCGCATACCCCAAGT
>MWEK01000052.1 GCA_002070955.1 Planctomycetes bacterium ADurb.Bin069
GCGGGGACCGCCGTTCTCAGCGTGTGCAACGACACCTTCTGCGACTCCGCGTCATTCGCATGCGGCACGGCGTTCCTGCGGGCCGATGCGAATGTCGATCGGGGCGTCGACATCGGGGATGCCGTGCGCATCCTCGGGTATCTCTTCAGCCAGCGGACGCTGTCCTGCCTCGATGCGGCGGATGCCAATGACAGCGGGGTGGTCGACATCGCCGATGCGGTGTACGTGCTGGCGTACCTTTTCGCGGGGGGGCCGGAGCCGCCCCCGCCCTTCGGAGAACCGGGATTCGATCCGACCGACGACGCCCTGGGCTGCGAGGCCTACGCGCCCTAAAGCGCGCGTAGAACCGCGGATTCCGGCGGCAAAAGGAGACTAAGGTTGCGGAATGCAGTTTTCGCGATGGCGCTTGCCGCGGCCGTATGCGCCGGCGCCGCGGACGTCGAGGACGTTGTCTTCACCGAGATCATGTACAACCCCGGCCCGGGCCCGGTGAGCGATCCGGACAACGAGGCGCTGGAGTACATTGAGCTGCACAACCGGGGCGGATTTCCGGTGGATCTCGGCGGGTGGTATTTCTCCAACGGCATCGACTACACGTTCTCCGAGGGGGTCGTCCTGGAGGCGGGCGCGTACCTTGTGGTCGCCAAGGATCCCGCGCGGATTCAGGCCGAGCACGGCATCAGCAACGTGGTCGGGCCGTTTTCTCTACGTTTGGACGACGGCGGCGAGAAGATCACCCTCAAGCTCCCCCCCGTCCCGCCGGCCGCCGAGGGCCTCACGGTCGAAGCGCTTGCTTACGATGACGAGCCGCCCTGGCCCGCCGCCGCGGACGGAACCGGCGCATCGCTTCAGCGCATCAATCCCTTTTGGTCGAACGATGCGCCGGGGAACTGGGAGGCGGTGACGGCGGCGACATGGCTGCGGTACGAGTTCACCGGCACGGCGACCTCCAGCGTCGTCTATCTGTACCTGAGCGGGGCGGGCGAGGCCCTCGTCGACGATGTCGAGTTGCGGCCTCTGGGCGGCGGGGACAACCGCCTGGCCGCCGGCGATTTCGAGGGGGCGAGCCTCGCGCCCTGGATTGCCGCGGGCAACCACGCCGGCTCGTTCCAGGAAAGTACCCGGTGGCACGGCGGCGCGCGAAGTCTGCATATCGTGGCCGCGGGGGCCGGCGATGGCGGCGCCAACGGCGTCAGGTGCTCGGCGAGCCCGAGCCTCCAGGCGGGCGCCCCCTACATCATCACGGCCTGGGTCAGGTTCCTGTCGGGGAACGCGCGGCTTCGGATCAGGCTCTCGGGAAGCGGTATCGACGGCGCCGCCGAGCCCGTCATGCAGACGCCCGGCCGCCGCAACGCCGTGTGGAGCCTCGATGCGCCCCCGAGCCTCCACAACCCGTACGTCACGGGCGATCCCGGGGATCCCAACGATCCCGGCGATCCCGACCACCGCGGGTTCATCTTTCACCAGCCCGCCATGCCCCGCGCCGGCGAGGCGGTCGGCTTCCGGCTCGGTGTGCGCGACGATCACGACAGCGTCGCCGCGGTCACGCTGCATTACGACGACGGCGGCGGCGAGGCCTCCGTCGCGATGTTCGACGACGGCAACCACGGCGACAAGGCCGCGGGCGACGGAATCTGGGGCGCGACGCTGGCGCCGCGTCCCGTCTGGACCATCGTCAAGTACTGGTTCACCGCCCGGGATGCGGCGGGGCACGTGCGGCGCTTTCCGCGGGAGGGCGATCCCTCCGCCGCGTGCGGGTACATGGTGTACCCCGAGCAGGCCCCGGGGGCGCTTCCCCTCCATTGCGTCTTCATGGCGCCGAGCGATCTTGACTGGCTCAACGCCCACAAGACGTCGGACCTCATGGTGCCGGCGACGATCGTGTACAACGGCGAAGTCTGGGACAATGCCACCGCGCGCTACCGGGGCGGCTCCGCCCGCACCTGGTGGAACTGGACGAAGCCCAACTGGAAATTCAAGTTCCCCGCCAAGGACCATCGGTTCTGCGGCTACCCCATGGAACTGCTCGATGTCTTCGGCCGCGTCAACAACACCGCCCGCGGGCCGGGATCGCGCCTGCGGGCGATCAACATGAACGGTTCCTACGGCGACAAGACCTTCATGCGCGAGTACCTCGGGTACGAACAGCACCGCCTCGCCGGGCTGCGGGTCGTGCCGGGGCAGGACGGGGCGCCCGACGAGATCATCCCCGGCGCGGGCAACTACGTGACGTGGGTGACGATGTACATGAACGGCCAGTACTACGGCCTCTTCACCTACGTGGAGCAGACCAACGAGGACTACCTCGATCGCAACGGCTTCGACAAGCGCGGGGTGCTCTTCAAGGCCGGCGGCTCCGGCTGCGATGCAGACGCGCACAGCGGCACCGGCTGCTTCGTCCAGAAAGTCGGCCCCGAGCCCGAGGGCATCGCGGAACTCGGCGCGTATCTCACGGCGGTCAACACGCTTTCCGGGGCGGCGATGACCGCCTACGCCGGCGAGCACATGGAGATCGATCCGTTCCTGGCCTATCTCGCGGCGAACACGGCCATGAACAACTCCGACATCCCGCACAAGAACTACTATCTCTTTCAGGACTACCACGGATCCGGCCGGCGGTGGAGCATGCTGCCGTGGGACCTCGACCTGACCTTCGGGCGTAATTGGGAATGCGACGTCCACTGGACCCAGGGGCTTCTCAACGACGTCATCCGCTGGGAGAACCACCTGCTCTTTGGGACGCAGCAGTACCAGAAGTGCGACTTCAAGTGGAACGGCATCATCAACGCCGTGCTGGCCCGGACGCTGGATTTCCGGGCGCGCTACTACGCCACCGTCGCGCGCCACCTCGACACGCATTTCCGCCAGCAGGACATGATCGCGGAGATCGAGTTTCTCAGGGAGAAGCTCCGCGGCGATGTGCTCCTGGATCGCGCGAAATGGGGGGCGTACAACGAGACGCCGCCCTACGATTACGACTTCCACGTCGATGAGTTGGAACGGTTTGTCGGCAACCGGATTGCGAACCTGCGCGGCCAGCTCGCGGCCGTGTCGGCGCCTCCGATTCAGAACCTCACCTGCGCTTACAACGCCGCGGCGCAGTCCGTCGCCCTGGCCTGGACGATCCCGGGCGCCGCCTACGAGGAGGTCCGGGTGTACCGGGACGGCGAGCGCATCGCGGTGCTCCCCGGCACGGCGGTGTCCACCGTGACGGCGCTGCCCGGCGGCCGCGATTACTACGTGTTCCGGGTCGCTTCGGTGTGGGGCGGATACGAACACGCGGGGTTGAGCTGTCTCGTGGTCGCGACGAGCGAGGCCTGGGTGACGTTGATCGACGAGGATTTCAGCGGCGCCCACGCGGGACAATGGCAGTGCAACGGCAGCGCGGCGCTGAGCGGCGGGACGCTGCGCCTGACGCCGGCGCAGGCGGAGCAGGCCGGGGCGGCGTTTTACACGACGCGCTTCCCGAGCGGCGATTTCAGGGCGTTTCTCGATCTCACGATCGCGGGCGGGCCGGAAGGCGGCGAGGGCGCGACCTTCCTGTGGATTCGAGACGAGACGGCTGAGGGGGCCCTGGGCGGGACGGGCGGAGCCCTCGGGTTCTGGGGCGGCGCGCTGACCGGCTACGCCGTCGAGTTCGACACGGTCTTGAGCCCGGATTTCGGAGACCCGAGCGGGAACCACGCGGCGCTCAACGACAGCCGCAGCGGCGACGGACACAGCCTGGCGGCCTTCGACCTGCCCGTCCCGCTGAAGGGGACCGGGACATTCCATGTCGAGGTCGGCTGCCTGCAGGGGTTAGTGACGGTGACCGTCGCGAATCCGGCGCAGGGTTACGGGCCCGCCTGCGTCCTGGAGCACCAGATCCCCAGCTACATCGCAGGCCAGGCGTTCTTCGGGTTCTCCGGCGCGACCGGCAGTCTGGCCAGCGAACAAAGAATCGACAATTTCGTGCTCCAGATCCCCAACATCCCGCCCGATCCGCCCGTGCCGGAGTTCACGGCCGCGCCGACGAGGGGCACGGCGCCGCTTACGAGCATGTTCACGAACCTGACGACCGGCGAGGTCCAGTCGTTTTTATGGGATTTCGGCGACAACCTGACGAGCACTCGGGAAAACCCCGTCCATACTTACACGGCGCCGGGCACGTACACTGTGCGCCTGACGGCGACCGGCCCCGGCGGGACGGCGTTCATGGAGAAAGCGGGCTATATCACGGTCGTCGCCTCCGAGGCGCCCGAGGCGGATTTCTACGGCGTCCCGCGCGGCGGCGCGGCGCCGCTCCTGGTGCGCTTTTTCCCCGTCGTGAGCGGCGGGGCGGTGGCGACCTACGAGTGGGATTTCGGCGATGGGACGACGAGCGCCGCGGCGTATCCCGAGCATGCCTACGAGCAAGCCGGCGCTTTCACGGTCACGCTGCGGGTCTCCGGTCCGGGAGGCAGCGATGTCGCCGAGAAGCCCGAGTACATCGAGGTGTCGCCGCCTCCGGAACCCGAGCCGGCCTTCGCGGCGTCGCCCACCGCGGGCGCGGTCCCGCTGCAGACGGCGTTCACCAACCTGACGGCGTATGCCGACCGGGTCGACTCGTGGCTCTGGGACTTCGGCGACGGCGCGACGTCGACGGAGGCGAACCCGGTGCATCGGTACATCGCGGCCGGCCTGTACTCGGTGCGGTTGACGGCGTTCTACGGGGCGAAGTCGCGGGACAGCTACCGGGAGGACTACATCGATGCCGCGCCGTTGGTCCGGTTCACGGCTTCGGTCGTCGCCGGACAAGCCCCGCTCTTCGTCGCCTTCACGAATCAGACCACCGGCGGCGCCGAGGCGTGGCACTGGGATTTCGGGGACGGGGCGAGTTCGACCGACGAGCACGCGACGCACGAGTATCTCGCGCCGGGCGTCTACACGGTGGCTCTGACGGCGATGTACGCCGGGCGTTCGGCGCAGCACGTCCGGACGGACTACGTGCAGGTCGCGCCTTCGCCCGTGGTGGGTTTCTCGGCGGCGGTGCGCGCCGGGCGGGCTCCGCTCACCGTCGCGTTCAGCAACGAGACTACCGGAGTTGTGGACTCGTGGCTGTGGGATTTCGGCGACGGCGGCCAGTCGATGGAGCGGGATCCGAGCCACGTGTACACCGCCGACGGCCTGTATACGGTTCGTTTGACGGCGCGCTGGGGCGGCCACAGCGCCGAAGCCGCGCGCGCCGACTACATCGCGGTGAGCGCCCGCCCCGTGGCGGCCTTCTCGGCGGCTCCGCGGCGCGGCGAGGCGCCGCTCGCGGTCGTTTTTACGAATGAGAGCACGGGGGACATCAAGGCGTGGTACTGGGATTTCGGCGACGGCGGGTTCTCGACCGCGCGCGATCCGACCCACGCGTACCAGGCGCCGGGCGTGTATTCCGTGCGTCTCACGGCGTTCTACGACGACGACGCCGTCGAGGCGTACCGGCCCGACTACATCGAGGTCATCGCCGCGGCCCAACCCGAGGTTCAGTTCAGCGCGTTCCCGTCGAGCGGCGAGGCGCCCCTCACGGTGGCGTTCACGAACGAGACGACGGGCGCCGTCGAATCCTGGCGGTGGGATTTCGGCGACGGCGCCGCTTCGCCGGCGCGCGACCCGGTCCACGAGTATCGCGAACCGGGCGTGTACACGGTGCGCCTGACGGCGTTCTACGGGGGCGCTTCCGTCGTGCGGGAGCGCCCGGGGCTTATCGAAGTCGTTCCTCCCCATGCGCCCGTCTTCGTGCGCGGACAGGCCAACGAAGACGCGCGCGTCGACCTCAGCGATGCCGTGACGGTTCTCGCGTATCTCTTCGGCGGGAAATCCGTGGATTGTCTCGACGCGTGCGACACGAACGATGACGGCTTTCTGAACATCGCCGATGCGGTGTATCTACTGGCGTATCTGTTCGGCGGGGGGCCGCCGCCGCCGCCGCCGTTTCCGGAGTCCGGAACGGATGCAACCCCGGATGCGCTGGGCTGCGAGCGGGGATTGTGAGGTGAAAATCGCCGTTCGCGGGCTTCACGCGGTTGCTTTCGCGGGCGCCGCGAACTACAATGAGTGTTCATGGTCTGAGCGCGGCGGGCGATGGGTGCGCGCCGCAGGGAGTTGCCCGGAAGCGACCAAGGAAGGAGTCTCCGCCGGCGGTTCCCTTGTCAACGCGAAAGGAGAAGGCACATGGCTAGGATTCTTGCGTTCTTGCTGACCCTGGCGGCGATGGCCGGCGTTGCGTCCGGCGCCGTGCCGCCGGTGGCCGACCTCACCTGCGTCATCGGCGATGGGGTCGCGTACCTGGAGTGGACCAACGGCGGCGCCTATGACGGCGTCAGGGTGTTGATCGACGGCACGGCGGGCCCCGGATCGCCTGTCGCCGGGAGCGCGGAGAGCTACCGGTCGGACAATTCCTGGCTGTCCTTCCAGTCGGGCTCAGGAGTGAAAGATCCGCGGACGGGCTGGTTCAGGGTCGCGCCCGGGGCGCACACCTTCACCGTGACGCCCTACGTGGGCGCGGAGAACGCGCCGGCGGCGACCTGCGCCGCTGTCGCGCCCGCCGCGGCGGCGAATCCCGCCTGCTCGATCAACGCGGATGCCTCGGTCACCGTGACCTGGACGGCGGGCGCCTACGAAGCCGTCGAAATTCTGCGGAACGGCGCCGTCATCGCCGCCCTTGAGGGCTCGGCCGACGGTTACACGGATCTCGATCCGGGCTGGGTCCCGGGCTACGACATCAAGGAGTACGGGATCAGGGGCATCAACGCCGCCGGTTCCTATGCGACCGCGGCGTGCTTCGCGGCGCAGCTTTCCGACGGCTACCTCGCGTTCCAGGAAGGCGTCATCAACGGCGAGTCCACCGAGCCGGCGGACCTTGTGAACGTCGTCGGGGATGCCAGTACCGGCATGTTCGTCGGTTACGGTCAAAACCTCAGAAACTGGAACAACGGCGGCGGGTTCTACATGGAGGAAGGCGACCTGGCGGGCGTGGGCCACGGCGATCTTAAGGACATCTTCCTGAAGGTCGACACCGCGGCGATCCCCGCGGGAACCATCGTCGTCGGCGCGGAGCTGGCGGTGTGGTATCTGTACATGCGGGATGTGGCGCCGGGAGGCACGGCTCCGCAGCCGCACACGCTCTATGCCCGCGCGACGCTGAAGGAGTGGAACGAGGGCACCGTGCTGTCCGACGCGTTCGGTTGGGGCTACCAGAACGGAGGGCCGTCGAATCCGGGCGGGGTGACTTTCAACTCCGCGCGGCACGGACAGCTTCTGTGGGAGATCCCCAACGCCTACGGCGACAGCGATGTTGCGCCGCCGACCGCCCAGGCGACGACCATGTTCGATCCGACGGTCTATTTCGCGTGGGTGCGCTTCAATGTGACGGATCTCGTCCAGGCCTGCGCCGACGGGGGCACGACCCTGGCGTTGAAGATCACGCAGAACGGGACCTACGCTCCGCCGAACCCCAATTTCGACTATGTGCCGGGCCTGTACGGCTTCGCGACGAGCCAGTACGGCGAGCTCACCAAGCATCCCAAGCTCGTGGTCCGAACCCTGCAGGCGCCGGCGAATGTAGCGGCGCAGGCTCAGGGGCACGGCTACGCCGTGAAGGTGACATGGACGAACGTCGGCGCCGCCTACGATTCCATCGCGATCCTTCGCAACGGCGCCACGATCGCTTCGGGCCTGTCGGCCGCGGCCGAGTCCTACGATGACGCCGTCCCCGCCGCGGGTGCCTACACCTACGAGGTCGTTGCCGTCGCTGGCGGCAAGGAGGCGGGCGCCGCCGCGGATCCGATCCAGGTGGACGTCCCGACGGTCGCGGCCCCCGGTAACCTGCAGTGCGCGACCGAGCCCGACGGCGCGGTGATGCTGACCTGGAACCCGGGCGCGGCCTGGGACGCCGTCGAGGTATACGGCCCCGCCGATCCGGCGACGCCGCTCGCGACGCTCACCGGCGCGGCGGTGGCGTTCACGGACGCCGATCCGGGCTGGACCGACGGTTTCGAGCGGAAGACCTACGGGGTCAGGGCCGCGGAGATCCACGGCGGCGAGCACATCTGGTCCGACACCGTGTACTGCACGGCGCTCAACCTCGGCGAGAGCTGCTACGCCTTTCAAGACGGCGTCGTCAACGGCCGCGTCTTCGACCCCGCGGCGGATGTGGTGGCGGATGCGCACATTCTGGTCTACGGCGGGGGCGATAACAACACGGGCAAGGACCCGCAGTTCGAACAGGGCAGCCTGTGGGCCGGCTTCGCGGAGAACGAGCCCTGGGGCGATCGCGGCGACCAGAAGGACATACTGATGCGCATCGACGTCTCGGCGATCCCCGCGGGCGCCGTCGTCGTCGACGCGAAGCTGTCGATCCTCTACTTCCTGCTGCGCGACATCGCCTTCCCGAACGACAGCCGTCCGATTCCCCGGGGGCCGGGGCCCTACAATCCCCCGGCGCACGATCTTTACATCCGCGAGGCGCTGCGGGTGTGGAACGAGGGAGCGGGCGTGGATGCCCCGACCCCCAACTTCATGAACGGCCGGCTCGCCCTTACGGGCGAGGTCACGTGGAATGCGGCCCGTCACGGCGAGGAGGACTGGGAGCTTCCCGGGGCGTGCGGCGACAGCGACGTCGGTCCCGTCGCGGCGGCGACGACCTTTGCGCCCCAGACTTTCCCGAATCCTTATTGCGCGGCCGTGCCCTGCGTGACGCGGGATCCGGTGGGCGCGTGGGTGGACTTCGACGTGATCGATCTGGTGCAGGCCTGGGTGGATGATCCCGCGGGGAACCTCGGCTTCAAGATCACCCAGAACGGAGCCTCCGGTCCCGACGCTCCGCTCTTCGAGTACGTGGCGGGAATTTACAACTTCGCCAGCAGCGAGTTCCCGGAGACCGCGAAGCGGCCCGTGCTGGTCGTCAAGGTGTTGGTGCCGCCCGCGGATCTGGTGTGCACGCCCATCGCCGGCACGTGGTCGGCGGCGCTGGCGTGGACCAACGATCCGCTCATGCCGTACGAGAACATCAGGGTGTATCGTGACGGCGACCTGGTGGATACGCTGGCCGGCGACGCGACGGCCTACGTGGATGCCGCCCCGTTGCCCGGGCGTCATGTCTATGAGGTGTGCGGCGTCTACAACGGCAACAACAGCGGCGCCGCGACCTGCGAGGTCGAGTTCACCTTCGTGCCGCCCGTTAGCATCACGGCCTGCGCCATCGAAACGGGCCAAGTGGCTGGGCTGGCCTGGACGAACGGGTCGGCGGCCTACAGCGGCATCACCGTCTCGGTGGACGGCGTCGACTCGACGCTGGCCGGCGACGCGGTTGCCTTCAGCTCGGCCCCGCTCAGCCCGGGGACGCACGTCTTCACGATAACGCCGTTTATCACCGTCGACGCCGCCACCTACACGGCGGAGGCCAAGACCTGCGGCGTGCTGGCGCCGGTGCCCGCGCCGACGGCGCTCGCCTGTGAGCTGACGAGTCCCGACGCTTGGACGGTCAACCTGCAGTGGCAGAACGGGTGGGCGTACGACAACGTCGTCATCGCCCGCAACGGCGCCGTCGTCCGCACCCTGAGCGGGACGGCGGTGAGCTACACCGACGACCTGCCGGCCCCCGGCGGGTACACCTATGCGGTCAGCGGCGTTTTCGGCGGCCGGACATCGGAACCGGCCGAATGTGCGGTGCAAGCGTCCTACGTCCCGCCAGTCACGCTGGCGGGCTGCGTCTTCAACGCCGATCTGACCGTCAGCCTCGCGTGGCAGAACCATGCCGACTACGACGCGATCGTCGTTCATATCGATGGGGAGCCGACGCCGCTGCCCGGGACCCACACGGCCTTCGTGACCCCCGCGCTGGCGCCGGGGGCGCATACGATCGCGGTGACGGCCGCGGTCGGCGCCTTCAGCTCGGCGCCGGTGGCGTGCGAGGGCAATCTGCCGCTGCCCGCTCCGACCGCGCTCACCTGCACCGCGGCGGGCGGCGTGTGGAAAGTCCAGCTTGCATGGCAGAACGGCTACGCCTACGAGAACGTCATGATTCTGCGGGGCGGCACGGCGATCGACACGCTGAGCGGCGCCCCCAGCGCCTACACCGACACCGTGCCGGGGCCGGGCACGTACGAGTACACGGTCTACGGGTTTTTCGGCAGCCTGACGCAAAGCTCGCCGCCGTGCATGGTGCAGCTCGGGGTCCCGCCGGTCGCGATCACGCAGTGCGTCATCGGCGCGGATCGGATCGCGCGCTTGGCGTGGGACCTGGGCGCGGACACCTACACGAGCATCGCGGTGGTGATCGACGGGACGGCCGTCACGCCGAGCCTCGGCGGCGATGCGCGGAGCTACGCGTCGACGGCGCTCAATCCCGGGGCGCATAGCTTCCAGGTGATCCCTTCCATCGGAGCGCACGCGGCCGCGGCCGCGGCCTGCAGCGCGCAGGCTCCGCTTCCTCCGATCGCCGAGTTGGTGTGCACCCACCAGCCGGACAGCTGGATTATCAAATGCGAGTGGGTGAACGGCTGGACGTACACGAGCATCCAGGTGAGCCGCAACGGCGAGCCGCTGCTTCTCCTCCCCGGCGCAAAGACGGCGTTCACCGACGTGGTCGACGGTCCTGGCATCTACCAGTACTCGTTCCACGGCTTGCACGGCGGCCTGAGCTCCGTCGAAACGTCCTGCACGGTGGGCATCGGTTTCGTGCCGCCGGTGACCTTCACGGCGGCGACGGTGGATGAGAACCGCCGGGCGCATCTGGTCTGGACGAATGCGACCGCCTACGACGGCATCACGATTCTCCTGGACGGAACGGCGTTGAGCCCGGATCTGCCCGGCACGGCCACGTCCTTCGACACCGAACCGCTGGCTCCCGGCGGCCACACCTTCGCCGTCAGGCCGTTCATAGGGGACCAGCAGGCGGCCGACGCGGAGAGAACGGTGGTCGTTCCTCTGCCGCCGCCGGCGGACGTCGCCTGCGTGCCTGGGGACGATGCGTGGACGGTCAATCTCGCGTGGACGAGCGGGTGGGCCTACGATCAGGTCGTGATCACGCGCGACGGGAGCGAGATCGCGACCCTCCTAGGCGCGCCGACGACGTACGTCGACACGGTCGACGGGCCTGGTTCGTACGTGTACCGGGTTTCCGGCGGGCTCGGCGCCCTGACGGCCGAAGCGGGTCCGTGCACGGCCGAGATTGAGTACGTGCCGGCGGTGGCGATCGTGGCCTGCACGGCCGGTGACGGCGGCGCGGCGCACGTAACGTGGACCGCCGAGGTCGTGTACGAGTCGATCCGGATCCTGATCGACGGCGAGACTGTTGCGACGCTGGGCGGGGCAGCGACGAGCTATGATTCCGGCGCCCTGGCGACGGGTTCGCATGTCATTGCGGTCGTTCCCGCGATAGGCGCTTACGAGGCCGCCCCGGCAAGCTGCACGGTGGAGGTGACGGAGACGGGCACGCGGTTCAGGCGAGGCGATTCCAACACCGACGGCAAGATCGATGTCGCCGACCCGGTCCGCACGCTCGCTTACATCTTCTCGCACGGGACGCTGAATTGTCTGGATGCGGCCGATGCCAACGACGATGGCAGCATCGACATCGCCGATCCGATCTATACGCTCGCCTACCTCTACTCCAATGGGCCGGCGCCGAGGAGTCCGTTCCCCGGCTGCGGTCTCGATCCCACGGAGGATCAACTTGACTGCGCCTCTTATCCGGCGCAATGTCCGGCCCCGTAGGGCAGCCTGATTTTCCGGGTCGTGGGTTGCGAGGGGCGCCGGCGCGCGGGCCGGCGCCCCTCGTGTTTTCCGGCTCCGGCCCCTGTTTCCCGCGGGGAAGACGGCGGGCGGCGCCCGCGGCGGGGCCGCGGAACCCGCCGCGCAAAGATGTCCTCGACCCGCGGCTTGAACCGCGTGGGAGGAAGCGGGTGCGCCGCCCTCAGGGAACTTCCCGCGACGGATTCGGTCTATAATGACCCAAGGCCCCACAAGGAGACAGGACGAATGAA
>MWEK01000053.1 GCA_002070955.1 Planctomycetes bacterium ADurb.Bin069
GGTCACGGCCCAGCTCTTCGTCGCGGTGCTCGGGGCGAGCAACTACACGTACGCGGAAGCGACGGCGACGCAGACGGCGCCGGACTGGCTTGGGTGCCATGTGCATGCCCTGGAGTTTCTCGGGGGCGTCCCCGGCATGATCGTCCCCGACCAGACAAAGACGGGCATCAAGAAGCCGTGTCGCTACGATCCGGACTTGAATCCGGCGTACCAGGAATTGGCGAAACACTTCGACACCTGCGTGGTGCCGGCCCGACCGGGAGCGCCGAGGGACAAGGCGAAAGTCGAGAGTGGAGTCCTGCTGGCGCAGCGCTGGATTATCGCCGTGCTGCGGAACCGGATCCTCGTCGGGCTTGACGCGGTCAACGCCGCGATCAAGGAGCTGCTGGAGCGGCTCAACAACCGTCCCATGCGCAAGCTCGGCAAGTCGCGCCGTCAGCTCTTTGAGGAGCTCGACAAGCCGGCCCTCAAGCCTTTGCCCGCACAGACTTATGAATTTGCGGAGTGGAAGATCGGCGCGCGCGTCAATCTGGACTACCACGTGGAATTCGACGGGCACTTTTACAGCGTCTCGTACCACCACATTCACAAGCAAGTCGACATCCGCGCCACGGCGCGGGCCGTGGAGGTCTTCCTCAATCACATCCGCATTGCGAGCCACCAGCGCTCGCGCCGGAGATTCGGGTATACGACGCTGAGGGACCATATGCCACGGTCGCACCAGAAGCACCTGGAGTGGACGCCGTCGCGGATCATCGAGTGGGGCAAGAAGATCGGGCCGGCAACCGCAGAGCTCCTCGCACGAATCATGGAAGACCGGCCGCACCCCGAACAGGGGTATCGTGCCTGCCTGGGAGTCATCCGACTCGAAAAGCGATTCACGCAGGGCCGAGTGGAAAAGGCCTGCGCGAGAGCTGTCGCGTGCCGCAACTACTCGTATCGGGCCGTGGAATCGATCCTGAAACACCAACTGGAGGAGAGACCGTTACCCGCAAGGACGGCGCAAGCATTGCCGGCGCACGAGAACGTGCGCGGGAGCCAGTACTACGCATAACGAAAGGAGCAATCCCATGATTGTCGCACAGACCAAGGAGAAGCTGTCCGCGATGAAGCTGAGCGGCATGCTCGGGGCTTTCGAGCAATGGCAAGAGCGCGGCGACCGACAACTGGGGCCCGCCGATCTCCTCGGTCTCCTCGTCGATGCCGAGTGGACGGCGCGCGAGAATCGTCGGCGGACACAGCGTCTTCGGGAAGCCCGCTTCCCCGTGGCCGCCACGGTCGAGGAAATCGACTTCGGACACCCGCGCAATCTTCGCAAGTCGCAGATCCTCGACCTGATCTCCTGCGAGTGGATCAGGCTGCACCAGAATCTGATCATCACCGGCGCCACGGGGCTGGGCAAGACATATCTGCCCTGCGCGCTCGGAGAGAAAGCCTGTCGCGACGGCTTCAGGGTGCTGTACACGCGCACGCCGCGGCTTTTTGGGGAGCTTTATCAGGCGAAGGCGGATGGGACCTTCGCCCGCCTCCTTCAGCGCCTGGCCAAGACGGACCTCCTGATCATCGACGACTTGGGGTGTGCGCCCATGGAGGGCGTGGAGCGTCACGATCTGCGCGAGATCCTCGAGGACCGTTACGCCACGCGCTCAACGATCATCACGAGCCAATTCGACCCGAAGAAATGGCATTCGTTCATCGGCGATGACACCGTCGCGGATGCGGTATGCGATCGCCTGACGCACAACGCGCATCGCATTACCCTCCAGGGTGAATCGATCCGGAAGATGCGAGGAATGAAGACGAGGTAATATTCTCGCGGTAGGGGGCCGTAACTCCAGTCGGCCTACGGCCTCCTTCCGTTACGGCCCCCTACCGCGCGCCCCGGCGCAACCACGGGGTCTTGACAGATGACAGGACGAAATGTACAACCCAAGGAGACAACGCCAGCGTCGCTACGCTCCGACCTGTCCGGAATGCGCCGGAACCGGTGTCCGGAATGGAGCGGAATGGCTGTCCGCTTTGGGCGGAATACGCACCATTGCGAGTTACGATTGTATTGACCGGCGACATTGCGGGCGATTCCCTCTTTAAATATCCAATTGTGCATCAGGCCCGGATGGGTCCAGCCTTTGACGGCATACCATGAAAAACCGATCAGTAAAAACACGGCGATACCGAGAGGATTAAAGAATTGCGGCACCTTCTCGCCCCGCCGACGAAAATAGAAAAAGCTAATTGTTGGTGCAATCATACAGAGCAGGGCGGGAAACCCCTTCGTTAGAAACGCGAATCCGAAGGCGGCCCATGTGAGTACTATGTAATACCAGCCTCCGCGGCGAACGGCCAGCCAGAAACAAAGTAACGTGAGAGTTTCCCACATTGTCAGTAGTGTATCGGTTGACAGCGCATTGGCGGAACCGACTGTAAAAGGACAAAGTCCGTAAGCCACCCCGCAGAAAAAGGCAGCCCGGGAGCCCCAGAGAAGCGCCCCAAGATAATAGACGGCGAGTACCGTGAAAACAAAAGCGAAGGATTGGCCGATACGGGCTCCCCAGGCGTTTTCTCCAAACACCTTCATTCCTGCTGCGATGACATAGTAGGTTAACGGTGGTTTGGTCCAGTGGTTTTCACCATTGAGAACCGGTTCGTCCAAGGTCCCCTGCTCCATGCTCTGCCGGGCGCATTCCGCGTACCGGCCTTCCGTAGACTCATACAAGCCGCGACTGCCCTGAAAGGCAAATCCAACCAGTGTTGACAGAATCATCACAAACAGGAGGGGCCGCTTGGGCAAAACAGGCCAAGAGTGGTCTTCCTGAATTATTTCTTCTATTTCTTGCATCTGAAATCCTAATGATAGACCGTGTCTAGAAATTCTAACTTGGAGTGCAATTCAGCGTCTTGATGTATTTTCAAGCGCATAACCGTTTAAAGAACAACCCATAGGACTTCTCGTTGGCGTTTTTATCATCGACGATGCTAATTGAAACGCCCCGGGTGTCAAGCAACACACGCGGGAGCCCCGAAACCGCGGTCGGCGCGGCGCCCAGCGGCGGGAAACCCAGCCAAACCGCCGCCACCGCCCGGACAATGCAACGCGAGCGCGCCATCATCGGATCCTCCTCGGTGCCGCGGCACCGCCAGCTTGCCATGCGGCCTCCGGCGAGGCCCAACGCTCCGCCACGCTCTCGATGCGCCATGGGCAGGCCGTTTTCGTAAAAAAGACCCCGCAGGAAATCCCGGCCGAGCCCGCGGCGCTGGGCCGCCTTGCGAATTCCGCGCAGTTCCTCGTAGGCGAAGGACGTGAAGACCGGTTTGCGGCGCTCGTCGCTGATCGAGAGCTTCCAGGGAACCGGCAGTTGTTGAGCATCGCCAGGTCGACGTAGACGTTGGGAAGCGGCGCGATCGCACCGAGATTCCCGAGCACGCATTTCAGGTAGTATGCCCGCCTGATGTGCGCGAGCACGATGCGGGCGCGGCGACGTTCCTGACGTTCCTCGCCGTCGGGATGCTGTCGGCGCGCTTCATCATGATCTTCAAGCAGGGAAATCTCGTGGGCGCCCTCTTCGGGACGTCGAGCTACTTCCTGGGAGGAGTCCTTTTCCTCGTCGAGGTGCTGCCCGCGCCGTTCCGGTGGGCGGCGGCCTTCCTTCCCATCACGCACACGGTCAAGGCGCTCAGAGAGCTCCTCCTCGCGCAGCTCGAGGTCGCGGCGATCCTGCCGACCCTGCGGAACCTGGCGATCTTCATCGCCCTGACGACGTCGATCGGCATCGCGTTCTTCCGGTACGCCGTGCGGCGGGCGAAGCGCGGATGTTCTTCCTCGTCCTCGCCTGCTTCGTCCTGCCGCTCCTCGCGACGCTCCATTTCACCGCGCGGTGGGACTTCTCGCGCGAGCCGGGTCACTTCGGCTCGGAAGAGAACTGGTGGGTGTGGCACGTGCCCGCGCCGGCCGCGCCGTTCAAGGTCGAGGAGGTGATGCGCACGATCCTCCTGCGCGAGGACCGCATCCTCAAGGACCCGGCGCCGCGCGTGAGGACGGTCAAGTACAACGACTTCTCCATCGACTACGAGCTCAAATTCTGTCTCGCCGACTACGCGCTCCGGCGCTCGGTCAAGGATGCCCTGATGACCCAGATCTGGTACGCCTTCAGGTTCTACGGCATCGAGATCCCCTTCCCAATCCGCGCCATCTACCCGAAGGGCGCGAAATCCCTCGAGAAGGAGCCGGTCGCCACCGTCGAGCGCATCGGCAACGTCCGCGGCTTCCTCCAGAGGCTGCCCTACTTCAACCAGCATCTCACGCTGAGCAACTTCGACTCCCTCGCCGACAACTGCTTCCGGCGCCGCTACCGCCCCGGCGAACACGTCATCCTGCGGGGCGAGCTCGGGGACGCCGTCGACACCGTCCGCGAGAAGTGGTGCGAGGTCGCCCTGTCCGACGGCCAGCGGCGAAGGCTCGACGCCGGCCAGTACTTCGGCGAGAGGGGATCCTGAGCCAGACGCCGCGGTCCGCCGACGTCGTCGCGGGGGGCGCGCATCCTCGGCACGCTGCGCGATTTCCTCAAGCCGTGGTAGGCGCGCCGCGCTTCGCGTCCGCCAAGCCCGACGCCTTGCGCCGGCGAAATTTTCTTTCACCTGCCCGACTGACGGTCTACAATGGGCATCCGCCGCTAGCCGGAAAGGAGGTGTCACGTGGTGCGTATCGCGCTTCTCAACTTCCTTTTCTTCTTCATCGGGCTCGGCGTGGGGGCGCTCTTCTGGTCGCGGCCGGCCGGGCCCGCCGCCGCCCCCGAAATCGTCCCGGCTCCCGCGGAGGGACCCGCCCCCGGCGCCGGGCGGAAGGCGGATCCTCCTGCTCCCCTCATCCCCAAGAGCGCGGAGCAGGGCCTGAGCGAACTCCTCGCGGCCCTGCCCGCCGAGAACATCGAGGGCGGCACGGGAACAATCACGGGACGCATCCTCACGGCGGACGGCGAGCCGCTCGCGGGCGCCACCGTTCGCGCCGAGCGGATCCTTGAGCGCGGCGGCGCCAGGCGGGGCCGCGGGGAGGCCGCGCCGCAGGACCCGAGCCTCGAGGACGTCGTCCTCGAGGTCGTCGCCTCGCATCGGTTCCGCCAGGCAACGAGGCGGGAGGTGTGCACCGACGCGAAGGGCACCTTCGCCATCGAGGGGCTCGCCGACGCGCGCCACCGGGTCAGCGCCCAGGCCGAGGGGTACGCTTTCTCGAGCAAGGGGCGCACGGATCAAGTCGAGCCAGGCGCCGAGATCGAGTTTACGGCGGAGCCGGTCTTCGACATCGCGTGCGCGGTCGTCCTGCCCGGCGGCGGACAGCCGAAGGAGGCGATGATCGTGACGCAAAACGCCTACGGGGAGCAGCGCTCCTGGACGGGCGTGTGGACGCCGGACGATCCGATCGTCCGCATCCGCGTCGGCGCCGGCGCCTTCAAGGTGAGGGCGTCCTGCGAGGCCGACGGCGAGGAGTATCGATCGGACGCGGTCGACGTCACGGTCGAGCCGGGCCGCCAGCCGCCGGCGGTGACGTTACAGCTCAAGGGCCGCCCGGGGGTCAAGGGCAAGGTCCTCTTCCCCAAGGACGAGGAGAGCGACCAGGCGCAGGTCCGCCTGATGCGCCTTGCGCCGGGCGCGGCGCCGGACCTCGAGCGGCTCGGGCGCGAGGGGAACATCGCCTGGGTGCACAGCCACAACAAATTCTCGTACGCCTTTCGTGACCTGGCGCCGGGCACTTATGCCGTCGGCGTCCAGCGCGGGTACCAGGGGCCCGCCGTCGCCGCCGAGACCGTCGAGGTCGCCGACCACATGGTCGTGCGGAACCTGACGGTGCCCGCTATCGATCCGGCGGACTACCTCGTCATCTGGGTGTACGGCCCGAAGGACGAGATCATCCGCAACGCCTCGATCTCTACGTCCCGGCGCTCGAAGAACCAATCGTCGTCGGGCGGAGGAACCGTGGTCAAGTGCAAGGACGGCTCGTACTGGCTGCTCCGATCGCCCGTCGCCGATGGCGCCGGTAGCCCGGGCGACGACGAGGAGGAGGACCTGCACTTCTTCGTCAGCATCCTCACGGAG
The DNA here is from genome assembly GCA_002070955.1 of Planctomycetes bacterium ADurb.Bin069. Classification (GTDB taxonomy): domain Bacteria; phylum Planctomycetota; class UBA8108; order UBA8890; family UBA8898; genus UBA8898. Next base: position 6,088 of record MWEK01000053.1, read on the forward strand.
GCGTACGGCGAGAAAGCGGTCGAGTACCTCCCCGGCCAGACCGAACCTGTCGTCGTTCGTTTCGCGGACCCGGCGACGCTCGATGTCACCATCGTCAACTACGCGGGGAGCGGCTACGAAGGTTCCCTGATGCTCACCCTGCAGAGGGCCGCGCCGGAGGAGCGGCAGGGGGGGACGCGCACCGCATGGCGCGCGCAGCCGTATGCGCCCGTCGGGCCGGGTCGTAAAGGGCTCTCGCCCGAGGGGAGCCAGACGTTCGGCCCCGTCGAGCCGGGCTCCTACGACGTCGTCCTCTCCATCAAGTCGGCCCAGAGTTCCTTCCGTCCCGTCGAACGGGTGCCGGTGACGCTCAAGGCCGGCCCGAACGCGGCCGAGATCGCCATCCCCGAACTCCACTCCGTGACGATCGTCGTCGATGATGCGCCCGCGAACGCCACGCTCTCGCTGCGACCGGTCCCGCGCACGGCCGACTTCCGTAGCGACCAGCGCATCGGCAAGGACGGCAAGGCCGAGTTCACGAGGCTCACGCCCGGCGAGTATCGCATCCAAATGTACGGCACCGGCCGGTTGGAGGAAATGCGTGTGACGATCCCCGGGGACCGCGAGGTTCGCTTCGCCCCAAAACCGCTCAACGCGCTCGCCGTGACGGTCGACGACCCGGCGGGGTATCTCGCCAAGGTCGGGTTCCAGTCGGGGGACATCATCGTCGGCATGGAGGGAAAGGAGTTTCAGAACCTCATGGAGGTCCAGGCCATCTTCTTCGGCGTGCAGGGCACGGAGGACGTCCAGCTCAAGGTGCTCCGCGGCGGCCAGGAGGTGACGGTAACCTTCCAGCCCAAGAAGGCGATGGCGGCGGACGGTTCGCGAGCCCTCGGCGGCGGCTTCGATGCGGTGAGCCGGTAAGGGGCCTACCCATAGGACTTCTCGTTGGCGTTTTCGTCATCGACGATGCTGATTGAAACGCCCCGGGCACCAAGCAACACAGGCAGGAGCCCCGAAACCGCCGCGGGCGAGCCCGGCGCGCACTCCGCGCGCGAAACGCGCCGGGCTCGCCCGCGGCTCCGGCCCGCCTGATCGGCCCGAACGCCTCCCGAACCCTTCGCGCCCCGCGTTTCGCCCCGGCGCCGCGCGCGAACCCGCGCGCGAGATCTCCGCAGGCAAGGACCCCCGCAAGCACCCGCCGCCGGTGCGGCCGACGACAGTTCTACTTCCCGGACGCCGCCTCGCGGGCGAGTTGGACACACGCGCGCACGCCGTTCTGCTCGAATGTGAGGCCGAGATTCCCGCGCGTCACCGCGCGGAGCGCCGCCGGCATGGCGGGGCAAGGCAGTTGTCGGCCGGGGTTCCCGAGCATGGTCGACTCCATCGTCTGCCATTCCTCGTTCCAGCGATAGGAGCCGCCGGCCGGGCATAGCAAGCGTATGTGCCAGAGCTGCTCGTAGAGCGCGACCGGATCGGCGTCAGGGCATATGCGTCTCAGCTCGTTGAGGATCGGAAGCGCATTCCAGGCGCGCACTTGCGTACGCCTGCGGTACTCTTCTCCGAAAAGCGTAAGGAGCACCCGGATGCCTCTTGCCGACATCTGCGCGGCCACACTCTCCCCGACGAGCGGGGCGGCAGGCGCGGCGTCCTTGCCTTCTCCGGCCGCGTGCCGCCAGTCGATTGTGCGCTGCAGGAGAGACTCGTTGAGCGTGATGACGAAGGCGTCCGGCATGGTCGCATAACAAATCGCAAGTCCCTCCGGCATGTCGCCGTGCCGCGTGTCCGCGGGCCTGATGCGCACGTACTGGGTTTCCTTGTGCTGCCGCGTATCCCACACGGTGAGCCCGGGAGACGTCTGATCGACCCACGCCCGCAGCGATGACAGGAACACCGCGAGCTTCACGGGGTCCGACACGTGCAAATGCACGGCGATCGGAAGACGCGGGGCGTTCTGCCGCATGAACTCGTCGGTCGACTCGGCCTTGGAGAGCTCCTCCCAGAACGGGTCGTCATCGGCGTAGATCTCGATCCACTTCCCGAGCCAGCCGAGCGGCTCCATGCCCAGCTTGTCCGTCACGATCGTGCTGGCGAAGCCCTTGGCCATCTGCATCAACTGCGAGTCTTTGTTGAGCGCGACGACGAAGCGCGCGAGCGCGTCGTGCGCGTTTCCCGCCTGCGGATCGAGCGGCGCGCCGCGCGTGAGCTCCGCGACCTCGTGGTACTCGCTCGACACGATGAGCGGGATCACGGACACGTCGCTCTGAAGCACGCCGTCGCGCAGCATCACCTTTGCGCCGATGGGGTCGAAGTACTGGCGCCAGTAGCGCTGGTACTGGTCGCGCCAGCGGTTGTAGGCGTAGGCCTCGTTCTCGGTCACGCGCGTTAGGTCGAGCTCCGCGATGGGCGTCATGAACCTGAGCGTGTTGTAGACGGACGACACGACTCCCTCAGGCGTGAGCGCGAGCGTGCCGCCGCCAGGGACGGGTCCCGCCGGCGTGATGTCCTCAGGCGTTACTTGACCGCGGGCGAGCGCTTCGATCCGCGCGGCCTGGGCTTCCGCCATGAGCCCCGCCGCCCGCGTTCGTCGCGAGTTGCCGATCCTCCACGCGGGCCCGCACCAGCGCCTGATCGTCGCGTCCGACAGGATGAGGAAGGCGGCCGACTCGTCATCGACGAGCGGATAACGGGTGCGAAAGAAGACGTACTCCGGCAAAGCCTGGATCGCGGGCTCCTTGCCGGCGACAGCCTCGCCGATGCGCCTGATCTGGACAAGGGAATTCGTCACGACGACCGTGTCGCCGAATTGCGCCATGTACGAGCAGACGTGTCTCGTCGGCGAAACGACGCCGGTGTACGCGGTGTCGCCCGTCTTGCCCGCGACCTTGTCGACCCCGCCGCCTGCCTGGAGCGCCAGCTGGTGCTTGGCGGCGATGAACACGACCAAGGCCCTCGGCGTTTTGGCATCGAAGATGATGGCCACGTCCGAGCCCGTTCTGAGGTAGGGGTCCGAGCCCGTCATGGCGACGCTGCGCACGACCTGCGGCCCGAAGGTGCGCGCAAGCTCGGTGAGCTCCACGCACAGCTGCCGCTGGTAGAACTGTTTGGTGCCGGCGTCCTCCGACCGCGACTCGAGCAGCTCCAGAATCGGAGTCCCGTGTGCATCGGCCTCGTCCATGAGGTCCGCCATCGCCTTGAACGAGGGGAAGAAGAGCGCGTGCTGATCGGCCGGGATGCACCGCGCGAGCGAGTCGAGGCGCGGCGTGGCGCCAGCGATGAGCGGAGCCCAGTCCATGTCCTGCACGGTGATGCCTTTCAGAGACGCCGTGTCGACCAAAGGCGCATCTCCGCGGCCGACCGCTATCAGACGGTCAAGCTGCAGGTTCTCGCTTAAGGCGCGGCCGCCGCTCATGAGGTCGTAGGTGTCCAGCACTTCGTCGCGGCCCCACGCGCGGTCGGGGTGCGTGTCTTCCTGCGGGACCTTCGCCCGTTCGCCGAGAGCCCGGCTCGCTTCGAACGCGCGGTGCCGGAACAGCGCCGCGCCCGGAATGCCGTGCGCGAGGAGCCGTTCGTAGTGAGTCTTCTTGGCCGCGAGAAACGCCCTCCTCGCGTCGTCGGAGGCTTTCGACGCCGGGATCTCGAAGGAGATCTTCACCATGCCGTCGCTGCGTTCATTGGGGAGAAAGAGCGTCCCGGCAACGGCCCTGTCCTTGGGCGCGCGCGCGACGATCGCGGCCGACGCGCTTCGCTCCCAAGGGGCGCTCCACGACGGCTCGACGTACGCCTCGGCGTCTCCCGTGAGGGCGACATAGGGCCTGACCACATCGTTGAGAGACATGATGCTGGCCAACGCTACCACGTCTCCGACAGGAAGCTGTCCCGCCGTGATCGTGAGATCCGCAAGCGACACGCGGTAGTACGCGTCGCCGGTCTCGCCCTCAGCCGCCCAAAACGCGGTCGCGGCAGAGAGGAGGAGAATCGCAACAACCGCTTTCAGAGTTCGCAGCATGGCACGCTCCTACCCATAGGACTTCTCGTTGGCGTTTTCAACATCGACGATGCTAATTGAAACGGCGCCGGGCGTCAAACAACACACGCAGGAGCCCCGAAACCGCCGCGTCACGTCGTAGGACGTGCGTACCATGGCGCTCAGGAGAATTGACCCATCGCCGCTCACGAAAACTGGACCATCGGTTTGCAGCATGTGGCGGTGAC
>MWEK01000054.1 GCA_002070955.1 Planctomycetes bacterium ADurb.Bin069
GCCGCCCCCTTCTCGGGCTGGTTCTCGGGCTCGGGCACCCACGAGCTGGCGGGCACGGCGCCGGAGGTCTTGCGTTCGATCGCCACGGCGAGCCGGAGCGACGGCAGCTTCTGTCCGCTCAGGATGCGAGACAGGTGCGGCTCGCTGATCCCGAACGCCTGCGCCCACTCGCGTGCAGGGGATCCGGAATCGTCGATGTGGGACCGAAGCAACATGGTCCGCCACTTGCCTATAGGGCAACAGGGAAGTCAAGAGCATGTTGCCCTATAGGCTCTCGCCTAGCGTGTGCAGACTTGCCAATCGGACAACATGAACCGAGTGGCCGCCGCCCGCGAACGAAAAGGCCTGACGCAAGCCGACCTGGCTGCGCGCGTCGGGCTTTCCCCAGGATACATGTCGCGCGTCGAACGTGGCGAGAAGCGCCCCGCCGGCCGGAGAATGCTGGAGATCGCGAAGGCGCTGGGAACGACCGTCGAAGAGCTCTTCGGCACAGAGCAGGAAGCCTTCGAGCCCGCGCCCCGCGAATTCGTGGGCTCGGAGCTCGACCTGCGCATCTTCACGTCCCACGAAGTCATGAGTTCCGAAATGCTGCGCGCCTCCCGCATGATCGAGCGGGCCTTCGGCGGTCCGCAGAACAACCTGCATGCGGCGCGGCTGCAGTCAGACAGCCTGACGGCGCTCGGCTACATGCCCGGTGACTTCGTCCTGGTCGACCATCGCGACCCGACAAGCGCGGTCGCCGGCGACATCGTCCAGGCCCAGGTCGAGCACGAGAGCGGCGAGTGGGAGACCGTGCTCCGCCGCCTCGACCCGCCCTTCCTGATGCCCGCCAGCCCCGACCCCCGCCACCGCGCCCACACCCTCGGCCCGCACACCCAGCTCAGCGGCATCGTCATCGCCAGCTGGCGCGTCCGCGGCCCGGAACCGGAGCTGCTGGAGGCGGAGCCGGCCGAGGCCGGGTGAACTGCAACCCCAAGGGAAAGAGAACCATGAACGACAAGCCACGCCCCCCATCGACCAACGACCGGAACGTGTCACCGAAGGGGCCGGGCGGTGGTCAGGTAAGCGTCAAGCCGGCGGCACCGCCGGCACAGCCTCGTCCGGCGTCACCGCCTCCGAAGAAGTAGGCAGCACACAGCGAAGTTCGACCCGCGCAATGCTTTCTGGCGGAATGTAGGTCAGGCGCGTTCCATAGAACCGATCGACTACATTGGAGCGCAGTTCCTCGCGTCCGTCACGCTCTTCGGTATCCACCACCATGACGATCCCGCCGTCGCCGCCGAGAATCAGGCCCGTTCCGGCAGCATCCTCGTATGCCGATCGGTTCTGGCAAAAGAGGTCCGCACCATCGCGCGTCAGAACGCGGACCTGGCTGACCTTAAGCCCTTGCTCCTGGACCAGACTATCCCAGGCGTACCGCAGTCCGTCATCCTGATGGATATCCCACCGCTCTTGAAGCTTGCCGACCGCCCGCGGACCCCACTTTCGCCACGCAGCGCCGGCCGCGACCGCCAGCGCTACACCGGCGGCGAGTTGCACCCAGACCAGCCAGAAGGGTAGCCACGACAGGACCCTGAAGGCCCCGACGGCGAACAGGCCGAAGACCAGCGAGATCATCGCCGCGTCTGTGCTGCTGTGTCCGCGTCGCAGGCCGGCATATGCCACGCAGTAGCCAAGGTAGCCGCCGCCGAGCGCAAGCTGGATTTCGAGTGGGAGCTTCATGATGGAGGTGTCCACCGGTCGCCCTTCCCTTGATGTTCAGAGGGAATCAAGCATGCGAGCGACTGCGTGGCAAACCCTCCCGTTCGCGCGAAAGTCCGAGTGATTCGCGGCCGCGGGGGCTCTTCAACCCATCGGCGAGCTGGGCGAAGGTCCACATTGGGCTGCGGTCGGGATACTTCCCGTTAAGAAACAATCATTTGCGGGAGCGACTGATTTGGAAGGATTCGCAGGGGGTTACGCCACCACTTTTAGGCCGTCCGACAATTCATGGCCCTATATATTGTGGATGGTGACCAATCTCGGTGGTTGAGCCGTAGACTCTGCGCCCGCAAATCGAGTAAAGATAAAGGCGCGAAGGTGGGTAAGACCTTCGCGCCCCAAGGTACCGCTGTTTGGGCAGCGATTTTTGCGAATTCGCACTGCAACACATACTGCTGTGTGAATTCACAGGTCAACCCCTGATGGCGACTAAGAATGTCGCAGGCCCGCGCCGGGCCTGCGGGACTTTCATGTCAACCGCAGGAAATGAATATGCAATTCGACGTTTATAAGGATGCCATCGGCCTTTGGCGCTGGCGGCTCCTCGCTTCCAACTACCGCACGATCGCGGACTCGGGCGAATCCTACCACAATCGGCAGGACGCTCTTCATGCGATCAATCTGGTGAAGGGCTCTTCCAGCGCGCCGGTCCGCGGCTAGTCAGCACTGCGCCCCGGGCGGTCTCCCGCCCGGGGCCTTCTCTCACAGCTTCCGCCAGATCAGCAGCAGAAGCACCAGGTTCGCCGCGCCGATCGCCAGCGTCAGGCCTTCAACCATCGCCGTCCTCCTCCGGTTCGCCCTTCCACGGTCCCAGCCCGGCCGCGAGCGCGGCGCAGGCCAGCGCCACGGTCAGCGGCGCCCCCTCCCGCCGGTAGCGCACGACGCTGTTCTTCGAGGTGCCGAGCCGGCGCGCCGCCTCAAGCCCGGACCAGCCCATGCGGGTGATCCACGCCTCGAAGTCCGCCGCCCGCATCGTTTCGTCGCTCATTGCCGCGGAGCCCCTTCAGGGTTATCCTGCCGGGAGCGGAGAGGGCCTTTCGACCCCCTCCCTCCTTCACTTCCTGCGGCTGGCGCGAACCAGAATGGCGACTGAGACCGCCAGCTGCAGGGCCTGAAGGATCAGGGACAAGTAGTCGATCATCCCCATCTCCCGTAGGCCGGTCATCGTGCCCTGACCGTCTGGGCTGAGCGGCAGCGTGCCGCTCATGTCCCAATTATGGGATATTCTCGGCACGGTCGGAAGCGAAATTGTCCCAGATATGGGACATTCCTGCCGCGTTGGTTAACGGCGGCGAATCGCGCGAATCACACAACATCTTGCGGCCGAATCGCTCCGGGAGCACAGTCCGCGCCATCGCCCCCCGCGGCGCGACACCCCAAGGAGGAACCTCGTGGCCCTGCAGTATTCCACCGCCGTCCGCAACGCCAAGCTCGACGCGGTCGAATCCGCGATCGGCACCGCACCGATCATGCGCCTCTACTCCGGCAGCGCGCCCGCGAACCCCGCGGCCGCGGCGACCGGCACGCTCCTCGCCGAGATCACCATGCCCTCGGACTGGATGGCGGCGGCGGCCAGCGGCTCCAAGGCGATGTCCGGCAGCTGGCAGGACCTCAGCGCAGACGCGACCGGCACGCCGGGCTACTTCCGGATCTGGAACTCCGCCGGCTCGACCTGCCACGTCCAGGGCAGCGCGGGCACCAGCGGCACCGACATGGTCCTTTCGACCGGATCGCTGACGGCCGGCCAGAGCTTCAGCGTCACCGGGTTCACGATCCAGGACAACAACGCCTAGGCCGGGCGCCGACCCCGCTTCCCCGGCCCGGAGGGCCTGACGGATGCCCAGCGTCCTCTTCGACGGCGTCAACGATGGCGCGGTGCTCGGCCCCGGCACCGCGCCTGCCGCCCTGACCTTCGTCAGCCGCTTCAGGCTGGTGACCCTCGCGTCGCCGATGTTCGTCTTCGGCTACTCGCACTTCTTCGAGACGAAGTTCCGGTCGGTCTGGTTCAACACCTCCTTCCAGGGTCTCATCGACAGCTCGACCGCCGCGAGCTTCGCCGCCGGCGACACCGTGAACCTGATGATGGCGGTCTCCCCGGCCGGCGCCCTTGCGGGCGGCAAGTCGGTGTCGATCTGGATCGACGGCGCCGAGGTCCTCAGTTCGACCGTGGCGCCCGGCGGCAACCTCGACACCTACGGGTGCCGGAATTTCGCCTACCACAGCGACTTCGCGAACCGCCTCGACGCCGAGGTCAGCCGGTGCGTGCTCTACCACGCCCTGCTGGACCCATCGAGCTACTGGTCGAGCTTCTTCGACGGCGGCGGCAACCTCGTGGCCCTGCCGTCGGACGGCGCGGTCGGCGGGGCCACCCCGGTGTTCTACCAGCCGGGCAACGCCGCCGCCTGGAACTCGGGAACCGACGCGAACGGCAACGGCTACACCATCACCGGCGCGGTCACCGACGTCGCCGGTTCCCCGACCGGCAGCGTCACGGCGACCGAGGCCTCCGACACCGCGAGCGCGGCCGCGACGATTGCGGCCGGCCCGTCGGGCAGCGTCACCGCGACCGAGCGGGCGGACACCGCCAGCGCCAGCGCGACGATCGGCTCGGGCGCCACGGGCGCGGTGACCGCCACCGAGGCTGCCGACACGGCCGCCGCCACCGCCAGCGTCGCCGCCGGACCGTCGGGGACGGTCATGGCCACCGAGCGCGCGGACACCGCCAGCGCCGCCGCCGCCATCGCAGCCGGCCCCTCCGGCACCGTCACCGCGACGGAGGCCCCCGACACGGTCGCTGCCGCCGGTGGCCCGGGCTCGGCCGCGACCGGCGGCGTCACGGCCACCGAAGCGGCGGACACCGCCGCGGCGGCCGCCACCGTCGCCAGCGGCCCCTCCGGCAGCGTCACCGCCACCGAGGCGGCGGACACTGCCAGCGCGGCCGCCACCATCGCCTCCGGCCCCACCGGAGCGGTCACCGCCACCGAGGCCGCGGACACCGTCGCGTCCTCCGGCGGCGCGGGCGCCTCCGCCACCGGCACCGTCACCGCCACCGAGCACGCCGACACCGCCAGCGCGGCCGCCACCATCGCCTCCGGCCCGACCGGAGCGGTCACCGCCACCGAGCGCGCCGACACTCTCGCGGCCGCCGCCAGCCCGGGCGCCGCTACCGGCAGCGTCACCGCCACCGAGGCGGCCGACAGCGCGACCGCCGCCGCCACCATCGGCTCCGGACCAACCGGCGCCGTGACCGCGGCAGAGCGCGCCGACACCGCCACGGCCGCCGCGACGATCGCCGCCGGCCCGACCGGCACGGTCACCGCGACCGAGGCGGCCGACACCGTCGCCGCCGCCGGCGCCGCCTTCACCGGCGCCGCGGGCAGCGTCACCGCGATCGAGCGGCCGGACAGCGTCGCGGCCGCCGCCGGCGTGCGCCTGCCGCGCGGCCGCACCGCCGCGGCCGGCGGCCCCCCGGCCGGCCGGCGCATCGTCCCCGCGGCCGCCTGACAGGAGAGCGACAAGATGGCGACAGAGTGGCCCGCGCACGATCCGGACGAGCTGCTGGACTATGGCATCGACTGGTCGACGAGGCTCGAGGAAGGCGACCGCATCGTCGCCTCGACCTGGACGACGCCGCCAGGCGGGCCGACGCTGTCGACCCCGGGCCGGACCGACACCGCCACCACGATCTGGATCACCGGCGGCACCGCGGGCGAGAGCTACCGGATCGGCAACCGCGTGACGACCGCCGCCGGCCGGGTGATGGACGACAGCAAGCGCCTGACGGTGCGGGAGAAGTGACGCGCACGCGACCCGGCCCGCCGACCGTGTGCGCCAATTGAGCAAGGCCGCCTAAAGATGCGGCATCCGAGTATTCCGGAAGCCGGACTCCGCCGCCGCCGCTTGCATGTCCGGCGCTCGCCGGGCAACCCGAGGGACAGCTTGACCATCCTCCACCCCCAACGACGGATGGTCCGGCGAGGGGGCGCGGCACATGGGGTCCGCGTCCCCGTTTTAATCATGAATACAAGGGATTGATGATCGGCGGATCGCGCTGAGGCATACCGGTGGGGTCATTCACGACCGAGAGCCCGCCAGTGCCCACGATCTTCCGCGCCACCCGCCCGCTCGCCTTCGTTCTCGCCTGTGTCGGTCTGGCCGGGTGCGCCAGCGAATTCGCCGTTCCCGTCGCCGGAACGATCGGCACCGATGCCGCCCAGGGCGAGACCGTCGCCCGGATGAAGGGCGACAGCACCTTCCAGGTCTCGACCCTCGGCGGCCTCACCTGCGGCGGAACCTACGACGCTCACGACATGTCGCCGACGATGACGGTGCCCGTCACCTGCAACGACGGCCGCCACGGGGCGCTGATGGTCACACGCAGCATGACCGGCATCTCGGGCACGGCGATCGGCCGGCTGAACGACGGCACCGAGGGGCACTTCGTCTTCGGGGACCTCGTCTTCAATCAGGAAGGCAACACTTGGACCAGGTGACCCCCCGCACAAGGGGCATCATCCTCGCCTGCGTCGGAACCATTCTGGCTGGGACGGTGCTGGTTGCCGCGGTTGACGATCCCGCAGACCGCCGACGAGCCGCCCAAGAAACCGCCGGCGCCGACCTGGACGTTGCTCTCGGCGAGCTCGACGCCGCCATGGCGAGGGTCGAGGCTGCCCGGGCGGAAGCCCGTCGGCCGATCTCGGAACTCCGGAAACAGTACGGGGCACGCGCCGACGAGGTCTACGAGCTGAACCAGCGGCAAGCCGCGGTGGCGGCACGGATCGCGCAGCTGAAGGTCGACGAACTGGCCAAGGCGTTCGGGGGGAAGCACCCGGATGCCCGAAAACCCTGAGCGCGACCTCGCGGCGTTTGCCGCACCGCCACTTGGCGGCGAGCCCCGATTCGCACCACTAGCCCCAAAAGGCAACGCGAGGTTGCCCTATAGGCACATTCGGCGCTTGACCTGCTAGTTGCCTATAGGGCAACACTGACTCCCGTCCCTCCCGGACCGGAGCCGCCCATGCCCCATTCCCGCATCCGCCCCGCCACGTACCAGCACCAGGTGCGGGCGGTTCGGCCCCCCCGCCGCGCCGCCCCCGGCCCGCGTATCCACGCCGGCTGGTGGATGGCCGCACTTGCCGCGGGCGGAGGTCTGTGGGCGTTGATCCTGCGGGCGATCTTCGCGTGAGCACATCTCAGCAAACCCTTCCGGTCGAGGCGGAGCTTCTTCAGGCGCTCGACGACGCCTTCGGGGATCAGCGATGGATCCTGATCGCCTTCGACGAGGAAGCCAGTCCGGGCACCGGCGCCGTGCTCACCAACGGCGGGCTCGACGGCAGGACGGTGGCGGTCCTGCGCTCGATCGCCGAAGACCTCGCGGCGCGCACCGGGGCCGTCTGCTGATGCCGCCACCGCGCGACCCCAGCGACCGCCCCCGGCGCCTCGCGGCCGGCGCCGCGCTGGAGGGTCTCGTGCGCGACACCGCCGGCTGCGCCGACACCGAGGACCTCGCCGCGCTGGTCGCCACCCGCGACGCCCAGCTCGCGCTCGTCACGGCCGCGATGCAGGACGCCCGCGCCTCGGTCATCGACCGCGGCCCACGTTACGCGCTCACGCTCCTCGGCCGCACCGCCAGCTCGACCGTCTCGGCCGAGGCCGCGATCCTCAACTGGGCGATCGCCGCCCGCCGCGAATGGCGCGCCCACAGCGACCGCCAGGCCGCCGCCCCCTCCACGGGAGACCTCACCTGATGCCCGCAAGCCTGTCTCTTCAGCTCCGCCTCGCCCTGCGCGTCGAAGGCGCCTGGTGGGTCGCGTACGTCGCGCAGACCGACAGCATGGAAGGCGCCGTCGAACTCGGCCGCATCCGCATGGCCAGCGTCACCGGGCTGGAAGGCTTCGCGCGCCGGCAGTCCTTCACGGACCTGATGCGCAGCGCCCTCGGCGACGAGGTCGCCGCGGTCACCGGCGCGACGCCCCACTGGCCGGAGCCCGACGGCACCCCGGCCCCGGAACACGAACGCGGCACCAGGACCGGGGGGGTCGCCTGATGTCCTACGCCGACACGCTCAGCGCCCGCGACCTGCGCCGGCTGGCCCGGCAGGGCCACGCCATGGAGGCCGCCTTCCGCTTCTTCGCCCGCCAGACCCTGCCGGGCGCCGGAAACGACCAGCTGCTGACGGCCCGCCGCGCCTTCTTCGCCGGCGCCGCCGAATTCTGGGCGATGAACGACGCCCTCGACGACAGCACGGCCGAGCCGACCGCCGAGGACATGGCCTTCATCCACGCGCTGGTGGCGGAGGTGTACGCCCACCACGAGCGCACCCTCGCCGCCGCGCGGAGGGTCAGCTGATG
>MWEK01000055.1 GCA_002070955.1 Planctomycetes bacterium ADurb.Bin069
CCCCGCCGTCAAGGCCGCCCTCGGCGAGACGCCGGTCTTTTCCAAGCTCGCGTTCAACTGCCTGCGCGCGCCCGAAGTCCCGGCCCGCGTGTGCGCCCCCGCGCCGGTCAACCTCCTGATCCTCGGCATCGAGACCCACGTCTGCATCCTGCAGACGGGGTTGGACGCGCTGGCGCGGTTCTCGGGGGACATCCGCCCGTACGTCCTCGTCGATGCGGTCGGTTCGCGGCGGCCGCTCGACCGCGACACGGCGCTGCGCCGGCTGGAGCGCGCGGGCGCCGTGCTCACCACCGTGGAGAGCGTCATCTTCGAAATCCTCCAGGAAGCCGGGACTTCGCGGTTCAGGCGGGTTCTGCCCTTCGTCAGGTGAACCGATCATGCGACTGACCGCCGCCTGTCTCCTGCTCCTGAGCGCGATCGGACGCGGCGCGGCCGCCTCGCGGGAGATCGAGCTCAAGGCCGATCTGCTCCTGGGGCGCATGAGCGATGCGCTCCTCGCCTTCCAAGAGCTGCGAAGCGGCGCGCCGGCGTCGATTCGCGGCGCCCTGGAATGCCGCACGACCAATCCCGTGCCGCACGGCTGCCACACGCGCGCCGCCGAGGCGGTGTTCCCCTTCGCGCTCCGACACCAGCGCACGGGCCGCTTTCTGAACGAAACGCTCCAGCTCGGCGACTGGCTCGTGGGCATGCAGCTTCCCGAGGGCTCGTGGCTCGAGACGCCGCACAGTTGGTGGGGCACGACGGCTCACGAACTCCTCGCCCTCGCCGCGGCCACGAAGGTCCTGGCGACGGTGCTGGGAAGCGAGGAGCAGAAGGCCCGGCGCGAACGCTGGATCGAGGCCTGCCGCCGCGCGGCCGACTTCGTCGTGCTCAAGATCAGGCCCGGCGAAGTGCCGCTCAGCTACCTGCCCACGGCGGCCTGCGCGCTCAGGCTCGCCGCGCAACTCTCCCCCGGCCCCACGTGGGAGGCGCACGCCGCCGAGTTGGTCGAGCACACCCTGGGCGCCTTGACCAAGGACGGGCTCCTCATCGAGGAGGGCCGCGAGGGCGTCGATGTGGGCATCGCCCTGGGCCAAACGATCCCGGCCCTCGCCCTCTACGCCATCCTCGCCCGCGATGATCGCGCCGGCGAGCGCGCGGCGCGCATCGCCTACGACCACCTCGTATTCCTGTGGCCGGACGGCAGCGTCGATGCGAGCTGGGGCGCGCGGGTTCAGCGTTGGATGATTTGGGGCTCCTTCGGCACCTACGGACCGGCGGCGGGCTTCGCGCTTCTGGCGGCGCGCAATCCGGTGTTCCGTGAGGCCGCCGACCGCAGCCTCAACATGCTCGGCGCCTGCCTGCTGGACCACGGCCAGGACACGGGTCTGGTGAACGGCCTGGCCGGATACGGGCCGTGGGCCGCCGAGCGCGGGCGGCCGGCGGAGTCGGCCCCGCCGGCCGCCCCCGGCGCTCAGGCTCGATCCGCCGAGCCCGTCTGTCTCTATCCCACGGTCAATGCCCTCGTGGGCCTGGCCATCGCCCTTTACTGGGGCGATCTGGCGGGGCCGACGGCGCCCCTGCCCCACGAGGTTCAACCCACCTGCCGCGTGTTCCCATCGGTGCGCGCGGCGGTGGTTCACACCGGCAAGCTGTCGGTCTCCTTCGCCTGGCCGTCGCTCTCCATCCCCGGCGTGTACCAGCCCCGCGGCGGTTCGGTCTCCCATCTTCTGTGCGCCGACTTCGGCACGGTGCAGTGCGCCACGCCGAGCCTCTTCGTGCGGCCCGAATCGCTGCACCTGCCGCGCCAGCGCGGCGTTTCGCCGCTGACGCCGCGCATCGAGTTCCGGAGCGGCGAACGCTGGTACTCGAACATCTTCGATGCCGGCGCGACGCTGGAGAGCTACTCCGCCGACCCGCCGCAATTCGCGTTCCGCGGGGAGCTCTGCGACATGACGGGCAAGAGCTCCGGGACCGCCTACCGCCTCACGTACGCGGTCCAGGGCGCCGAGCTCCGCAAGACGCTCGAGATTATCGGCCGCAAGGCGCCTCCCGGGACCTGCGTGCTCGAACCCATGGCGGTGCCGGCGGGCGCGCAGATCTTCCGGAATCTCGACGGCGTCGTCTTCAACACGCCCCGCGGCGGCTGCGAACTGCGGCTCCTCGGGCCGCGCACCGGCGTGGTCGTCGAGGTCCCGCCCGGCCCGCCGCAGGCGTACTTCCCGCTCCTGCCCGCCGTGAAGACGCTGCCGGTGCGGGTCAGGTTTCTGGAAACAGGCGTCACGACGGCGTGCTGGGAGATACGGCGGATGGAGTGAGCGCGGCCGCGGCGCGGCGTCCTGGCGCTTCTCGGCGGACGTTTTATACTTACTGCGAATGCTATGCGATACTTGGTGACGGGCGGCGCCGGATTTATCGGATCGGCCATCTGCCATCGATTGGCCGCCGAAGGGCGCGATGTCATCGTTCTGGACAATTTCTCCACCGGCGACCCCAAACGGCTCGACGCCATTCGGGACGCCGTGACGCTGATCGAGGGCGACATCCGCGACCGGGAGACGGTCGACCGCGCGATGCGCGGGGTCGACACGGTCTTTCACGAGGCGGCGCTGCCCTCCGTGGCGCGCTCGGTCGAGGACCCGCTGACCAGCAACGATGTCAACGTTTCCGGCACGCTCACGGTGCTGGAGTCCGCGCGCCGCGCCGGCGTGCGGCGCCTGGTTTACGCCGCGTCGTCCTCCGTCTACGGCGACACGCCGTCGCTCCCGAAGCGCGAGGACATGCCCCCCTCGCCGCGGTCGCCCTACGCCATCGGCAAGCTCGCCGGCGAGCGCTACGCGGAGGCGTACTTCCGCCTCTTCGGACTGGAGACGGTGTCGCTGCGCTACTTCAACGTCTTCGGACCGCGGCAGGACCCGCGCTCGCATTACGCGGCGGTCGTTCCCCGCTTTATCGCCGCCGCCCTGGCGGGCGCGCCCGCGACGATCTACGGCGACGGGTTTCAGTCGCGCGACTTCACCTTCGTGGAGAACGTGGTCGATGCCAACCTGCGCGCCGCCGAGGCTCCGGGCGCGCCGGGAAACGTGTTCAACATCGCCGGCGGGCGCCGGCATACACTGCTGGATTTGCTGGCCATGATCGCCGCCGCGCTGGGCCGCGACGCGCCGCTGCCGCCCGTCCACGAACCCGACCGCCCCGGCGACGTGCGCCACAGCCTGGCCGACATCGCCGCGGCGCGCGCGACGCTCGGATACGAGCCCGCGATCGACCTGCGGGCGGGCATTCGCAAGACGGTGGACTGGTACCGGCGGGAAGCCGGGCGCTGAGCGCTCCGCGCCCCTCCGATCACGCCGCCCCGAAGGCCCCGCACAGCGCCGCGAATTCCTCCGCGTAGGCTTCCAAGCCCTCGATCTCCGGCGCCTGGAGCGGCGTTGTAGCAATGGTGAAAGCCGCGGCGGCGTCGCGGGGCGTAATCCCCTCGACCGCGCACTTCGCCGTGATCGCGGCGCCGAACGCCGTGGCCTCTTCCATGTCGGACAGGCAAATACTGCCGGCGGGCATCAAGGCGGCGAGCAGCTTCACGTAAGGCCCGTTGTTGCGGAAGCCGCCCTCGATGAAGACGGCGGGATTCGGCGCGGCGTTGGTGGCCTTGAGCGCGGCGCGGGATTGGATGGCGAGACCCAGGTCGAGGGCGGCGAAGGCCAGGTCGGCATCGGCGAGGAGCCGTTCGGCTCTGACGAGCGACGCGCGGCTGCGGGGAAACATGCCGCTGCCCGGGAACAGCGTCGGCAGCACGGCGGCGCCGCACTCGAACACCTTGCGAAGCTGCGCCGCATCCAGATCCGCCGGGTGCTCCCGGCCGCCGCCGAGTTTCTCGCTCCAGAACGCGAATTCGGCGCCGCCCCGGAAGATCGTGGTCTTGACCGGTTTTCCGAAGGCGCTCAGGTTGAAGAACACCTCCTTGCCGAGCTCGTCCTCGGCGAGGGGAAAGCGCCCTCCGGGCGACATGGCCACGCACCAGGTGCCGGTCGAGTTGAGGATGAAGTCGCCGCCTTCCTCCTTGAGCAGGTACGGCAGGAGCGATGCGTTCGAGTCGTGGATGCCGCAGGTGACCACGCACGCGTCGGGCAGCCCGAGCGCCGCGGCCAGCTCGGGCTTCACGCGGCCCTGCGCCTCCCAAGGCGCCCGGAGCGGAGCGCCGAGCTTGGCGGCGATGCCGAGCCCTTCGGCCACGCTCGAGGGCCGATTCCCCGCGAAATCCCACAGATAGGTGTGGCACCCGATGTACGTGGGCTCCAGGGCCAGCTTCCCCGTCATCAGGTACCCGAGGTACTGGGGCAGGAAGACGATGCGCGCCGTCTTCTTGAACCGCGCGGGATCGCGGCGCTGCAGGCAGAAGATCCCGAAACCGGGATTGATGAGGAGCGGCAGCGGCGGGGTCATCGTGGCGGCCTGCAGGGCGGTGGCGCCGCCGAAGGCCCGGTGAAACTCCTCGCGCAGGCCGGGCGGCGGCTCCATGTCGTACGAAACCGTCGGGAAGACAAGCGCGCCCTTCTCGTCCAGGGCCGTGAACGTCGCGCCGTGCGTCGTGAAGGCGATGGCGCGGATGGGCGCGAACTCCCGCGCCAGCTCCGCGAGCGCCTCGCGGACGAAAGCCATCGCCCCCTCGATGTCGTCGCAGCGGTACCCCTCGATCTCGATCTCCCGGAAGGTCCTGCGCCGGGAGGCCAGGATCCGCAGATCCCGATCGTACAGCAGGACTTTCTTGTTGGTCTTGCCGAAATCGACCACCGCGGTGAAGTAGTTGTCCGCCATGGAGCCTCCTTGTGGATCACGCCGCCGCCGCGGGGCCGGCGCTGAGCGCAACCCGGGCGAGGCTGCCAGAATCGTAACGGCAAGCGCCCCGAAAGAAAAGCGCCGCCCACGGGGCGCGCCACTGGTGACCGGCGGCCCGAGACTGTACGCTGTTGACTTGAGGATTCGGTCCCGGGACCGGAAAATGAGGCCCCATAGCCTGCAGTCCGCAGCCCGCGGCGGAGGCCCCCATGCTGCTTGAGTGCGTCCCCAACGTAAGCGAAGGCCGGGATCCCGCCGTCATTGCCGCCCTGGCCGCGGCGATTACGGCGGGCGAGGAGGCCTTTCTCCTCGACACGCATTCCGACCCCGACCACAACCGGACCGTCTTCACCTTCGCGGGTTCGACCGGCGGTGTTCTGGAGGGAGCCTGGCGCCTCATCCGGGCGGCCGCCGAGCGTCTCGACATCACGCGCCACGAAGGCGTCCACCCGCGCATGGGAGCCGTGGACGTCTGTCCTTTCGTGCCCCTCGGCGCGACGCCCATGTCCGCCGCCGTCGCCGCGGCCCGCGCGCTCGCCGAACGCGCGGGCCGGGAACTCGCGCTTCCCGTCTACCTATACGGCGAAGCCGCCTTGAAACCCGAGCGCCGCGAGCTTCCTCGGGTGCGCTTGTCGAGCTTCGCGGCGCTCGCCCGCGCGTTGGCCGAGGACCCGGGCCGCGCGCCCGATTTCGGCCCCGCGGCCCCGCACCCCACCCTCGGAGCCATCGCGATCGGCGCGCGGCCGCCGCTGGTGGCGTTCAACATCGACCTGGCGAGCGCCGATCCGGCCGCGGCGGAGAAAATCGCGGCCGCGGTGCGCGAGCGGGACGGCGGCCTGCCCCGCGTCCGCGCGCTCGGCCTGCCGCTGGCCAGCCGCGCCGCAACCCAGGTATCCATGAATCTATTGGACGGCGAGGGCACCCCCCCCGCCACGGCGTTCGAGGCCGTCGCCCGCATGGCCGGCGGCATGGGGGTGCCGATCGCGCGCAGCGAACTCGTCGGACTCGTTCCCCGGGCGGTGGTCGCGCGCAGCTTCGCCGCCTCGCTGCGCCTGGAGCCCTTCGGGCGCGAGAGCATCCTCGAGGAGCGCGTCGAGGAGGTGCTCCCGCTGGCGGCCTACCTCGACCAGGCCGGCGGCCGCGGGGGCGGCGCGGTCGCGGCGGATGTCGGCGCCATCGCCGCCGCTCTCCTCGGGTTCGCCGGCGCGGTGATTCACAAGGGGCGCGCGCCCTTCTGCGAAGCGGCCGAGCGGCTGGCCCTGCGGTTCCACTGCCTGAGCCGCGCCGACAAGGAGGCCTACTCCGCCTACGCGGCGGCGCGCCGGGCGGCGGGCAAGTCCGGCCCGAGCCCCGCGGCGGAGGCGGCGCTGGAGACCGCGTGCCGGATCCCGCTCAAGATCATCGCGGCCGTGCGCGACGCCTGCGCCGCCGGGCTCGAGTTGGAGGGTTCGGGCTCGATCATGGCGGATTGCGCCGTCGCGGCGCATCTCCTCGCGGCCGCGGCGCGGAGCGCCAAGACGACGCTGGACGCCAACCTCCGCATGCGCGCGGCCGCGGCTTTCGCGGACCGGCTCGCGGAGGAGGGGCGCGCGTCGCTCGCCGAGGCGCTCGATCTGGCCGCGAAGCTCCTGGCGCGGGCCGCGCCCGTGCCCGGCGCGTAGCCGCGCCGGGCACGGGCGGAGAGCCGTCATTCGCGGGAATCGCGGCGGAGCTACCCCCCCAGCGACCGCACCAGCGCCGCCGCGCGGCGTCCGTATTCCACATACAGGCGGTAGGCCTGGGCGGGGTCGCGGGCATCCTGAGCGAGGTGGATCACCGCCGCAAGATGGGGCTCGATCGAGACGCCGCCCCCGTAACCGCCCGCAATGAGATCGGCGAGAATTTCCTTGACCTTGCCGCGCCCCTCCCCCGCGAAACACGCGCTCGTGCCGCCGCCCTCGACAACGAGGTAATCCTTGATGTGCACATAGACGATGTGGGCCTTAACCGCGCGGTAGAAGGCCCAGCCGTCCTGGCAATGCTCCACCGGATTGCCCGTGTCGAAGACGAGCTTGAAGCTCGGCGTGTTCACGGCGTCGATGAGATCGAGGGTGTGCTCGGGGCTCCGGCCGCCCCATCCGTCGCAGTTCTCGTGGACGAGCACGACATCGTTCGCCTCGGCGATGCGCGCAAGCTCCCGCAGGCGCCGGACGGCCTCGGCGCGCCAGGCGGCGTCCGGCAGCGGATGCTCCTTGTCGTTCGGCCAGCTCATGCAGCGGATGAAACGCGTCCCGAACCGATGCATGCGGGGCGCCGCGCGCAGAAGCTCGGCGACGTCGGTCTGGAAGCCGCCCGAGATCGGCCGCGCCCAGTTGCCGAGCTGGGATGCGAAACAAGAGACTTGGAGACCAGCCTCCGCGACAGTCCGGAACACGGCCTCGAAAGCATCCTCCGGCAGGTCGGTGCAGTTGACTCCATCGATCGTCCTGAGTTCGATGTGTGTGAAGCCAAGTTCCTTGTGGGCTTTAACTTGCACGTCGATGGACTTGCCGGCCTCGTCCGCGATCCCGGAAAGAAACATGGAGCACCTCCCTGACGGCGGCGCGATTGTACCGCCGGCGCCTCGAAGCGCAATGCGCCTCCGCCGCCCGCGGCGGCAAGAAAAACGTGGCTACCCTATTGACTCGCCTAGTTTTTTTTGGCATCATCGACGCTTGAGGCTTGAGTTCGGGACTGAGACACGCCGCGCGGCGCACGTTCGGTGTGCGGGACCGGCGGAAGGTTGTCCTTCGCGGAGTGCGCGATTTGGGCATACGAGATCTAATGACGTTCGTTGTCTCCGACTTCATCGGCTTGTGCAAGTCAACGCGTCGGGACAAGGTCGATCCCGGCACGCATCGTGATCGTTGGGCGACCGCTGTCGGGCCGCTGGATTGCTCTCTCGGTTGGACTTTCACGACGGGAAGGAGATTCTCTTCCAGGCAAATCTTCTAGGCAAAGGAGGAAGTATGAACCAACAGAGGCTGTGGTTGTGCATCGGCGTCGCGGCGCTGCTCCTGGCGGGAGGGGCGCACGCGCAGGGAAAGAGCCTTGCGATCGGCTCGG
>MWEK01000056.1 GCA_002070955.1 Planctomycetes bacterium ADurb.Bin069
CGCCGCCCCTGACCTGCGGCGTTCGGGCTACGGAACCAAAGCGACGCTAGGAATGCCACGGCGGCCTCCTTGTGCTCGTGCTTCGGCATCCACGACCGCTGGATGGTTGCCAAGTGCCGCATTGCTTTCTTGGCGTCAATGCCATCCTTCGGCTCTGGCGTTACGTCCAGCCCCTCGAAAAACCATTTTCTCTGCCACAGCGTCCACTCGTTGCGGTCGCTGTTGAATTCTCTAGGTATGTCTTTGTGCGGCGGCATCAGCCCCGATACATTCAGGGAGTGGCTTGGCTGAATTTCGTGAGGGAATTCAAATCCCGAACAACCGGGTGCAGACGATGCCCAACAAGTTGCGGGAGATGCTTGAGTAGGTTCCATAATCAGTCCTTTCTGGCGGTTTCGTGGGGCACCGTCTGACCCGTGGGGTTCGCCGCCCGCATGTGCGCGTCGATGGCCGCCCGCAGCACGCACTCGGCCGGCACCCGCGGCGCGGCCTGGGCCAGCAGGCGCTCGGCGGCGCGGAGGCGGCGTTCGAGGTCGCGGGCGAAGGAGGCCGGCGCGTATCCGGTCGGCAGCACGGCGTCTGTCCAGCACTCTATCAGGCAGGCGTCGTCGGTTTCCGGCGTCGGTCCATTGTCCCAAGGCTTCTTCATTTCGCCGCTCCTTCGCAAAGCCCCTCGTCCTGGTCCTCGCGCCACGCCCGCGCCAGGGTGGACAAGGCACCGGCCACGAAGGCGGCCAGGAGGTAGGCGGCCACGAGCGGGAAGACCAGCAGGAACAGGACTGCCGACAGGGCGAGGTCGCGGAGGCGGGAGAGTGCGAGCTGGTTTCCTTTGGCGCGGGGATTGTTCAGGCTAGAACTCTGTTCAACGTTCAGCGCCCTTATAGGCGCGCTGAACATTGAACATTCAGAGCGTTCGTTCAGTTTTTGTTCAACTGAACATTCGATTGAACATTCCTTCATATCTCGTTGCTCCTAAAGTTCTTCGTCGAAATGCTCAACGCTCTGGCGAGGGGGCAGTTTGCCCGTTGTTTTGACGCATTTATTGCCCACTTTCAGAAAATGCAGTTTTTCGCCCTCTTTCACCCTTGAATTGACCGTTCCGGTGGACACGGAAAACTCGTCCGCGATCTCCCTCTGGGTCGCCCGGCCTTCGGGCCGGCCGGCGAGGAAATCCACGATGTCCTGGATGGAGCACTTCTTGTCCGGCGCCCGCTTGCCCTCGACGTCCGCGGACCAGGAGGCCAGGTCGAAGGTCGGGTCGTACTGGTAAACCCCGTCCACGAGCTTCATGCCGAAGGCGGCGAACGGCCGGGCGTCGTTGCACTTGCCGCAGGCCACCACGATGCCGGTGTGCTCCTTGTCCATCGGGGCAAGGTTGAACGCGGAGCGGACGGCGGCGTGGAGCGCCTTGCTGCCCTTGCCGAAGTTGCCCTTATCCCAGCCGACGGCCTGCGAGATGTTTAGGCGCCCCTCCCGGGCGTGGTGGATGTAGGCGATGGCGGCGTTGCGGGAAGCCTTGCGGACGGCGGAACCGGTGCGTCGGAGCATCAAGCGGAGGTCGGCGTCGGCGTTGGCGTCGCCGGAAATGAGGTCGCCGGTGGGGTCGTAGGCGACGACGCCGACCGCGGGGCCGCCGTTGGCGACGACGGTTTCGGTGATGCGCTCGGCGCTGTCCGGCCCCATGTAGTCGTCATATTCCTCGGCGACGTGGCAAACGAGGCGGGACAGGATGGCCTCGTGGGAGTCGGCCGGAAAGTGGTGGAGCATGGCGCGGAGGTCGGACTTGTAGCGGTTCAGGCTGTTCTCGTTGCCGGCGAGGAGGAGCCACGTCTGCTCGATCTTCGGGCATTGGAGGGGGCCGAGGGGGGTGCCGGAGAGGGAGCAGCAGGCCATCTGGATGAAAAAGCGGGTTTTGCCCGTCCCGGCCGGGCCGACGACGGAGAAGGCGGCGCCGGGGAAGACCATCGCCTCGCCGACGAAGTCCTGCCGCGGGGGGATCTGGGCGTGCATGATCTGGCGGGCGGTCAGGGTGGGGAACGGGTCGGCGGTCCGCGGCTGCCGGTCCGCCCATTCCACGAACGCGGGATCTGGCGCGAGCCCGGCGAGGAAATCGTTGGCGTCGAGTTTCATTTTTCTCCTTGGGGGCGGAAATAGCAGACGTACTGGCGCGCGCCGTTGTCGCGGACTCCGCCCGGCATCCGGACGAGGGCGGCGGTGTTCCACAGGGCGTTGTCCGCGCCGAGTCGGCGGGCGAACTGGAAGAAGCGGCGCTTGCCGGAGCGGCGCAGGGCGGACACGTCGAACCAGCCGTGGATGGACTTGCCGCCCGACCATACGGCCATGACGAGGGGGGCGGCGGGCGAGGAGAGGGAGGAGAGGACGGCGCACTGGTCGCGGAGGGCGTCGCCGGTGTCGAACTCGATCACGGCGATGCGGCGGCCGTGCTCGCCGCAAGCGTTGTCCTTGGCGCGGGAGGATTCGCGGCCGGCGCGGGTGCGGCCGGTTTCGCGGGACATGGGGTTGGCGACGACGAACTGGAACTTGTGGGCGGCGGGCAGGAGGTCATCGAGGCGGTAGGTGCAGGAGCGGAAACGATCGGGCGAGGCGCAGATCCACTCGGACGGGGCGAAGAAGGCGCGGAGGGCGTCGGCGGCGGAAACGCCGGCGTCGATGGGGGCGAACAGCGGGGGGAACGAGTACCGCTTGAGGCGCTCGGCGTGGTCCACGGGGGGCCATGCGATGCGGTCGGCGGGAGTTCCAACATAGGCGTTCTGGCAGATGGCGGCGGTGTTGCGGGCGACCTCGGGCAGACGGTCGTCCCAGCCGGCGGCGCGGCAGTAGGCTTCCATGGCGGCCTCGACCTTGTCGGGGGCGAAGCCCTGGCGGACGAGCTGGGCCTGAACGGTGAACAGCCATTCGTGGCGCCCGCCGCCGGTCTCGGGCGGGTTGGCGAGGAGCTGCGCGGTGCGGGCGGCGTATGGGCGGAGGACGCTCATTTCCCGTACCTCGGCGCGACGCGTGCCTCGACGTCGAGAGGGATGCGCTCGGCCATTGGCCACGCCGGGGGCGTCCGCATGATGCGCTCCATCTCTGCCTTGACGGCGGGCGCATCGGCTGCGGGGCACTCCGCAACCAGCTCGTCGTGGACGGACAGCACGATCCTGATCCCGGCGTCGGCGCAGCGGAGCCAGGCGTCGGCCAGCAGGTCGCGGGCGGTCGCCTGCGTGTAGTTTTCGGCCAGGAGCCCCGGATGAACGGCGTAGCGCGTCCCGCCCTTTTCCGTGGCGCAGGACATGTCCCCGTCGCACGAGGGTTCCCAGTAATGGATGGCGCGGCCCGAGGGCAGTTTGAGGACGTAGTGCGGCTTGCCGTGGCGCTTCTCGAAGGCGTCCCCGAGGCGGTTCCACAGGGCGACGACGAGAGGGTTCGTCCGGCGGTAGGTCTCGACGTGGCGCTTGCAGTCGTCGAAATCGAGGTCGAGGCCGGCGAGGATTTTGGCCGCGGAAACGAACTTGCCCGCGCCCATGCCGAAGCCGAGGCCGAGGGTCATGCCCTTCGCCAGTTGCCGCAGGCCGGGGTTGATGGCCTTGATGGGCCGAGGATCGGAATAGCCCAGCATCTTCCGCGCCGCGGCCTCGTAGAGGTCCATTCCGCCGCGGAGAAGGTCGAGGAAATCGTAGTCGCCGGCCAGCCAGAGGAGGACACGGGCCTCAACCTGCGCGTAGTCGGCGATGATGAAGGCATGGCCGGGGGCGGGCACGATCAAGCCCCGTAGATCGACGCCCGACTCCCCGGCCTGCCGAGAAAGGTTTTGCATGTTCAGCCCGCCATCCCCGCTCCACCGCCCGGTCTGGGCCGCGCCGAAATACTTGAGCTGGTACTGCATCCGCCCCGTGGCCGGGTCAACGCGGTCGAGCATGGAGCGGACGACCTCGCGGGTGCGGTTGGCCTTGCGCCAGCCCTGGACCTGGCGGACCCACAGGGGGCTGTTGGCCTTCTGGTTTTCCCGGCACCATGTCTCGACCTTCGGGTCCGCGGCGGCGGTGCCGGGCGGGACGGGTTCTCCGGCGGCCTCGCAGGCTTTCTTGAGTGCCTTCGCGCTGGCGATAGGACGAAAGTGGATGCTCGCCTCAAGTCCGGCGATGGATGCGTCCAGCGAGGCGATGGCGGCCTTGGCGCGGGTTTCGTCGAGGCAGACTCCCCGGTCGCCCATCTCGTCGGTCAGGGCGTGGATGCGCCGCTCGGCCTCCGGCCACTTGTGCCCGAGGCGTTCCCAGAGGCGCCATGACCATTCCGCGTCGATGATGGCGTAGGCGGCGGTGTCGTCGAACAAATCGGCCTGGTAGCCCGCCATGCGGTCGCGGACGGACTTGTCCACGGTTGCGCCGAACAGCGCCTTGACCGCGCCGGCGAGGTCGCGGGGGAGGCCGAAGTAGGCGCAGGCGGCGGCGCTGTCCAGCCATATTTTAGGTTTTATGCAAGCGGGAACGATGCCGTCCGATTGCAGGCGGCGGAAGACGGCGCGGTCGAACGCGGCGTTGTGCGCGACGATTTCCGCGCCGTCGAGCGCGTCCCACGGGAAGCGGTCGGGCGTGGTGCTGACCTTCATGGACGGAGACCACGCCGCGGCCATCGTGCAGCGGAACCGCGGGTCGCGGGCGTAGAGCGCGTGGCCGAGTTTCTTCACGGAGTATTCCCCCGTGTAGTGGGTCTCGAAGTCTAGCGCGATGCGTGTCATTCGTCGGCTTCCGGCGGCCACTCGATGCCGTAGCGCTGCCACAGTTCGGCGATGGCGGCTTCCGCCGCGTCGCCGCCCCCGCGGGCGAGGTCGATCAGTTGCTTGACGCGGGAGTCCATCAGCGAACCCTCGGATCGTAGCCTTTCAAGTGGCGCCAGAGATGGCAGGCCGCGAGAAAAGCCTTGTACTCCCCGATCAGGTCGGCGTGCTCGTACACGGAGATGCGGCCCGGCTCGGTCGTCGAGATGTACACGTTGATGGCGCGGACCTTGTGCAGATTGCCCGCACCGATGCGGGCGGCGAGGTAGGCCGCGAGTTGCATAGCCTGTCCGTCGTAGGGCTGGATCTTTTTTTCCGTCGGCTTGGTCTTGCGCGTCTTCCAGTCGATCGCGCCGAACTTCTTTTCCCGGTCGTTGAAGAAGGCGTCCACGCGGCCGGCGTAGCCTTCGGACGCGCTGGCGACGACGACTTCGCGCTCGATGATCTCGATTTTCTCGGCGGCCAGCCACTCCTTGACGGGGGCCAGATAGACCTCAAGGCCGGGCTTGTATTCCTCGCCGCCGAGGCAGCGGTCGATGGCGTCGTGGACCTCGGAGCCGATGTCCGCGGCGGTCGCGGCCTCCTGCATCGCGGCCGAGCGGACGCGGGCGAGCCAGTATTCTTCGGACTCGTCCGGCTGCTTGGGGTTGGCGACCGCAGCCAGGGCGGCGCGGTCCATCTTCCAGTTCGCCAGCGCGGGCTTGTCGAGAACGCCGATGATGCTGGTGACGCTGGGCAGCAGGCCCAGCTTGCGGGCGTCGGCCAGCGTCGTTGCGCGGGTGCCCTCCCCGTCCTTTTTGAGCATTTCGTGCTGCGGGTGCCCTTCGCGTGTGTACCAGTGGGCGGACGGAACCTGTTTAGCCATGAGAATAGCCATTTGAAAACCCTCCTATGCGCGTTTTGGCGAGGACGCGCCCCCTCGGGTTGGGGTTGCCGGGTTAGAACGGGATCTCTTCGTCGGTCTGGTCGGACTGGCTGACGGATTCCACGGGGGGCGGAACCGCCGCGGGCTTCGGCGCGGGAGCCGTCGCGGGATCGAAGCCCTCGGGCAGCGGGCTGACCGTGGCGATGCTCGCGTAGGTCTGTCCGCTCTTCCCCTCGGAGTGCGCGACGGTGATCAGGACTTTGCGGCCTTTCAGCGAGCAGTAGTCCCAGCCCATCTTCGGCGGCTCGCCCAGGATCGAGGTCAAGAAGGCGAACAGCGCAGACTTCTCGTTGCCGCTGATGCGCATGGGCTTCGAGTCGATCTTGTGTGCGTTTCCCTCGCGGTCGCGGAAGCCGAACAGGAAGGCGGTCAGATCGACCTTCTCCATTTCGTCGGGCTTCTCGAACTTGCGGCGCTCCACCCCGAACTTGTCCACGATGTCGATGATGGTAGCCGCATACGTGCCCTTCGGGGGCAGGTTGGACGGACCCAGATCGAACAGGTGGAATGCCGATTTTCCGGCGTTGTCTTGCAGTATGGCCATGACTATCTCCTTTTTGGTTTTTGTTTTGGTTGCTACTACGATTGGTTTCTAGCCCAGCACAAAATGCCGAGGGCGTCGGCCACGCCGAGCGTGACCATGAGGTGCGGGAAACGGCGGGCCATCTCTTCCTTGATGGCGTTCTTGCGGGCCTTCTTGTCCGCCGGCATCTTGCCGATGGCCGCCATCCACTTATGCGGGGTGACTTCCACGAACGGGATTCCGCAGGTGTAGAGAGCTGCTTCCAGATGGCCGACATGGCGAGCGAACTTGCAGGATGCGACGGCGGAATTGCCAGGGCGATGGAACCCGACTTTCTCCATGACGGCCACAAGGCCTGGATTGGCGACGGCCATTGCGCGGATGGCGTCAATTTGAGCGGTCATCCCCTCGGGCATCGGGAAAGCGGCAATGATGCTCTCGTGGTTTAGGAGAGCAAGGCCGCCGCTCGCGCCGGGGTCGATGCAGAGGATGGGGTTCATTTCAACCCCGCATTGCAAAACGCCATCATGGCGAACAGGCAGATGCCTACGATTGCGATTGTGACTCCTAGCATTTTACTCTCCTTGTTTTCGGTGCGTAATATAGCCGGATGATACGCCGCACGGTGTCGCTTGGAAACACCCGCCGCTTGCGCGAATCGGCCACGATGCGCCGGATTTCCTCGGGCGAGAAGCGCACGGTCAGCCGGTTGTCGGCTGGGTTAGCGGGGCGTCTGGTTGCGGTGTCTGGTTTCATCTTGTGGCGAGTGTCCGACACTTCCTACAGATTGTCAACCCCTAAAAATGCGTCCATCGAAAGATTTTGCAAAAAAGCCCGTAAACATTAGGGAAAATCGACATAAAAAAGGCGCCCCCGGCGGCAAGGAGG
>MWEK01000057.1 GCA_002070955.1 Planctomycetes bacterium ADurb.Bin069
TCGCACATCTGAAAAGACGTATCATCATCTGCGGCGGCACGGGTTGTATCGCCAATGGCGCAATGAAAGTCCGCGATGCCATCTGTGCCGAAATGGAAAAAGCCGGCGCAAAAACGGTCATCGAGCTGAAGGGGCATGAAGACCACAACGACGAAACTTACTTTTCGAAGAGCGGTTGTCAGGGATTCTGCCAGATGGGTCCCATTCTGCGCATCGAACCCGAAGGCATCTTCTACTGCCGCGTAAAACCCGAAGACGCTGCCGAAATCGTCAACGTCACCCTGAAAACAGGTGAAATCATCGACCGCCTCGTCTATGTCGATCCGGTCAGCAAAAAATACTGCCGCCATGAAGACGAAATCGCCTTCTACACCCGCCAGAACCGGGTCGTCCTGCAAAACTGCCTGATCGAACCGGATAATGTCGAAGAATACATCTACAAAAAGGGCTATCTGGCCGCCCGCAAAGCGCTCACCGAAATGAGCGCGGAACAGGTCTGCCAGACGGTCATCGATGCCGGCCTGCGCGGACGCGGCGGCGGCGGCTTCCCGACCGGCCTGAAATGGAAATTCACGCTTGCCTCAAAAGGAAACAAAAAATACGTCATCTGCAATGGAGACGAAGGGGATCCCGGCGCCTTCATGGATCGTTCGGTCATGGAAGGCAACCCTCATGCCGTGCTTGAAGGCATGCTGATTGCCGGCAAGGCCATTGGAGCTGATGAGGGTGTCGTCTACGTGCGTACGGAATACCCCCTGGCTGTGAAACGTATGCGCGGTGCCATCCAAGCCGCCGAAGAACGTGGACTGCTCGGCGACAATTTGTTCCAAACCGGATTCAATTTCCACATCCGGGTCATGGAAGGCGCCGGCGCCTTCGTCTGCGGCGAGGAAACCGCACTGATCGCCTCCATCGAAGGCAAACGCGGCATGCCCAGCCCGAAACCCCCCTTCCCGGCGGAAAAGGGACTCTACGGCAAACCCACGGTCATCAACAACGTCGAAACCCTTGCTTCGGTCGCCTACATCATCCGCGAAGGCGCTGCGGTCTACCGCTCCGTCGGCACCGAAAAATCGCCGGGCACAAAGACCTTTGCTTTGACCGGGCATGTCGCCAACACCGGTCTGATCGAAGTTCCTTTCGGCACCACCCTCCGCGAAATCGTCTATAATATCGGTGGCGGGGTCACCGACAATGCCGGAAGGGTTACCGGCGAGGATTTCAAAGCCGTGCAGATCGGCGGGCCCTCGGGAGGCTGCATCCCCGCGGCTCTCGCCGACACGCCGGTGGACTACGAGGCCCTCGCCGAGGCGGGCGCGATCATGGGCTCGGGCGGCATGGTCGTTCTGGACGACACCGACTGCGCCGTCGACATCGCGCGCTACTTCCTGGAGTTCACCCAGAACCAGTCCTGCGGCCGCTGCACGTTCTGCCGCATCGGCACCCGCCGCATGCTGGAAACCCTGACGCGCCTCTGCGAGGGCAGGGGCGCCGCCGCCGACCTCGACGAGCTCGAGGAGCTGGCCGGCCTGGTGAAACGCGGCAGCCTCTGCGGGCTGGGAAAGACCGCGCCGAATCCGGTGCTCACGACGCTCAGGTACTTCCGGGCGGAATACGAGGCGCACATCGCCGGCCGCTGTCCCGCCGGGAAGTGCAAGGCGCTCATCACGTATTCGATCACCGACGACTGCATCGGCTGCACGCGCTGCGCCCAGCGCTGCCCCGCCGGCGCGATTCCCATGCGGCCCCACGAGAAACACACCATCGACCCGGCGGCATGCGTGCGCTGCGGCACCTGCCTGAGCGTCTGCCCCGTCAAGGCGGTGAAGGTCCAATGAACGTCCGGCTCAAGATCGACGGCCGCGAAGTGGAAGTGCCCCGGGGCGCGACGGTGCTCCAGGCCGCCCGCGCCCTCGGCATCGCGATCCCCACCCTCTGCCACGCCGAGGGCCTCCCGCCCTCGACCTCCTGCATGGTCTGCCTGGTCAAGATCAAGGGCCGCGACGCCCTGGTTCCCTCCTGCGCCGCCCCCGTCGAGGAGGGCATGGAGGTCGCCAGCGACACCGAGGAGGTCAGGGCGGCGCGCAAGGCCGCCCTCGAGCTGCTCCTGAGCGATCACGTGGGGGACTGCGTCGCCCCCTGCCAGGCGGTCTGCCCGGCGCACATGGAAATCCCGCTCATGCTGCGGCAAATTGCGGCGGGAGCCCACGGCGACGCGCTCAAGACGGTGAAGCGGGCCATCGCCCTGCCCGCGACCCTCGGGCGGATCTGCCCGGCGCCCTGTGAAAAGGGCTGCCGCCGCGCGGCGCGCGATGCGCCCGTGTCGATTTGTCTCCTCAAGCGCTTCGTCGCCGACGTCGATCTGGACTCGGGCGCGCCGCACCGGCCGGCCTGCGCGCCGCCGTCGGGCAGGAAGGTCGCCATTGCCGGCGCGGGGCCCGCCGGCCTGGCCGCGGCCTACCACCTTCTCCAGGCGGGACACGCCTGCACCCTCTTCGACCCCTCGGACGCGCCGGGCGGCGCGCTGCGGCGGGAAATCGAGCCCGGCCGCCTGCCGCCCGCCGTCCTCGACGCCGAAATCGCCCGCGTCTTGGAACTCGGCGCGGAATTCGCCGCGAACACCCCCGTCGGCCCCGGCCTGACCCTTCGCCGCCTCCGCGATGGGTTCGACGCGGTGCTCGTCGCGACGGGGCCGCTGTCCGCGGAAACGCTCCAGGCCCTCGGCCTGCCCTTCGGGCCTCAAGGACTCCTGGCCGACAGGAAGACCTTGGCGACGCCCGAGCCCGGCGTCTTCGCGGCGGGCGGCGTCATCCGCCCGCTGCGCCTGGCCGTGCGGGCCGTCGCCGACGGCCGCCAAGCCGCCCGCTCGATCAACCGCTTTCTCGGGGGTGGCGATGCGCCGGAGCACGACGAGCGTTTCTCGACCCACATCGGCCGACTCAAGGAAGGCGAAATCGAGGCCTTCATGACCGAGGCGAGCCCGGCCCCGCGGGTCGCGCCCGCCGGGGACGGCCTGACGCCCGAGGAGGCCGCGGCGGAGGCCCGGCGCTGCCTTCACTGCGACTGCAGGAAGCGGCACGACTGCCGGCTCAGAGACCTCGCCGATGCCTACGGCGCCCAGGCCCACCGCTACAAGATCGAGCGGCGCGCCTTCGCGCAGCTCCGGCGGCCGGGCCTCATCTACGAGCCCGGCAAGTGCATCCTCTGCGGCCTCTGCATCGCCATCGCCGAGGAGGCGCGGGAACCCCTCGGCCTGACCTTCATCGGCCGCGGCTTCGACGTGCGCGTGGGCGCGCCCTTCAGCGCCGCCCTGGCGGAGGCGCTGACGCACACCGCCGACCGGTGCGTCCGAGCGTGTCCGACGGCGGCTCTCGCCTACGACGCCGACTGATTCACCGCGCGGCCTCCGAAGGCGCCGCGGCGGGCGCGGCGCGCAGGACGTTCCCCCGCATGATGACGCTCAGGCTGTCCGGGCCGCAGTTGAAGAGAATATCGAGAAAACTCAAGTTCGGGATGAACGGCCCCCAGGGCTGGGGGTATTCCACGGCCGTCCAATCCTGGATGAAGCTTTTGATTCCCTCGCGCTCAAGGAGCGCGAAATCGACGTAATCGCGGGCGTGCATCCCGTGGAGATAGCTCTCGCCGCCCGTCTTCCGGCAGATGGCGACGATGAGCTCGCTCGCCTTGCCCTCGCAGCCCAGGGCCGACGCGAAGGAGACCGGCGTCGCGATGCCCAGAAGCTCCATCGCCCGGAGGATCACGGCGCCGCTGAAATCCGCCAGCCTTTCCCAGTCCCGCGCCAGAAGCTCGCGCAGCGGGGGATAGTAGCGCTCGAAGTGAGCGCACTTCCCGTAGCTCGTCTCCAAGGTGCGCATGTGCGTTCTGCGCCACGAGGCGCCGGGTTCGATCAGGACCTCGTTCAGGCGCTGCGTGAGGCGGCCCGCCGTTTTCACCGGAATTCCCAGCCAGTGCGCCCGGCCGCCGGGGAGCTTGACGCGGTTGCGGTTGTGGTATTCGCGCTTGACGTACTGGGTCATGTCGGCGATGACGAAATGATCCACCGAGGCCGCCTTCGCGAAAAAACCGCCGTAGGGGTAGAGATTAGGCTGGTGGCCAGCAACGCAGCGCATGGGCATGCTTTCTCAGAAACGCCGCGATGTGCGCCCGCTCCGCCTCGGCGAGGGCCGGATAGAGGGGCACCGACACCAAGTGCCGCTGCGCCCACGCGGCGACGGGCACGGCGTCCGCGGCAATGCCGTAAGCAAGCGCCGCGGCCTTGTGGACCGGCGGCTTGGCCTCGATTCCCTCGGCCCTGAAGCGGGCGATCATGGCGGCGGCATCGTCGGCGATGACAACGAAGCGCGAGTAGGCGCACCCGGGGCGGATCTCCTCGCCGAGGGCCTCGGAGAAGCGCGCCGCCAGGGCGCGCCGCGCCGCGAGGAAGCTCTCCAGTTTGGCGAGCTGGCTCAGGGCCAGCGCGGCGGCGAGGTCCGCCATCAGGCAATGGAAGTGCGGTCTCCAAACCTCGATTTTGTCGTGGAGAAAGAGGCTCCAGGCGGCCTCCTCGTGCGCCGCGGCATCGCCGGCCAGCAACCCGCCGTGGCCGGCAGCCAGGAGCTTGGTGCCGTAGAACGAGGCGATCGACAAGACGCCGTGCCCGCCGGCGGGCCGGCCGCCCGCCGGAACACCGAGGGTCTGGGCGCAGTCCTCGACGACGGGCGCGGCGTCGATGGCGTCGACGGGGGCGGGGACGCCGAAGAGATGGGCCGCGACCACGGCGGCCAGGCCCTTTTCGGCGTTGACCTTCCCCGGGTCGATGGCGAGGGTCGCCGCGGCCACATCGACGAAGACGGGCTCGGCGCCAAGCAGCGCGCAAGCGTCGAGCGCGGCGTCGCACATGTAGGCGGGCAGCGCCACGCGGGCCCCGGGCCCCGCGCCGAGCAGCCGCAGCGCCGCCGCGATGGCGGCGGTGCCGCTTTCGACGGCGATTCCCCAGCGCTTCCCCATCACCGCCGCGCCCGCCGCGCCCAGGCGGCGGGCGGCATCGCCGTGGGTCACGAACCCCGCCCGGAGCGTCGCGCACACGGCCGCCTCGTCCGCGGCGTCGAAGCAAGGGCGCGAATGCGGGATCATGGCGCTCATGATAGCGAGCGCCGCCGGGAAGGTAAAGCGGCGGGGGCGAAGGCGCCGGAGCGCATCCGCCCCCGCCGCGCCGCAACGGCGGGCCTTACAGGGTCCAGCCCTTGCGGTACTCCCGGTGGAGCAGTTGGTTGGCCTTGTCGTTGTTCGTGATCTTGAAGTTCTGGGAATCCCACTCGATGCGGCTCTGCATGCGCATGGCGACGTTGCCCAGCAGGATGAACTCGGTGAGCCGTCCGGCGTAGTCGAAGTTCGACATGGCTTTCGGGCCCCCGCGGATGGCGTGAATCCATTCGGCCGCGTGTCCGGGCGAGCGCGGCAGCGTGGGCTCGGGCTTCTTGAGGTCCTTGAAGGCCTCCTCGGGAAGCAGCCGCCAGTCGTTGCCGTAGTCATCCGTCGAGTAGAGCATGCCCTTGTCGCCGACGATCAGCGAACCGCTTCCCGACGGCTTGATGGAGCCGAAGACCTCGGCGGGCGACTTGCCCAGCACCTTGTTGGGCGAGTTGCGCATGCGCTCGGCGAAGTGCTTGGGCGACCACTCGTTGCCGTCGTACCAATACCACATGATCGCCGGCCGCCCGCCGACCTCCGGGAACCGGTACGTGACCTTGCCCCACTCGGGGTAAGTCTCGGGGTTGAGGCAGGAGACCTCGGCCTCGACGCTGACCGGAGCGTCGAGTTTGAGGGCCATGTAGGGCAGGTTCATGGTGTGGCAGGCCATGTCGCCCAGGGAACCCGTCCCCCAATCCAGCCAGCCGCGCCAGTTGAAGGGGAGGTAGATCGGGTCGTAGGGGCGTTCGGGCGAGGGGCCGAGCCAAAGGTTCCAGGAGAGCGCATCGGGCACTTTCGCGCTGATCTCGCCGCCCTCGATTTTGCCGTGAAGCGCCTTCTTGACGCCCGAATGCCGGTTGAAGATCGCATCCAAGCCCTGGGGCCAGACGGGGCGGTTGGTCCAGGTGTGGACCTCGCGGACCTCGCCGAGGAGGCCGGCCTGGACGATTTCGACCCCTTCCCTGAGCCGCCCGCCGGCCGTGCCCTGGTTGCCCATCTGGGTCGCCAGCTTCTTCTCGGCGGCCAGCTCGCGCAGGACGCGCGCCTCCTTCACCGTGTAGGTCAGGGGCTTCTCGACGTAGACGTGCTTGCCCATGCGCATCGCCATGACGGCGGCGGGGGCGTGGGTGTGATCGGGCGTGCCGATGGTCACGGCGTCGATATTGTCCTCCTCCTTCTGGA
The DNA here is from genome assembly GCA_002070955.1 of Planctomycetes bacterium ADurb.Bin069. Taxonomy (GTDB): domain Bacteria; phylum Planctomycetota; class UBA8108; order UBA8890; family UBA8898; genus UBA8898. The sequence continues at coordinate 6,373 of MWEK01000057.1, forward strand.
GCATCTCCCGGAAGTCGCGGTAGCGCGGGCAGTGCTTGAAGGCGTCGTTCTTGTAGGCGTCGCCCGCGCGCTGGTCATCGACGTCGCACAGCGCCGCGATGTTCTCGGTCTTGACGACGTGGGCGACATCCCAGAGGACGCCGCCGCCCCGGCCCCCGCACCCGATGGACGCGACCCGGACGCGGTCGCTCGGCGCGTTGCCCGCGGCCCACGAAGTCCGCGCCGCGAACCAGGTGCCGACCCCCGCGGCCGCGCCCGACGCAAGGAATTTCCTGCGGCTTGTTTTGGCTTTCATGCATGTCTCCTTTGCTATGGCCTCGCCGTACCGTCGACATCGCGTTCGGCGCGGCGCCGCCGCGTCTTTCCCTAGACGCCCGTCCGCGCCGCGCTGGACTCAAGTATAGTTCCGGGCCGCGCCGCTTCGCAAGAGCGCGGCGGGCTCGCGGTTCGACGGGCCGGGCAGCGCTGAAGAATGAGGATTCTTCGCGTTGAGGTGAAGACGGCCCGGGGAAGGCTGCAATCGTCGTAACCCAT
>MWEK01000058.1 GCA_002070955.1 Planctomycetes bacterium ADurb.Bin069
CCGCCGGGCCGGGGGCGCGCCTCGCCGGGCCGCGGGCGGTCTCCGCCGACCGGCTCGCCACCTGCGCGCTGGCCCTCGCTGCCGGAGAGATTGCATGACCGTCCACTTCATCGGCGCCGGCCCCGGCGCGCCGGACCTCATCACGCTGCGCGGCCGCGACCTCATCGCCCGCTGCCCGGTCTGCCTCTATGCCGGGTCGCTGGTGCCGGAGGGGCTGCTGGCGCACTGCCCGCCGGGGGCGCGGATCGTCAACACCGCGCCGCTCGACCTCGAGGCGATCATCGGGGAATGCCGCGTGGCGACCGCCGCCGGGCTCGATGTCGCGCGGCTGCATTCGGGCGACCTCTCCGTCTGGTCGGCGATGGGCGAGCAGCTGCGCCGGCTGCGGGCAGAGGGCATCCCGGTCAGCGTCACCCCCGGGGTCCCGGCCTTCGCCGCCGCCGCCGCGACGCTGGAAGTCGAATTGACGTTGCCTGGCCTCGCCCAGTCGGTGGTGCTGACGCGCACGCCGGGCCGGGCCTCGGCGATGCCGCCGGGCGAGACGCTGGCGGCCTTCGCGGCCACCGGGGCGACGCTCGCCGTTCACCTGTCGATCCACACGCTGGCGCGGGTCGTGGCCGACCTCGTGCCGGCCTACGGCGCCGACTGCCCGGCCGCCGTGGTCGCCCGCGCCAGCTGGCCCGACGAGCAGGTGGTCCGCGCGACGCTCGGCACCCTGGAGGCGGCGATGGCGACGGCGCCCGTCGAGCGGACGGCGCTCATCCTCGTCGGGCGGACACTCGGCAACGCGGACTTCGGCGAGAGCCGGCTCTATGCCCCGGACTACGACCGGCGCTTCGCCGCCGTACCCCGAGCGCGTCGTGAAGTGGGCCTTGAAGGCGCCTTTGCGGGCCGCGTAAAGCTGCGCCCCGCGGTAATACAACATGAAGTCCCGATTCCCCGTCCCCGCGCCGAAGAGAATGGGCGCCATGTCGACGCCGTCGATGATACGATCCGCCGGCACCTCGGCGCCGGCGAGCTTCAGGCTCGTCACGAAAAGATCCATGGTGCACGCCATTGACGAGACGACCTGCCCGGCCTTGATGCGGCCGGGCCACCAGGCGATACCCGGCTCGCGCATGCCGCCCTCCCACGTGCTTCCCTTGCCCCCGCGCAGCAATCCGGCCGATCCGCCGCTATCCCCTTGGGTCAGCCACGGGCCGTTGTCGCTGGTGAAGAAGACGAACGTCCTCTCGGCGATACCCTCCCGGCAAAGCGCGTCGAGCACCCGGCCGACGCTCGCATCGAGCTCTTCGACCGTATCTCCATAGAGCCCGCGGCGGCTGGCGCCCTTGAACTTGTCGGACGCGTGGAGCGGCACGTGGGGGAAAGTGTGCGGAAAGTACAGGAAAAAGGGCCGCCCCGCGTTCTCCCCGATGAATTTGATCGCCTCCGCGGTGTAACGTTCCGTTAGCGTCGTCTGTTCGGCGGGACGCTCGACGATGGTTTCGTCGCGTATCAAGGGCACGTTCCAACGCGGCGCGGCGCCGTCCGCGGCCGCGACGACGCCGCCCATGTCGTTGGAGTACGGCAGGCCGAAGTAGTGATCGAAGCCGTGCTTGCCGGGAAGGTGCTCCGGCAGATGGCCGAGGTGCCACTTGCCGATGCAGGCCGTCGCGTACCCGCGCTTCTTGAGCGCCTCGGCGATCGTGATTTCCTCGGAGGGCAGTCCGCCCTTGGAGTCCGCGCCGAGAACGCGCCGCTCATAGCTGCACATTCCGCTTCGGACGGGCAGTCGGCCCGTGAGGAGCGCCGCGCGGCTGGGTGTGCACACCTCCGCCGCGGCGTAGAAGTCCGTGAAGCGCATCCCCTCGGCGGCCATCCGATCCAGGTTGGGCGTCCTGATGGAGGGATGCCCGTAGCACCCCAGGTCGCCGTACCCCAGGTCGTCGGCGAGGATCACAACGATGTTGGGCTTGACCGTCTCGGCGCCCAAGCTCCGGCCGGGACACGCCGCCAGTCCGGCGCCCAGAACGACCACGCACGCGAGGTTTGTCTTTCGCATAAGGGATATTAGAACACCGGCGCCGAACGCCTGCCAGAGACCGGCGCAAGGGATCTTGCCCTCGGGGCTCGGGAGGCTACGATAGCCGGGCATGACGCCGGAATCGCGCCGTATTCTCCGAGAGAAGCAGACGCTTAGGGCCATGGCCGCGATGTACTGCCGGGCCCGCCACGGGCGCGGCGAGAGCCTCTGCGCCGCGTGCAGCGAATTCCTGGCCTACGCCCTCAAGCGCCTCGAGAACTGCCCCTTCGGCGCCGGCAAGCCGACCTGCGCCAATTGCGCGATTCACTGTTACAGCCCCCAGCGCAGGGAGCAGGCGGCGCAAATAATGCGCTACGCCGGCCCGCGCATGCTCTGGCGCCATCCGATCTTGACGCTTCTGCATTTTCTGGATCGAAGACGCGTCGCGCCCACCTAACTGCCGGGCTTCGAGGGGTTCGAATCGCGCGATCGACAACAGCGGATTCGCCACTCCGGGCGACCGACGTGCATATCCAGCGCCACGCTTCTCCTCCGCTCCTACCCGTGAAACCGTGAAGGGTTACGACCCGGGTATCATCCCGAAGGCCGTGACTTCATTCCCGCTCCTGTGCTCTACCATTGGTGGGCCCACTCGGGCGCCTCTATCGCTGAGAACGCATTTGCGTTCAGATCAACCAGGCGAGCGATCTTGGGCGCGCGCCCAACCTCTAAGGCGGCCGCGAATACCGCACCGGCCCGGGAGAAAACTAGGCGACCGCGATGATCCCACTCGGCCCAATCGGCGCCGGTAAGATCGACGCCGGAACTTTCCACATCGTAGTCCCGCAGCAGTTCATAACCCTGCAGGCGCTCCGCTCGCCGAAGACGCCAGGATCCCGAAACCTTCTCGATAATCCTGGGAGCGTGCGTCACATATCCGGTGTGGTCGGAAGGCTTCTCCCGAATCCAGTTCGACAGGTCCGCCAGCCATTCCCAGGTTTCCGCCGAGCCCTCCTCGACCTGAGGCGGGGGCAGAGGGGGCGGCAAAGATGGGCGTGGGGGAACGGTGACCTCCATCTCCCTTACGACAACCCAGCCGTCTCGCACTTCCCGCACTGTCTCGACGGGATCATCCTCGCCCGTGCCAAGGTTGAGGTCGGACACTCCGATGGGGAGGCTGGAGGCATCGTTTGCCAGGCGGTGATCTCCAGGCCCGCCGTTGTTCAGGCCAAGTTCCTGGTTGTTTCTGAACAAGCCTCCGCCGCTCCACGCGTCGCCCTTGAACCAGAGAGCGAGGGCGGTGAGATACGGCGGCCTGCTGACCGCGGTCCAGGATCCAGAATTGGGCCCCGATCGGTCTTTCCAGTTGGCAGCGAAGTAGACCAGCAGTCGCCCGTCAGGGGACAAGTCACAGCGGCGCTCATAGATTCGACCGTGGAACCATTGCCCCGGCTCGAATTGGTCGTTGTCTGTATCCCACCGGACCAACTGTACGTACTTGCTGGGCCCCCGGCGGAACAAGACCGCCGTCGGCGTCTCGCGAGCCATTATCCCGTAGATCCGGCATGGTGGTCTGGGAGTGGTCATCGTTCACCCCCTGCTACGCCATCCACATTGCGCTGCCGGGCTTCTGACTGAGTTCTCCGGCACTACCGGCGTCCTTGAACGCCGGCAGAAAGCCGTGGCCGACGGCCCCCCAGGTATTTTCCGGAAGGCCGTGACTGAACAGGCCATTGTGCTGCCTCCTGCACTCTATTCTCACCGGCCCCGCGGCCGGCGCAAGGCCCCTACAACGGGAGCACCCATCCGGTTGCATAGAGGTCCTCAGGGTAGTCGTCCACGAAAACCACATGGCCCTAGTCTTGCCCGTAAATCAGCCCACCGGACTTCACTATGAACGTTCTGTAGCCGGCAACGACGTACAGATCGCTATTTCCAGTGGCTGACGCAATGGGTCTCATCGACGGCGAGGAAGGAGACGCGCGGCAAGCGGAGGAAGTCGATGAACCCGTCCACCACGAGACGTTCCGGGGCCGCGTAGAGGAACTTGAGCCCACCCTCGCGGACGCGCCGCGCGCCGAGGCGCCGCTCCTCGGCGGGCAGGCTCGAGTTCAGGCATGCAGCGGGAACGCCGCAGGCCGTCAGAGCTTCGACCTGATCCTTCATCAAGGAGATCAGCGGCGAGACGACGATGGCGACGCCCTCGAGGAGGACCGCCGGCGCCTGGAAGCAGAGGGATTTCCCGCCGCCCGTCGGGAGGACGACGACGGAATCGCGCCCCTCCATGACGCAGCGCAAGGCTTCCTCCTGGAGGGGAAGGAAGCCGTCGTATCCCCAGTACTCCTTGACGACGCGCTTGAGCTGGTCCGTTCTCGCCCGGGCCAGGCGTCACGGTTTGAGCGTCGCCACGGCCGCGCGCACGTCCTTCAGGTACTGCTCGAAGACGGGTTTCCGGGCGGAGTACTCGACGACGCAGATCGCGTTACCCGAGAGGAAACCGCCTTCGATGACGAAGAGGTCGACGAGGTACCGCTGCGGGGTGCCGCCGGCCGTCACCTCGAAGACGAACTCGACGCCCTCGCGGCCCTTGCCGTCCCTTGCCGTCCCCTCCTCGATCAGCGTGTAGCCGCGGCCGTCGACGAACTCGGTCTTGACGGTCTTCGCCCAGAAGTCGAGTGTCCCCTCGTACGGGTCGCTGAACTTGCGCACCCAGATCCGGGCACCGTCGTGGGAGACCGCCTTGAACTCGGAAGCGCCCTTGTCGATCACGAGGAACGAAGGCGGCACCTGCATTGAAACGCAGCCGCCGGCGAGCACCGCGAGAGCGAGCACCGCGAGCGCTTTTCGGCTAGAACTTCTCAAGCACATGCTCGACTCCTATCTGGTTGACCCAGTCGAAGCGGCTGCGCGTCCGGCGGCCTATCGGCCGCAGCTCGGGCGCGTTCGAACGGAACTGGACGGCGATCGTCGAGAAGGCGATCTGCTCCGAGAGGAACTTGAGCTCCCCCTTCATCCGCTCGATCTCCTCGGTCAGGCGGCGAATCTCGGCCTCGATCTTCAGGGTGTCCTCGACCTTCTCGGCGCGCTCGAGCAAGACGAGCAGCCGTTCGCGCGCCTTCTCGGCGTTCTCGATCCTGACCGTGAGGTCCATGAACTGCTTCGTCACGTCGACGGCGCTCGTCGACTCCTTGGCGACGAGCCCGTAGCCCCGCACTTCGGCACAGAGCGCGTGGAACTGAGCGGCCGGGACGCGGCACGAGACGAAGAGGTTCTCGCGCGTCTCAAGGTAACCGCCCAGGGCCTCGACGCGCGCGAGGAACCGGTCGACGGCATCCTCGGGGTTCGGAACCAGGATGTCGAACTTCGCCGTGTAGACCATCAGGCGCTTGGCGGCCCCGCTCGAGGGCGGGACGGGAGACGCGGTCGTCCCCGCATCGGCCGAGGTTCCGGCCGTCGCCAAAGCCGTGGCGACGACGTCGCCCTCGTAGGCCATGCACTCGGCGAGAACCCCAGGAGCCACAGTGGAATCCAAAGCGCCCCATGCGCTCATGCCCAGGGAGTCCTTCTGGTATGCCCTCGCCGCACATCCGGCGATAGCGGACGCGCACAGGAGAACCAGCGACCACCGCAAGAACCATCTCACGGGCACACCTCCTTTCTTTGCCATCATTAGTTCTTTGCCATCATTAGAGCAACCATGGGAGCGCCTATCAAGCTCGACTCCCGCGCCGGCCGGCGCGGAGGTCACCGCTGAGAGACCCAGATGTTCCGATACCGGACCGCGTTGCCGTGGTCCTGAAAATGGAACCTGCCCTTGCGGGCGTCGTTCTTGAGCGCGGCGTTGTCGTGGATCTTGACCCCGTTATGGAAGACGGTGACGCGCGGCTTCCCGGCGGCCTCCCGTCCTTCTTCTCGACACGGTACTCGATGTCGTAGGTCTGCCAGGCGAGGGGCGGAAACGATGCGAGCGTGAAGACGCGCTCCTGCTTGTCCTTCAGGCTTTCGATCGTCTCCATCGTGTCGGGGTCCTTATAGCTGTAGAGGCCGCCGCACCCGCCGCCGCGGTAGGTGACCTCGCCGAACGAGTCGAGGACCTGGATCTCCTCGCCGTTCGGGAGGTAGACACCGCTGTTGCCGCGGCCCTGGCCGTGGTCGCCCGGCATGAAGGGGACCATGAACTCGACGTGCAGGTCGAAGCTGCCCTCGAACCCGCGGTCGGAGTTGATCCCATCCCGCGGCACCTGGATCGAGCCATCCGCCCCGATCCCGATCACGACGTCGGCCCCCGCCGGCGGCTTCTTGCCCATGGTCGGCGACGTCTTCTCGACGCGCTTGACCTCGAACGAGCCGTTCTGGCCGTACCGGCCCTTGACTGCGTGCGCCGCGCCATTCCGGACACCGATTCCGTTTCATTCCGGACACCGATTCCGATCCAATCCGGACAGTGA
>MWEK01000059.1 GCA_002070955.1 Planctomycetes bacterium ADurb.Bin069
GCGGGCGCGCGCCGTACACCGGATCGAATCCGCGGTTGACCAGCCACGCGAGCGCGTCGTCGGTGACGGCCACCGTGATGCGACGATCCGCGAGGCGCGCCGACAGCTGCTCGACCTGGATCGCCGCGATGCGACCCAGCTCGGCGCGGTCCAGCGGCTGGAACGTCACCATCGCGTCGAGGCGGTTGAGGAACTCCGGGCGGAACTGCTGGCGGACGACCGACAGGACCTGCTCCGTGCGCGTCTCGTACGGCACCGTCACGTCGACGAGGTACTGCGAGCCGAGGTTGGACGTCAGGATCAAGATGACGTTGCGGAAGTCGACCGTGCGGCCCTGCCCGTCGGTCAGACGGCCATCGTCGAGCACCTGCAGCAGCACGTCGAAGACCTCGGGGTGCGCCTTCTCGATCTCGTCCAGCAGGACGACGGCGTAGGGGCGGCGCCGCACCGCTTCCGTGAGTTGGCCGCCCTCCTCGTAGCCGACGTAGCCCGGCGGCGCGCCGATCAGCCGCGCCACGGAGTGTTTCTCCATGTACTCGCTCATGTCCAGGCGGATCATGTGGGATTCGGCATCGAAGAGCGCCTCGGCCAGGGCCCGGGCGAGCTCGGTCTTGCCGACGCCGGTGGGCCCCAAGAAGAGGAACGATCCGATGGGCCGCGCCGGGTCCTTGAGCCCGGAGCGGGCGCGCACGACGGCATCGGCCACGGCGGCGACGGCATCGTCCTGGCCGACGACGCGGCGGCGAAGCACGTCGGCGAGGCCGAGGAGCTTCTCGCGCTCCGCGGCTAGAAGCCGCTGCACGGGAATGCCGGTCCAGCGGCTGACGACGAGGGCGACCTCTTCGTCGGTGACCTCCTCTTTGATGAGGCGGCTGCCGTCGGCGATCCCGCCGAGGGGCTGCTCGGCCGCCGCGAGCTGCTTCTCCAGCTCGGGGATTCGGCCGTACTTCAGCTCGGCCGCCCGGCTGAAGTCGTAGGCGCGCTCGGCGGCTTCCAGGAGGCGCCGGGCCTCTTCCAGCTTCTTGCGAAGGGACCCGATGCCGGCGATGATCTCTTTCTCCCGCCCCCAGCGGCGCCGCAGCTCGTCGCGCTCGGCCGTGAGCGCGGCCAACTCCTTCTCCAGGTCCGCGAGGCGCTGTCCGCTCCGGGCGTCCTTCTCCTTGCGCAGCGCCTCGCGCTCGATTTCAAGCTGCGTCGTGCGGCGCGTCAGATCGTCGAGCTCCGCCGGCAGCGAATCGATCTCGGTCCTGATTAGGGCCGCGGCCTCGTCGATGAGGTCGATGGCCTTGTCCGGCAGGAACCGGTCCGAGATGTAGCGGTCGGAGAGCACCGCGGCCTGCACGAGGGCGCCGTCCTGGATGCGCACGCCGTGATGGAGCTCGAAACGCTCCTTGAGGCCGCGCAGAATCGAAATCGAATCCTCCACCGATGGCGGCGCGATCAGCACGGGTTGAAAACGGCGCTCGAGGGCGGCATCCTTCTCGAGGTGCTTGCGGTACTCATCGATGGTGGTGGCGCCGACCATGTGCAGCTCGCCCCGGGCAAGGGCGGGCTTCAGCATGTTGCCCGCATCGATGGCGCCCTCGGCCTTGCCGGCGCCGACGATGGTGTGCAGCTCGTCGACGAAGAGAATGATGCGGCCGTCGCTGCGGATGACCTCGCCGAGCACGGCCTTGAGCCGTTCCTCGAACTCGCCGCGGAACTTGGCGCCGGCCACCAGCGCGCCCATGTCGAGGGCGAAGATGGTCTTGTCCTTGAGCCCCTCGGGCACGTCGCCCCGCATGATGCGCTGCGCGAGCCCCTCGACGATGGCGGTCTTGCCGACGCCGGGTTCGCCGATCAGGACCGGATTGTTCTTGGTCTTGCGGGAGAGCACGCGAATCGTGCGGCGGATTTCGGCGTCGCGGCCGATGACGGGCTCCAGCTTGCCCTCGCGGGCCAGAGCCACCAGATCGAAACCGTACTTCTGCAGCGCTTGAATCGAGGCCTCGGGGTCGGCGCTTGAGACCGGCCGGCCGCCGCGGACTTCCTCCAGGCCCCGGCGGAACGATTCGGCGGTCACGCCGAAGTTGAGGAGCAGCTTGGCCAGGGCGCCCGTCTTGACTTCGTCGAGGAACGCCAGGAAGAGGTGCTCGGTGGAGACGTAGGCGTCGCCCATGCGCTTGGTTTCTTTCTCGGCCATGACGAGGACGCGCGTGATCTCGGCGGAAGGATCGATGCGCGCCGCCGCGCCTTTGACCCTCGGCAGGCGCGAGAGGATTTTCGCTTCGATCTGGGCGGCGATATCGGCGGGGCGGACCCCGAGTTTCTCGAGCACGCGCGGCACGATGCCATCCTTCTGGCTCACGAGGCAAACCAAAAGGTGCTCGCTGTTCAGGCTGGGGTGCCCTTGGCTGACGGCCAGCGCCTGGGCGTCGTTGAAAGCCTCCTGGGCTTTAGTGGTCAGTTGTCTAGCATCCATAGAAATCTCCTGCGCCTGGAAGAGGCGTGCCAGTGCTTAAGGTAAAGCAAACGACATGCCGAAATATAAACACTGGTCATTAAACGGATTATGATCACGCGGGTTCGCGTGGACGACAAAGTTCCGCCAAAAAGGCAGTCGAGGATCCCGCTTGAGGACGCGACGCGCGACCTTTAGGTGTCATTTTGACGGTTCGCGGTGTCGTAATTATTGCATCCTGTGCCGTCTTCAAGCGTTGACATTGGGTGTTGAGGAAGCCACAATGCCCGCGGAGGAGCAAAGAGTGCAGCCTACTTTTCTGCGATCGATCTTCACCGCGCTGGCGTTTTGCGCTTTTCTGGCGGGAACGGCGGGGAGCGCGCCTCCTCGGCTCGTCCTGGCGCCGCTGTCGGGCAGTCTGGACACGGACGCTGTCCTACGCGTGCTCGGCGGCATCAGGGAAGCCGAGGCAGGCGGAGCGCTCAGGCACGTCGTGGTCGAGCTTGCGCTCAAGAGCGGCGAGCTCGGGAGCCTCATGGCCCTCGGCGAGGGGCTCTTCGAGCTTCGATCGCGCGGGGTCATCACCGTGGCTTTGATCCTCGGCGGGTCGGAGACGGCGCCGTCCACGCTGATCGCCTGCGCTTGCAAGGAGATCGCGCTGGGGCCGGGCGCGCGCATCGGCGCCCTGGATGCCCTCGGCCTCGGCCAGAAGAACGGCGATACAGTGCGGGCGTGGTCCGAAGCCTTCGGCCGTTCGCCGGTTCTATCCCAGCGCATGCTCGATCGGCGCGAGGGGCTCTCGGCCTATCACGTGTCCGCGCCCGATCAATGGCTCCTCCTCACGCGCGCCGGCTTCGAGGGGCTGGCCGAGGCCGTGCGCGCCAGGGTCGTCGAGGAGAAGGAGCTCTGCAAACCCAACGAGCCGCTGATTCTCGATCCCGCCGACACGTTCCAGTACACGATCGCCTCGCAGCACGGCTTCATCACCTACCGAGCCGAGGGGCGCAGCGATCTCATGCTCAGGATGAACCTCGTGGCGCTCAAGGGCGAGGAGATCAAAGACCTGGGCGGGAGCCGCGTGTTCGGCGGCGGCGGGGCGGGCGCGGTCTTCGCCGAGTTCTGCCAGAAGCCGATCATGCGGTTTCTCCTGATCCTCATCGGACTGCTGTGTCTGTTCCTGGAGTTTCAGACGCCGGGCATCGGTCTGCCCGGACTGGTGAGCCTGGCGTGCTTCGGCGTGCTCTTCGGAACGGGGCTTCATACGGGCCACGTGGACTATTGGGAACTCGGGCTTTTCATAGTAGGATGCACCCTCGTGGCCCTGGAGATCCTCGTCCTGCCGGGATTCGGCGTCGCGGGCATCCTGGGCGTCGTGTGCATCCTGGTGAGCCTGGTCCTCGCCATGGTGAAGAACGAGCCTTCGGGGCCCCTCGACATGCACGCGCTCTTGAACGGCATCATCACGACGCTTCTGGGCGGGCTGGGCGCCGGCGTGGGGGTCGCGGTCCTCGGGAGAGTAATGCTCAAGAATCGGTTCGTCGCGCGCATCGGCCTGATCCACGGCACCGAGATCGCGGCCACGTCCGAGGGCGATGCCGGAACCGCCGGTCGGGGCGAGAGCAAGGCGCAATGGCCGATCGGGGCTGTCGGCGCGGCGGAAACCATGCTCAGGCCGGCGGGCAAGGCGCGCATCGAGGGCAAGCTGCTCGACGTGGTGGCCGAATCCGAGGTCATCCCGGCGGGCACGCCGGTGATCGTCGTCAAGAAGGTCGGTCCCATGACCGTCGTGCGGGTGCACAAGAGGGCGGGCGGCGCGAACGGCAATGAATGACATTCCCTGGCTGGGCATCCTGGTGTACGTGATCGGGCTCGGGGTCGTGTTTCTCGAGCTCTTCATCCCCTCGGCGGGCGTGCTCGGCATTGTGGGCGCGCTCTGCACCATGTACGGGATCTGGGAGATCATCCAATCCAACGTCTGGGTGGGCGTGCTGGTGATTCTCGGCACCATGGCGTATATCCTGTTCATCGTGAAGTTCTGGGCGTCGCGCGTGACGATGGCCGCCACGCTGGAGGGCGCCGACGGCGCATCGACCGAAGTCGCGACGGAGGAGCTTCTCGGCAAGGAGGGCGAGACTTTGACTATTCTGCGGCCGTCGGGGTTCGCCATGTTCGGCGGCCGGCGCCTGCAGGTGGTCAACGACGGGCAGTATGTCGGCAAAGGCGAGAAGGTCCGTATCGTCGACGTGAGCGGCAATCGCATCGTGGTGACGAGGGTCGCCCCGAGCGACGGAGCGCGCGCAACCGAATAACGCGAAGGAGGAGTCATGCAGCAGTTGTTGTCGTGGCCGGTGCTGGCGGAGACCAATCCGCTGCCGATCGCCATCGCGGTCGTGCTTGTCCTGATCGCCCTCTTCATCCTGATCCTCGTCCTGAACTTCGGCAATCTCTGGCTCCAGGCTTGGTCGAGCAAGTGCCGGGTGCCGATCACGGCCTTCGTGGGCATGTGGCTCAGGAAGGTCAATCCGCGCGTCATTGTCGAGTCCCTGATCATGGGGATGAAGGCGGGCGTGCAAGTCAACGTCGACAAGCTGGAGGCCCACTACCTGGCGCGGGGCAACGTGCGGAACGTCGTTCAGGCCCTGGTGGCGGCCAACAAGGCGGCGATCCCCCTCAATTTCGAGCGTGCCGCGGCCATCGATCTGGCCGGCCGCGACGTGCTCGATGCCGTGCGGACCAGCGTGCTGCCCAAGGTGATCGACTGCCCGAATCCCGAATCCGGCAAGTCGACCATCGACGCCGTGGCGAAGGACGGCATCCAGCTCAAGGCGCGCGCGCGCGTAACGGTGCGCACCAACCTCGATCAGCTCGTCGGCGGCGCCACCGAAGAGACCATCGTGGCGCGCGTGGGCGAGGGCATTGTCACGACGATCGGCTCGGCGCTGACGCACAAGCAAATCCTCGAGAACCCCGACCTCATCTCCAAGCGCGTGCTGGAGAAGGGGCTGGACGCCGGCACGGCCTACGAGATCCTGTCCATCGACACGGCCGACGTGGATGTGGGCGAGAACATCGGCGCCAAGCTGCAAGCGGAGCAGGCCGAGGCCGACAAGCGCATCGCCCAGGCCAAGGCCGAGGAGCGCCGGGCGATGGCCGTCGCCAGGGAGCAGGAGATGCACGCCCTGGCGCAGGAAAACCGCGCGAAGGTCATCCTGGCGGAGGCCGAGATCCCGAAGGCCCTTTCCGATGCGCTCAGAAGCGGGAATCTGGGCGTGATCGACTACTACAACCTCCGGAACATCCAGGCGGACACGTCCATGCGCGAGAGCATCGGCCGCCGTCCGGCGGAGGGCGGAGATCCGATCGGTGGATGAGCTCGTAAAGACCCTTATTGGGATCGTCGTCATCTTCTTCATGGTGGTCGCGCCGCTGTTGAAGAAGGTTTTGGAGCGGGGGAAAGCGCCGGCGCCGAAGCCGCGGGGGCCTGCCGGCGGCGGCGAGGGCGCGCCGATCAGGAATCTGCGCGATTTCCTGAAGCAGCTCGAGGACCTGGCCCAAGAAAGGCGGCCGGCGCCGCCCGAGCCTTCGCCGCAGCAGCGCGCGCCCGCGCCGATTCCCGTGCCGCCGCGGCGTCCGCCGCAAGCGGCGCAGAAGGCGGCGCGGCGGGCGCAGATCGCGGCCCGGGCGCGCGCGGAGGCTGAGGCGCGCGCCCGTGAGGCGGCGGTCAAGGCGCGCCTGTTCGCGGCGGCCG
>MWEK01000060.1 GCA_002070955.1 Planctomycetes bacterium ADurb.Bin069
CGGCGCCTGGGGTCCAGAAGCCGCCCGTGCCCGGCGTGCCGCGTCCGGCGGCGCCTGGGGTCCAGAAGCCGCCCGTGCCCGGCGTGCCGCGTCCGGCGGCGCCTGGGGTCCAGAAGCCGCCCGCGCCCGGCGTGCCGCGTCCGGCGGCGCCTGGTGTCCAGAAGCCGCCCGTGCCCGGTGTGCCGCGTCCGGCGGCGCCTGGTGTCCAGAGGCCGTCCGCGCCCGGTGTGCCGCGTCCGGCGGCGCCTGGCGTCCAGAGGCCGTCCGCGCCCGGCGTGCCGCGTCCGGCGGCGCCTGGTGTCCAGAGGCCGCCGGCTTCCGGCATCTCTCGGCCTACGCGCCGCCTCGGCGACCGCGGTCCCGACGCAGCCGAGGCGCCCAGGGCCAAGGGGCTTCTCAATCTGCTCGGCCGCGGCGACGCGAAGCTTGCCACCAAGCGCCTCTACATGTACGGCGGCGGAGCGGCGGCGGCGATCCTGCTGCTCGCGATCGTGCTTATGTTGGCGGGGGGAAAGGAACCGGCGGGCAAAGTGGCTTTGGGCCCGGCCGCGGATTCCGCCGTCGCGCCGATGGTGGCGCAGGAAGCCGTTCAGGCCGAACGGCTGAAGAAAGCCGAGGCCGAGTTCAAGAGGATCGAGGAGGAGGAGGCCGCCAATCCGCGGGCGTACAGCTACCTGGAGGGGCGGTACTCCAACTTGAGCTTGGTTTCGCGGGGGTTGCCCGAGGATTTCCAGGCGCGGGTGAAACGCAAGCGCGATGCGATTGTCGCCCTGCACAAGAGCGAAGGAAAGGAGATGATCGAGCTCTTGGAGAAGCAAGTGGTGGAACTGGCGGCGGACGAGGATCGCGGCTATCGCGAGGCGCTGCGGGTGCTCGCCAAGCCGCCGCCTGAGATCGAGGGCATTCCCGAATACGAAGAGCGGTTCCAGCAGTTGAAAAAAACGGCGGCCAGATGCGCGCTGGACGAGCGCCACCTGGTCGAGCTGGTGCGGGAGGCCGAGGCGTTCGCGCGCAAGAAGCTGTACGGCGTCGCCGAGCGCGTCATCCGCGAGGGGTTCAACGAGCGGGATTTCGCCACCGACACGCCGATTTGGGAGCGGCGCGAGGAAATCCTCAAGAAGTACGAGGCGGCGCCCATGGCCGAGGCGGAGGCGCGCAGAGAGGCCGAAAAGGAGGCGCGCGAGAAGAAGGAGCGGGAAGCGCGCCAGAAGGCCTTCGCGCAGCGCCTCCAGGAGTTCACCGCGGGCAAGACGAAGATCGCGTCCGAGCCGCTCCTCGGGCAGTACGACCTCATCAACTGGCCCTTTCGTTCGCGGAACGCGCAGTGGAAGCAGGAGAAGTCCGAGAGCGGCGCCGGCCGGCTCACGGCCGTCGTGCCCATGGATGGCCATAACTGGGTGCTCGGCCCCAACGGCGCGCACTGGGAAGACTACGTCTTGCGCTTCAAGGCGAGGATCACGAAGGGAGCCTTGGCGTTCTTTCCGCGCGTGACGGCCGCGCAGCTCAACGAGATCGCCGCGTCCGATCCGGCCGCCGAGGAGGAGAGGATCAAGTTCGATGCCGATCAGGTCGGCGACGGGTGGATCACCGTGACCGTCGAGGTGGTCGGCGCCGGCGATTCGACCAGAGTCGAGGTGGCGATCGAGGGCGGACGCCAAGCCGGCACGACGACCCGCACGGGCGCTGACTTGAAGCTCTCCGAGTCCGGCACGGCCGAGTTTCCCGATCGCGGCGGGTTCCTCTTCGTGTTCTGCAAGGGCAGCGAGATCGCGATCCAAGATGTGGAGCTGAAGCTCGTGCGTCACGGCCGGCGCGGCATTCTCGACTGACGCGCGGGTCGGCCCCGAGCCCACGGCGGGCCGCTTGGGGATTATCGGAAACCGGCCTCGCGACGGCGCCGCGCGTCCGGTTGCCCGGGCGCCGCCGCCTGGTTAGACTTCATCGGCAGGCGCGGCAGGGGAGCCGGGCGGCCCGCGAAGGTCCGAAGAGCGTGGAACGAGTGGACAAGGAACGCGGCAAGGAATCGCCCGCGAAGAAGATCGCCGACATGGATTCCCTCTGCGAGGAGATCAGCCGGGCGATCGTCGAGGGGCTGGTGGAGAAGGAAATCCTGGACGAGCCGGAACTCGGTTCTCAGGGGGAGAGCCACTTCGCCGAGACGGCCGTCATCGGATCGCTGGGCGAAGCGGCTACCGGCCGGTTGTCCACGGCGGTGGAGAGTCTGCTGGAGTCCAATGTGCTCTCGCAGAAGATCGTGCTGCTCGTCCAGGAGAAGATCCACGAGATCCTCAACGACGATGCCGAGCAGGGTATCCGCGGGGATTCCGGGGTCATTGCGGAGCGTGTGCATGCCGAGTGCGCGCGGCTTTTCGAGGGCGAGAGCTTCAAGCGCGAAGTGGTGGAGCTGCTCCGCGCGGATGTCGAGCACAGCCTGGCCCCCGCGCTGCGCCGCGACATGTTCGCGTGCGTGCGGAACATGGTGACGGAAATCGCGGGCGTGCTGGTCGAGCGCGTCGCGGGCGAGTTTACGAAACTGAGGGCGGCCGCGCTCCAGCCTCAGCCGGCGGGCATCGCTCCCGTGGCCGAGCTCTCCGCCGCGTCTTGCGCCGCGCCGTTCGAAGCGCCCCGCGCGGCGCCGGCGGGCGCCGGAGCGCTGGACCGCCCCGAGCCGCGCCTCGCGGCGCCGCCCCCACCGCGGCCGCAACGGTCGGCGCCCGATGCGGAAGCACGCGCCGCGTCCGCCTACCTGCGCATCCGCGACCGTCTTCTGTGGCGTGAGGCGTTGTAAGGGAGTTGTGCTCCGCCGCGCCGGCGCTTACAATTACCCGGCGTATGACCCCGCCGTTCTCGCGCACCTCTCCTCGGCGCGCGTCGCTTTGCGTGGATGCCGCGCGACCCGGCGCGGCGCCGCGCGGATACTACTCGCTCCACATGCGCCGCTACCTCGGCTGCAAGACGCGCCTGCTGGCGAAAATCGCCGAAGTGGTCGCCGCGCAATGTCCGCGGGCGCGGCGCGTCATCGACATCTTCGCCGGCACGGGCGTCGTGGGACACCTCCTCAACACGCCGCGGCGGGAGATCGTGGTCAACGACTTCCTGGCGAGCAACGCGATGATCCTGCAGGCGTGGTTCTGCGCCGTGCCCGCGGACCGGCGCGAGATCGAGGAAGTCATCGGCGCGCTGCGCGGTTGCGAGACCGCCGGGCCGAACTATTACAGCGAGAACTACGGCGGACGTTTCTTCAGCGAGGACGTGGCGCGGCGTATCGGGGCGCTCAGGGACGCGATCGATGCCTGGAACCTGCGGCCGATCGTCAAGGCCGCGGCGGTGGCCAGCGTGCTGTACGCCGCCGATGCGGCGGCGGTGACGTGCGGGCACTTCGACGCCTTTCGCCCCGTCGATGATGAGCGCTCGGAGCGGCGGTTCGTCCTGCGCCTGCCCGACATTCCCTACCGCGCGAACGGCAACAATCTGGTTTTCTGCCGCGACGGGAACGAGCTTGCCGCCGAGATCGAGGGCGACCTGCTCTACGTGGATCCGCCCTACAACCGGCGGCAGTACGGCACGTTGTATCACGTGCTGGAGAACATCGCGCTTAACACCAAGCCGGCGCTGGCGGGCAAGACGCGCAAGCCGCCGCTCGATCTGCGGCCGCACAGCGAGTATTGCACCAACCGGGCGGCGGAAGCCATGGGCGATCTGATTGCGCGGTGCCGTGTGCGGCACCTGTTGGTTTCTTACAACAACATGAGTTCGGGCGTGGGCAACTCCAACGCGCTTATCCCGTTGGGTGTCTTGGAGGCAATGCTCGCGGGGCGGGGAGCGGTCACGACGCACCGCATCCCCTTCCCGAGCTTCACCGCCCGCCGGGGGCTGCTGGACGGCCACCAGGAGTATCTGCTGTACTGCCGGGTGACGAAGCCGCCGCGCTAGGCGCGCGCGGAACTATAAGTGGTGCCCCGCGTTCGATCGAACGCGGGGCACCACGCCTGGCCGACCTTCGACAGCCGGTCGGAGCGCTGTTAGCACTCAGAGACGTTGCAGGTCAGGCCCGGGCACTCGTCCGAAATGAAGAGAACGCAGCCCAGCCCCTGGACCGGGGGCGGGCCGTCAAGAAACTGGTAGTGGATGATGTAGACGGCATCGGAGGCATCCAGCAGGCAGTCGCCGTTCGCATCGCCCGCCTTCTCGCAGGGAAGCGGCGGGCCGCCGCGGAAGAGGTAATTGAGAATGTAGATGCCGTCGGCCAGGTCAAGCCTGCCGTCGCCGTTCGCGCTGCCCGCCATGGCCTTCACGCCCGGCTGGTAGACGAACAAGCCCGCCTTGTTGCAGGAGACGGGGTTGCAGCAGTCGTCGGCCGGATCGATGCCCGCGCTCTCCGAGGCGGGGAAGCTGTTGCCGCCCATGACCATGACGTTGGCCACCGGGGGCACGCCGAGCGTCTTGTCGCACGGAACGACGTAGGTCGACTGTCCCTCGGCGTCCATGAGAATCTTCCACGTGACGGCCAGATCCGTCCAGCCGTTCTGCGCGGGGAGCGTCACGGTGGCCATCAAGTCGATCACGACCCCGTGGGTCACGCCCCCGGGGTAAATATTGACCGAGTTGAAGCCAGGACCGGTGCCGCCGTGGAAGGTTCCGCTGTCGGTGCCTTTCACCGTCGCCGCCACGACTTCCATCGTCCCCGCGTCCCTGATGCACACGCCGTAGGACCAGCCCTGGACCTGCCCCGAGTTCTGGTCGGCGGGATCCGAGTCGAAGTTGAGGGTCACCAGCGAGTCGACCTCGGCATCGGTGGCGCCGCCGCCGCCGCCGATGTCGATGGTGAACTGAGCCGCCGGCGTGCAGATCTTGGGCTCGAAGGTGAAGACCGCGGGAGCCTGCACGTCGGGCGTAATGCTCGCGCCGCCGTACACCATGACGATCGCCGTGGGAGGGCTGCCCACGGTGTTCGTGAAGGCCAGGCGTCCGGCCTCGGAGGCCGCAGCGCCCACCGTGCCCGACACTTCCACCGTCAAGTCGATGATCCGGAGGCCGGTGGTGACGCCGAGGGAGCAGACCTGCATCATGTCGACGACGACGCCCTGAGTCACCGCCGCGCAATCGGCCAGCCCGTCCGCCGCGGCGCCATCGCCGGGAACCGGGCCCGCGGGGACCGCCAGGTTCGTCGACGCGAAGTACGAGGTGTTGACGTAGCCGAACGCCTTGCCGCAAGCCGCCTTCAGAGCGGCCTGCGCCAACGCGACCTTGCTGATGTTCATGTCGACGCCCGCGGCCGGCTCGAGCTTCAGGCCGAAGGACCAACCCTGAAGCCCATTCACCCTGGAATCCAGCACCACGCCGCAAGCGACCGTGCCGCTGGCCGTCGCGCCCACCGGCGCCTTGAGGACCGTCGCCGCCGGCGTCATTTTCAAGTCGAAGTCGGCGCCCGT
>MWEK01000061.1 GCA_002070955.1 Planctomycetes bacterium ADurb.Bin069
GAGGACGAGGACGTTGGGGCCGCCGGTGAGCTCGGCCGGGCCGGCGTGCTCGGAGTAGGTCGCGTCGTCGCCATCATCGTCGGTGTAGCGCCAGCGGATGGTGACGGCGTTGGCCTGGAGCTCGCGGAGGGGCTCGCACTGCACGCCAAGAGGGGCGCCAGCGAGGTCGTAGGAGATCGTCGAGAGCGCGCTGCGGGGCTGCACGTTGAGCACGGGAGTCGCGCCCGAGTAATCCCACCAGCCGACGGCGAGCGGCTCGTAGGCGACGGCGCCGCGGAGGTAGTCGAGAGCGGTGTTGCCGGCGGATTCCTGCGCGGGCGCGGCGGCATCGATGCCGATGGTGCCGAGCGCGATGGGGGCGCCAACGCGGGCGGCGGCGTAGTAGGCGCGGCGGATCTGCCCTTGCACGGTGTAGCGCGCTTGGTCGCGCCAGTTGGCCCACACGATATCACCGCTCGGCTCAGCCCAGGTGAGCGACACGTTGCGGATGCCGGTGATGGTCGCGCCGAGGTCGAGATCCTCCCAGGACACGTTTCCCACAATCACATTTTTGATCGTCGGGTCGGTCATGGCGGTCTGATCGAGCCACCAAAACGGATCGCCGAAAACGAGGGAGATCGAGTCGGCCTCGGGCCGCGCGGCTCGCGGCTCTCGTGTGAGCCAGCCGTGCCAGTAGCGGCTCCCGTTGCGCCACAGGACGATCTTGTCCTTGTACGCCCACGGCAAATCGGCGGCAAACGGCGTTTCGCCCGACACCACGAGCGACAGGTTGCCGCGGTCGAGATTGAGCACGGACAGGTCGAAGCTCGCGAGCCCCCACGCGGAGAGGCTTCGCTTGTCTCCGCCGCTGGCGCCGTCGGCGAGCTGGCCGCGGTATTCGATTTCCCAAGTGCTGGCCATGGTGTTACTTTCGATTCGCTGCGCGGACGGACGCGCGGAGGCTTTGGATCTCGGCGCGTAGTGATGCGATGTCGGACGTGTGCTTGCCGAGTACGCTGGCGGTTTCCTGACTCATGCTGATGATGTCACCGAGTGCGGACACCGTTTGCTCTGTCGACGCCTGCACGGCTGCGGCGCGTTGCTCCTCGGCGGCTTTGAGTTCGGCCGCGGCCTTCGCTGTGGCGTCGCCGGTGTCGGAGCCCTTGACGGCTTCGGTCGCGCCCTTGATCGCTGAGGCTGCATCGTCGCCGCCCTCGCGGTACGCGCCGCGGCCGGGGCCTTGCGCGGCGCCCGGTGCGAACGTGCGCGAGATGCCGCCGGGGCCGGTGATGGTGCCGCCGCCTGCGCCGGGTTGCGCGCGGTTGATCGGCACGATGGTGCCGTCGGTCATGGTGATGGAGCCGCGGCGCGCGGCGTCGGCAGTGGCGGCGATTTGCTGATTGAGTGTCGGCGCCGCCTGCACGTCGTACTCGTTCACGCGCCCGTCCGGCCCGACGATTCGCGCGCGGCCAGGAGATCGGCGCGCGGCTGCTTCGGCCTCGCGCGGATCGACACCCTGATTCTCCAGTCGGGAGCGCGATCGATCCCACTCGGCGACCTTGGCGAGCGTATCGTTAAAACGGGACAGTGCGCGCTCGGCCTTCTCGGACTCCTTGACCGCGGCCTGGTACTGCGCGGCGATGCCGCCCTTGCCGTCGTCGCCTTGGAAGCGGTTGCGGGCCGAGGCGAGCTCGGCGTCGAACTTCGCGCGGTCGGATTTCCCTGGGAGCAGATTCCGCTCGATCTGCTGTATTCGGTTTGCCTTTCCGTAGTCGAAATTACTTCGCCCGTCCTCGCCGAATCCAGAGATCTCCCGCTGGAGCCTGTCGCGCTCCCGCTCCAACGTGCGGTAGATGTCAGCCTGATTGAGCAGGTCGCCGTACTTCTGCCGCGCGTCCTCAAATTCTGGCGCCAGCGCATCGCGAGTTTCGCGCGCGGCGGCGGCGGACTGCTCCAGTGCATCGCGCTCGCGGCTGGTGCGACGCTGCTTGAACTCGTCGCGAATCAGGAATTCCTGCTCGTCCTTCTGTTTCTGCGTGAGGTCTGACGCTTTCACGGCCGCGAGCTTCGCAGCCATCTCGGCATCATCGATCTTGTCGAGCGAGGCACGCACGGCGTCCGCCTCCTCCTTGGCTCCCTTGAGTCGGTCAGACAGCGCGGAGAGGGTGGCGTCGAGTGTGCGGAGGTTTGCTTTGTCGAGGTCTTCGATCCGCTTTTTGAATGCGTCGACGCTCTCGCCAGCCGGCTTGAACGCGTCCTTCAGCGCGAAGACCGCGCCAGCCAGTAGGCCGATTGCCGCGACGGCGATGCCGACCGGGCCGGCTCCAAGCAACACGCCCTTGACGATCTGACCGAAGCTCAGGATGGCGCGACCCGCGGCAAAGAATCCCGCCGCGCCGCCCTGCGATGCCGTCGCGAGATTCGTCATCAGCGACGTCGCCGCTCCGCCGACCTCGACGGATTTGCCGAGCGCGCTTCCAAGCGCCTTCGACGCCTTCGCCGAATCTCCGAGCCCGGCCGCAGCCTTGCGCGAATCGCCGGCAATCCCGCCGACCGCGGCGCCCATCTTGTCGACGCCGCTCGTATCCGCAGAGCTGGTCAGGTTGATCCGAACTTCTTCGTTTGCCATGGCGTCAGGTCGTTTCGATCAACGGGGAGCAGGTGATGGAGTAGGAGACCGGCAGCATCAGGCCGAACGGCTCGCCGATGGAGAGCGCCACGAGCGCCGCCGTGCTCGCGGTGTAGCTCTTGGTGCCAACCGTGAACACGAGCGCACCAGACTTCGGACACGTTCCGAAATGCGAGAGCGCGAACTGTTCGAGCGCGGCGTCGCTGGCGAACTCACGGACCGCCGTGAAGGCGATATTCATCGATGCGTTGCCGCGGCCCGCAACCTTGACCGCGGACGCGCCGACTCCACCGAACACGCCGGCAACGTGCTGGCCGTTGATCGATAGGCCGGTGATGCCGACGTCGCCCGTGAGAGCGACGCCGGCAAGCGTAACCGTTGCGGAGGAGATTCGCACGGCGCGTCAGGCTCAGACGGTGGCGTCGCGAGTCCAGGTGATGGCGCCGACCTTGAACGACTTGATCTTGATCTTCGCCTTGGTGAAGTCGGAGTTTCCGAAGCTCAAGCCACCATCGCGGGTCACGCGACAGGAGAACGACTCGGAGACGAGCGAGCACTTGCCGGAAGCGTCCTCAGGGTCGGGGATGTAGAGAATCGCAGTGCCGGAAACGGAGCCGGAGAGCTTGCCGCCGAAGATGTTGAGCATGCGCTTCGGGTCCACGACTTCGAAAGTGAACTCTTCGTTCTCCTCGGTCGTGACGGCGCGGGCGACGCGAAGAACTCCGGTCGAGTCCGGCATCTTGAGTTCCTGTTCCTGCATGCCGCCAGCGAGGTCGAGCATTCTGGACTCGAATACAATCGGCGACATCTCGAACACGCCGTCAGAACCATCGGCGGTGATGTCGATTGCGGCGCCAGTCGCGGTAGCGGCGAGCTTGAACGAAGTCGCGGCAACCACGTCGCGGACGTAGTAGGAAGTCCCTGCGGTCAGCCCGGTGAAGCCGGTTCCGCTAACGAACTTGACCAGCATGCCGTTGGTGTATCCGTGGCCGGACTTCGCAACGACGTCAGTGGAAGCGGTCGCGGTGACGCCGGTGATCTGCACAGGCGTGGTCGGAGTAAACTGGATGACGGAGAGGCCGGCGAAGATCGTGTCGGCCACGTTGAGAGCAGCAGTCGGAAGAGCCATGATGTGTTATCCTCAGTTGATGGTTACGGTGAAATTGATTGCGTGCGTCAGGTTGCCGACGTCCTCGGGAACGAGATCCGTAGCGGCCTGCGAGAGTTCGGCGCGCATCGAACGGTCGGCGAGGATCGCGTCGATCGCGGTATCCTGCGCGGTGTATGTGTCGAAGGTCGTCGCGACTGCGCGGTTGACGCGAAGATGCACGCGACAAGCGGCTTTCTCTGCCGAACGCTTCCCGGCCTGCCCAGATGATGCAGTCGAAAGAATCGGCATGACGGCCCAGCACACGCCGGACGTGCGCAACGCGGTTTCCATCGTGCTTGCAGCCGCGGCCGTGAAATCGTCGGTGACGATTGAGGCGCCAGGGAATGCAGCGGTGAGCACGGCTACGACAGCGGGGATGACTTCGGATCGTTTCATGCGGCGATTTTCACGAAGCGGTTGCGCGCCTGCGCTTCGGCGAGCTTGCGCGCGATATAGGGAGCCATGTCGGCGCGAACGGCTGCGGCGGCGTTGCCAATGATGCCGTAGCGCGCATCAACGACGGCGAGGCCTGGCGTGTATCCGATGATCGAGAGAGTGCCAGGCGAGCGCAGGACGGCACCGAGCGGCTTGCCGGTGCGGTTGAGCACTTGCCGATTGCCGAGCGCGCCGTTGCTGCGGTTGCGAAACATGAGGAACGATGCTCCGAGAACGCCGGCGCCAGACTGACGAAGCGCGACCTCGGCCCCGACAATGCGCCGCCATTGATTGACGCCACTCTTGCGCCCCTTGTTGCTGCCGAGCTTCGCGAACTGCGCTCGACCCTCACGGTAGCGGACGAGCAACTCAGGACGAACGCGCGTTCCCTTGCCGACTGCGGCACGGGCGTCTAGCTCACGCCGCGCAATGCCCTTGCCGAGCTTGTGCGCGGTGTACTCGCGATACATCTGGATGCCAAGATCGCGCCCCTTTTTGTCGAGCGTCTCGTCTATCGTCTTTCGCGCGAGAACTGCATACTGCCCCAGCTCGCGATTGAGTGCGGCGAGTTGCTGCAGGCTGCGCGGATCGATCTGGATGGATACGCTCATTCCGGGCGGTGGCGCAGCGGGCAGGCTGCCTTGTCGCAAGTGCGCTCGCGCGCGTCGCGTATCCATTTGTAGATCATGTAGGAGGCCGTGATCGCGGCCACGGTGATGCTGGCGACGTGCGACCACTGGGCCAGTGTGAGCGACCCGATGGTACCGAGGATGCCCTTGGCGGCGGTGGCGTTGATGATGTCGCGCATGTGCGGTGTCAGCGTTGGAAAACGGAGCGGATGA
>MWEK01000062.1 GCA_002070955.1 Planctomycetes bacterium ADurb.Bin069
CGCGCGGCGACGGCGAAGTCGCCAGCGGTGCGCACGCGCGGCGGTACGCGGCGCAGTGCTGCGACGGTGCGATCGCTCAGCGCACCGCCGTCGAGCGCTCGCTTGATTGTGTTGACGGACACGCCCGCGGTGCGCGCCGTGGCGCGCAGTCCGTTGGATTTCACCGCCGCGCGCAGATCGGCGATCAATTCGGTCGATACGTTGATCATGTGCGTTCAATTGTAGCACGGGCCCGCCAGCTAATATTCGTTGACTATCGGCCGAGCTCTGCGTGATAATCTTAGGTTATCAGCATGCCGCATCGTTCGCGTAGGTTTGGGGGCTGCGTAGCGCTTAGCGTTAGCGCCGACGCCCCCTTGCCTACTGAGTTTCGGATTTTCCGCGTGGGCGTCAATGAAACGACCGAAGGCCCGCTCGTATTCGACGTCGAAGCCGCGGCCGCGGTAATGGCCGCATTCCGCAAGCGCGGCGTTGATATTGCTATTGATTTGCAGCATGACAGCATCAGCCAGGCCGCACGCGCGGCGCGCAATGACGCCGCCGACGCCCGGGGCTGGTGTTCTCTGGAGGTGCGCGACGGTGAATTATGGGCCGTGGCGGTGCGCTGGACACCGGACGGCGAACGCCGTTTGCGCGAGGGGACGCAGCGATATATTTCGCCGGTCGCATTCTTCGACCGTGAATCGTATCGCGTGACGGAAATATTCAATCTCGCGCTGGTATCGCAGCCGGCGACACATGACGCGCAGCCGCTTGTCGCGGCGCGTAGATTGGGGATGAGTATGGATCCTAAACTGATCGCCGAGGCGCTCGACGCGCTGACTGCAGGCGACGCCGAAAAATGTGCGGAGATTCTTAAGGCGGTAATCGCATCGGCCGCGGGCGCGCCCGCCGACGCCGGCGCGGGCGACGGCTCGGGCGCAAGCACTGAGGCCACCGCCGAACCGCCCGATCCTGATCCTGAGAAGGACGACGCCGAGGCGATGGCGCGCGCGCTGTCGAACATGCTCAAGGTCCAGAGCGCCGCCGAGGTCGTCGCGGCCGTCAAGGCGCTGAGCGCCGACGTCGCCGCGCTCAAGCTCTCGCGCGAAGCTGACGAGCATAACGAGCGCGTGCAGCTCGTTGGCGAGCTCGTAAAGCTCGGCGCTGAGCTGCCCGCCACCGCGTGGGCTGACGCCGACAAGCGCGTGCCCGTCGATGTGCTGCGCACGATGCCGATGCCCGCGCTTCGCGCGCGCGTGGAAGCGTTCCGCAAGGCACCGCGCGCTTTCGCCGCGACCCCGCCCGCGCAAGGTGCGACGGGCATTGCCGCGCTGAGCGACGAGGATCGCGCGCGCGCCGAGAAGATCGCAGACCCCGCCGCGCGTGAGCGCTTCATCGTCGCGCGGCTCGCCCGTATGGGAGGCAAGTGAGCCATGGCCGCGACGACGACGTTTCGACTGACGGAATTTGCCGGGCTTAAGCCCACCAAAGGCACGCTCGAGCAAGCCGCCAACACGCTGATCATCGGCGGCACGATCGTGACCGTCGACGCTGACGGCCGCGCCGACGTGGTGACGCCGGGGCAGAACGCGATCGGCGTGGCGCTTGCCGACAGCGACAACCGCACGACCGCGCCCGAGGGAGGCGCCGCCGGCGCGGTCAAGTGCCAGGTGCAGTACGGCGTGTTCGGCTTCGACTACGACGGCGCCGCGCCCGCGCCGGGCGACGTGGTCTACGTGGCCGATAATCAGACGGTCTCGACCGATAGCGACAGCGGCGCGCGGGGCATCGCCGGCTACTGCAGTGAGACGATCGGATCGACGTGCTACGTTGAATTCGGCCCGACGGTCGCCGGGCAGATTGTGATCGCGGCGACCGAAGCCGCGCAGCTCGACACCGCGCAAGCCGACATCGATAACCTGCAAACTGACGTCGCCATGGGGCGGATCGACATCCCGCTCGGCTCCGCGCGGCTTGCGGACGGCACCGCGCCCGGCGCGTTCACCGATGGCAGCGCCGACGGTTTCGTCGTGGATGAAGGCGTCATGTATCGCTGGAACGTCGCCAGCACGACGCCCATTTGGTTCGATGTTGCGCTACCGCCCGAGCTCGACGACGCGGCCGCGGTGGAAGTGCACGCGCTGTGCTCGCGCGAGGGTGCCGACGATGAGACGGTCGTTCTCACGGTCGGCGCATACTTCCAGCGTGCCGGCGCAGCGTACGACGCCGACGAAAACGCAGGCGGCGCGAGCACGCCAGCGATCGCCGGCGCGACGAAAGTCATCACCGAAACCGTCGCCACGATCGCAGCCGCCGACGTGCCCGCAGGGCCGTGCAAGCTGTCGATCTCGCTCGTGCCGAGCGCCGCGCTCGACGCGGATGATCTCAACCTGCACGCGCTGTGGATCGAGCACGCGCGGGCGCTGACGGCGTAAGGAGCAACGACGATGCCTCCGACGTATAATCAAGTTCCGCGCGACGTGCAGCTCGCGCTTACTGAGTTTTCCCGCGACTTTGATGCCGCATTCGCGCTCGCTGACGTCGAGCAATGGGCCGGGATGGTGGGCCGCGTGGTGACGTCCGACGCGCTGCGCACCGTGTATCCGCTGCCGATCAGCACCGCCGGCTACAAGCCCCGCGACGGCGACGACAAGATGCGGCGCCTGTATGAGCGATCGCTTGCTATGGTGCCGACCGAATGGGTCGACGGCGTGCAAGAGAAAGCTTCGCTCGTCGAGCGCGGGGGCGACTGGATCGGATGGGCAAGCGAGCCCGACAATATGGCCGCTGAGGCGGTGCGACACGTCAATGTGCTCGCCGCCGACGTGCTCGCGTCAAATCCGTTGCTCGACTTCTACCGCGTCGAGCGCCCCGGTGGCAGCACCGCGAGCACGATCAGGCTGTTCGCCAACAACCATCCGATCAACGTGCTGCGCCCCAGCGAGGGCACGTTCGACAACGACTGGGCTGCGGGCGACACCGTGTTCGGCGACGCAGTGCCGAGCGTGATCAACGCGACGCTGGTGAAGCAGTGCCGCCAGCATTTCCGATCGATCTGCGGGCCGAATGGACGCCCGCTCGGGCTGCGCTTCGCTGGTTTCCTCGTGCCCGCCGCGCGCGAGGAGGAAGCGCTTGACGCTCTTCAGCGCGACACTGTGATTGAGCTCGTGCGCAACGCCGCGGGCACCGAAAACGTCGGCGGCGCCGCGATGCCGAACCGCTTTGCTGGCACGCCGATCATCGTCGGCGATGAGCTCACGGGGTCGCTCCCGAGCGGCGCCGTCGGCGATGCCGACGTGATCTACGCGCTGGCGACGAAGGCGAGCGGCGTTACGCCCCCGCCGTTCATCGTTCAGCGCAGCACTAACGCCGAGCAGATCATCTACGACAAGACCGATCAGCTGTATAAGGACACCGGGTTGATCGGCATTAAGTTTGTGCTGCAAATGGCCGCGGCCGCGGCGCTCCCGCACGCGATCGTGCGGATCAACCTCGCGCCGTAAGGGAGCGATCGTGGCGTACTGTCTGCCCGCTGACCTGTATCTGTATGGCTTGCCCCGCGGCGCGCTCGCGTCGTCGGGCAGGCTTGTGGATTCGGCGAACGTGGCAGACAGCACGATCGCGCTCGACGCGCACGGCTTCGCCACCGGCGACGCGGTGCAAGTGCGCCCCGCCGCCGGCGGTGAGCTGCCCGCGCCGCTAACGGCTGCCACCACGTACTACGCGATCGCCGTTGATGATTGGCGATTTCAGCTCGCCGCGACGCCTGGCGGATCGGCGATTACGCTGACGTCAGCGGGGTCTACTTTCGTGGTGTTAGCGCCGCTGTCGATCGACGCGGCGATCGCGAAGGCGTCGCGCATGATCGACGACATGCTGCCCGCGCACGTGGTGCCGCTCGCCGACCCCGTGCCCGACGTCGTGCGCATGACGGCGGCTGAGCTCGCCGCGGCGTGGCTGCTCGCTCAGACGGGCGGCGAATCTTCGACGCTTACGAGCGTTTACGATGCCGCGCGCCGGCGCGTGGAGCGCTGGTCGCGTGGCGCCGAGCTGCGCGGCCCGAACGCCCCGCCGAGCGCGCAGCTTAGCACGGGCGGTGGCGCTACCCGCGCGCGTGCGGCGGTGTCGCCGTGGCGCCGCTACGGGGGGATCGCGTGATGGCGCGCTCGACGAAGGTGATCAAGTTTCGCGGCACGTCGCTGCGCGACATCAAGGATCGCCTGCACAGGCACGGCGTATTGACTGC
>MWEK01000063.1 GCA_002070955.1 Planctomycetes bacterium ADurb.Bin069
GTATACGAATGACGAGCGAGAGAGGATCCTCGGCGACGTGGCACGGCTCGGCGTGTGCGGCGCGGCGAGGCGACATGGCGTGCCGCAGAGCTGCGTGAGCCGCTGGCGGGCGGAAGCGGCAGGGCGGGGTATGGCGCCGACCGGGGCGAAGGCGGCGAGGGCGGCGAAGAGTGGAGTGAAGGCGGCACCGAAGGGGCGCGAGCCGGCACGGGCAAGCGAGGCCCACGCGCCCGTAGCGAAGAAGAAAGCGGTGCGCGCGGAGCGGGCCGCGGCAGGGACGAGTCTTGCGGTGGTGACGCCGCCGGCCGGAGCGGAGCCGCGCCTGGCGACGACATCGGCGTCGGCGCCCGCGGCGACGAAACCGGCGGCGAGGACCGCGCCGCCGCGGCGCTCTGGCCAGAAGCGGAGGGTGGCGCGGGCCTACACGCCTTCCCAGCGAGCGCAGGCCATCGAGCGCGTCGCCGAGGTGGGGATGGCGGAGGCCTCGCGCCAGCTCGGGATCAGTCGCTACTCGCTCTGGAACTGGAGGGGGCGACTGGCGAAGGCGGCCGCGGGCAAGGGCGACGACCCGACCAGCGGTCCGGCGGCGACCGACATCGAGGCGCAGCGCGATCGTGAGATCCTGAGCGAGTGGAAGCAGCACCCGGGGCTTGGGCCGAGCCAGATCCACAACCAGCTACGCCGCAAGGGCATCAAGGTGAGCACGAACACGGTCCGGCGAGTGATGGTGGAGGCGGGTTACCGGCCGCCGAAGGTGGAGCGGACGAAGCACGACGCGCGGTTCGAGAGCGTGCGTCCGAATCACCTGTGGCACCTGGACTTCGTGCACCGGAGCATCAACCGGGCGGACACCTTCACGCTCATCCTGATCGACGACCACTCGCGCTTCGTGCCGGGCCACGGCGTCGACGATGCCGAGCGCGCGGACATGGTGATCGAAACCTTCGAGGGCGCTGTCGCGCGCCACGGCAAGCCGGAGCTGGTGATGAGCGATCGGGGCTCCGCGTTCTGGTCGTGGCGGGGTATCTCGCGCTTCACGGCGCTGCTCACGGAGATGGGCATCGACCACATCGACGCGAAGCACAAGGAGTGGAACGGAAAGGTCGAGGTCTTCAACGGCAACCTGCACAAGGAGTTCTTCGACGCGCAGCGCTACTACGATGTCGCCGAGATGAAGCGGCGGCTGGCGGCGCACCTCGAGTGGTACAACCACGCCCGGACGCACCACGCTCTGGGCGGCCTGCTCGTCCCTGCCGACCGCTACTTCGGTCGGGTGGAGCAGGTGCTCGCGCGGATCGAGGCGGGCGCGGGGCGCGACCTCGGCGACCTGCTCGAGCTGCGCGAGCGCTGCCTGGAGCTCTTCAAGGTCGTCAGCCGCGGCGGGGTGCCGGAGGTCTGGCTGCTCGGACAGAAGCTGCTCGAGCTGAAAGCGTAGGCCGAGCCTCGCCAAAAGTACGCGGCCGCTCGTAACTTGGGGCAGGAGGGAGTTGCAACACAACCAACCACCCCCAAAACCGAGGGCCGCCCGATGGACATACAGCGAAACGCGCCCGCCGTCTCCTCCTCGCTCACAGCAGGATTACTTCTCGCGGCTCGCGGTGAGCTCGAGCGCCTGGCGCTGCCGTATCCGACGGCCCGTCAGGTGCTCGAGGCCACCGGGGCCCGCCGCAGCCGGGCCTACGAGGTCGCCGCGGAGCTGGCCACCCTGCTGCCCACGTTGCAGCGTCCGCCGGGGCGTCCCAGGCACGAGCCGGCAGCGGCGTTGGCCGCGAGGGTGGCCCCCGAGGCACAGGAAGTGAGGCTCGCGACTCTCCGTTTCGAGCGCACGCACCCCGGCTGCGTGCACGCCGGCGCCGAGCGCGGTCACTATACCCAGAGCTTCCGGCTGCACGTGCTGTCGCTCCGGCAGAAGTACTCGGAGCTCGCGCTCGAGGTCTTCGCCGACGCGCTCGACGTGCCCCTGGGCACCGTGAAGGACTGGCTTTCAGTGCCGGCAGACGCGCTCTGCAGCGACGCTGAAGAGAGCGTGGCCGCGAGCGCGGAGTCCGGCGCCGGCAGCACGACCACGGACGGGCTCTGGACGCACACGGTGTGCACGGAGTGGACGCGGTGGCACGGCGGCTTCCTCGAGTTTTGCGACCACATCCAGCAGCACTGCCGCGTACCGCTGAAGCGAGGTGCCATTGCCTCGATTCTGGAGGCCTGCGGGGCACGTCTGCGAGGCCAGCGCCAGGGCCGCTCGCCGGATGAGGAGGCGCTACGCGGCGCCTTCGACACCTTCTTCTCCGGCGCGCAGTGGGTTGGAGACGGCAAGGCCGTCACCGTGCAGATCGACGATGAGCGATTTGCCTTCAACCTCGAGCTGATGGTCGACGCCCATGCGGACGCCATCGTCGGTCTCACCGCGAGCGACACGGAGGACGCCCGAGCCGTAGCGGACGCTTTCGCGTCGGGAGTGGAAACCACCGGTGAGTCGCCGCTTGCGGTCCTGCTCGACAACCGTCCCTCGAACCACACGCCCGACGTCGACGCGGCGCTCGGCGCCACGCTCCGCATCCGCGCGACTCGCGGGCGTCCCCAGAACAAGGCCCACGTCGAGGGGGCCTTCGGGCTCTTCTCCCAGGTCATGCCAGCGCTCGTGATCTCCATGACCTCGCCGCGAGACGTCGCGCGACAGGTCCTCGAACTCGTGGCCACCGTCTGGGCCTGCACCATGAACCACCGCCCCCGTCGCGACCGGGAGGGGCGCTCTCGCGCCGATCTCTACCGGGACCGGCCCTCCGACGACCAGATTGCCGAGGCGTGTGCGGCGCTCGAGGCTCGCCAGCGCAAGCAGGAACTGGCTCGCCAGACGCTGCTTGCCCGCCACGATCCGTTGACCCGCTCGCTGCTCGACGAGGCCTTCGCCCGACTCCGCCTCGCCGATCCAGAGCGCCACTTCGTCGCGGCGCTCGCCCGGTACGGCCGCGACGCCATCAGCGAGGGCATCGCG
>MWEK01000064.1 GCA_002070955.1 Planctomycetes bacterium ADurb.Bin069
GGGCGCCTTCGCGCGCGAAGCGGCGGGCGCAGGCCTCGCCGATGCCCTGGGCGCCGCCGGTGATGATGACGACGCGGCCGTCGTGGCCGAAGTGGACCTTGCTGGAATCGGGTGGGGTCATGGTGAAGTGTCCTGGATGAAGTGAAGCGGGTATCGGTTCAGCGCACGGGCGCCGGGAGCGCCGATTCTGGCGCAATCAGCAGCGTCGCCAGGGTCGCATGCCCCTGCTGACGCGCCAGGTCGGCGGCGGTGCGGCCGGCGGCGTCGGTTTTCGCGCGGTCGGCGCCGGCGGCCAGCAGCAGGCGGACCACGGCTTCGTCGCCGCGGCGGGCGGCGAGCATCAGAGCGGTCTGGCCCGCAGGGTCGGTCGCATTCAACGCCGCGCCCTCCTTCAGGGCCTGGCGCGCGGCTTCCAGCGATCCGGACAGCGCTGCGGTCAGCAGCCGCTGGCTGGCGGGCGAGAGGCTTGTCGCCGGACCGGCGGTGCTGGTTGTCACGGCGCGCTCTTGTGCGGCCGCCGGCATCGGCGCCAGGCGCGCGCGCGATTCAGCCGGGCTGGCATCCAGTGCCCTGGCGGGGGCCGTTGAAGGCGCCGGCGCAGCAGCTCCCAACGACGCGGCGGGTGGCGTTGCAGGAACTGGAGCGGCGGCCGGTGCCGGTTCGGCGATGGGGGCCGTCGCGGGCGGCGCGGCTTTCAGGGCGCGGTTCGTCGGGCCCGTGCCCTCGGTTGCGGGGGGGGCGCGGTCGGCAAGCGAGCCGGCGTCTTTGGAAACCCCAGCCACCACGTTGCCGCTTTCGCCGGTCAGGGTTGCCGGGACAGCGCTTTTTCCGGGCGAGGAGGGGGCAGCGGGCCGGGCCTGCACGGCGGGCGCGCGCTGCGGCTCTGCGGCACCTGGGCCCATCGGCGTCGGGGTGTTGCGAAGGACAGACGTGGGCGCGGGTTCAGGCAAGGGCGCCGGTGCGGATGCGGTATCGGCGGACTCGGCCTTGCCCGGTCGCGAGGGCAAGGCCGGTGGCGCAAGCGCAGGTCCGCCCGAAGTGAGTTCGCGCTCGTCCGGCGTGCCGCGTTCGAACTGCAGGAACAACAAGGTCGCCAGGCCCAACACGGCCACGCTGGCGACGGCGCGCAGGCGCCAGGAGCTGTCGTTGGCGGCGTGGCGGCCGTTGTTCGTTGCCTGCTTCGGACTTTTCGAGCTTTTTTGGTCAGATCCCGGCGTCAATGGGTTATTGTTTGCTATCCATTCAGGAGTTTTGTCGGGCGACGATTCTGCGTCGCCTGTGCTCGAGGCGCTTCGCGCGGCGGCTGCGCGTGCCTGTGCCAGCACGGTCTCTCGCAGCGCGGGCGACGGGCGGGCCGGGTCCTGCGCGCTGGCTTCGTGATAGCGCCGGACCAGCTCATCGGTGGCCTCGTGGCGCGGCAGGGGGGTGTCGGGGCGGTTCACAGCAAGCCCTCCAGGGTCTGGCGCAGCGTGGCGCGGGCGTAGCGCAGCCGGCTCTTGGCGGTTTCGACGGGCACACCAGTGGTGGCGGCGATGTCGGCGACGGTCAGGGCGCCCTCGGCCTGTAGCAGGAAGGCATCGCGCTGCACGGCGGGCAGGGCCGCCAGCACATCCAGCAGGGCCTGCGCCTGCTCGCGTGATTGCAGCTGGCGCAGCGGGCCGAAGCCGGAGTCCGCGGCCAGCGTGTCGGCCAGGCTGGCGCCGTCCTCGGTCGCGGCATCCAGGCTGGCGTGGGGGTGGTGGGTGCGGAAGTGATCGACCATGCGGTGGTGCGCCAGTGTGAACAGCCAGGTGCGAAAGCGCGCGCGGGGCTGGTAGTGAGGGGCCTGGCGCACGATGCTGAACCACACGTCCTGCACCAGTTCGTCGGCCAACGCCGCGTCGTGCACGCTGCGCAGCACGTAGCGCCACACCGCCGGCAGGTTACGGTCGTAGAGGGTCTCGAAGGCGCGCGCGTCACCGGCTGCAAAGGCTTGCATGAGCATCTCGTCGGTGGGCGCGACCTCCGTGTCCATCGTCGGGATTATCCCGGCGGCGCCCGCCGGGGCGGGCGGGTGCACACGAGAAGATCCTCAACGGTAGACGGGCGGGTCGGGCACGTAGCGCGACAGGGGCGCGTCGGGGAAGGGGTTGGGTTGCCGCTGGGGCGCCGCGCCGGGGATCACGCCCAGGGCAACGAGGTTTTCGAGGCTGTCGTACCGGATGCGGATCAGCTCGTCGGGCCGGTGGCTGCGGCGCTCGAACGTGGTGTGGGCGACGCGCGAGCTCTCGCGCTCGCCATGGCCCGTGCCCAGGCGCGCGGCCGGAGCCGCGCGGGCGACGGCCTCGTCACGGCTGCGCGCGCCGGCGCCTTGCGGACTTTCGGCCCGGGATTCGGCGGCAGCAGGGCCAGGCGCCGGGGCCGCTTTGGCCGTGGCCGCGGCCGCCGATCCGGCCAGCGTCGACCGCTCCTGGGCCGCAGCCGATTCGTTGGCATCGGGCAGCGCCCTGCCCGGCGGGTACGGCACCGAGACCGGCGGCGGTGGGGGCAGCTTCTCCCGGAACACGGCGACCCCGATCACCCCGACATGGTCAGGGCGGCCGGTGCGCGCTGCGTAGGAGGCCTGCGAGGCGGCGAAGTGGAAGGCCGCAACTTCGGCGTCGCTCTTGCGCCAACCAGAGATGTCGAAGGATTGCCAGGGCGAGAGCACATAGCCGGTCTGCTCCCACGAGGCGGTTTCCCCCGATACGACGTTGACGCCGTCCACCGAGATCACGCCGAGCACGCGCTCGCCGCTGGCGTTGCGCACGGAGACGGCGTAGCGCCCGCCGGGGCGTCCGGCGACCCAGTAGTCGCCCCGGTGGCGGTAGACAGGCAGGGTCGCGCCGCTGTCGCGGTCGATGACGTTGATGTCGGTCAGCCGACCGACGGCATGCGCGGGGG
>MWEK01000065.1 GCA_002070955.1 Planctomycetes bacterium ADurb.Bin069
ACTTCCGCCGCGCGGCTGCGGACGGTACTGGGAATATTCGCCATCAGACTCTTCTTTTCGAGGAACGGAAGCGCCGCCCGGTCGCCCAGTTTCTCCATCTTGTTGAGCAGCATGCAGAAATACGTCTCGTCTCCCCCCCCCCAGTTGCCGGACGAAGGGTGCGACAGACTGTAGGCGATCAACGCGTTTTCACTCTCGTTGAACCGCTCGATGAGGAGGTCGAGGGTCCAGCCCTTCGCGGTGACCTCTTCGCGTCCCCCGCAGAGCCCGCCCCGCGGAAACGCGGCGGCGGACAGAAACAACAAAATGAGCGCGCGTGACAACATGGTTGCCTCCTTAATAGCTGCCCGGACTCCGCCGGACGGAGCTCCGCCCGACCCCGGCCTGTCCCAGTACTCTAACATTTCCGTTGGTATCTTGGTCCCGCCACCCGCAGACCGTCCCGCGCGGCAGGCAGACGCCCTGCGAAAGCGGAGGCTCGGGGCCGAACCTGCCCGAGCGCATGATGAGCCGCGTCACCAGACTCCGCTGCGTCAGCCCCGGCAGGTAGTAGCCCCCGCCCCAGTCGGAAGGGATACGGCCCTCTGAGACCGGGCCAGGAATCGGGTTGGGATCCGATGAGTCGGGGTTCTCGATCGTGTAGATGTCCTCCAGGCCGCAGTCGTGAAGGACCTCGTGCGCGAGGGTATGGGCCGTATCCTCGCCAGACGCAATGGCGATGCCCTCCGGCCAGCGCACCCCAGCAGACTCCCCTCCTTCCAGCATGTTCACAAAGTATAGTTCCACCGCGTCCCCCGCGCTGTTGGTGGTGTTCAGCATCGCGGAGAGATTGGTGTTGGCCGGGTTGACCACGTCGATATGGTTGAGCCAATTGGTGTTGTTCAACAAATGGTACGATCCGCTCTGGACCAGCGTCAGCCCGTTCTGCCACAGGATCCTGTTGGCGTCAGTCAACAGTTCGGGGATCGTCGTCGGCTCGCGGATGGGGAGGCCATCCTCTTTTCTCACAATCCACACCGTGACGGGCACGGTGACGGCGGGAAGGACGGCGCCGGTGAAGTGGGGCCGGACGTGCGGCGGCGTGATGACGAGGCCCCGGACGTCCGCCTCCAGCGTGAAGGTACCGGTTGCCGCCGCGTTCACTGTGACATCCGGGCCGGCGCTTCCGCCCGCGAAGGCGACGCGCCCCGCGCCGGACTTGACCGTCCACGTGATGTCGGCGTCGGGCACGGCGCCGTCAGCCACTTCAACTTTGAAGTGGCCCGTGCCGCCCAGCGGCATCCCGCCGGGGTTGACCACGTGCCCGGCGGGGTCGGCCGCGGCGGTGACCGGCTCGGACAGGATGCGTATCGCCTCGAACGTGAGGTTGGTCGAAACGGAGCCGGGAAGCGTGTCGGGCTGCGCGTAGGTGACCGTGAGGCCGTGCGGCCCCGTCGCGTCTGCCGCGTATCGCACTTCGGCAGTGCGGCTCTGCCCGGCGTATGCCGACAGCCACCCGGACGCCTCGTAGGAGCCCTGCAGCGGCTCGTGCTGCCCGGTCAGGCGGTTCCTGACCGCGGCCGAGGCGCCGGCCGCGTGCCCGCTGAACAAGACCGTCCCGGCGCTGTTGGTCGGGATCCGGGTCGTGACGATGAGGATGTTGGTGTGGCCGGCCTGCACGCGCGGCGGCGCGCCCGCCGGGGCGTTGGAGAGGCACACGTCCAGACCGACGACCGTGTAGCGCCCCCGGCTGAAGAAGAAGCGGCCGGTCGTCCAGGTGAAGACGTCCTCCCCGACCCTGCCGCCCGGGGCTGTCCCCGTGACGGTGAAGACACCGGCGGTCGAGGCGAAGCCCGCGGCCGGCGCGGCGGAGAGGTGCGCGGTGCGGCGGTAGATCTCGGCGGGCAGGGGGGAGCCGCCGCTCGCGACGGTCTGCGTGCAGCCGCACAGCGTGCAGGCGTTGTCCAGCGGGGAGATGCCCCCACCCTGCGCGGGCGCGGCCGCGACCGAGTCGGGCGCGCCGCCCGCCAGCAGCAGCCGGTGGGGCCGGTCGACTGTGCCGGCGGCCTGTCCCGCGCTGTTGGTCGGCGCGTCCACATGGTACCCGTTGCGGCAGGCCTCGCACCCGCAGACGTCCGGCGATTCGCAGCGGCACGGGCAGGTCTGGCCCGGACAGCACGGACACTCGCCCGGCGGGACGGTGGGTCCGCCCCCATCCCCGCCGGTGTACAGCACGCAGAGGTGGGCGGGAACCGTGTCGGCGTCCTCGCCGAAAGCCTTCGCTGAACCGGCGGTCAGGACGACCCCCAGCCTGACGGGGAGCTGCACCGTGTGCGCGCCGGGCGTCGCCGCCAGATGAGGGAACTTGCTCTTGAGGTACGCCTCGCTCACGCTGTATGTTGGGGACACGTCGGGGGCGGTCCCGAAACCGAAGGCCGCGACATACGCCGGCAGCTTGCCGACCGCCTCCGCGCGCAGAGTGTCGTTCCCGGTGTGCGGGCAGAACGGCACGGGAGAGAGCACATAATTGAAGCCGTGCATGGAACCCCGCTTGAAGCCGCCCGCCGGGGCGGACACCCGGAAGACATTGTCGGCGTCCAGGGCGACGATGATGGGAGCGGCCCCGACCACCGTGACCGCGGCGTCATCGGCGGAGGTTCCGGAGTGGGGGGCCAGCACGAACGGGACGTCCACGCCCTGCGGGATGGCGACGCGCGAGACCTCCGCCGTGCCCGGCCGGACGGGCACGACGACATCGCCGATGCGCAGCGCCGCCAAACCGTCGCCGCCCTCCAGCCGGGACTCCAGCGTCAGCAGGGCCAGCCCCTCGCCGCCCTCCATCCACGGGGACGGTGCGGAGGCGA
>MWEK01000066.1 GCA_002070955.1 Planctomycetes bacterium ADurb.Bin069
TTCAAGGCCTTGCGGGACCGGGCGCGCCGGGAATCCCTGCCGGCCCGGGAATGGGACCGGCACTGGACGCGGCGTCGGGAACTGGTCGCGGAGGTACGGCGGATCGATGGAGAGATCGGGGCGCGGCAGGGGGAGCGCCAGCGCCTGCTGCGGATAGGGCGGGTGCTGAAGGGACTGGCCGAAAGGCGGGAACTCATCGCCCGGCTGGCGGCCATGGGCGAGGTCCACATCCTGGCGGCGGATTTCCCGTCCCGGCGGGCCGCGGTCTTGCGGGATTGGGAGCATGCCCGGGAGGCGGTGGCCAGGGCCGGAGACCGGCTGGCGAATCTGCGGGCGGTCTGCGCCAAGTTACCGCCGCCGTCGTCGCTCCTTGCCGAGGCGGTCCTGGTGGATGAACTGCAACAGGACCTGGGGAGCCATCTCAAGGCCCTCCGGGACCGGCCGGATCTGGAGGGCCGCCTGCGGCAGATGCGGAACGACGCCCGGCGCCTCATGGAAACCATCGGCATCGAACCCCGGCTAGAATCGGTGGGGGAGATCATCCCCCAGGTCGAAAGGAACCGCGCCCTGGTCACGGAACTGGCCCGCCGTCATGAGGCGGTCCTGACCTCCCTGAAAAAGGCGGAAAAAACGCTGGAAAGAAGACGGCGGGATCAGGAGGAGACGGAACGGGAGCTGCGGGGCCTTCCCGAAGGGGGAGATCCCGCCGCGCTGCGGGAGGCCGTACGCGTCGCCCGGAAGGAGGGAGATCCGGACGGCGAGCTGTTCAAGGCGCGAAAGGCTCTCCAGGAGGCGGAGGGGAAGGCGCAGCGCACCCTCGCCGGTCTCGGGCGGTGGCGGGGGGATATGGAAGCGGCCCTCATCCTGTCGGTGCCGGCCAGGGAAAGCATCGAGCGTTGCGAAGGGGAGTGGCGGCGCCTCGAAGAGCGGCGCCGGGAAATAGAGCGGGCGGCGGGGGAAAACGCCGCGGAAACACTGGCGGTGCGGAAGAAACTCACGGGTTTTGCCCTGGCCGGCATGGTGCCCACGGAGCAGGATCTGGAGGTGGCCCGCCGCCGCCGGGAGGAGGGTTGGCGGCTGATCCGCGGACTTCTGGCCGGCGACGCCCGTAACGAAGATGGGGAGCGCCGCTTCCATGCCGATCTGCCGCCGCCGGAGGCCTACGAAGACGCCGTCACCGTCGCCGACGACATCGCCGACCGCCTACGCCGGGAGGCGCAGCGCGTCCATGTCCTGGCGGATCTCCGGGCGGCGGACGATTCCCTGGCGGAGCGGCGGCGGCAACTGGAACGGGAAACGGCGGAACTTGTAGCGCAGGAGAAAAAACGGGACGACGACTGGCACGCCCTCTGGGCCCCCGGCGGCATCGAGCCGCTCTCGCCCCGGGAGATGGCCGCCTGGCTGTCGTCTTTTCACGCCCTCCGGGAAGAGATCCTCCGGGCGCAGGCCGCCCGGGAAGAACTCCTTGCCCTGGAGGCCCGGCACGCATCCACCTGCGCCAGTCTCCGGGAGGCCTTGCGGCCCTTGCGGCCCGAACCGCACCGGAAATCGGAACTCTTCCGGGACCTCCGGGAGGAGGCGGAACACCATCTGGAGGTCCGGACCGAGCGGAACCGCCGCCGGGGGGAGATGAGGCGGCAGATGGACAGGCAGGCCGGACAGGTCCGGGAGGCGGCGGGGGAAAAGGAAACCGCCCGCGCGGAACTGCGGGACTGGCAGGAGCGATGGCGGGCCGCCATGACCGGACTGGGTCTGTCGCTGGACACCCCGCCCGCCCCGGCGCTGTCCGTTCTGGATCAGTACACCGCCCTGTTCGGCCAGACCAAACAGATTGCCGACATGGACCGGCGTATCTGGGCTATCAACGAAGAGGCCAGGCGGTTCACCGAGAAAGTGGCGGAATTCGTCCGGCGCCGGGTTCCGGAATACGCCGCCTGCCCGCCCGAGGAGGTGGTCCGGCGTTTGAAGCAGGAGGTGGACGGGGCGCGACTCCGGGAGAAAGAGAGACAGAACGGGGCCAAACGGGTTCGGGAGGCGGAGGAGGAGCTGCGGGCGGCGGCGACGGACTTTCGGGTGAAGGAGCAACGGGTCGCGGACCTGTTGAAGGAGGCCCGGTGCCGGGAGACGTCGGAATTCGAGGCCGCGGAGGCCCGCTCGGTGGCCTGCCAGGGCTGCCGGGAGCGCCTCGCCGCGGTGGAACGTTTTCTCCTGGAAAACGGCGACGGCCTGCCGGTTACCGTGCTGGAAGCGGAGGCCGCCGCCGTGTCTCCCGATGAACTGCCGGCGGCCCTGACCGGGGTGAACGGGCGGCTTGAGGAACTCCAGTCCCGGCGCCAGGAGCTGAATACCGAAATCGGAGAAGAAAACGCGGAGCTGCGGCGCATGGACGGATCTTCCGCCGCCGCGGAAGCGGAGGAGCAGGTCCAGGCCGCGCTGGCCTCCCTGCGCGGCGACGTGGCCCGGTACACCCGGATCCGGGCGGCTTTCCACCTCCTGAAAAACGCCATGAACCGCTACCGGGAGAAGAATCAGGCGCCGTTGCTCCTCCGGGCCGGGGAGCTTTTCGGCCGGATAACCGCCGGGGCCTTCCCGCGCCTGATGACCGACATCGGTCCCGAGGACGAGCCGGTGCTCATGGGGGTACGGAGCGACGGCGCCCGCCTGGGCGTGGAAGGCATGAGCTCCGGAACCCGGGACCAGCTCTACCTGGCCCTGCGC
>MWEK01000067.1 GCA_002070955.1 Planctomycetes bacterium ADurb.Bin069
GGTGACCGGCCCGCCGAACAGCCGCTCCGCCGCCGCCCGGTAGTCGGCCTCCAGGCGCGGTTGCGCCGCGCGCCACGCGCGCCGGCGCCGCCACCATCTTTTCAGTGCTCGCATCATGTTCCTTTTATCGGTTGGCCGGCCGGCGCAGCCTGCGGCGCAAGCCAGGAAGCCCCCTGCAGCAGCGCCAGGACCGAGAGCGCGTGCCGGTGCAGATAGGTGCGCTCCGTGAGCGCTGCGGCGGCTTCCGCCGCGCGCGTGCGCCAAAGGCGTTTCGGTTCATCGCCCATACGCGTAGCTGCCATCAGCCACCACTCGGCGCCGAACGAGACCGTCGGCCCCGTTTCCGGCGTGAAATCGCGGCAGACCGCCTCCCAGCACATGGCGCGCGGTTCAATAAAAGCCAGGCCGTAGAGCTGCGCCAAGCCTTCCGGATAGGGCTTGCCGATCTCTTCGGCATGTGTCCCGCCGGACAGCCGTGCCCAACTGTAGCGCTGCCGCTCCGGCCGCCAGAAGGTGGCCAGCGCGCGCCCGAGGCGCTCCGCCCGCTCGCGCACGTCGCGCGCTTCCGCCTCCCGTCCGGCCGCAGCAAAGAGCCGCCCGGCGGCCAGCAGGCCGGCCCGGACCTCGATGTTGTCCATCAGATACTTCACGCGATGGTCGGGCTTGGCCCAGGTCAGGCCGTCCGCAGGGTCGGTCAGGCCCGCGAGACAGGCGACCGCGCGGCGGGCGCTCTCGAGGTGCGCCGCGGCGAGCGCGCCCCCGGCTTGGCGGAAACGGTCGGCGGCCAGCAGGAACAGGGCGGCCGAGCTGTCCCAGGCGTCGACCCTGCCGGTGTCGCGATAGTCGCTGAACGTGCCCTCGAAATCATTCCAATAGCCCGCGACATTCTGATGCGCGGCGCACCAGTCGAGCCAGCGTCCGGCATGCGTGCGGTCATCTGCCGGGCCGCCCGCCTCAACGTGCGCCAGCAGGGCC
Source organism: Planctomycetes bacterium ADurb.Bin069 (assembly GCA_002070955.1). Lineage (GTDB taxonomy): Bacteria > Planctomycetota > UBA8108 > UBA8890 > UBA8898 > UBA8898. The sequence goes on from MWEK01000067.1 coordinate 976, forward strand.
AGCGCGGCGAAATGGGAGAAGTAGGGCACGATCCAGACCGGCGCGCCGGGACGGCCCTGCGGGCTGACCTGCGCGAACGCGCCGTCCGGGAGCTGGCAGGCGCGGAGCTGCCGCAGGCAGCGGTCAACCGCCAGACGCGCCGTGTCCGGCGTGCCGTCGGTTCGCGCCGGTCCGGCGCCCGCGGCGCAGAGCGCCAGACAGAGAACGGCAGCTCTCATGTGGTTTTACAGACGGCTAGGCCCAGCGCAGCGTCAGGGCGCCCCACGTCAGGCCCGCGCCGAAGGCGACCAGCACCAGCACGTCGTCCTTCTTGACGCGGCCCTGTTCCAGCGCCTCGCAGAGCGCGATCGGAATCGTGGCGGCCGAGGTGTTGCCGTAGTCGGCGATGTTGAGGAAGACCTTTTCGGAGGGCAGGTCGAGGCGCTTGGCCACGGCCTCGATGATGCGGGTGTTGGCCTGATGGGCAATCAGCAGCGAAACATCGTGCGGGGTCAGCCCGGCGCGGTCGAGCGCGCACACGGCGCACTCCGACATGTTGCGCACCGCCTGCTTGAAGACTTCGTTGCCCTGCATGGTGATGTAGCGCCCCGGCACATTCGGGTTGGGGCGGATGCCGCTGTTGGCCAACTCCAGCAGATCGGTCAGGTTGCCGTCGCCGCCCAGCTTCGCGGAAAGCACGCCTTCCTTGTCGGCCTGGTGCGCGCTGAACACGGCGGCACCCGCGCCGTCTCCGAAAAGGATGCAGGTGTCGCGGTCCTTCCAGTTGACGATCGCACTGTTCACCTCGGCGCCGATGACCAGCACATTCTTCATCAGGCCCGACCGGATCATGCCCCAGGCGAGGCTCGCGCCGTAGACGAAGCCGGTGCAGGCGGCGCTGATGTCCAGCACGCCCGCGTGGACGGCCCCCAGGGCCTTCTGCACCAGACAGGCCACCGACGGGTAGATCGTGTCAGGCGTGGAGGTCGCGACCAGGATCAGATCGATCTGGTCCGCCGTCAGGCCCGCCTGAGCCAAGGCCGCGGCGGCCGCCCGCGCGGCAAGGTCGGAGGTGTACTCGCCCGGCGCGGCGATGCGCCGCTCGCGGATGCCCACACGCTGCTGGATCCAGGCGTCGCTGGTCTCGACCATCTTCTCCAGATCGGCGTTGGTCAGCCGTTTTTCAGGCAGCGCCTTGCCGACGCCGGTGATTTTTGCTGTCAATGTACGTTCACTCATGCGCGTGTCCACTGGGTTTGTCTTTGATAAGAAAGGGGTAAAGTATATAATATTCCGCCATTCGCAACAATAGGGGATGCGCGGATAAAGGGGAGCCCAAAATGATCAAACGGATGGGGATTGCCGTGACGAATCTGCTGCTGACTCAGGCCGTGCTGGCCGGGGCCGACCGCCTGGCGCGGGTCGACGCCGAGGGCGTGCTGCGCTG
>MWEK01000068.1 GCA_002070955.1 Planctomycetes bacterium ADurb.Bin069
GGGGACGCGCCGGCCGCGCGGCTGGTCGCGCAACCGCCGGTCGCGGCTTCCGCTGTCGACGCGGCCGGCGATCCGTTCGCGGAACCCGATGCGCCGGTTCTTGCAAGCCTCTACGGCCGCGTCACGGATGAAAACGACCGGGGTGTCGCGGGCGCCGAGGTCGCCGTCTTCGCCGCGGCGGGCCGGGACGTCTCCGTCGCGGCGGGCCGCGCCGTCTTCGAGCTCTTTGCCGACAGCGGTAAGCGGCTGCTGCGCGACCGCATCCTCGGTCGGGCGGCGGCGCAGGCCGGCCGGGCGTTCGCCGCCGCGACGACCGATGGCTCCGGCGCCTACGCCATTCCCCTCGCCGCCATTCCGCACGGCGATTACACGGTGCTCGCGCGGCATGACGATTACGCCGCGCTGGGCCTGGAGTGGACGCGCACGGAGGAATCCAGCCGCCTCGACTTCATGCTGGGGGCCGGCGACTGGATCGAGGGCGTCGTGAGCGATCAGCGCGGGCGTCCGCGCGCCGGCGCCCGGGTGCTCGCCCTGGCGCCGCCCCCGATGCGAGGGCCCATGGGCGGCGGCGAGGAACTGGCCGATGCGACGGTGAGCGGCCGCGGCGGCGTTTTTAGGCTGACCGTGCCGCCGGGCATGTACCGGGTGAGCGCATCGGCGCGGGGTTACCTGGACGCGTCGGTCTCCGACGTCGAATCCGGCACGCGCGACCTCGTGCTCGTTCTGCCGTCCTCGCCGGGCGTTCTCGTCGCTGTGACCGACGCGGGGGGGCAACCGCTGGCGGGAGCCCGGGTGAGCTTTTATACGGGGACAATTTATGCGGGGATAACTTTTTCGGACCGCGGAAGTTCGGGGGAGCCGGGCGGCCGGACTTTCGGCGGCCTGGGCGGGGATGCCTTCACGCGGCTGGTGCAGGCGCCCCGCGAGCGCGCCGAGACCGACTCGGACGGCGCCTGCCGCTTCGATGACGTGCCGCAGGCGACCTTCACGATATTTGTGGAGAAGGCGGGCTTCGTGAGCGAGAGTCGGCGAGGGCGCCTTGAGGACGTCTCGACGGCCGTGGAGGTCGCGGTGATGCTCCAGCCGGGGGCCGTGGTCGCCGGTATCGTGCTCGACCCGGGGGGTGCGCCCGTTCCGGGCGCCTTCGTCGCGGCGGCGGAGTGGCGTCGCGAGGAGGTCGAACGCCGCCAGGCGTTTGAGCGCATGCGCGGGGGCCGGGAAAGCGGGAGCGGGGCGCCGGAGGAAGGCGCCGAACGCGCGCCGCGGCCAGAGCCGATCCACCTCTTCGAGGCGACCGCAGCGGTGGAGACCGACAAGGCGGGCCGCTTCGCTTTCGATACCCTGCGCCCGGGTCTGTACTCGATCAGCGTGCAGTCGGACCGCTACGCGCCCTTTCGCGCCGACGGCATCGAAGCGGGGCAGGCGCAGCCGCTGAGGATCGTGTTGGAGCAAGGCGCCGCGCTCGCGGGCAGGGTGGTGGAGCGGGGGAGCGGGCGGCCGATTGCGGGCGCCGCGGTGGAGGCGCGGGCGAGCCGCTTCGACGTGCGCGGCGCGCAAACCGACGAAAACGGCGCTTTTGCGCTGAGCGGTTTTCACCCCGGTCCGATTGAAAGCTTGCGGGCGAGCGCCCGGGGATTCGCCGCCGCGGTGCTTCTGAACGTGGTCATCGCGGCGGGGGCGGAGGCGCGCGAGGAGATCATCGAGCTCACCCCGAGCGCCTCGATCAGCGGGATGATCAAGAGCCGGTCGGGCGCGCCGGTGCGCAACGCGCGCGTCGCCGCCGTCGCCGCCCGGGGGGACGAGCAGGGTGGACGCATGCGCGGCTTCATGCGCGACGCGGCGTCGACGCGGTCGGATGCGGCGGGCGCCTTCGTCCTTGTCGATGTTCCCGCCGAGCAGCCGCTCTGGATCGCCATCAGCCACCCCGACCACCTAACGTTCCTTTCGGAGAGCTTCACGTTGTCACCCGGCGAACAGCGCGAGGGCCGGGAGTTCATTCTCTCCGAAGGCGCGAGCCTGCGCGTTCTCGTGCGCGATTCGGCGGGCGCGCCGGTGCCGCAGGTCGATGTGGCGCTGCGGCGCGAGGCGGAGGAGGGCGCCGGGGGCGGCCGCGGCGGGCAAGCCTTCGGCCCGGGCGGCCGCGGCGGTGCGACGCGCATGACCGGCCTTGACGGCCGCACGCGTTTTGCGGGGTTAGAGGGAGGCGCGTACTCGGCCCTGTGCGCGCCCGAGACCTATCAGCCCTTCACGGCCCGCGTGATGCTCGTGGAGGAGCATGAAACGGGACTGGACATTGTCCTGCTTCCCGAAAACGCCGTGACGGGCATCGTCCGGGACGGAGACGGCGTGCCTGTCGAGGGCGCCGAACTGTCCGCGTTCGGCGGGGCGGGCGGGCGGGGG
>MWEK01000069.1 GCA_002070955.1 Planctomycetes bacterium ADurb.Bin069
GGCGACTGCCGCTGCGAGGTCGAGCAGGGACGTCGCGCGCGACGCACGGCCAAGTCGCTCACGCTCGCGAGCGGTTTGACGAGCCCTGCGCTGGATGACGCGGTGCTGACCATTCCCGAGGTCGTGCGCGCGGTGAAGCGCGGCGACCTCTCGGTGAAGCGCCACGTGCCCGAGCTGCCCAAGCCCGCCGTGGTCGCGACGAGGCCTCCCACCACGACCTCGCTCGCCGAGGTCATCCGCGCTGACGTGAAGGCGAAGAAGAACAAGCGAGGTGCATCGTGAGCGGACAGCTCCTGTCGTCCAAGGTCGTCATCGTCGAAGAGGAGCCGAAGGTTCGCGGCATCCCCTCGGCTCCTACTTCCGTCGCGGGCGCGGTCGGCGTCACCGAGCGCGGCCCCATCGGCGAGGCCGTCCTCTGCACGTCGTTCGACGACTTCCAGACCAAGTTCGGCGGCTTCACGCCCGACTCCGACCTCGCACTCGCCGCGATGGGCTTCTTCGAGAACGGCGGGGCGCAGCTCTGGGTGGTCCGAACCACGCACTACTCGAACGTGGCCAACGCCGCGACCGCCACCGCCGTGCGCGCCGCGGGCTTCCTCGTCGCTGGCGGCGGCCCCACGCCGGGCATCCTGCTCGGCGCCGTGCCCGGGCCCTTCGTGCTGCACGACGGAGACGTCGTTCGCCTCGCGGTGGACGGCGCGCCCGACGCCGACGCGGTGTTCAACGGCTCGGCGGCCGCAATGGCGGCGGGCGGTGCGGGTCCGTACGCGCTCGCCGACGGCATGGAGCTGCTCCTGCGCGTCGACAACGGCCTCGAGCAGACGGTGCTGTTCTCGGCCGCCGACTTCGCCGACATCGCCAACGCCACGGCCACCGAGGTCGCCGCTGCCATCAACGCGGTGATCGTCGGTGGGCGCGCCACCACGCCGGGCGGCATCGTCAGGCTCGCCAGCGACACCGAGGGCACCGCGAGCCGCGTGCAGGTCACGGGCGGCACGGCCAACGCGGTGCTCGCGTTCCCCGGCGCCGCCTCGGTCGGCGGCGGCAACGTCGCAAACCTGCGCGCCGTCGAGGTCGCCGAGGTGAAGGCCGTCGTCGAGGCGGCGATCCCCACCGTGACCGTCGACGCGGGTGTGGGCGGCGTGCTCGACATCCGCACCGTCGCGACCGGCCCGGGCGCCAGCGTCCAGGCCGCCGCTGCCACGGCGGCCGCGTTCGGGCTCGACAACGCCCTCCACTCCGGCGCGGCCTCGGGCACCGCCAACTCCGTGCGCGTCGAGGGCAAGGACCCTGGCGCCTACGCGAACCGCGTGGAGGCCGAGGTGCGCAACGCCACGAACGGCTCGCCGAGCGCGTTCGATCTGCTCGTCGTGGAGGACGGCGCGTACCGCGAGTCCTTCCCGAACCTCTCGATGAGCCCGAGCGACGGGCGCTACGTCGAGAGCATCGTCAACGACGCGCGCAACGGCTCCGTGTACGTGCGCGTCATCGACCAGCTCCTCGTCGGCGCGCCCCTCCCGCCGCCCCAGACCGTGGCGCTCGCGGGCGGCAGCGACGGCCTCGTGGGGCTCGACGACAATGACTTCATCGGCAGCGAGCCCGCCAAGACGGGCCTTCACGCGCTCGACCAGGTGCAGGAGCTGTCGCTGCTCCTCGTGCCCGGGCGCGCCACGCCCGCCGTCCACAACGCGATGGTGCGTTACTGCGAGGTCGACCGCGACGGCGCGGTCTTCGCCGTGCTCGACCCGCCCGCGAACCAGAGTGCGACGGACATCGTCACCTACGTCGCGACGACCGCCGCGCTCGAGCAGCTCTCCGAGTTCGGCGCCATCTACTGGCCCCGCGTGAAGGTGCTCAACCCGGCCAAGAGCGTGTTCGGCTCGGCCGAGCAGCTCGTCGTCCCGCCCTCGGGCATCGTGGCCGGCGTCTTCACGCGCACCGACTCGGCGCAGCCGGGCGGCGTCTACGATCCGCCCGCAGGCATCGAGGCGGGCCGCATGTTCGGCGTGCTCGGCTTCGAGACCGACGAGGTACTCGAGGAGAACAAGCGCGACCTCGTCTACCCGCACCGCATCAACCCGCTCACCACGGGCCCGGGCCTGCCGCGCTACATCGACGGCTCGCGCACGCTCAAGGGCAACGGGAACTTTCCCTACGTCGCCGAGCGGCGCGGCGTGATCTTCATCGAGCGGAGTCTGAAGCAGGGGCTCCAGTTCGCGCGGCACAAGAACAACACCGAGGGACTGCGCGCGCAGGTGCGGCGCACCATCACGGCCTTCCTGCTCGCGCAGATGAACAACGGCGCCTTCCGCAGCAAGACGCCGAGCACCGCGTTCTTCGTCGACGTGAGCGAGCAGCTCAACACGCCCACGGTCATCTTCGCCGGCAAG
>MWEK01000070.1 GCA_002070955.1 Planctomycetes bacterium ADurb.Bin069
CGGGGATGGTCCCGCCGAGCTTCTCGGGATTCTGCTCCGTGGCCGTGATCGGGATTGCAAGCTCCCGCGCGGCGTTGATCATGGTGACGGCGCGGGAGCACAAGCCGTCCCAGCCGTGAATGTGCGGCGCGAAGCCCTCCTGAAGATCGACGACCAGAAGGTGCCAGTTCATAACGGCTCCTTTCGCGGCAGCGGCGCGCGGCCGCCCGCCGCCTGCGCCGAGTGTACCCGCGCCGCGGCCGGGATGCCAGGCGCGCCGCGCGCTTGTCATCCCGGCGCCGGGCGCGTACAAAGGATGCGACGGCGGGACGCGGGAGTCGGACAAATGCCCGGACTGGTGGCGCGGATGCAGCTTTGGCAGCAGGTCGCCTTGACCCTCAAGTCGGGGCTCACGGTGGACAAGGCGCTCGCTCAGGCCGCGGCGGCGCCCGGGCCGGGCGCCGGCCTCGCGCGGCGCCTGCGTGCCACGGGAGAGGCGACGCTCGCCGGCGCGGCCGCCCGCTGCCCCGCTGCCGTTCCCCCCATCGAAGAGGCCGTGCTGCGGGCCGGCGAGCAGTCCGGGAAGCTTCCCGAGGCGCTGCTCGTCCTGGTCGAGCGGCTCAGGCTGCGGCGCGAACGTCTGGCGCGGCTGCTGCTGCGCCTGGCCTACCCCGTGTGCATCGCGCACCTCTGCGCCGTGGTCGGTTCGTTCTCCCAGGGCGCCGCGGGCGGGGCGAAGCACGGCTTGTGGCCGGGCCTGGTCCTCGCGCTGCTGCCGTTGTACGCCTTGGCCGGCGCGCCGTTCCTCCTGCCCGCGCTGCTGCGGCGCGCCGGTCCGGCCGCCGCGGCGGCCGTCGACGCGTTCATGCTGCGAGTGCCCTTTCTCGGCCGGGGCGCGCTCTGGGAGGCGGAGGCGGAGTTCTTCTGGCTCCTCGGCACGATGCTGCAGGCAGGCATCGGGCTCAGGGAGGCCCTCGGATTCAGCGCCGCCCGCGCGAGCAACCGCGCCTTCGGCGCGGCGCTCGAACCCGTCGCCGCGGCGGTCATGCGGGGCGAGCCCTTCGGCGAGACGCTGGCGCGCGCGCCGTATCTGTCGGCGCAGGCCGCGGCGCGCATCGCGACGGCGGAGGCGGCGGGCGCGCTTCCCGAGGCGCTGCTCCTGCTCGCGGAGGAGGCCAAGGCGCTGAGCGGCATGGGGAGAACGGGGCTGGACGGGGCGATCATGGGCTGGTTCTACCTGCTCATGGCGGGCTATGCGATGTGGGCGATTCTCGGCTTCTGGTCCCGCTACTTCGGCGAGATCCTCCGCTTGTGAGCGCCCGGCGCCGGCGCGCGGCGCGAACCTCTCCGCCTTGGGCCGCGGCCCGCGATGTGGTAGTATCGTGGTGCCGGCGCCGCCGGGCGCGGCGCAGGCCGCCCGTTCCACCGGTAAGTCATGGACAACGACATTCGTCCCATTCTCGAGGCCTGGCCGCACAAGGAAGGCGCCAACATCCGCCGGATCGGCGGCGCTGATGGGCGCGACAAGCTCCAGGTGCGCCTGCCCATGGGAATCGAGCAGTACGAAGTGGACGGCCGGCCGGACGGCGTGCGCCCGGAAGGCTTCGAATCGTATCTAGCCTATTACCGGTCCATCGCCGCGGCCGAGGGCGCCGCTTGGGAGCTGGACCAGGAGGCCTTCACGCGGCTCTACGAGGAGGGCCTGCTCTTCTACTGCCGGTACCTGCTCTTCTTCCAGCTCGGCGAGTACGACCTGTGCGTGCGCGACACCGCGCGCAACCTGGAGCTCGCGGACTTCGTCTCGCAGCGCGCGAGCAGCCCGGCGATGTCCGAAGCCATGGAACAGTACCGCCCCTACATCCTGCGGATGCGCGCCGTGTCGCTGGCGGTCAGGAGCGCCAAGGCGCAGAACGTCAAGGCGGCGCTCGAAGTGATCGCCGAGGCCATCGAGGAGATCGAGAAGCTGCCGCCGGTCAAGACGCGGGTCTTCAAACTGGAGAAGACCCGCTCGCTCGTCGCGCTCCGCGACCTCGGCGCGCAGCTCAAGCGCCAGGAGCGCGCGTTCAATCCCGACGGCGTGCCGGCCGAAGGTCCGCTCGCCATGGCTCGGGTGTGCCACGCCACGCCGCCTTCCCGCGCCGACCGGCTCAGGGAGGAACTGGCCGAGGCGGTTGCCGCCGAGAACTACGAGCGCGCCGCGGGGATCAGGGATGAGCTGCGGCGGTTGGACGGCGAGAAAGCGTCCCC
>MWEK01000071.1 GCA_002070955.1 Planctomycetes bacterium ADurb.Bin069
ATGGCGACAGCGGCGGCGGCGCGGCAATCGGCAACAATCGGACGGTCGGCAACGGGACTTCGCCGCGCGGCAACAACGGCGGGCAGGGACGTGACCCGAGAGATTACCCCTGGGAAGCGGGCGGCGGTGGCGGTGCCAGTCAGGCCGGTGACACGGAAGGGCTTGGCCGCGGCGGCCGCGGCACCGTCAGCTCGATCAGCGGCTCTGCGGTGGCGTATGCCGGCGGCGGCGGCGGACAGGACCCCGCCCCCCTCCCCGGCGGCAACGGCGGCGGCGGACAGGGTGGAGCCGGCGTGGGCGCGATCGCGCCCACCGCAGGGCAGGTTAATACCGGCGGCGGCGGCGGCGGCGGCGCGTCAGCGGGAGCAAGCATCCCGGGCGCCAGCGGGGGCTCCGGCATCGTGATCATCCGGTATCCGGTGCCGTACACAGGATATCCCGCGCCGTATCCGGTACCGGAAGCAACAGGCGGAACGGTGACACACTTCACCCGGAACGGGACCCGGTACCGCGTCCATACTTTCACAAACGTCGGAGCCAACACCCTGAATGTCACGAAAGGCGGCCTGATGGAGTGTCTCGTTGTCGCGGGCGGCGGCGGCGGCGGAAGAGGCGAACCTAATCCTTTCGGAGACGGCGGCGGCGGCGGCGGCGCGGGCGGCTTGGTCTATTCGTTTGCGTCAGTCGAACCCGGCAACATGAGCGTTGTCGTCGGGGCGGGTGGCAGCGGCTCGACGGCCAATGCCAATCGGGGCAACAGTGGCGGCAACAGTGTGTTTGGCGCACTGACCGCTTTGGGCGGCGGCGGAGGCGGCTCTGACAATGACGACGCAACGGGTGTCAACAGGGGGGCGGACGGCGGTTCCGGGGGAGGTGCCGCAAACATGTACGACACCAGCACGACCGCAAGTTCCGGAACCAGCGGACAAGGATACGGCGGCGGTGCGGCCAGCTACGACCCTAAAAGCCTCCGGAGCGGGAGCGGCGGAGGCGATGCCGCCTTGGGCGGGACGGGGGGGGCCGGCGGCGGCGGCGCGGGCGGGTATTTGACAGCAGGGGAAAATGGAGCGGACCAGAGAGGCGGCGGCGGGGGCGGCGGCGGCTTCTACAACAATGGCGGCAACGGCGGCTCCGGCATCGTCATTCTCCGGTATCCCCTGCCGCGGGGAACATGTGTCTTGGTCTACTAAGAGAGATGAGAACAATGGACAGGCTTGAACAAATGACGACGTACACAACGCCCTTCGATGGCGGTTCTTTGAAACCGTTCTTTGCGGCACTTGTTTTTCTGGCGGCATCGGTCCTCCAGGCAGGTGCCCAGGAACAGGCCTGTCCCCCGGATGCCATCTGGCCGGCTTGCGACTACGACGGCAAGCCGGCGCAGGAGGTCGGCGTGTTTACAAAAGCCATGGTGCCCGGGTCGCGGACCGACACCGCGCGCTATGCGGCCGAGTCGCGAACCATGACCTCGGCGGACGGGCGCCTGCAAATCCGGCTGGACTGCAAAAAATACAAACAGCACGCCGCAGAGGAGTATGCCGTCCGACTGACGAACCTGTCCAAGACGGAGCCGACGGGCATCGCCAGTAACTTCCGCTCGCTGGCGCTCTCCGTCAGCAAACCGGAAGACGGCAAGGCCCCGGTGCTTCACGTCCTGCGCGGGTCGACCATGGTGGCCACGGATTTTATTCCTGAAGCGTTTGAGATCGAAGCCGGGAAAGAGCGGGTTCTGACGACGACCTGCGGGCGTTCGTCTAATGATTACATCCCGTTTCTCGAACTGGATATCGACGACAGGAACGGCTATCTCTTCGCGGTCGGCTGGACGGGCTCATGGAAGGCGCGGTTTGTGAACACCGGCAAGACGGTTGACGTCGAAATCGGCATGGACAAGACCCACTTCCGGCTCATGCCCGGCGAAACAATCCGCCAGCCGGCAATCCTCGTTTTTGCCCGCAAGAACCAGACGCGCCGCGCGTTCAAGACGCTTGTCCACCGGTTCATGCTCGAGAACAAAGTCCCGCGCGATTCCAAAGGACAGGTGATTCCGCCGATCCTGGCGGTCGCGTCGGGAGGCGGGAACAAGACGCCGCAAATGATGGCCGACATCCTGCGCTACTGCGTCGACAACAAAATGCCGTTTGACACGTATTGGGTCGATGCAGGCTGGTGCGGCGCACCGCACGAGGACGAGCTGTTTTCAAACTGCGGCCCTCAC
>MWEK01000072.1 GCA_002070955.1 Planctomycetes bacterium ADurb.Bin069
ATCGACCAAGGCGGCGGCGTGATCGACACCTGCGGCCACGACACCGTCATCACGCAGCAGGTGCAGCGCGTCGGCACCGCCACCGGCGGCCTCACCAAACGCGGTGCCGGTACGCTGACCCTCTCCGGCCCGTGCGACTACGTCGGGACCACCGCCGTGGAAGCCGGCAGCCTGCACTTCACCGCACCGGTCACGACTGGCGGCCTGACCCTCTCCGCCGGCACCGCGCTCAGCCTGCGCAACGGCACGTACGACGCGCTGACGCTCGCTGCCGCCCTCTTCGCGGACGGCACGCGCCTGGACCTCGATGTCTCCGCCGACAGCGCGGCCTGCGACCAGCTCGCGCTGCCAGAGGGCGCCACGCTCGGCGCTCTCGAGATCGGCCTCTACACGCTCGGCAGCGACACGCCGGCCGCGCGCGCCGAAACCTATCCGCTCTTCGCCTACACCGGCACGCCGCCGGACATCACGGGCCTCACGCTCGCGCCCGACTGCTTTGGCGTCGCGTGCACCTTCGCGGTCAACACCGGCACGCAGACCATTGACGCGCAGCTCGCCTACACCGACACCCAAGTCTCGTGGGCGAATGCCGCCGGCGGCGACTGGAGTCTCGCCGGCAACTGGACGCCGCTGCCCCCGGCCGCCGCGGGCGCCGTCACGCGCTTCGGGTCGGCGCTGACCGCCGACGCCACCGTGAATGTTGATAGTCCGGTCACGGTCGCCGGCATGCTCTTCGACCACACCTACCGCTACACGCTCGACGGCGCGGCCGTCACGTTCGCGCCCGCCGCCGGCGACGCCTCCCTCACCGTCGCGCGCGGCGCACACACGCTGGCCGGACCGCTCACGCTGAACGCCGGCACGCTCGCCGCGATCGCGCCGGACGCCGCCTTGACACTCGCCGACCAGATCTCGGGAGCCGGCTCCCTGACGGTGGACGGCGGCGGCCTGCTGGCCCTCGACGGCACCAACACCACGCCGCTGACGGTGCGCGGCGCCGCGACCGTTCAGGTCCCGACCGTCGCCTCGCTCGGCGCGGCCAGCGTAACGCTGGACGGCGGCGGCCTGCGGGTCTCCGTCTCCGACACGCTGGGCGGCACGGTGCTCCTCGGCGCGGCAGGCGGGGCCTTCAGCGCCGGCACCGGCCAGACGCTGCAGCTCGACGCCGCCGTCAGCGGCAGCGGCAGCCTGATCAAGAACGGCCACGGTACCGTCACGCTCGGCGCTGCGGCGGGCGGCTACACCGGCGCGACCGTCGCGGACGGCGGCACCTTGTCCCTCTCCGCGCTGCCCCCCGGCGAATGGGTGCTCGGCCGCGGCACGCTCGCCTACACCGGCGCGGCAGCCTCATCCGCGCAACCGGTCACGATCGACTCCGGCACCAACGCCGCCGTCCTGCACACCGATAGCGACCTCACCCTCAGCGGCGCCCTCGCAACGATCTCGGGCGCGCTGCTCAAGAACGGCGCCGGCACCCTGACGCTCGCCGGCCCGACCACCAACACGCTCGGCCTCACGGGCGCCGCCAACCCGAACGGCCTTGCGGCGTCGGGTGTGGACGGCGACGGCCCCGCGACCGGTTTCGGTGCCTTCAACGTCGCGCAGGGGCGCGTCACGCTGGGCGGCGGCGAGCAGCTCACCACCATCGGCGGACCGCTCTTCGTGGGCCTGGCAACCACCGCCGCCGCAGACAGCGAAACCGCCGGCGAACTGGCGGTGACCGCCGGCGCGACCGTCTGCAGCGACTGGACCCACATCGGCCGCAACAACGGCTCCGCCGTGACCGCGCCGGCCGGCCTGGCCTCGCGCCTGCTGCTTCAGGGCGGCGCCTTCACAACGCGCAACCTCGCGCTCGGCACGGTCGCGGGCCTCGCCGGATACACCGGACGCCCGGCCCTCGAGATCCAAGACGGAACCTGCACCGTGCAGGACCTCTTCTATGTCGGCGAAGGCGCGGGCGGCATCTCGACCGTCTGGGTCAACGGCGGAACCCTGCGCCATGAGGTGCTGTTCTCCGATACTTCCTGCCGCCTCGGCAACAGCGGCGGCGAGGGCATCCTGCGCATGACGGGCGGACGCGCCGAATTCAGGAAGGACATCATCTTGGCCATGGACGCCGGGTGTACGGGCACCGTCGAACTGGCGGGCGGCACGCTCTCCTGCTACAACCTGTATGCGTGGACCGCGCCCGACACCGGCTACAGCCGCGTGCTC
>MWEK01000073.1 GCA_002070955.1 Planctomycetes bacterium ADurb.Bin069
GCGGCGGGCCGGGGCGCTCGTCGAGCGGCATGCGGCGCTGACGGTGCGGGCGCGGGAGATTTTCGGGAGGCTCGATAGCCATGAGTGACGACGACGCCGTCGAGGCTGGTAGGCGCTACGAGCGCGCCGCGCATCGCGTGCAGAGCGGCATCGCCGCCCTGATCGGGATGGGACGGGCGAAGATGGTGGAGCCGAAGCACCTGCGGGTCGGGATCGACCTGCAGAAGGCGGACACCGCGGGGCTCGTCGGCCTCCTCATCGCGAAGGGTGTCCTCACCCGGCAGGAATATCTCGATGCGGTCGCCGCGTCGGCGGAAGCCGAGGCGGAGGCTTACGAGGCGCACCTGTCCGCCGTGCTCGGCGCGAAGGTGACCACGGCATGACCATCCCGGACGCGCCCTGCCTTGATGGCGGCCTGCCCCGACGCGCGTCCGGGGGCCTGTATGCGGGGCGGGCCGGCTGCTCAGACTGGCCCGGCGGGCGCTCCGGTGCGCCGCCGGGCCCCTTTTCGCCCGACCGGCCCGCGGCGGCGGGCGGCGCGGTCACGGCCGTTCGAGGTGTCCCTCCCCACCCCGGTTGCCTCCCGGCCCGACGCGCCGCCCTCCCCCGCGGGCCCGGACTGACGGACCTTTGGGCCGGAACACGAAGAACCGGCGGCGCGTGACCGTCGGGGCAAAGGAAGAGGCGATCGAGATGCAGAGATGCGCGGTGCTTGACGCGGCCGGTGAGGCCGTCGGCGAAGGCCCGGCCGGCCGCGGTCTCGCCTACGGCCCGGCCGACGCCGGCCTTGGACTGATCGCGGCGCTGTGGTCGGCCGACCTCGGGATCGCCGTCGGCGCCACCGACGTCGCGCGGCTGATGGCGCTGCTGAAGCTCGCGCGGGCAAAGAGCCGGCCGGGCCACGCCGACAGCTGGATCGACGCGGCGGGCTATGCCGCGCTCGGCGCCGAGCTCGCCGGGGCGCGGCGGGAAGCGCCGGCGGCGGACGGCGAGGAAGGGCTGGAGTTCGGGGCGGAGCTCGCGGAGCCGGCCACCCTGGCGGCGTTTCTGGAAGCCTCCGACAGGAACGGCGCCGCGCTGCCGGTGATGCGGATCGCCGATCCGGCGGGCGGATACCGCCATCGCGGCCGGCCCGTGCCGGCTGCGGCGGAGGCGCCCGCCCTGTCCGCCGCGGAGGCGCAGCAGGTGGAGAGCCTGCGCCGGCGGCACTGGGGGGCGGCGGAGATCGCGCGCTGGCTGGAGCTCGACCAGGCGCTGGTCGAGGCGGCGATCGCCGCGGCCCCGGAGCCCGATACGGATGCCGGCAGGGCCGATCCGGGTGACGACGCAGGCGATCCGGTTGCGCCTGCGGGCGATCCGGTTGCGGCGGGCGCCGGTCCCGACCCGGAGCCCCTGCCCGATCCGCCGTGCGAACCGGTCCCCGAAGCCGCGCCGGAGGTGGCGCGGCCGGAACCGGGGCCCCAGCGTCTGCCAGAACCGGATGCGGTCGCGGCGGTCATGGTCACGCGTCTGAAGGCAGTCCGGACGAAGCGAGGGGTGAGGGCAAACGCCCTCGCCGATCGGGTCGGCATATCCAAGAGCTTCTATTCGGAGATCGAGAGGGGCAAGAAGCAGCCTGGGCGGGACGTCGCCTTCGCCATTGCCCGCGAGTTGGACGCGAGCGCCGAGGAGTTGTTCGGCGAGGTGGCGAAGGTGGTGGGGCGCAGCCAGGCGGCGGTCGCGAAGCGCTTCCGCCAGCTCGTGCCCGAGCCGGGGCTGATCCGCCAGCGCAAGGCGCTCGACCTGGCCCGGAAGGGGGTCGCCGACCTCGATGCGGTCGCGGCGGCCGCGGCCGCCCTCACGCCTTTCGGTCCGGTCCCGGTCGGGCAGGAGGCCGTCGATTGCGGACCCGGTCAGAGCGACAGCACGGTGGAGGCCTGAGATGGCGAAGGAACCGGTCCGGCGGAACAGCGTGCAGGGCGACGAGCTCCGCAGCTTCATCGAACGGGTCGAGCGGCTGCGCGAGGATCGCAAGGCGATCTCCGACGACGAGGCGGCGGTCTTCGCCGAGGCGAAGTCCCGCGGCTACACGCCCCGCTACATGCGGGCGATCATCCGGCTCCGCAAGCTGCCGCCGTCCGAGCGGCAGGAGGACGAGGCGATGATGGA
>MWEK01000074.1 GCA_002070955.1 Planctomycetes bacterium ADurb.Bin069
TCGCCATCGGCCGCCCCCGCTTCCGCGATCTTCGCCGCGATGTCCGCCTCGTCGAGGCCGAAGATGCCGGCCAGCGCATCGGCCTCGCCGATGTAGTTCGAGGGCTGCGCCTCCTGGGTCAGGTAGCGGTGTTCGTCGATCCACGGCTCGATGCGGCTGGCCGCGCACTCGAGGAACGCGCGCGCCGCGCCTTCCGGCGTGAGCCCGAGCGCCTGCCCGAGGCGCTCGGCGCGGTCCGGCCATTTCTCGCTGCCCCATTCCGTGCGGTAGACCAGCAGCAGCGCCGCCGCCGGAATGAGGTTCATCGGCGCCGCGCCGGCCACGATCCGCTCACGGATCAGCGCGTGCGCCGCTCTGATCCGGGCCAGCTCCTCCCGCCGCCCCGGGATCTCCTTCCGCTCCTTCGGCCGGCGCTCCTGGGTCTCTGCGGGTTTTTGGCACCACAGGATTCTCCCCGCGTCCGGACCGTCCGTGACGAGGTGCGCGCGGCAGTGCTTCGCGTCGGGGTTGTCCTTGCGCGGGTACGGCGCGTCCCATTCGCGTTTGATTTTTACGGGCTTCGGCGCGGACGGCGGGACGGCCTTCCTGACCCAGTCCCAGCGCTCCCTTACGAAGACGGCCGTCTTCTCGGCGAGGCACGCCGGGTTGCCGCAGAACCGGCAGTCGCTGAGCATGTGCGGGCCGGTGATGCCCTCGCCGTCCCGCGCCGTGTTGTTTACGGTGTTCCTGCAGTCGGCGCACCACTCCGGGTGGCGTTCGGCCCAGGGCATCCTGAGGATGTCCCGCGCGCCCGCGTCCCAAAGCGCCCGGCCGATGCGGTCAGGCTGCGGGTCGGCGGCCAGCTCCGTGTCGAGCAGCCGGATCTGCATCGGCGGCGGCAGCGCGGCCAGCAGCTCGCAGAAAACCTGCCCAGCCTTCTTCTCGGCAATGGTTGTTCGCCATTGCGGCGCGATCGCGGAAAGCCTGCGCCGGCGGAAGACCCAGCGCTCGCTGACGCCCAGCAGCCGCGCGATCTCCGGCGCGGTCTTGCCGCCCCCGGTCAGCGCCGCCACGCCGTCGGCCTCCTCCAGCGGGGACAGATCCTTGCGCTGCAGGTTCTCGACGACGTTCGCGAGCCGCGCGGCGCCGTCGTCCAGGTCCAGCGCCACGCACGGCACCATGGGCAGCCCGGCCAGCCGCGCCGCCGCGAGACGCCGGTGCCCGCAGACCAGCTCCCATCGCACGCCTGACGGCGCGTCAGGGCCCGCCCTGCGCACGGTCAGCGGATTCAGGACGCCGCTCGCCGCGATCGAGGCGGCCAGCCCCGCCAGCTCCTCCTCCGACTCCGCCGCCCGCGTCTGGTACGGCGAGGGCCCGATCTCCGCCAGCGGCACCGGCAGCACCTCGCCCTGCGCCGGCGCGGGCTGCGGTTTCAGGTCCCCGGTTGCTGTTGAGAGTTGAGCGTTGAGAGTTGAACGTTGAGTGTTCTTCCCTTCCCCTTCTTCCCTCTTCCCTTTTCCGTCACTCCGCGCCCTGCGCGTAGAAGCCGCCCGCGTTTGCATCGATTCCGCCTCCCGTGTGCCCGAACATCCCCGGCCTGATCCCGCCCGACGGGCGCGCGTGCCGGAAACCCGTCGCGCCCTTCTCCACGAAGCGCGTCCACTCCTCAGGCCGCACGCGCCAGGAGTTGCCCCCCAGCTTGACCGCCTTGATCGCGCCGCTCTTGATGAGCCCCAGGACAAACCGCGTCGGCTTGCCCATGAGCAGGCTCAGGTCGTTCACCGTCAGCAGGGGGTCGAACCCCTTGACCTTCGGTTTCCGCATCACCGCCTCCATGCCTTTCCCTCCTTTCCCTGCTTTGCGTCGCTCAGGACCGACAGCTCGCGCGCGTCAAAACCGTGTTGGCCTTGCACGCCGTCATAACATCTGCCTCCGTGATAGGAGTAAGCCGTTTACGCAGAGAATCGACCTTTGCTGTCAAGCCTTCGATCTGCTGCTTCATCGCCTTAATAGCCTCGCGGATACGTTTGTTAGCGGAACTGTCAGCAAACCACTCACGTCTCGAACTCTCGCCGTCTCTCAACGACAGGTTAGACAGAAACTCCTCGTGCGTCTCGCCTTTCTCATCGCGGTACACAAACCGCTTTCC
>MWEK01000075.1 GCA_002070955.1 Planctomycetes bacterium ADurb.Bin069
CCCAGCAGGGCGATCGTCGCGTCGAGCGCGGCCAGGGTGCGCGCGCGTTCGCCGGCGTCGGCCAGGTAGCGGTGGAGCTGGTCGGCGAGGCGTTGCGGCGTGAAGGCATCCTGAAGAAGCTCCGGCATCACCTCGCGGCCGGCAATGATATTGGCGAGCCCCAGGTGCCGGATGCCCTTGACAAGCCAGCGCGCGATCCAGTACGTGATGCGGCTGGCCGTGTAGACCAGGACGGTGGGGCAGCGCATCAGGCAGGCCTCCAGCGTGGCGGTGCCGGAGGCGACGGCTGCGGCGTGCGCCTGGAGCATCACGTGGCGCGCCTGGCCGTCGACAAAGGCGAGGCGCGCGGGCCGCGTGCGGGCGCGGGCGGCGACCGCCTCGCCGAGCGCGCGCATGGCCGGGGTGGGCGCGGGGATGATGAACGAGCAGTCGCCGTCCAGGCGCGCGTCGAGCAGGGCGGCGGCGGCCAGCAGGCGCGGCAGGATGCGCGTGATCTCGCCGGCGCGGCTGCCCGGCAGCAGCGCGATGCGGTGCGCGCCGTCCCACGGGAGTGCGGCGGGGGGCGCGGCGCGCGTTTCGGCGGCGCGGTCGACCAGCGGATGTCCCGTGAAGCGGGCGGCGAGCGGCGTCTGCTTGAAGAGCGCGGGCTCGAACGGCAGGATGCAGAGCAGCAGGTCGAGCATGCGCGCGAGTTTCGGGATGCGGCCGCGGTGCCACGCCCAGACCTGCGGGCAGATGTAATGGACGGTTTTGAAGCCGCGGTCATGCGCGAAGCGGGCGAGGCGCAGGTTCATGCCGGGATAGTCCACCGTGAGCACGAGATCGGGCTGCCAGGCGAGGATCTCGCGCTTCATGTGCCGCATCATGCCGAGCAGGAACGGCAGGTTGAGCAGCACCGGGGTGATGCCGATGATCGCGATGCGGTCGGTGTGGTAAAGCAGCTCGGCGCCCTCGGCGCGCATGGCGTCGCCGCCGAAGCCGCGGAAGAGGATCGGGCGGCCGGCGGCGGTGCGCAGGGCGCGCATCAGGGCGGCGGCGTGCATGTCGCCGCTCACCTCGCCGGCGCAGAGCAAGATTTTCAAGGGTTTGTTCATGCGGGCCTGAGCGGTGCGGGCGGCAGTCCGGCGTCAAGGCCGACCATCGCGAGGTTCATGCGGTCGGCGGCGGCGATCACGGCCGGGCGATCGAGCAGCACCAGACGTCCGGCCTGGAAGGCGAGCGCCGAGACGCCGGCGCGGCGCAGCACGGCGACGGTCTTCACGCCGATCACGGGGATGTCGAAGCGCATGTCGTGGCCCTCCTTGGCGACTTTGACCACCACGGCGCCGCGCCCGCCCAGCTTGCCGCCGCGGCGGATCGCCTGGTTGGTGCCCTCGAACGCTTCGACGGCGAGCACCATGCCGTCCTTCACGAGCAGCGTCTGGCCGATGTCCAGGCCGCAGATGTCGCGCGCGACCTGGTGGCCGAAGGCGATGTCGCGCGCCTCGCGCTCGTCCGGCGCGCGGCGGGTGAGCAGACCCGCGCCGGGAATGTGGTCGTCCATGTAGCAGGAAGCCGGCAACACGCGGATGCCGATGTGCTCCATCTCGGCCGCGATCCGGCCGAAGATCGTGTGCGCGTTTTTGACAGGCAGATCTCTGAGCCAGGCGCGCGCGAGCGAGTCGAAACGCGTGCGGAAGAGCGCGAGCGGGGCGATGCCGCCGGCCATGACGCCGTGGGAGAAGCCCATGCGCGCGGCCCATTCGAAAATGCGCTGGATTTCACCGACGCCGAACCAGGTGCACGTGTCCGCCCGCGCGGCGGTGGCGCGGTCGGTCGAGCCGCGCAGCGCCAGCATGCTGATGCGCGGGACACCGGCTTTGCGCGCGCCGTCGGCGAGGCAGGCGGGATAGGTGCCGTCGCCGGCGACAATCAAGAGATGGCGAATGGGTTCAGAAGTCATCATCACGTTCGGAGTATAACGGATGCTGAAAGGAAGAGGGAAGCGGGAAAAGCGCAACGGGGGGGGCGAGTTTCTCGTGGCGGTTTTCCCCCGGCTGCGCTATGGTGGTGGCCTGAACGACGGAGGAACTGCCATGTCACATGCACAACACGCGCACAGTTGGCCGCGGCGACGGTTCATGTCCG
>MWEK01000076.1 GCA_002070955.1 Planctomycetes bacterium ADurb.Bin069
GCTCCGACATGCGGAGGCGCAGCGCATCAAGGCTCTCGACGCTGCGGTTGAGCAGGGAGAACGATTCGCGGCGCTTGCGGTCATACTCAAGCAACGGCGTCGAAAGGCCGAGCGCGGCCTGCGTGGAGATCGGCGGCTGGAAGCCGAGCGATGGGGCGATCGCGACCGGCGCCTGAAAGCCGATGACGGGCGCGAGGCCAACGGGAGGCTGGAATGAAAGGTCGGCGATCATGAGGCGATGCGCTGGCGCGAGGCGGCGAGTTGGCTTGAGAGCGTCGCCATCTGCGAGCGCATGGCGACGACCTGCGACGTGAGTGCTTGAGTTGTTGCGACGCTCTGGGATGCGACGGACACGGCGGCGGAGAGCGCGGAGACGACGGCGGCATTGGCGGCAGCCTGCACTTCGGCGCTGGTCTTTGTGGCAGTCGCTAGCCGCTCGGCGGCATCGGCCGCGGGCTTCGGGTCGGGCGCCTGCTCGGCAGCGTCGGCGGCCTTGTTGATGCTGTCGGTAAGGCGCGCGGCTGGCAGCGGCTTCGCCTTCGGGAACGCTTCTTTGAATACATCGGCGTCGACCGGGAAACCGGAGGCGGCGCGGCCGCGCCATGTCGACTCGGGAACGCGCTGCATCTCCTCGACCTGCTTGCGGCGGGCCTCCTCGCGTGCGGCCTTGGCGGCTGGGTCTTCCGCTTGGTCTTCGTATTTGTTCTTCTGCTCGATCATCGGGCGCGTCTTGCCCTGCGTGGATCGCTCCTGCGCGGCGGCGCGCTCGGCTTCCTCGGCTTTGAGCTGCGCGGCGCGCGATGCCTCGGTCGCATCGGCAAGTGACTTGCGGAGGGTTTCGAGGTTGATCCCTTCGGCCGCTTTCTTCGCGGCCTCAAGCTCGGCAGCTAGCCTAGTATCCTCCGGGCTCTGCCCGAGGCTCATGCCGTAGGAACCGGTGGTGCTCGTCGGGCGCGTGGTCCGAATGGCGCGCTCGGCATTCTTGACGCGCGCGATCTTGTTCTCGGCGATCGCGAGCTCGGCGGCGCGCTTCTGCCGGGTCGACTCCACATCGGCGGCGGAGATCGACAGCGTCTCGGCAATGGTATCGAGCTTCTGCTGCTCGGCATCCATCTTGGCGCGCTCGCGGGCGCGTTGCAGGCGCTTGATTTCGGCGGCCTCGGCATCTTTCGAGAGGCCTTGCGCCCGCACCTTCGCGACGTTCATCGCTAGCTCGACATCCGCGATACGCTGTAGCGCGGTGAACTGATCGTTGATCGCGCGCGTTGCATCGGATGCAGCCCTCCCGATGTTGTCGATTTCGAGCTTCGCGGCGTCGAGCTTCAACTTGTTGAGTTCGTCGAGCTTCGTCTTTGCCTCATCGGCGGATTTACCTGTATCGCTGAAGATCGATACGAGCGCTCCCGCGGCCACGCCAACAGCGGCGAGCGCGATGCCGATAGGCCCTGCACCCGCCAGAATACCCTTGAGCATTTGGCCGAACCCGAGGCCGGCGCGGGCGGCTGCGGCGAGACCTGCGGCGCCGCCTTTACTCGCGGTCGCGAGATTCTGGAACAGTCCGACTGATGCGCTGCCGACCTCGACGGAGCGGCCGAGTTCGCCGGCAAGCGCCTTCGACTCCTTCGACGCCGCGCCAATGCCGGCTCCAGCCTCTTTCGACGCCGCGCTAATCTTGTCGAAGCCAGAGGTGTCTGCGGCGCTCTTCAGGTCAATGCGTACTTCTTCGGCCATGTCAGAGGAGTGGTGACGAAACGATGGAGTAGGTGACGGGCAGCAAGAGGCCGATTGGCTCGCCAATGCTCAGCGATTGCAGCGCGGCATTTGATGCTGTGTAGGTCGTCGAGCCGACAGTGAACGCGAGCGCGCCTGTTTTCGGGCACGTCCCGAAATGCGAGAGCGCGAACTGTTCAAGCAGCGTATCGCTCGCGAACTCACGGACGGCCGTGAAACCGATCTGCATCGTCGCATTGCCCTTGCCGAACGCCTTCGCGCCAGTCGCACCGATGAGCGCGACGACATCAACGGCGGACTGGCCGTTGATCGATAGGCCGGTGATGCCGACGTCGCCCGTGAGAGCGACGCCGGCAAGCGTAACCGTTGCGGA
>MWEK01000077.1 GCA_002070955.1 Planctomycetes bacterium ADurb.Bin069
TACGTCGGCCTCGTGGCCGGCCAGCCGGGGCTCGCCTACTACGCGCGCGGCTGGCGCCGGCGGGCGCTGGCGTGAGGTGGGGCCTCAAGGTGGGCGACGTGGCGGAGGTACTGCCGCAGCGCGGGAGAGCGCGTGGCGGACGGGGCCGCCGAAGTGGAGCTTTTCGGCCTACGGCATCCTCCTCGCTACGGTGCACCTCGTGATGGCGGGCTTCGGTTGGGGGCGATGGTTCGATCTCTGGGAGGCGGCGTGGCCGTTCTACGCGTCGCTCCTGGCGATCACGTCGGGCTCGGCGGTGGCGATTCACTACGCGCGCCGGCGCAACCGGGGCGGGGCGTGGGGCGGCGATCCCTACGGGACGCCGCTCGGGTACGCGGGCGAGCTCTACGATGGCGGAGGGCACGATGCCGGAGACGGATTGGATCTCCCGCGCCCGCCAGTGGGCTGCCGGAGGCCGCCGGGCGGCGACGCTCCGTGGACGGAACAAGGGGCTTGACAAGCCTTCCGCAAATCGCTAGTTTCTGCGGCATGGCAGCAGACAACGGAAAGCCGGGGACGCTGCAGGCGGCGCGAGCGGGGGCGCAGCTCTCGCGGCGCGAGCTTGCGGAGCGGTGCCGGGTGACGGTGGCGGCTGTCGGCCATTGGGAGACGGGCGCGCATGCGCCGCTAGGCCCGGCGCGGCTGGCGTTAGCGGCGGCTCTCGGCGTGGATCCCGAGACGGTCGATTCCTGGTTCGTGGCACCGTCGGATGTTCGCGTGGGCCTAGCCGCTCGGCCGGAGCGGGCGGCGTAGCGGCATGGCCGGCGCGACGGTGGCGCACGCGCGGCAGTACGTGCTCGGCACGCCGTTCGCGGTGTGCGGCTCGCGCGACCTGACGGAGCGCGACCTCCCGCCGGCGATCTTCGGCAAGGTGTGGCGCGGCGAGCTCGGCGCTCCCGACGGCTACGAGCTCTGCGCTCTCTGCGCGGAGCGGGTGGTCGGGCGCGAGGCGATGCTGGGCGGGGCCTCGCGGCTGCGCGGGGAGGGGCGGTAGGTGGCGCGCCGCGGCCGGCCGGTGGGATCGCGCGCGGTGACGTGGCGCGCGCCGGGGCGGGAGCGGATGGTGGCGCGCCGGGTCGAGCTCGGCCTCTCTCAGCGGCAGGTCGCGAAGGCTCTCACCCGGCTCGGGCTCGCCACGGCGGCGCGCAGCGTGGGGCATTGGGAGGTTGGCACTTGCTCGCCGTGCGAGGCGCGCATGGAAGCGCTCTCTCTCGTGCTGGCAGTCGAGCTCTGGCAGCTCGAGGGCTGGCTCTGGCCTGGGCTGGCGGTGCCGTCGGCGCGGCGGCTGCAGCGCGCGGTGGCGCTCGTCGACGCGGGCGCGCGTGCGGCGGGCGAGACGGCGGCGGCGGTGGCCGAGGCGGCGCGGGAGGTGGGCGAAGGGCTCGCCGTGGCGCTGGCCGTGGCCGAGGACGGCGAGGTCGACGAGCTCGAGGTGGCGCGGGCGCGCCGCGAGCTCGCGGAGATTCGCGACCGGACGGGCCGCCTCGAGGCGGCGCTCGACCGGGCGCACCAGGAGACAGTGCGGCGCCGGCAATCGAGCCGGGCCGGAAACGAGTAGGGCCGGCGCGCGGGAACGCGCCGACCCTGGGGGTACTGCCGATGATGCCGCAGAGTGTAGCACGGGAGACGCGGGTAGCGCGAGGCGCAACCGGGGTTCATTCCCCCGGCTCGGGGGGTGCGACTCCCCCACCCGCAACCAGCTCTCCCGACTCTTACCCGATCCCGCATCCTCCCGCGCCGGCGCGCCGGCGGCTGGCGCTCTACCTCACCGGCAAGCCGGGCGCGGTCGTCACGGCGCTCGAGCGGCTCGCCGAGCGCGACGCGTGGCGCGGGGGTGCGGCGTGAGCGCGCGCGAGCGGTACGAGGCGGTCGCCACGGCGGAGGAGGTCATGCGCCTGGTCGACGAGCTGCGGGAGGGTGGCTACCGGCGCGAGCTCGGCTGTCCGCAGCGGGTGGGGCGGTACGTGATCGAGGCGGTCGACGGGCTCTACCGGCTCACCTGGTGGCAGAAGCGGGAGCCGAAGCGGCGGCGGCGGCCGCGGGAGGGGGTGGCGCGGT
>MWEK01000078.1 GCA_002070955.1 Planctomycetes bacterium ADurb.Bin069
GGCCGGCGCGGTCGCGTAGGGCTCGAGCTCCTCGCCGCCGTTTGTCTCCGTCAAATCGCCGTCGAAGTCCCACTGCGCGATCGTCAGCTCGCAACCGTCGGGGATGCCGTTCCAGTTGCAGTCCTTCGCCAGGCCGCTCGCGATCTCGCAGGCGTCGATGACGCCGTTGCGGTTGCAGTCGAAGGCGTCCACCTCGCACGCATCGAGAACGCCGTTCTTGTCGCAATCCAAGCTGGGATCGGCGTCGATTTCGCATTCATCAGGGATGCCGTTTCCGTTGCAGTCCCGGCTGGTGCCGTACTTCTCGATATCGCAGATGTCCTTGATGCCGTTGCCGTTGCAGTCCTCCGCGGGGTCCGTCACCACGCATTCATCGGCGAAGGGCTCGGGAATGCCCGCCGCCGTCGGCCCGCCCAGCTCGGCCAGCTCCGCGGGCGTCATGAGAAAGGCGCGGAGCTGCACGCTGTTGACGTAGCCCTCCCAGTTCTCCTGATCTTCGTCGGCGAAGAGATGCGCCGTGCTGGCGACCGACCAGCGGCCGTCCACCGTAACGGGCGGAATGATCTGCTGCACCTGCTCGCCGTTGATGAAGCTCGTGTACGTGCCCGCGTTGCTGTCGACGACGAGCGCGAGCCGGTGCCACTCCCCGTTGGCGACATAGCCCCCGTACACTTTGGAGAGGCCCAGGCCGTTGCCGCCGTCTATGAACCAGTCCGCGTCGTTGGTGTTCCTCTCGTTCGTCTGCCAGAGCGCCGTGTACCCCTGCCGCCCCAGCGGGAACATCACGTCCATGATAAGGGTGTAGACGTTCAGATACTGGCCACCGCCGTTCGGCGCCAGATTGTGGGTCATGAGGAAGGCCGTCCCCCGCGAGAAGTAGGCAACCTCCGCCTCCTCGCCGTCGATCTCCATGACGAGAAACTCAACCTCGGGCACCACGGCCGGCGCGTAGGCCTCCGGCTGAAGCGCCGCGCCCCCCCCCGCGGACTCGAGATTCCCGTTGAATTCCCACTGCGCGATCTCCGCGCAGAAAGCCTGCGCGGCGCACACAAGCAACGCGCAACCTAGAACAATGCCAATTCGCTCCGGGCCCATAAAACCGCCTCCTCGACTGAAGCCGCCAAGCCTACCGCCATTTGCCGCCACTCTGCCATTGTACTCAGAACGCCGGAGCCATACAAGCCTATGCCGCCGAAGCTGTTACGCCGGGGTCATGTAGGCAGGGCGACTAAGGCGCACCGAGGATCCCGCGGGGAGGGAGGCGCGCTTTTGCCGCCTCATGGCGGTGATTTCAGGTGTGATTTTCCACGCGGGCAGCAGGCGAACCTGGCGGAATTGTGGAGGGGGACGGCTCCATACCCCCACCGGTTCTCGTCGTCCCCGCGAAATGGCCTGGAAACGACGCGGGTCAAGTTCCGCTTAATTCGGACCGTCTTGCCGAAGGGACGGATCCCGCCAAGCCGGCTTCCGGGCGATTGCGACCGGGACGGGCAGCCCGCCTTCTCCCGCATCTCCGCTTGCCGGGGTTCCGGTTCGTTCACGAGCCGGAACCCCGGCCGCGCGGAGACGGCCCGGCGGAGGGCGCCGCCGGTTCCGCTACTCGCAGGGCGGAAAACTCTCGCAGTCGAGGTCGTCGGCGGTCGGATCCACGCCGCAGTCCGCAAACGGCGGCGGCAGCGGACCGGTGCCCGAGAAAAGGTACCCTAGAATCGTGACCGCATCGGCGATATCGACCTTCGAATCGTCGTTGGCATCCGCCGCCTTGAGGCAATGAAGCTGCGTCGCGCCCCCGCCGAAGAGGTAGCCGAGCACTTGGACGGCATCGGCGATGTCCAACTTGCCGTCGGCGTTGGCATCGCCGCGCTTGAAGGTCGTCTCGACCGGCCCCTCGCACTCGTCCGGAACACCGTTGCCGTTGGCATCCTTCGAGGTGCCGCCGGCGATGTCGCAGGCATCGGGAACGCCGTTCTTGTTGCAGTCCACCGCGGGCAATCCGGCCGCCGTCGGCCAGCCG
>MWEK01000079.1 GCA_002070955.1 Planctomycetes bacterium ADurb.Bin069
GGCCCTACGAGCCCGGCGACAACCCGCGCCGTCAGGCCGCGCTCAAGGCCGCGCGCCCGAAATACGAGGCGGCGCGGAAAAAAGAGCGCGACGCGGCAGCCTCGGCCGAATACGAGGCGTTCAAGGCGGGAGAGGCCTGGCACTCCGCGCTGCTGCTCGCGGGCGTCCGCATCGACCCGGAAACCGGCGAGGCCGTGCCGCTGGACGCGCAGGGCCAGCTCGACCGCAACCTCGACCTGCTGAAGGGCGGGCAGATCGGGCCGGACGCGTTCCGCCGGAACGGAGAGGAACTCCGCAAGGCCGCGGCCCCGGCCGCCAAGGCCCGAGCCGCGCAACTCGCGGCCGACATCTGCGCCGCCGTCGGCGCGGACATCGCGCTGCTCTCCAAGAAAGACGCCGACACCTCCATCGGCAAGTTCACCGTCACGGAGACCAAACGCGAGATGGTCCCGGTTATGGAAACCCTGACCGTTTACCGCCGGGGGCTCATGTCGGGCGGGGGGCCGACCATGGAGCGCTACACGGTCGAGCGCGACACCGGCCGGCGCGAGGAGAAAACCACCGTCATCACGCGCAAGCGCGAGCTGCTCGCGTCCGACCTGCGCAAGATCGTCCGCATCGCGGAGATGGCCTACGACGCGCGCGGGCTCAAGGTGGATCTGGACGGGCTTCCGGCCACGCCGCCGGAGCAGCTGGACCCCGAGCTGTTCACGCGCAGGCTCGTCGGCGACCTCAAGCGCAGGCAGCTCTCCGTGGACATCGACGCCGCGCTGGACGGGTTCTCCGACGCGATCGTGGAGCGCGACGCCGCGCGGGCCGCCCGCTCCGGGCGCGCCATCGCGAACTCGCCCGCGTGGTCGTTCGGCCCCGGCGGCGCGGACGCCGGAGACGAAAACGAAGACACCGCAGACGAAGACGAAGCGTACATGGAGGAAGAGTGACATGCCCAAGGTCCCCGCATCCGTTCCCGAAAGCGCGCGGCGCTGGACGCCCGCCGAACCGGAGGCCGCGCCGCTCACCGACAGAGAGCGCGTTTCCTTCCTGCTGGCGCTCCCGGACTCCGCCCCGGACGAATATAAACAGGCCGCCGCGCGGCGCGTGTCCGCCCTCAAATTCGGCGTCCCGGACCCCGACGGGCGCATGTGGAATCCGGACAGGAAAGGGATGCCGTTTGACTCGGGCTCGCGATACCTCGACTTCATGCGCGGCATGGAGAAAAGCGGAAACATCTGGGAATACGCGGCGGACGACGAGCTGAAGGCGTTCGCCGCCGCCGACGACGCGGGCAAGATCGGGCTCGCCCGGAAGGCCATGGGCATCGCGGACAAGGCCGGGGAGATCGGACAGCGGCTCCAGGACACGTTCGCCGCCCACGGGCTGGACGACGGGCACCCGGACCTGCGGGACGCGCCGGACGACGTCCTGTCCGCCAACGCGCGCCTCCGCGCCGACCGGGATGCGCGGCGCAGATACAATCTGGAGCAGACGGCCAGCTCGGAGCCGTTCCGCGAGCCTCGCGCGAAGGAGGAGGCGGACGCCGACAGGCAGGCCGTGGACGCCTGGCGCTCCCGCCGGCGCGACGAGGAGCTGGTCAGCCGCCATGCCGCCAAACTGTTCGACAGGCACCTCTGGGCCGTGTGGCTTTCCGTCGCGCCGTCGCTCTCGGAGGACGCCCGCCGGATCGCCGAGGGCGCGGTCAGGGGGAGAAGGCTCGCCGGCAACGACATCGCCGCCTTCCAGCGGCTGGACGAGAAAGAGCAGGCCGTCGTCGCCAAGCTGGCCCGCCTCTCGCGCGCACCGTCGGCCGGCACGGCCGTCAACACGCTCAAAGACATGGGCATCGGGTTCCTGAACGGCCTCGGCACGCTGCCCGTCAACGCCGTGATTCAGGCCGGGCGCGTCACGGCCACCCTGGCCGAGGCGGTGTTCGGCAAGGACGCGGGGCTCATCGACAACGCGGAGATGAACCGCCGCGCGCGCGAGCGCCTGCGGCTCGAGGAGGCGCTCGACGA
>MWEK01000080.1 GCA_002070955.1 Planctomycetes bacterium ADurb.Bin069
GCCGCGCCGGCCCAGGCACCGATCCAGCCGTCGCCGGTGGCGTCGACGAAGAGCGGCGCGGTCAGGCGCGTGCGGCTGCCGTCCGCCGTGTGCCGGATGTCGACGTGGGTGATGCGGCGCGCCGCGTTGGTGGCGGCGGCATAGGCGCGGCACGAGAGGTAGAGCGTGAGGGTCGGTTCGGCGCGGAAGAGCGCCAGGCGCGCGGCGTCGCGGTCGATCGTGGTCGCGCTGCGGTTCTGGAGATCAAAGGTGTCGATCTCGTCGACGATGCGGTAGCGGCGGTCGCCGCGCGAGGCGACGCGGATCTCCTGGCTGGCGTTGCCGCCGAGCACCGGCCGGTCTTGAACCAGCGCCACGCGCAGGCCGGAACGCGCGGCGGCGAGCGCCGCGCCGCAGCCGCCAAAGCCGCCGCCGACGACCACGAGGTCAAAGTCGGCCGCTGTTTCAGGTGTCGCCGTCTCGCCGCGCATCTGCGCGCGCCACTGCGCCAGGGCGGTGCCGCCGTCGGGGGGTGGCGCGGCCGCGGTATCGGTCGTGAGGAAGAGCGCGTCGCAGCGGCCGTCGAAGCCGGTGAGGTCGCGCAGCCGGATTTCAAGCGAGGTGGAGGCGAGGTCGACGGCCCCGCCGTCGGCCCAGCCCCACGCGGCCGGCGCGATGCCGAAGAGCGTGGGCAGCAGAGCGCCGTTGAGCGCGATTTGGAAGCGGCCGGGCTTGTCGC
This sequence comes from Planctomycetes bacterium ADurb.Bin069, assembly GCA_002070955.1. GTDB lineage: Bacteria > Planctomycetota > UBA8108 > UBA8890 > UBA8898 > UBA8898. Next base: position 719 of record MWEK01000080.1, read on the forward strand.
CCGCGCTGTCCGGCGTCCAGTCGCGCGTGCGTACCCAGAGGCGCCAAACGCCACCGCGCGGCAGCGTGACGGTGGTCACGGCGTCGGCGACCGGCGTGCCGAGTCCGTGCGCCAGCAGGTAGGGCGACCCCATGGTGTCGCAGAACTGCGTGTCCAGCACCCAGCCGCCGCGGTCCGCAAAGGCTTCGGCCTCGATCAGCAGGCTGTCGGCCCGCAGCGTCAGGACGGCGAGGGCGAATGCGGCCGACACGAGGCCCGCGCGCGTGCTGCGGCTGGCGCGCGGGCGGCCGGTTGATCGCGCTGCGCTCGGCATGAGGCCCTCCCTTTGGTGCGGCGTTTTACTGCGCCAGTTGCGCGTGGACCTTGGCGTTGCCCTCCACGACCTTGCTCTTCAGCTCGTCTTTATAGGCGTGGAATTTCGCGCGCAACTCCGGATCGGCCGTACCGAGGATCTGGACGGCGAGCAGGGCGGCGTTGACCGGGCCCGCGCTGCCGAGCGTCACGGTGGCGACCGGGATGCCGGCCGGCATCTGGAGCGTGGCGTAGAGCGCGTCGAGGCCGTTGAGTGCGCCGCCGGCGACCGGGATGCCGATCACCGGGAGGACGGTGTGGGCGGCGAGCACGCCGCCGAGGTGGGCGGCGCCGCCGGCCGCGGCGATGATCACCTTGAGGCCGCGCGCTTCGGCGTTGGCCGCATAGTCAAAGGCGAGATCCGGCGTGCGGTGGGCAGAGATGACGCGCACGTCAAACGCGACGCCGAAGGCGGTCAGCGTGTCGGCGGCCTTCTGCACCAGCGGCCAGTCCGAGTCGCTGCCCATGACGATGCCGACGAGAGGTGTGGACATGTGTGAGGTCTCCTTTTCTAGGACGTCCGGGAATCCGTTCCGAGCGTCGATTGTCGCGAGTCGCCCGTCACGCCCGGTCGAGGGCGCGGTGGGCGATGTCCGTGCGGTAGTGCACGCCGTCAAAGTGGATCTTTGCCGCAGCCTCATAGGCGCGGCCCACGGCGGCGCGCAGGTCGGAGCCCAGCGCGGTGACGGCGAGCACGCGGCCGCCGGCGGTGACGGCCTGGCCGTCCTTCAGCGCGGTCCCGGCGTGGAAGACGATGGCGTCGGCTACGGTGCCGGCCGCGTCGAGTCCCGAGATGGGCAGGCCCTTGCGGTAGGGCCCCGGGTAGCCGCCGGCGGCCAGGACCACGGTGGCCGCGGCCTCGGGTCGGACCTGCACAAGCGCGTCCGTGAGCGTGCCGTCGATGCAGGCTTCGAGCGCGGGAATGAGGTC
>MWEK01000081.1 GCA_002070955.1 Planctomycetes bacterium ADurb.Bin069
GCGGCGCGGGCCGGCGCGCGCACGCGCCTCTTTGACCGCCACGGCTGCCTCGGCGGCGTCTGGACCGCCGGGTTGCTCACCTGGATCTTCGACTTCAAGAAAGAGGGGCTCACGCGCGAGATCGCGGACCGTCTCGACGCGCGCGGCGCCCGGCACGGCACGCAGGCCGCCATGTTCGTCTATGAGCCGGAGGAGATGAAGATCCTGCTCGAAGAGCTGTGCGAAGAGGCCGGCGTGCGCGTGCGCCTGCAGACCGGCGTGACGGCCGCCTACCGCGACGGCGGACGGCTCGGCGCCATCGTTACGGAATCCAAGTCCGGCCGCGAGGCGTGGCGCGCCCCGGTCTTCATCGACGCTACCGGCGACGGCGACCTTGGCGCGCTGGCCGGCTGCGGCTGGGATTTCGGCAACCCCGAAACCGGCGAGGCCCAGCCGCTGACCCTCAACGTGCTGGCCACCGTGCGCGATGTCGCGCTGCTGCGCGATCTGCTCTCGCAGGACGACCTCAAAGGCCATGTCGCCGCCGTGCAGCGCGTCAAGGCGGAAATCCGGCGCGCCGGCATCGATCCCTCCTACGGCATGCCGACGATCTTCCCGGTGCGCGACCACGTGGTGCTGCTGATGTTCAACCACGAGTACGGCGTGAAGCCCTACGACGCCGACGCCATGACCGCCGCCACGCTGCGCGCGCACAAGGAGATCTTCGCGATCATGCGCGGCCTGCGCGCGCTCGGCGGCCGGTGGGACGGCCTCCAGATCGTCGCCACGCCCGAGCAGATCGGCGTGCGCGAGGGCCGCCGCATCCACGGACGCTACACCGTCGCCAAGAACGACCTCGTCACCGGCGCGCGTCACGACGACGCCGTCGCGCGCGTCACCTTCGGCGTGGACATCCACGCCGCGACGCGTGCCAAAAACGAGAAACAGACCATCGAGCGCGGTGGTGTTGCGCGGACGCTGCCGTATGACATCCCGCTGCGCGCGCTGATCGCCAAAGACGTGGACGGCCTGATGATGGCCGGCCGCTGCATCAGCGGCGATTTCGTGGCGCACGCCAGCTACCGCGTCACCGGGAACGCCGTCGCGACCGGCGAAGGCGCGGGGCGCGTGGCCGCGCTCGCCGCCCGGCGCGGCTGTCTGCCGCACGAGGTGGACTGGACAGAGGCAAAGAAAGGAATGCAGGAATGACTGTTTCACGCAGACGTTTCATGAAGCAGGCGGCCGGATCGCTGGCCGCCGTCACCCTGGCGTCCCGCGGCCGGGCGGCCGCCGCGCCGCCGGCCCTCCGCGTCGGCGCGTGCGTGCTGGGGCTTGAGGCCGCCAAACAGGCGGGCCTCGACGGCGTCGAGGTCGGCGCCGGCGACGCCGCCGACACGCTCAACATCTTTCAGGCCGAGACGCGCGAGCGCCTCCGCCGCCAGACGCAGGCCACGGGGCTGCCGGTCTGCTCAATCATGATGGGCCTGCTGAACCACTATCCGCTGGCGAGCGACCCGCGCGCGACGGCCTGGCTGGAGCAGTGCGTCGACGCCGCGCGCGACATCGGCGCCCGGACGGTCCTGGTGGCGTTTTTCGGCAAAGGCGACCTGCAGAGCGGCAAGCAAATCAAGGAGCCCGAGTTCAACGCGGCCGTGGCGCGCCTCAAGGTGGCCGCGCCGCGTGCCGCCGACGCGGGGGTCACGCTCGCCGTGGAGAACATGCTCAGCGCCGAGCAGAACCTGCGGCTGCTGGAGGCGGTGGGACACGATGCCGTGCGCATCTATTACGATGTGTACAATCTCGGCAAGTCGCAGGGGTATGACGCGGCCGCCGAGATCCGCGCGCTGAAAGGGCGCATCGCTCAGATCCATTTCAAGAACGGGCCGCACTACCTCGACGACGACAAACCGTTCTTCGCGCGCATGGCCGGCGCGATCACCGAGACCGGCTACTCGGGCTGGATCGTGCTGGAGACCTCCAGCCCCTCGAAGAACGG
>MWEK01000082.1 GCA_002070955.1 Planctomycetes bacterium ADurb.Bin069
CACGGCTTATTCCTTTGGCTTGAGTCTTGGTCTGTTTGAGCGGATGAGCGCGAGGGCCTTCGAGGGGTGTCTGGCGAGGCGCTCGATGGTTTCGGGCACGGGGTCGAAGGGCGCGGCGTGCAGCAGGACGAAGAGCGCGGCGTTGGCGATGAGGGCGAGAGCGGTGACGACTCGCGGGTTGCGCGAGCGGATCCTGTCCTCGGCGAGCAGCGCGTCCCTGCGCCAGTGGGTCTTGTTCTCGACGGCCCAGTGGCCGCGGACGAGCGCCTCCCACTGGGCGTGGGAGCGTTCGTGCGGCTTGAGGCTGGAGATGTAGCGGCGGGTCTGGCGGGACGCCTTGCCCGTCTTCTTGTTGTGGGAGAGGCTGCGCACGGTGACGAGCGTGCGGCAGTACGGGAAGCCGGAGTCGCGGGGGCTGAGCGGCTGGACGCTGACCGAGCGCGTCTCTACGCGGCCGTGGCCGCTCAGGTGGAAGTCAAAAAGGGGGCGAGCCCTTCGAGGGCGCCGGCCTTCGCGAGCAGGTTCTTCTGGTTGGCCTTGGCCTGCAGCAGGTATTCGCCGCCGCCGTCCACGATCTGCCGGGCCGTCTTCTTCTGGCAGTGCGCGGCGTCGCCGGAGACGGTCGCGCCGCGGAGCCCGCCCGGGATGGCGGCGAGCGCTTCGCGGGCGGCCGGGATCTCGCCGCCCTTTTTGCGGATCGGGGCGCATGCGACGGTCCGTCCGGTGGCGGTGTCGGAGACGTTCAGGGTCCCGGCGAGGTCGCGGACCATCTTGCCGTCCATGGCCAGCGAGGGCGGCAGGGCGCCGGTCTGGGAGAGGAACCAGCGGTTGAGGGCGTCCGCGAGCGCGGCGTGGTCGATGTTCTTCAGGAGGGACCAGTAGGCCTTGTAGGACGGGGCCTTGCGCAGGCCCGGGTGCTTCGTGTGGCTGCGGAAGCACAGCAGGCGCTTCTGCTCCTGCGTGAGCGCCTGGGCGAAGCGGAACATGGCGTTGAGGCCCGTGCGCCCGCACAGGGCGGCCAGCACGAGGCTCGCGAGCATCGGCCCGGCCGCGTGGCGGCGGTTGCGGGCGCGCGGGTCGGGCACGGACGAGAGCGCGTCGACGAGGCTCTCCGCCTGCCTGGGCGTCAGCGGCAGAGCCCGGCAGGGCGGCTCCGTCAGCGCCGCCGCGTCCTGCGGCCGCGCGGCCGTGCGGCACAGCGCGTCCCGCCACTGCGGGTCGAGCGGCTTGAGCCAGAGCCGCTTGAGCCTTCCGTGTCCCGCGTAGAAGTCGGCCGTGTCCCTCGCGTAGCCCGCGGTGTCCCCCGCCTCCGTCCAGCCGGAGGCCCTGTAGCACGTGCCGCGGTGCGCCTCCGGGTCCGTGAAGGTCTCGGCCAGGACCGGCGCGTAGCGGTATGCCTCGCGCCACTGGGCGGGCAGCGCCCGCAGCGCCGCCGCCAGCGCCCGCGAGGCCAGATTCGGCTCGCGCGCCGCCTCCACCACGAGGAACCGGCTGTTCTGCGCCACCAGTTTCAGCCGCGAAGCCCGCTTCGCCGCGTCCCAGCCGATGAACGCGTCGCGCGCCTTAAGCCGGTACGCCGCCGAGCCCCACAGCAGCAGCGCGACCCACTCGCCGTCGCCGCGCACAACCGCCTGGCGCAGCGTGTCGCCGGCCGGCGGCCGGTCCCCGAGCCCGTGCTCCGCCCTCAGAAGCCTGTGGAACCTCGCCACGTCCTTCTTCGCCCTCACTGCAACCACGGACAGCTCGCCGCCGCCCCCGACCGGATGATCCGCTGACGTTTTCATTCGAGCGTATCATGGCACATGCGCTCGCCCTTGTCTAGCGAAAAGCGGCTCCGTCAAGTAACATCGCGTTAACCTCTCATCAAAAGAAGAAGCCGTG
>MWEK01000083.1 GCA_002070955.1 Planctomycetes bacterium ADurb.Bin069
CACGGCTTTTTCTTTTAGGATTGTTTTGGCAATGGGAGATTGGGCGAACTTTGCTATGGACAAAAACCGCCCTCCGGTCTATGCTGTATCCTCATGGACAACTCTACACGTGAGAAGGCTTCCCCGCTGGGCGTGGTAGCCGTTGAGGCGGATGTTGACGTCGCCAGATTCGACGCGATGCTCAACGCCGGGCACTATCTCGGAGCGCGGCAGCCCTCGGGCCACACGCTGCGCCAGGCCGTCGTGGACGGGGATGGCGCATGGGTGGCGGTGGCGCTCTGGTGCGGCGGGACTTACCGGCTCGACCCACGCGACGGGCATATCGGATGGGACGCGAGGAAGCGGGAGGAGCGGGGTGCGCTGGTGACGCAACTCGCCCGCTTCATGGTGGATGGACGCAGGCGCGGGCCGAACGTCGCGTCTCAGGCCCTGGGGGCGGCGCTGCGCGCCCTGCCCGCGCAGTTCCGCGCGAAGTACGGCTACGCCCCGGCGCTGGCGGAGAGCTTCAGCGACCCCGAGCTGCACGCGGGCACGCTCTACCTCGCGACGAACTGGACGAAGCTCGGCCTCTCCAAGGGCTTCTCGCGCGACTACGCGGACTACTACGTCCCGAACGCGCGCCCCAAGGCCCTGTGGGTCAGGCCCCTGCGGGACGACTGGCGGGCGAGCCTGTGCGCCACGGCCCTGCCGGACGGGGACGCGGCCGCCCTGCGCCCCTCGCGGGAACTGCCGCTGGACGACGCGGGCGTGGAGTCGCTTTTCGGCGCGCTCATGGGGCTGCGCGACAGGCGCAGGAGCAACCGCAGCGTCCCGCAGGTCTCCGTGCTGTGCGCGGTCGCCCTCGCCATGCTCTGCGGCCACAGCAGCGTCTCCGAGTTCGTCCGCTTCGCCCAGGGCCTGACGCAGGAGCAGAAGAAACTGCTCGGTTTCCCGAGGCTGAAGCGGAACCGGGAACTCTGCAGGGCCCCGTCCCGCAAGACCTTCGACACCGTGCTGTCCAACGTCAGCCCGTCCGAGCTCGCGGGCGCGCTCGACCGCTGGTATGCGAAGTCGCTCGGAAACCTGCCCGCCACGCTGGCCGCGGACGGCAAATATGTCCGCGACAAGGCCGGGACGCTCAACCTGTGCGACCCCTACGGGCGCACGGCCAGCTCCACCCCCATTAAAAAAAAGGGAAGGAGCCGCTGGTCACGCGGGCCGCGGCCCGCAAGCTCGGGAAGCTCGACGGCTGCACCGTGACCGGCGACGCGGGCAACTGCTCCGCCGCCACCGCCGCCGAGATCCACGGCCTCGGCGGCGACTACGTCCTCCAGGTCAAGGGGAACCAGCCCACGCTGCTGAAGTTCTGCGAAGCCGCGTTCGCGGGGCTCCCCCGCCCGGCACCCATCCCGCGCAAAGGCCACGGGCGGCTCACCATGCGCACCCTCCGGGCCGCGCCCGCGCTGCCTATGGCCACGGGAATCCCCTTCAGCCGCAGCGCCGTCTGCCTCGAGACCCGCACGCTGTGCAAGGGCGTCGAGACCTCTGCCACCCTCTTTTACGTCTCGGACCGGGATCTGCGCGGCGCGACACCGGAAGACCTCGACGAACTGCTGTCCACCCACTGGCGGTCAAGCGAAAGCGCCAACCATTGGATCCGCGACGCCCAGTACCGCGAGGACTTCTGCCGCATGAGCAATCCGACCGCCATCCTCAACCGTTCCCTGCTCATCAACGCCTGCGCCTTCATCACCAACACGCTCCGGATCAGAAAGAAGACATCGACTCCGGCCCTGCGCGAGCGCTTCGACCGCCGCCCCTCACTCGCGTTACGCCTCCTCATGAACCCGTTCTGTGCCCGTCTCGACCCCTAAAAGAAAAAGCCGTGCG
>MWEK01000084.1 GCA_002070955.1 Planctomycetes bacterium ADurb.Bin069
CGCCGAGGCCGAGCGGCTGCGTCTGGCCGAAGCCGGGCGGGCAAGGAAAGAGGCGGAGGCCCTTGAGGAAAAGCGCAGGGCCGAACTTGCTGAGGCCCGCAAACGCGCGGCGGCGGAAGCCCGCGCGCGGATCGAGGCCGAGCGCAAGGCGGATCTCGAACGCATGGAGCGCGCGCGGATCCAGGCGGAGCTGGCGCAGAGGGATGCGGCCGCCCGCGCCGAAAAGGCGGCGGCGGACCGTCAGGCCGCGGAGCGCGAAGCGGCCGCGCGCCGCGCGGCCCAGGCGCCGGACCGCGAAAAGGTGCTGGCGTTCGCGGCCTCGGTCCGGCGGCTCGCGGTCCCCGCGTTGACGTCTCCGGCCGGCGTGAAGGCTCAGGCGGACCTGGCCGCGAAGGTCGAGGGGTTCGCCCGCTGGATCGAGGGCGCGGTCGCCGCAACCCTTTAGGAGGCGGAACGTGGCTGTCGTGCTTCCATTCTCGAACCGCGTGGCGGAGACGCTGCGGGAGATCCCCGCGGCCGGGGAGACCCACCGCTGGCTCGCAAGGGCCGCGGCGGGGCTTCAGGCTTCGGGATGTGTCTCCCGCGAGGCGTGCGGGCGGTTCCTGCGGGACTGCTGCGGGCAGTGGGTCGCGCACAGGGCCGTGCCGGAGCGCGAGATCGAGGCCGCCCTGCGCCTGGCCTACGACACGCCCCGGACACCCGGCGTACGCGGGGCGCGGGCATCCTGGCCGTCTCTGGACGCTTCGGACCGGGACATGACGGCATGGACGGCCCCGGCGCTGTTCGACGGCGTGACGGACACCGGGCTCTGCGCGTCTGACGTGCTGCCTGTCCTGTTCGGTCCGGACGAGCTTGTCTGCGCCGGGTGGGTCTGCGAGCGGCCGATCTGCCGGCCTCTCTGTGAGTGGCTGCCTAGGGTCGGGACAACCCAGTTTATCGTTCCGAACCCGATGAAGGGTGCTACTGGTCTGACGAGGGAGGGGAAGCGATCCGCGCGGTGCCAGGACAACGTGGCCGAGCGTCGTTTCGTCGTGGCGGAGTTCGACGACGCCGCCTTCGGCAAACCCGAGCAGGCGCGTGTCGCATCGGCCCTGAACAGCGCCTTGCCTCTGGTACTGGCGGTCGATTCGGGCGGCAAGTCGCTTCACTGCTGGTTCGATTGCCGGGGACGTGACGATCAGGATGTGGCCGCGTTTTTCGCGGCGGCAACGCGCCTCGGCGCGGACCGGACGCGCTGGGATACCTGCGGGTGGGTGCGCATGCCGGGCGGCCAGCGCGTGAAATCTGACGGGGGCAAGGTGAAACAAAAGGTGCTTTTGGTGAAATCGTTCAAGGAAGGCGGTGCACATTGAAAAAGGTGATGAAACGTGCCCCGCGAATAAAGGGGATATGCAAAGCGGCGGCGGATCTCGGTGTTACACACCAGCATTTATGGGCTGTTCTGCGCGGCAAAAGGCAAAGCAAATCCCTGATGCGCAAGTACCGTGCTCTCAAAAAAGCAGGAGGCCGGCATGTCGACACCAGTCGTTCCGTTTAGCTCCCCGCTGGAGTTGTTCCTGAAGGGCGGGTATTTGTCGCAGCAGGGCGCCGAAGAGTGTCAAGCGGCGGCGGACCTTGTAGCTCCGCCTAAACGGAAGCTGGCAGGATCGCTGATCCCCCTCGGCCAGTTCCCGGATCCCGTGCCGGAGGCCGACAACCCGGCCGCGCTGTTCAGGAACGGCTGGTTGCGCAAGGGCGGCGGGGCCTTCCTGATCGCCCCCTCTGGCGTCGGCAAGTCCGTCCTGACCGTCCAGGCCGCGATCTGCTGGGCGCTGGGCCGGCCGTTTTTCGGCATCTGCCCGGTCCGG
>MWEK01000085.1 GCA_002070955.1 Planctomycetes bacterium ADurb.Bin069
CTGGAGTTTGGCCTTTTTTTAAGAGCGGTCCTCTCTGGGAAGGCCCTTTTTCAGGCTGTTTGGAACAGTCCGCTCAGAGGGAAGACCAATTTCTGCGGCTTCGCGTCCGCGGTCGGATGTGCCGGGAACCCCCTGAAACCCTCCGGGCGTAGACTCTGGCGCCAGCATTCCGTGCGCAGCTCGCGCAGCAGTTGCCCCGTGCTGGGCGTCTTGCGCCCGTTCTCGGCCCGCCGACGCCATTTCGGCGCGACGAGCGCGCCCGCGGGGTCGGTGCCGGACGCCAGCAGCTTCAGCGCCGACGCCCACAGCAGGGAATAGCCGCCCACAAGCGCCGCCGGCAGCGTCTCGTTGGAGAGTTCGGTGCGCACCTGCGCGTCGCCGACGCCGACCAGCTGCTTGGCGTCGCGGAAGTTGACCTCGACGCCCCATCGCCAGAGGTAGCACTGGAGGATCTCTTCGGCCGTCAGCGCCGGATCGGTGCAGATCAGGAACGCGGGCCTGCGGTAGAGCAGCTTCGGGCCCTTGCGCAGGCGGTAGCGCAGCGGGGCGATGACCAGCAGTCGCAGCCGCGCCGCGCCTCCGGCCGGGCGCCAGAGCAGTCCGCCGACTTCCTTGACGCGGAAGAGGTGCTTGCGCCCTGACGCGAAGCCCTCCGCCTCGCGCCACGGGACGGAGTCGTCGGCGAGCAGCTCCCCCGGGGTCGGGGCCCGGTCGCCGTAGACCTTCGGGCGGCCGGATCCGCCGCCGTCCGCCGGATTTGGGGGAAAATGGAGTTTCGCGTCCTGGCGGACGCGCCCGATGAAGCGGCAGTCCGCGGGCAGGCGCTTGACGACCGTGCCGTTGGTGTACCCGCCGTCCCCGCAGAAAACGATCCTGCGCCCGGGGCAGCGCCTGGCCAGCGCCTCCATGCCCTCGACTGCCCGCGCGCCCAGGCTCGTGCGGCGCTTCAGCTCGCGCCACGCCTCCAGTTCCTCCGGGGACGCCCCGGGCGCCGGGCGCCGCGCCGTCGGCGCGTGGCCGAACCGCACGGGCAGCATGCGCGCGTCCCCGTCCCCCAGCGGCCATGCCGCGCTGAACATCAGGAAGCGCTGGCCCGCCATGAGGTTGGTCTGGAAGGCCGGGCCGAGGGGATCCCGCCGCCACGCCACGCCGGGGATGCGCCTGCCCGTCTTCCGCACGGTCGTGTCGTCTACCCCGAAGACCAGCGGGCCCTGTGCCGGCGTCGCCGCGAGGACTTCCGCGAGAGCCCCGTCCAGCAGGGCCTCGGCGTCGGCCCGCCCCCGGCTGTAGAGCCGGTAGTCCGCCGTCCAGTCCGCGTCCGCCCGCCCGCCCAGGCAGATGAGGTTGGAGACCGTGGCCCGGTCCGGCGAGAGCAGTGCGGCGGTCAGGTGCGAGCGCAGCCGCCGGGACGCGTCGCACTGTTCGAGCAGCCCGTCGAACGCGTCCCGCAGGGGCGTTTCGTTTTTTTTTCGACCTCCACGGGGTTGGGCGGCGCCTCGGGCCGCGAGAGGATGATGTTGGCCTTGTCGGCCACGATCCACTCGACGGGCTCGCCCTTCTGGATCTCCAGCGCGTGGGCGAGCGCCGAGGGAAGCGTCGCGTAGAACTGTTCGCTGCCCTTGCGGGCGATGTGCTGCACTTTCGTCTTGTATCCCATGTCCGTCCTCCTGATTGCGGGTGATGCGCGTATCATAGTTGAATAACTATGATAAAAGCAACAAAAAAAAGCAGAAAAAAGCGTATTCATGAAAAAACGGCAGGATGACGCCACAACGCGGTGTTAGAAGCTATGGAAAATCATAGTAAAAGGCCAAACCCCAG
>MWEK01000086.1 GCA_002070955.1 Planctomycetes bacterium ADurb.Bin069
GCCCCGCCGCGGAAGACGGCGGCGGCCCGGGCAAACGCCTCGGGACCGCTCAGACGAATGATGCCGCGAAGCACCTTCCCGGGCGCGGAGGACACGGCGACGATGGTGTCGTTCACGTTCTCCCGCCGTCAGGACTTGACCGGCATGGCCGCGCTCTCGGCGGCCAGCTCGCGCCGGATGATCCTCTGCTCGATGATGCCCAGGCCCGCGCTCATCAGGAAGTAAAGGAGCAGCCCCGCGGAGAAGTTGTAGAAGATGAACCCGAAGAAGATCATCATCAGGCCCATCATCTTCTGCTGCTGGCGGGCTTGCGCGTCCTTCGCCGCCGGCATCATGCGCTGCTGGACGATCGTCAGGAGCACGTACAGGATCGGCAGCGTGTTGAAGTATTCCCACCCCAACAACGGCACCTGGAACCCGAGCCGAAAGGTCCGATCGGGGAGCGTGAGATCGCCGATCAGGCCGAAGAGCGCGGGCGTCTGTCTGAGTTCGATTGCCACGCGAAAGACTTGAATCAACGCGATCCAGACCGGAAGCTGCAGAAACATGAGCAGGCAGCCTCCCAGCATTTCGTTGGGATTCACGCCGTGCGCGTGCATGGTCTTCTGCATTTCCTGGTGCAACTTGCGGCGGTTGTTCTTGTAGCGCTCCTTGAGAAGGTCCAATTCGGGTTGAATCTTCGCTATCTTGGCCTGATAGCCCTGCATTGCCTTCTGGTTCTTGCGGTTGAGAGGATGCAGGCACGCCTTGACGAGCAGGGTCAGAATCAGGATCGCGATCCCGTAGTCCCTGACCACCGCAAAGAGCCCCTTCAAAACCACGAGGAAGAACGTGACCAACCAGCCGGTCCAGTATCCGTAGTCGATGATGCCCCTGTAGTTGAGGCCCTTGTAGGCATCGAGGATGACGGGGTCCTTGGGGCCGAGGAAGATCTCGTACTGGTGCGCGGCATCCGCGGCCTCCCTTGCGACCAGCACCGGACGTCCGGTCCGGGGCAGCTTCGCCAGGGCCTCCGTGCGCTCGGCGGCCGTGAGCGCCGCCGGCGCCTTGCCCTTGGAGAACGCGTAACCCGCCAGCGCGGCCGCCGTGCGGTCGGGATCGATGTCGGGCACGATCTCGAAGCGCCCCTCGGACAGAAACTCGGCCCGCAGCCCTCCCTGGGACGGCAGGCCGCGCAGCACCAGCGTGAAGAAGCGGCTCGACACGGCGCCCCAGACAATGCCGCGCGCCGGGGCGGGGTTCATGGTCTTACCGGCGATGGGGACGGAAACCACGTGGACCGCGCCGCTCTCGGTGATCGTCCCGTAGTGCCCGACCACCTCCTGCGCGCCGGCCGTGATCTCCAACTCCTCCTTGAGCGCGAACCCGCCCGCGATGCGGTAGGCCGCCGGCGCGCCCGCGATCCGCACGGTGACGCGCACGTGGCGCGCGTGCGCGGGCAACGTGAACTCCTTCTCCACCCGCGTTCCGCCCGCCTCCAAGCGGTAGGCGACGGCGCGCGGCTCCTCCTTGATGACTTCCCACCCGGCGCGCTCGAGATCGCCTCCGTTCGCGCGATCGAGGGCGAGCGCGCCCACCGGCGGGGCGCTCGCCGGCAGATCGAAGAGCACGAGCTGATGCGCGGGGTCGCGCGCCTTGCGGTGTGCGGCGTTGGTCCAATAATCCAGCAGCTCGACCTTCCGGACGCCGGCGCCGAGGGATGTGAATTCGAGGGCCAGGAACTCGTTCTTGAGAACGGACTTCCTCTCGGGGAATGCCTGAACGGCCGCGGGGGCCGGGGCGGGCGGCGCCGGCGGCCGCCGGGCGGCCGGCGGCGGGGC
>MWEK01000087.1 GCA_002070955.1 Planctomycetes bacterium ADurb.Bin069
TCGCCGATCACGCCGTAACCGGCGCCCCAGCGCTTGGCGAATATGAAGCGCGATTCGGGATGGAAGCCCGTGATGTCGAGCGACAGCGTGACGCGTCCGCCGGGCGGCCACGGCGCGCAGCCGCCCGCATAACTGGCGGATTTGCGCATTTGGAGCAGGCCGCCGACATCCTCGAACACGGCATACCTGAACGTCTGCGGCGTGTAGCCCCTGCCGGGGTCGACGAACGGCGCGTTGCCGGATGCCGAGAGCGTGACGGCCGATGAGGGCAGCGGCGTCACGCTCTCGGTCAGGATGGTCCATGCGCCGGTCGCGGCCGTCCGCACCAGGCGGCAGGGCAGGCGGCCCGGGGCCGTGACGAAGAGCGTGTCGCCCGCCTGGCGCGCGCGCATGCCCGCCACGTCTTCCGCCGTCCAGCCGCTCCACTCGAACTCGCGGTCGAACTCCAAATCCGGCGACACCTGGTACACGCGCACGGCCCCGGCCCCGACCAGGAGCACGAGGGAGAGCGACGCGTCGTAGTAGAACGGGATCAGCCGGACGGGACCGCCCTCCGCCGGAAAGCCCGCCGCCACGTCGAGCGCGTCGGTGCCCGGGCGCTTCTGGGCCGAGCCGGTGCGCCGCACGATCATGTTGGACAGCAGCGCCGCGCCCTTCTGGTACGCGGCCAGGTCGCTGCGCATGTGCAGCTCCGGGGCCAGCTCGCCCGCCGCGAAGCTCTGACGGACGGTGCGGATCATGTCGCGCCCTCCAGCCGGGCGTCCGCGTAGCGGTTGCGCTCGCCGTGACGGCGCGTCAGGTTCGCGGCGTCCGCCCGGGCCCGGGAGAGCGCGCCGCGCGCGGCCTCGCGGGCGTCGGCGGCCGTGTTGCGCTGCCCGGTGAGCGCGTAGGCGACGCGCGCGGCCAGCTCCGCCGCCACCGCGTCGCGCACGGCGGGCGGCCATTCCTCGGGGTCTTCGCAGTCGGGCATTGTCCGGAAGGACGCGCGCGGGATGCCCAGCAGCAGCGAGCGCCCGTCCTGCGCGGCGATGTCGGCCGGCGCGCCGTCCGGCGCGCGCGCCTCCAGGCGCAGCGCCCGGCCGCGGCACGGCGCGGGGTAGCGCCAGAACGCGCCGTCCGGCTCGCCGTCCTGTTCCGGCGAGACGCGCGCGAGGCCGGGCCAGAACGCCGCCCCGAGCACGCTCTGCCGCGCCGCGTTGATCCACGTGGAGCAGAGCGCCGCCTCCTTCGTCTGCGCGGCCAGGTCGGTCACGCGCCGCTCGTGCCCGAGCGAGGAAAGCGCCATGTTGCAGATGTCGAGGGTTGTCATGGTTCCCGGTTCCCGGTTTCTGGTTTCTGGTTTCTGGTTCCTGGTTTCAGCGCGCGGCCTGCGTGTAGCCGTCCGCCGTGATGCTCACGGGCAGGCTCACGGATTGCCCGGCGTAGCCTCTCAGCCTGAGCGCGGCCCACATGTCGGCGCGGTTCGCGCCGCTGTCGAGGTCGATGAGCTGGGCTTCGGGATGCGCCGCCGCGTAGGCCTGGCACCGCGCGCACGACGCGCGGCCGTAGACGCCCTCGCCGGCGGGGCCGGGCGACCCGGTGAATCTCTCCGCGCTGTGGACCGTCTCGCCGCCAGGCGTCCCGCGCACGATTGCCGATATAGACTTAGCCCCGCCAGCTTCCGGCGCGACAGACGCGCCCTGCGTGCCGTTTCCGGCGATATGCGAAGCCGCCATGAACTGCGCCATGCCTTGCAGCACAGTCCCCAGACCCGCCAGCGTGCCGTCTATCCCGGTGCTGGTC
>MWEK01000088.1 GCA_002070955.1 Planctomycetes bacterium ADurb.Bin069
GGAGCCGCCGCGCCCGACGGCGGGTATTCCTCGCGCGCGGCACGATCGCCGCCGACGAACTGGAAATTGTCCGCAACCACCTTGAGTTTGCTGCGCCGCTGCCCTTCCTTGTCCTCCCAGGACTCGAAGGCCAGACGGCCCTCGATAAAAACCGGGCTGCCCTTACGCAGGTACTTGTGGCACAGCTCCGCCTGCTTCCGCCAGAGGACCACATCCACGAAACACGTCTCCTCGCGCTTCTGGCCCGAGGTATCCGTGAACGAACGGTTCACCGCCAGGCCGACGTCCGCCACCGCAGCGCCCGACGGCGTGCGCTTCAACTGCACGTCGCGCGTCAACCTTCCCGCCAGCATGACCTTGTTCAGATTCATACTCCCTCCCTTCGGCGTGCGGCGCCGCCTCAGTCCTCCGGCGCGCCGGCCGCCTCCGTCGGGCTCTCCTCCGCGCCATGCTCCCTATCGGCGTTCCCAACGGCGTCCGCCTCGGCGGGCGGCGGTGCCGCAGCCGGTGCCGGAGCGGGCGGCGTGGCCGAAGATCCGCGCCGGCCGCGCCTCGGGAAATCATCGTCATCGATATCGGAAAGCCGTTTGCCGGCGGCATCATCCAGCACCGGAGTCGCCGAGCGCGCCGCAGCCTCCTTGAACCGCTCCAGCGGGCCTTCCATGCCGTTTCTTTGGATGATCAGCACCCGCAGGAGGCGATCGGAAAGCTGCGCCTCGCGCCGCAGCTCGGCGATCTTGGATCCGTCGAGCTTGAAATACATCAAAAAGTGGGTCCCCTTCCGGCGACCCTTGAGGTCGTATGCGAGCTTCCGGTCGGGCCAGCGCTCGCTGTGCGCGATCTCCCCTCCCAGCCGTTCGACAAGCTGGAAGATGTGCTGCTTCAGGCCCTCCCAGTCACCGGCCGCATCGGCCGGATCCACCACGAACATGCCTTCATAGACGTTCAAAGCTCGCCCTCCTGTGTGCGTGCGTTGCGCCTCCGATTCACGCGCTCCATACACCGTTCCGTACCCTCGGTAATCCAGCGCCATGCCTCCTCGGCGGCCGTCTTCTCGCTCTCCGCGAGAGCTTCGACGTCATCCGCCGAGGGCTGGTCCAAGACAAACTGTACTATGTCATCGCCCGGTTCGCCAGGCCGACCGATACCGACCTTCAGCCGGGCGAATTCCTCGCTTCCGAAGGCCTCGATGATCGAGCCGACCCCCTTGTGACCGCCGCTTCCGCCGCCGCGGCGCATCCGCAAGGTCCCGAGGGCCAGGTCGGCGTCGTCGTAGACAACCAGCATGTCGGCGCAGTCCCCGCCGAAGTAATCCACCAGCGCCCGCACGGGCGGCCCGCTCGCGTTCATGAAGGCGAGCGGACGCGCCATGAACACCCGGAAACTCGGCGTCCGCGCCAACGCGTACTCGAGTTCGCCGCGCCGTTTCGGTCCGTCGCCGCCTTTGGCGCGCCACAAGGCCTCGATAACTCGAAACCCGACGTTGTGCCGGGTCTGCGCATAGCGCGCGCCGGGGTTGCCCAGGCCCACAAGGAACCGGCACGCCGACGCGCTCACGGCTCACCTCCGCGGGCCGCCTGCGCCCCAGGACGCGGGCGGCGTCCGCATCACTTCTTCTTGTCGCCCTTCTCGGTCTTCTCCTTTTTCTCAGGCTTGGCGGCCTTGGCCTCGTCGGCCTCCGCCTCCTCGCCCTCCTTCGCCTTTCCGACAACCTCGGGTTCGGCGGCCTCCTCCGGCGCCGGCTCGGCGGCGGCCGCGGCGGCGATTCTCTGGG
>MWEK01000089.1 GCA_002070955.1 Planctomycetes bacterium ADurb.Bin069
GGACGGCGTTTGTGGCGTTGACGGCGGCCAGGCCTGCGGCGTCGCCCGCGGCCCGCAGGGCGGCCTCGTTGGTGATGGCGGCGCTTAGGACGGCGTTGGCGGCGTTGAGCGCGGCGAGCGCGGCCGCGTCCTGCTCGTTGGTCACGACCTGCGCGGATGCCGGCAGGCCGCCCAGGCGCGCGGTCTGTGCGCGGGCGGGCAGGCTCGCGCACAGCGCGATGGCCAGCGCGGCGGCGGCGGTTGCGGTGCTGCGGTGGTGCATCATTCCCCCTTGAGGATCGCGATGATCTGGTTGAGTTTGAGGTTGATGGCGTCGATGCTGGCCTCCGGGAGCAGGGACGCGACGGCGGCGAACCGTGCGGCCAGCGCGTCGAGCAGCGGGACGGGCGAGATGAAGGCCGGGTCGAGCGTGCCGTCCGCCCGCGCCGCCACGATGCGCCCGGCCGCGGGCGCGCCGCCCGTGGTCGCCGCCGGCACGACCGCCACGCGGTTCGCGTCGGCGTCCCACACGGCGTAGCCGAGCAGGGCGTGGTCGGCGGTCTGCACGGCCAGCCGGCCGCCCGTCAGGACCAGCGTGTCGGCGTCCTGCGCGGTGCCCGCGCAGAGCGCGATGCCTGCCGGGGCCTGGGCCAGCGGGTCGCCCGCCGCCTGCGGCAGCCAATAGGCCGCGCCGGGCGCGAGCCCCCACCCCGGGATGGTCACGGCGCCCCAGCGGACGATGCGCACCAACGCGCCGGAATCGGCGTGGCCGAGCGCGATGCCCGCGAAGCGCGCGTGGTCGCCAGCCCCGCACGGCTGCGCGAGCCCGGCGGCGATCATGCACGGCGTGCCGGCGGCGATCTCCGCGCCGGCCTCGATCTCCAGCGGCCCGCCGGACGCCTGGATGTCGGAGCCCTCGCCCTCGGCGCAGGAGTCGACCACCGGGCAGCAGCCCGCGCCGAGCAGGTTGCCGTCGGCGTCCTTGAGCCGCATGCGGAAATCCGCGCAGTCGTGGCCCGGCCGCGCGGCGAACCACGCGGTGAGCGCGGACGCGCGGGTGTCGGTCTCGCACGCGCCCGACGCGACGTCCCATTCCGCGAGCGCGGCGTCCGTGCCGGGGGCGTGCAGGCAGAGCGTGCCCTCGGCGAGGGCGGCGGCGGCGTCAGAAACGACGGTCACCGTCTCCACGCTGGCAAGCCCCAGCGCGCCGTTGATCGTCGCGGTTTTCCGGTCGCGGTCGTAGGTGATCTGCAGCGCCATGTTTCATGTCCTCCATGCCCCCGGCGGGGCGCGTTACTGCGGTTTGCCCCGCGCGGCCTTGGGCGGCGCGGCCTTGGGCGGCGTGTCCGCGCTGTCCGCGGGCGCTTCCCCTGACGCCGCGTCAGGCGTCGGAACCGCGTCCTTGGGCGGCACGGCGCCGCCGGGCGCGTCCGTGCCGCCCGCGCTGAAGACCGCGTCGAAGAGGTCTGCGAGCGGCTTTCCCGAGAGGGTGTCCGCGACGGGCGCGCCCGCGCCCTGCAGCTTGGCCCGCGCCTGCTCCTCGGTGAGGCCGTTGGCCAGCCTGGCGGGGGCCGGACCGTTCGCCTGCGGCGGGACGCTGCCCGGCGCGAGGTTGAAGTGCGCCTGCAGCGCCTCGCGGTCGGCGGGCGAGAGCGCGCCCGGAGAGGCGATCGCGACCGCCTCTCCGGGGCGCCGCGCCGCGCCCAGCAGGAACGTCCGCGCGTGTCCGGGTTTGAGTGTGTAGACGGGCATGCCGGGCCTCCTTTACAGCGCCGTGTC
>MWEK01000090.1 GCA_002070955.1 Planctomycetes bacterium ADurb.Bin069
GCGCGGTCACGGCGTCGGCGGTATAATGATCGCACGGATCATTATGCGACCGCCTCCTAATCCTGAGATCGTGCGCCGTGTGTGTGAGCGCCGGCGCGCCGGCGAGTCTTTCGCGACGATCGCCCGCGATGCGGGCGTGACCGAAGCCACCGCCCGGCGGTGGTACAAGCTTGCTGGCGAGCCCGCGCCCCCGCCGGCGATCATGCGCGAGCCACCGCCCGCCCCGCCCGACGATCCCGGCGATCTGGCGCTCGAGCTCGAGCGCGTCGCCGAGGTTCTCGACGCCGCGGGCGGGCCCGAGCTCGCCCGCGTGGTGCGCCGAGCCATCGATGCGCTGCGCGCCGGGGTGGGCGCGCCTGGCGGCGGCGACGACGATTTGCCCGACCCGTCGACGCATCAGCGAGAATGGATAGTCGCGATGATCGCGAGAATCCAGAAAAGCTATGCGCGCGCTGAGGCTGCGCATAACGCCACCGCGGCGAAGCAGTATGCGAGCGCACTGGAGCGGTGGGCCGCGCGCCTCAAACAGTACGACACGTTGCACGCGGCGAGCGGCGACGTGATCACGATACCGCGGGCGGCGCTCGGCGCGCGGCTCGAGCAGATGCGCGAGCACGTGCGGGCTCTGCTTGCCGAGCCGCTGCGGTGCGCTGAGTGCGGGCGCCGCGTGCGCGTGGGCTGGGCCGAGGATGCGGACGAAAAAAAGCCCGCCGTGTGTTAGCGTCCCCGCAGCACAAGGGACGCCCGGCGGGCGTACTGGGTTGTTATTCTACCACACAGTCGGGCGCGCGCGCTAGCCGCGAATGCGCCGCCCCCCACGCCGTATAGCCTCACGCAAGCGCGCGGCCGCTTTCGCGGCGGCTTCGATCTCCGCTGAGCGGTCGTGCGGCGTAGCTAGCGCGATGTCGGCGAGCTCGCCGACGGCGAATACGCAGGCGTCTAGTCGGTTCGGACTGCGACGTGTGCCAGGTTCCCACGTCGTCTGCTCGTGCTCGAGCCTCGCCAGTGTGCCGACGTGGTGCACGCGCCCGGCGGCGTACAGCGCGGCGACAGGCGCGGCGCGCGTTTCTTTGCTGCTGTGCGACACGACTTCGCGCACGAAGATCGTGCCCGGCGTCCGCGCGGGAAAGGAGCGGTTTGGGTCGGGCAGCACTTCGATGCGCATGCCCGCTAGTCGGGCGTGCACCTTGATCAAGTCGCGCGCGTGCTGCCCTACGTGATTGCGTTCGACGACCACGCCTGAGGCGTCGCGCTGGCACTCGCGGACTACGATCGACGCGTATTCTTCGGGCGACATGCGGCCGCTCAAATCCTCAACGTATATGTCGCCCGATGCCGTGCGTGCGGCGCGCGCGATCCCTACCTCGTCGGCGGTAGCGTCGCCGCTGAGCGCGGGGTCGAGCCCGAGCACCACGACCGTGGGATCGATCGGCCGTGCGTGCGCGCGGTACGTCGTGATCCATTCGTCGCGCCATAGCGCGCCCGCGGCCTCGGCGAATACAAGCCCCAGAATTTCTTCATCGTATGCGCGCGTGCCGCGGCCGTATTTGCGGCACTCGTCGACGATGTAGCCCCGCGTCAAGAGCGGGTTGTCGAACATCGTGCCGCGCACGATCCTATGCGCGGCGGGGTCGGCCTCGTGCTGCTCGAGCAGTAGCGCGATCACGTCGTTCTTGCCGCTCGAAGTGGTGTCCCACAAATACTGCGGGCGCGGT
>MWEK01000091.1 GCA_002070955.1 Planctomycetes bacterium ADurb.Bin069
TCGGCGGTGACCGTGCCGGTCACGATGACCTCCGACGAGCCCATCGAGGGCTTTGTGCTGTCGGTGGCTTTCGACACGACGAAGATCACGGCGACGGATGTGCGCGTCGCGGGCGCCGCCGCCGCCGCCGAGCTGGTGGTCCCCGAGATTCTCCCGGAGGGTTTCACGCTGGGCGTGATCATGGACTTCGAGCCGCCTTACGGCGGCCAGACCATTCCCGCGGGAACGGCGCTCGTCGCCGAGGCCGACCTCCGGGCGGACATGGCGGCCTTGGGGCTCGACCCGGGCGACACGGTCGTCCTGCCGGTCGCGTTCCTGGACGGACTGAACGACCCGCCGCTTTCCAACATTATCGTGGCGGGCGGCATGAGTTTCGGCGCGGGCGAGGGCCTCGGCCTGGCGGGCGGCGCCGTGACGATCGTCGGCAAGGGCGATGACATCCGCATCGTTTCCACGACCGGCGCCCTGAACGCGAACTCGATTCCGGTGAGCATCACCGTGGATAGCACGGAGCCGGTCGAGGGCTACGTGCTGTCCATCGCGCACGATCCGGCGCTGACCCTGGCGAGCATCGCGGTGGGCGCCGCGGCTTCGTCGGCGGAGTTCTTCGTCCCGAGGACCTATGCGAACGGCGGGACGCTGGGCGTGGTCATGGATCTCGACCCTCCCTACGCCGGGCAGACCGTGCCCGTCGGCGTCGGCAACGAGATCGCGGTGTTCACGTACACGCGTCCGGCGGCGGACTGCGCCGCGACCAGGTCCGACACCTACGCGCTTACCTTCGTGGACGAAGTTTTCGGGCATCCGCTCCTGTCCAACACCCTGGTTCAGGACGGCATGAGCATTCCGCCGAACCTGAACAACGGGACGGTGACCTTCGTGTGCGGCCCGGCGGTGGAGGGCATCAACTTCTATGCCGGCGGCGACACGGCGCCCGAGACCGATCCGGCGGGTCTGGGCTGCGCGGTGGGCCGTTCGGGCAGCGAGGCCATGGTGGTCTTCTACTACACCTCGGCCACGCAGCCGATTCAGGGTATCTCCATGGCCGTGGAGTTCGACGCGCCGCTTAAGGTCGTGGATCTGGATGCCACCCATCAGGGGATCGTGGGCGCGCGGCAGCTTGACGACACGCTCACCAAGTTCCTCAACGCCGAGTTCGTGAGCTTCAACGCGAACAACGACACTAGGCAGTTGATCATCGGTATCCTGGTCGATTCGACCCCGCCCGTGCCGCTCAACCACATGTATCCTCCGCGCGACACCCTCGGGAAGGTGCTCAACGTGTACTTCTCGATTCCGGCGGGGCAGCCCTGCCACGAGGAGTACGGCATCCGCTTCAAGAACGGGGTGCTCGGCGCGGGCGAAGTGGCGATTTCGAACCGCGTGGCGGTGTTCAACGCGTCCTATCCGGCGACGACGCACAACGGCTGCGTTCGCGTGGGCGGGGCGCATGATCCCGAGTTCATCCGCGGCGACTGCAACACCGACTGGGAGGTGGACATCGCCGATCCGGCGGCGACGATGAGCTATCTCTTCCTCGGCGTCTACTCTCCGAAGTGTTTGGACGCCTGCGATTCCAACGACGACGGCGTGGTGGATCTGGCCGACGTGGTGAACACGCTCAGGTTCCTGTTCAAGCAGGGCCCGAGGATCCCGGCGCCGTATCCGACTGCCGGGACCGATCCCACGCCGGACATTTACGGCCTGGA
>MWEK01000092.1 GCA_002070955.1 Planctomycetes bacterium ADurb.Bin069
CTCCGGGATGTCGGCGGTCATGTCGGTGGTGATGATGCCGGGCGCGACGGCGTTGACCGTGACGTTGGAGGCGGCCAGCTCGCGCGCGGCGGTCTTGGCGAGCCCGAGCAGACCGGCTTTGGAGGCGCTGTAGGCGGCGCGCATGAGGTCGCCCAGCAGGCCGGCGTCGGAGGAGATGTAGATGATGCGGCCGGCCTTGCGGCGGGCCATCAGGCGCGCCACCGCCTTGGTCAGCAGGAAGGCGGAGTCGAGGTTCGCGGTCATGACGTCGCGCCACTCTTCGAGCCGGGTGAAGGCGATGAGCTGGCTCTTGATGATGCCGGCGTTGCAGACGAGGGTGTGGATGCCCGCGGGGCCTGCCCAGGCTTCTACGGCGGCGACGAGGGCGGCGGCGGGATCGCGGCCGGGGGCTTCCGCGCCCCCGGCCTGTGCTGCGGCGGGATCGCGGACGGGGCCGTCCGCGCCCCCGTTCCGGTTGTCCCAAGCGAGATCTGCGGCGAAGGCTTCGGCGGTGCCGCCGGCCGCGCGAATGGCGGCGACGGTGGCTTGCGCCTCTTCCTGCGACGACCGGTAGTGGACGGCCACGCGGAAGCCGTCGCGCGCCAGCGCGAGGGCGATCGCGCGTCCGATGCCTTTGGCCGAACCTGTGACGAGTGCGGTGCGCATGGCGGTTATGATCGGGAGGCGAGGTAGGCGTCGAGGACCGCTTCGTCGATGATCTCGGCGCCGGTCGCGGCTTGGACCTGGGCGAGGTCGATGCCCTTTTCTTGCGCGATGCGGCGCACACGCGGTGTGGCGCGCACGCGCGCCGGCCGGTCGTGCGCCGGGGCCGGCGCGGCGGCGGGGCCGCGGTAGGCGGTCATCAGGGCTTCGTTCGCGGCGGTGATCGCGGGATCGTCCTCGCCGGGGTCGCCGAGCAGGCCGACGATAAATCCGGTGGGCACGACGCTCTTGTCGGCTGCGTAGACGGCGAGCAGGGTGCCGGCGGCCGGAGCCTCCAGCTCATAGACGGCCTTGTCGGTCGTGAGCTCGGCCAGGCTCTCGCCGGCCTCCACGCGGTCTCCCGGCTGCTTGCGCCAGCGGGTGACGGTGACATCGACGAGGTTGACATCGAGTTGAGGAATGATGATGCGTGTCATAGGAATTGATGGCTAAGGGTTAAAGACTAATAACTGACCGGTTCAAGACCGGGGAGTGTGGGTTTGGTGTTTTCGGAGCCCGGCGGGATCGGGATCATCCAGGTGTCGGTGAGATTGCCGCGCCGGTCGCTGACCCGGAAGCGGAACCAGTAGGGGTCGGTCTTCGGCAGCGCGAGGTTGGCGGGGCGGACGCCGGTCTGCTCGGCTTCACCGCCTTGCCAGACGAGGCCTTTGATGCTGTTCAGATCGTAGGCCTTGAGCGGGATCAGATGGTCCGAGGTCCAAGGCGCCAGGATGGCGAACGAGCGGATCTGCACTTTTCCGCCCTTGGTGCGGGGCGAGAAGTAGAGCGAGAGGTAGGTCAGATCCGGCGTGTCTTTGTGCTCTTCGGTTTCGTCGCGCAGGAAGTCGCGCGCGTTGATCAGGATATCGTGCCAGGCACCGGTGGCGCAGGAGGTGTCGCCGACCACGTAAGCGAGATGGTTGGTGCTGGTCAGGTCGAGCGTGTGCGCGTCTTTGATGCCGCGCGG
>MWEK01000093.1 GCA_002070955.1 Planctomycetes bacterium ADurb.Bin069
TCGACCGCGATGACGGAGATCTCGAAACCGTGCGGCTCGGCGGCCGCCTGCGGGTAGAGCCATTTGCCGAAGCAGACGTTGACCGTCGCCAGGCGCGAGAGCCGCAGGTGCGGGCCGGCCCGGCCGGCCATCGTGCTGTCCCACTGCGTGAAGAGCTTCAGCGCGCGCAGCGGGATGCGGTGCGTCTGCCAGGCGGCGGTCAGCGGGACATTCATTCCCCACGCCACGCCGTCGTCTTCGATCAAAGCCAGCTCGAAGGCGGTCGTCCGGGGTTGCGCCGCCCGCGCGCGGACGACCAGCACCGCGTCGGCCCCCTCGGTGCGCCACAGCCGCGCGCAGGTGCGGCCATCGCACGGCACGCGCAGCGACAGACTGCCGTGTTCGCCGTCGAACCGCTCCGCGCCCAGATGCACCGCGGGGCGGCCCTCGTCATCGCTCAGCCCCCAGCGCCGCAAGGGCGCCTGCCAAAGCGGCACGCGCAGCCAGGCCGCGGTGTCGAACAGGCTCCAGGCCCCGTCATCGGCCACCGCGTCCAGCCGCAGCGCCGGCGTCAGCGCCACCCACTCCAGCGCGGCGAGATCGATGCTCACGCCGTGCGCCGGCGGACCCTGCGGGAACAGCCATGCGCCGGTCAGCACGCTGAGGCGCTCGACCTCGCTCCAGCGGAAAGCGTCGCGCGCGGGCAGTCCCCACAGCGGGAGCAGCTCGGCGGCCGGGATGACCGTCTCGCTCCAGCCGGTGCCGACGCGCAGGTTGCAACCCAGTCCCTGGCCGTTCTTCATGCGCAGGCCCAGCTCGGCCCGTGCACCGGACGCGCCGCCGCGCGCGACGATGCGCAGGCCCCAGCCCAGAGGCCCTGCCGCGCCGTTGCGGTCGGCCGGCCTGAGCGCGGCGGGGTCCGCCGCGAACGGCAACGAATAGCCGGCGGCGGCCCGGCCGGTGCCCACGTCCGCGACCGTCAGCCGCAGTGCGCGACGCGCGCCGTCCCGGACCGACGTGACCGACGCGTCTCCGGTGCCGTGACCGGCGGCGCGCGGCGGCTGTTCCGGCAGGCGGATGAGCGCAACCGTCCGGGGCGGCGCCGTCGGGAACCAGCTCGCGCCGGCAGTCGCGGCCCCCGGATACTCGGTCACGCCGCCCGCACCGGACGCGAGGAAGGTGATGCCCCACGCGCCGGCAGCGAGCGCATCGCCCGGCAGCGTACCCGTGAAGCGGCGGGACGCGTTGGCCGGCGGTTCCGCGCGCGCCAGCACCACCTCCACGCACCGGCCGCCGGCCGACACCAGCCGCGCGGTGACCTGCGTGGCGAGCGCCGCCTCGGCGTGCAGCTCCAGCGGCAGGCCGGCGCGCCACTGCGGCCGCGCGGCCGCACGCAACAGCGGGCCGACGGTCTCGGGGGCGGGCGGCGGCGCGACCCAGCGCGGGGCCAGCGCCGCCGCGCGGCTCATGGTCTCGGCAGATGGCGCGGCGTCGTCACGGATCAGCAGGTAATCGCCGGGATCGACCGCGAACGCGCCGTCCCGGGCGACCGCGAGGCGCTCCCCGGCGCGGCCGCCGGCGAACGCCCGCACGGCAAAGCGCGTTCCCAGATCCGGCAGGCGCAGCGTCAGGGCGGGACGCCCCGGCAGCACCCGCACCTTGGGTTCCGGCGTGCCGGTAAAGGG
>MWEK01000094.1 GCA_002070955.1 Planctomycetes bacterium ADurb.Bin069
TCATGCGTGTGTCGCCTTGTTTGACGGCCTTTTTTCTCGCCTGCGCCAGCTTGCCGCTCGGCGCGCAGCAGGGCTTTTACCGTGAATATTATGCCGGCATCGCCGGCAGCCGCGTCGCGGATCTCACCGCCGCCGCCGCGTTCCCTGACGCGCCGACCGTCGAGGAGGTTGTCAACGCCCCGCTCGAAACCGGCGTCAACGTGGCCGACTACTACGGCCAGCGCGTGCGGGCGCTGCTGACCCCGGCGGTCACCGGCTCCTACACCTTCTGGGTGGCGACCGACGACGGCGGCGAACTCTGGCTCGGCACCGACCACACGCCGGCCTCGCGCCGTCGCATCGCCTACGTCTCGGGCTGGGCCAGTTCGCGGGAATGGACCAAAGAGGCCAGCCAGAAATCCGCGCCGATCGCCCTCACCGCCGGCACGCGTTACTACATCGAGGTACTCCAGAAGGAGAACACCGGAGGCGACAATCTTGCCGTGGCCTGGCAGGTGCCCGGCACCACCGCCACCAATGTCATCCCGGCCGCCGTGCTGACGCCCTATCTGGATCCGCCGGTCATCCGGACGCAGCCGCTCTCGCTTGACATCGAGGAGCAGTGGGCCGGCCTGCGCAGCGCCACTTTCACGGTCGAAGCCGTGCGCCAGGGCGGCGTCACCTATCAGTGGCAGCGCGACGGCGTCAACCTTCCCGGCGCGACCGCGCCCGCCTACACGCTGACGGCCGATGTCGCCAACAGCAACCGCCTCTTCCGCTGCGTGCTCTCCAATCTGGCCGGCACCGTCACCAGCGCCGCCGCCCGCTACCGCTTCGTGCCGGACGTCACCGCGCCCGCTCTGACCGCCTGGAACGTCTTCCACGACCGCCGTATCCTGACGCTCGGCTTCTCCGAACCGCTCGACCCCGCCTCGGCCACCAACCCCGCCGCCTATGCCGTCAGCGGCAGCGCGGTGCTCAGCGCGACGCTGCTGGGAGAAGGCTCCGGCGTGACGCTGCGCCTGGACACCCCGTTGACCGCCGGCACGGCCCACACGCTGGCGCTCACCGTGCAGGACCGCGCCGTGCCCGCGAACACGCTGGCGCTCACCGGCTTCAGCTTTGTCCCGCCGCTCAACGCGCCGGTGCCCGCAGCCCTCGTGCGCGGCGGCCGCGAACCGGCCGGCCCCTCCTCGCGCCGCACCGCGATCGCCATCACCGAAATCAACCACACGCCCGCCGCCCGCGGCGACGGCCGCGACCTGCGCTTTGTGGAGCTGTACAATTCCAACCCGTTCTATCAGGATCTCAGCGGCTACCGCCTTTCCGGCGTCTTCGACTACACGCTCCCGACCGGCACCGTGCTGGCCGCCAACGGCTACCTCGTCGTGGCACCGTCACCGGCGGATGTCACCGCAGTCACCGGCCTGCAGCAGGTGGTGGGTGGCTTCGAGGCCTACGCCTTCGACGGCAGCGGCGAGATCACGCTGCATGACGCGCTCGGCGCCTGGCTCAGCACTGTGGCGTATGGCGACGACCCGCCGTGGCCGGTCGCCGCCGACGGCTCGGGCCACACCCTGGTCCTCGCCCGCCCCTCCTACGGCGAGCGCGACGCCGACGGCTGGTCGGCCTCGGCCCTGCCCGGCGGTTCGCCCGGAGCGGCGGACCCGG
>MWEK01000095.1 GCA_002070955.1 Planctomycetes bacterium ADurb.Bin069
ATTTTTCATTACCTCGTCAACACGGGCGTTCCCAACATACTTTGAGAGCGCCCGCGTGATTTTATACAGGTGATGCCCGCCGCGCCGGTGCTTGGCCTCCAGCATGTAGTCTGACGCGAGAATGATCTCGCCGGCGCCGCCGTTGGCGAACAGAATGCTGACCTTCACGTCGCCGTATCCGCCTCCGGTATCCGGCCCGATGTTGAAGAGTTTGACCCTCGCGATCGCCGCGCCGTCCGGCAGGTTCTTTTGTATGGCCTTGAGCGCGTCGTTGAAATCGTCGCTGTCCCGCAGCCACACCTCGCCGCCGGCGATGTCTATAACCCGCGCCGCGTCGCCGCCATATTCTTCGACGGTTTTCTCTAAGATGCGCCTCTTGTTTTTCAACCCCGGGCGCATGTTGACTTTGCCGGCTCCGGACGCGGCCGCAGCCTCGCACAATTTCCGGACGGCGGGCGTGTTCTCCCGCGCCATGTCAAGCAGCCGGTCGATTGCGGCCTCGGTATCCATCCCGTCGAGCCCGCGCTGGCGCAGCCTCCCTCCGGGGTCCGACGTTTCGACGCCCCGCAGGATCAGCGCGGAGTTGCCCAGCTGCGTGCCGGTGTTCGCGCCCTCCACGCGGGCGCGGACGCTCGCGTGGCCCATGCGCGCGAGCGCGGCGGAGGTCGCGTTGCCGTCGATCACCGTGAACGTGCCGTCCCCGTTGTCCGCCACGGCGACCGGCGCGCGCTTGCCGCGTTCTCCGGCTTTTGCCGCGCGTATGTGGCGCAGCGCGTTGGCGACGCTCTGCTCGGGCTCGTCTTTGATCGTCCGCAGCGCGTCGAGCGGTATCTCCCGCGCCTCGGGGTCTGCGTTGAAATAGTCGTCCAAGTTGACCGAGACGCTGTAGCGCGGGGCGGCGGGCTCGGCGGCGGCGTCCGCATCCAGCGGCATGACGCGGGCGTCGGCCTTTTGGGAATATGCCCAGCCGCCGGCGTCGCGGGAGAGCGTGTCGAGGACCTGGATGCCCATGGTCTTGCCCTGCTCTTGCGCGGCCGCGTGAAGGGCGCGCGCCGTCTCGGGCGTGACCGCGCGGTCGGCGGCCTCGATGATGATGGCGGCTGTCGGGTTGGACGCGCCCGCGCGGAACACCTCGCGCAGGACGGCCTCCTGCCGGTAGAGCGGGTCGGTGACGCGCGCGGGGTCGAACGGGATGCGCCGGACGGCGGTGATGCGGTTCTTGGTGTCGAGCATGACGGCGTGGATGACGTTCTCCGCGCCCTGGCGCAGCGCGCGGGCAAGGGCCGCGACCGTCTGCGGTTCGCGGATATGGCGCGTCTCGCCCGCCGCGACGGATTCCCATGCGGCCTGTCCCGGGCCGGCCAGCTCTTCGAGGCTTTCGGACGCGAGCGAATAGTACTTGCCGCCGTCCGTGATGATGTGGTCGAGGTATCGCAGCCCGATCACCTTCGCGGCCTCGTCGAGCCGCCGCGTGATGTCGCGGTCTTCCTTGCTGGGCGCCGGGTTGCCGGAAGGGTGGTTGTGCGAGAGGATGACTTGGGACGCGCCGAGCTCTATGCCGCGCTTGAAGACCTCGCGCGGGTGGACGGGCGCGCTGTCGAG
>MWEK01000096.1 GCA_002070955.1 Planctomycetes bacterium ADurb.Bin069
GAGGAGTTCATCGGCGAGGATCTGTACCCGGTGGTGGGCAGCCTCGGCAAGCTGTCGGCCAGCTTCGACGGGCTGACGCTGGACGAGCGCCAGGGCTTCGAGCACAAGGCGTTGAACGCCGAGATCCGGGCCGCGTTCGATGCCGCGTGGCAGCAGCGCGCCGAAGACCCGGAGGCCGGGCCATTCCTGCCGATCTACCACCGCGTGCAGATGGAGCAGCAGCTCCACGTCAGCGGCGCCGAGCGCATTCTGTTCATGGCCAGCGAGTGGGGCGCCGATGGCAACCTCATCGAAGAGCGGCACTGCTGGTACTACCCCGACGACGAGCTGCGCGCCAACATCCTGCGCGGATGGGAGCAGTTCGAGCGCGACCTTGCCGCCTACGTGCTGCCCGAGTCAGCGCCGGCCGCGCCGGTTGGCCAGGCGCCCGAGATGCTGCCCGCGCTGCGCATCGAGATCACCGGCGCCGTCACGGCATCGAACCTCGCCGAGTTCAAGGCCTCCGCACTGGGCGCGATCCGCGCCGTGAACCGCGACCTGCAGACCGACCAGCACTTCGCCGATGCCGAGAAGGCTGTGAAGTGGTGCGCCGACGTGGAGCAGCGGCTGGCCGCGGCGAAGGACCACGCGCTGAGCCAGACCGCGACGATCGACGCCCTGTTCAAGACCATCGACGACATCAGCTCCGAGGCCCGCCGCGTGCGACTGGACCTGGACAAGCTGGTGACCCGCCGCAAAGGCGAGCTCAAGGACGCCGAGGTAGCACGGGCCCGTGATGCGCTGTCGATGCACGTGCTGGCCGTGAACGCCGAGATCTCGCCGGCCAGGCTGCAACATGTTGCCGAACTCGGCGCCGCGATCAAGGGCCTGAAGACGCTCGACAGCGTGCGCGCCAAGCTCGACGACGCGGTCGCAGCCGAGAAGGTGCGTCTCGACACTCGGGCGCGTGAGATTCGCGAGAACCTCACGCACTGCCGCGCCGCCGGCGCCGGCCTGGAGTACCTGTTCGCCGACGTGGCGACGCTGGTGCACAAGCCGGCCGATGATTTCCGCACGCTGGTCGCCGCGCGCATCGACACGCACCGGGCCGCCGAGGCCCGCAAGGAAGCCGAGCGCCAGGCAGCGGAGGCGGCCCGCATCGCGGCAGCCGAGCAGCGCGCACGCGATGAAGCGGCAGCAGCTGAGCGCCAGCGCCTGGAAGCCGATGCGCGTGCGGCCGAGCAGGCCCGCCAGGACGAGCAGGACCGCGAAGATGCGCGCCGCCGCGCGCTTGACCTGGAGCGGCAGGCCGCCACCGTGCCAGCGCCGATCAAGATGCAGATCGTCCCGCCATCGGCGCCAAGCCAACCCGAGCCCGCCACGCTCAACCTTGGCGCCATCTGCGCGCGCCTGGGGTTCACGGTCTCCGCTCACTTCGTCGGCGACGTTCTGGGAATCCAGCCGGCCGCGACCGACAAGCGCGCATCGCTCTACACCGAACGGCAGTTCGGGCTGATCTGCGAGCGAATCGCCGCGCATGTGCGGACCCTGGCCGCCACCCATAAACAGGCCGCAGCATGACGTATTGCTGGCGCGGGCTCAGGGAGGCTGAAC
>MWEK01000097.1 GCA_002070955.1 Planctomycetes bacterium ADurb.Bin069
CGCGGCGGCCCAGCCGCCGGCGATCCAGTTCGTCAGCCCGCCCTCGAAGCGCTCCGCGAACGGCAGCGCCTGCGCGGGAACGGGCAGATGCTCCCCGATGCTGATGTCGTCGACGAACCAGCCGTCGCCGACCCCGCCGCCGTCGCTTTCAACGTAGAAGCGCACGCGCAGGTTCGCCTGGCCGCGCCAGCGCGAGAGGTCGACCGCCTGCTCCGCCCACGCGTCCCGCACGGCCGAGACCCCATAGACGCGGATCCAGGTCGTTCCGTTGGCCGACACGTCGAGGATGCCGCGGTCGCCCGCCGCCGCGTCGTAGAAGGCGTGCCGGTCCCTGAAGCGCAGCACCGGCCACGCCGCGCCGGTCAGGTCCACCGCCGTCAGCGCGTAGTTGTTGCCGCTGTTGAGGCCGTTGGCGTACTGCACGCCGGGCGAATCGGCGAGACAGACTTCCTCGCCGTTGGTTTCGACGCCCCAGCCGCCCAGCGCATCCCACTGCGAGACGTCGCCGAGGTCGTCGGCGAACGGCATCGGGATGGGAACGGTCGTCGCCTGCGCCTCGTTCGACGCGACGTAGGTGTCGTTGCTGTTCACCGCATACACCTTGTAGTAATAGGTCTTGCCGATCGAGAGCCCGGTGTCGGTGAAAGCCGTCGTGGCGCGGTCGGTGAACGCGGCCGCGAGCGTGTCGCCGATGGTCACGCCGGCCGACTCGCGGCGGTAGATCTCGTAGCGCTGGAAACTGCCGTCGTCCGGATAGGCCGACCACGCGAGAGCCACGCTCTTGAGGTGCGGCACGGGCGCGGCCAGCGTCACCGCGGGCGGCGACGCCTCGACGGTCAGCTTGTCGACCTGCAGCTTGCCCGCCACCTCGTAGTAGGCGTAGGCGTTGAGCGAGAGCCGCACGCCCGCCACGCGGTAGTCCGCGGGCACGGCGAACTGGTAGCGCGTCCATACCGGGCCGCGCGCGACGTGCCCGCTCAGGTCAAGCCAGGTCAGCCCGCCGTCTTTCGAGAGGTGGACGTAGAGCCGCGTGTAGTCGTCGCCCTCCGAGCGGCGCGCCCAGAAGGTCACCTGCGGCGCGGCCGCGCCCGAAAGGTCGAGCGCGCGGTCCAGCACCATCCGGTAGCTGTCGCGGTTCTGCGGCGTCCAGCGGCACGGGAAGCCCTCGGCGGCGCCGCCGCCCTCGCAGGGGGCGTTGGTCGCGGCGGCCCAGCCGCCGGCGATCCAGTTCGTCAGCCCGCCCTCGAAGCGCTCCGCGAACGGCAGCGCCTGCGCCGGGCCGGGCGCGTGCTCCGCCACCGACACGTCGTCGACGAACCAGCCGTCGCCGACCCCGCCGCCGTCGCTCTCGACAAAGAAGCGCACGCGCAGGTTCGCCTGGCCGCGCCAGCGCGAGAGGTCCACCTCCTGCTCCGCCCACGCGTCCCGCACGGCCGAGACACCGTAGACGCGCGTCCAGGTCGTTCCGTTGGCCGACACGTCGAGGATGCCGCGGTCGCCCGCCGCCGTGTCGTGGAAGGCGTGCCGGTCCCTGAAGCGCAGCACCGGCCACGCCGCGCCGGTCAGGTCCACCGCCGTCAGCGCGTAGTT
>MWEK01000098.1 GCA_002070955.1 Planctomycetes bacterium ADurb.Bin069
CCTACGGCGAGCGCGACGCCGACGGCTGGTCGGCCTCGGCCCTGCCCGGCGGTTCGCCCGGAGCGGCGGACCCGGCGCGCCCCACCGCCTTCGAGGCCGTGCTGATCAACGAGGTGCTGGCCCACTCCGGCGCGACTCCCGGCTTCATCGAGCTGCACAACCTCTCGGACACGCCGCGCGCACTCGGCGGCTGCGTGCTCAAACGCGACGATCTCAACGCACCCGGCTTCCTCATCCCCGACGGCACCGAGCTCCCGGCGCGCGGCTTCCTCGCTTTCCACGAATCCGCGCTCGGCTTCCTGATCGACGGCAGCGGCGACACCGTCTGGCTCTTCGCGCCGGCCGCCGCCGGCGGCACTGTGATCGACGCCCTGCGCCTGGACGACCAGCAGATCGGCGTCGCGCACGGCCGCTTTCCCGACGGCGACGCGCGCTGGAACATTCTGGAGACGCCCACGCCGGGCGCAGCCAACACGCCGCGCCGCCCCGCGCCGGTCGTGCTCAACGAAATCATGTACAACCCGATCTCCGAGGACAAGGACGAGGAGTTCGTCGAACTCTTCAACCCCGGTGCGCAGAGCGTGAACCTCGACGGCTGGAAGCTGGGCGGCGGCATTGATTATGCCTTCGGGCCGCTCAGCATCCCGGCCGGCGGCTATCTGGTGGTGCCTCGCGATCCCGCCGCCTTCGCGCGGCTCTATCCCGACCGCACGGCGCTCGCCACACCCGACGGCTTCGGCGGCTCGCTCGCCAACAGCCGCGAAACCGTCACGCTCTCGCAGCCGGTGCCGGTGATGGACACGGCCGATCCGCTCGCGCCTGTTGTCGTCACCAACAACACGGTCGTGGAGCGCGTCACCTACCGCGACGGCGGCGAGTGGCACGCGCTGGCGGACGGCGGCGGCAGCTCGCTCGAACGGATCGACCCGCGCGCCGATCCCGCGCTCGCGCGCAGTTGGGCCGCCAGCGACGAGTCGCAGAAAAGCGCGTGGACCACGCTTGAGTTTACCGGACGAATCGACCACGGCTTCACCGCCAGCGCTAACGGGGATCCGAACGAGATGCACATCGGGCTGATGGATGCGGGCGAATGCCTGATCGACGCGGTCGAAGTACGCGCAACGGGCGGCGCGAATCTTGTCAACAATCCCTCGTTCGAAAGCGACACGCCCGACTGGCGCTTCATGGGCACGCACGACCGTTCCGCCATCGAACCGGTCGCCGGCGCCTTCGACGGCCAGCGCGCGCTGCGGCTGCGCGCCTCCGACCGTGTCCACACCGGCATGAACGTCATCCGCGGCGCGATGAGCGCCACATTGCCCAAGAGCGGCACCGGCACCATCCGCGCCCGCGTCCGCTGGCTTTCCGGCTGCCCCGAGCTGCTGATCCGCACGCGCGGCAACTGGCTGGAGGCCAGCGGTCCGATCCTCACCACGCGCGCGCTCGGCACGCCCGGTCAGCCCAACAGCCGCGCCGCCAACGCCGCCCCCGCGATCTACGACGTGATCCACCAGCCCGTCCTGCCGCGCACCGGCGAAAAGGTCACCGTCTACGCGCGGCTGCATGATCCCGACGGCCTC
>MWEK01000099.1 GCA_002070955.1 Planctomycetes bacterium ADurb.Bin069
TATCCCAACGACTACGGCCCCGTGCGCAAGGAGGGGGACGGCACCGTGCGCGTGTCGTCCTTCTATCCCGCCGGCAGGCCCCGCCGCACGCTCGAAGTGGCGGAAGGACAGGTGATCCCGATGACGGATTCCGCGCTCGCCTTCACCGACGTGCGCGTGACGGGCGCGGGCACGCTCACGCTCTCGAACTACACCTCGCAGGTGGCGATGGGCTCGCTCCAAAGCGAAACGGGCGCGGCGATCCCGCTCGCGGGCAACGATCTTCAGCTCGGCGCCACGCGCTCGGACTTCCTCACCGACGCCATTTCCGGTACGGGCCGCGTGACGGCCGTGGTCAAGAACCTGTACGTGACGAACCTCGCCGCGAACATCACCTACGCCGCGCGCGCCGGACGGTTGCGCCTCGACTCGCAAACGCCCGCCGCCGTGCCGTTCGTCAAGTACGACTTCGAGGAATCCCTCACGCGGGATTCCTCGGGCCACGGACGCGACCTCGTTCCGGGCGGCGCGGTCACGCGCATCTACGACGAAACGCGCGGCGGGTATGTGGCGCGCTTCACGGGCACGGTGAATTCGGGCGGCGAACTCGTGGCCACCGTCACGGACACCACCGAACTCACGGGCGACTCGGACTACACGATCAGCTTGTGGGCGAAGACCTTCGCCACGCCCGTCGAGAACGGCTACCCGACGCTGGTCGCGATCGGGTCGCAGCTCATCGACCACAGCGTCGTTCAATTCCGCTTCGTGAACAGCTCCTGCAGCACGCTCCTGCTCGGCCACTGGAACGGCGCGGGCGACTGGATCAATCTTCCGGGGCCTGCGAACCCCGCGCAGTGGCACCACTACATGGCGATGCGCGAAGGCTGCCGCCTCACCGTGTGGGTGGACGGCGTGAAGGTGCTCGACGACCGGAGCATCGTCCTCGAAATGACACTGCCTGAGACTGTGCAGATCACCCTCGGCCGCCTGCCGGGGTCGGATCGTTACTTCTGCGGCGACATCGACGACGTGCGCATCTACTCGCGCGCGCTCGGCCCTACGGGCGTAGCGCAGCTTCTCGCCGGCGGCGAGCCGGTTTCGGACGGCGACCTCGCCGGCGCTGCGGGCGAGCCGGTGGCGATTCCCGCGAGCGCGCGTCTGCGCACCGAGCTGAACGGCGAAATCCAGCTCGCCGGTACGCAGACCCTCGCCCGCGTGGCCGGCAACGCCGCGCGCGGCGGCATCGTGATGAACGCGGGCGGCGAACTCGCGATGACGGGACCCGGCACCTACAACGCAGGCGTGCGCGGCGCGAACGTGTTCGCGAAAACCGGACCGGGCGCGCTCGCGCTCGGCGGTGCGCTCGCGCACACGGGCGGCACCGAGGTGCGCGCAGGCACGCTCATTCTCCAGAGCGAGGCCACGCTGCCGCAGCCGTTCGCCGTCTACGATTTCGAAGAGGACGACCTCGGCGTCGACGCCACATGCGGCGGGCACACCCTCACCACCCAGAGCGGCGTGACGCGCGAGTACGACGCCGGGCGCGGCGGCTGGGTGGCG
>MWEK01000100.1 GCA_002070955.1 Planctomycetes bacterium ADurb.Bin069
TCGGCTTCCGCCTTGTGAGGACCCTGCCCTGACCTGGCCCGGCAGGGCCTCCCAAGCTCCCCCGGGAGGGGGAGAAGCCGCCGGGGCGCGCGGCGGGCGCGAGGGCGGCAGCCCGCGCCCGACCGCGACGCGCCGACGGCTCTTGCGGGGGTTGCGCAGGGGGCGGCCAGCCCCCTGCGGATAAGGGGCTGGACACGACGGCAGAGCGGACGGCAGGATAAGGGAGCCGACAGAGAAGAATGATCCAGAAAACGGCGGAAAGGGCGCGGGCGGTATGGACGTGCGGGTGATCACGCTGAGGTATCAGGAGGGGCTTCAGGGCTTCCCGGAGGAGGCGCTGAGACGGGCGATCTCCGGGCGGGAGGTGCTGGAGGCGCGCGAGCATTTCTTCATGCACGGGAACGTGCCGCACTTGGCTCTGACGCTGCTGATGGGGGACGCCCCGGCGGACGGCGACGGGTTCCGCCGCCGCGCGGGGCCTGACCCGGAGGATGGGCTGGAGGAGGCGCGGCGTCCGCTGTATCGCGACCTGAAGCGCTGGCGCAACGACCGGGCGCGTGCGGACGGGAAGCCTGCGTACGCGGTCGCGCGGAACGCGCAGCTTGCGGAGATCGCGCGGCTGGTGCCGCGCTCGCTGGCGGGGCTCAAGGAGATCGAGGGCATCGGCGAGGCATTCTGCCGGGACTACGGGGCGGAGGTGTTGGGGCTGATGCCGGACGTGACCGCGCCCGCGCCTGAGAAGGAAGGGGCGGACGGCGGCGGGGCGGATGAGACCGACAAGGAAATCATGGAATCGGATGAATCGATTCGGTCGAATCTTTCGATTCTTTCGAAAACAGAATGAAATCGTACGGACAGCTTTGGGAGCGGGTCGCGTCGCCGGAGAATCTGTCGGCGGCGCTGGGGCGCGTGATGAAGGGGCGCGGCGCCAAGCGGGACGTGGCGGCGTTCGCGGCGCGACGGGAAGAGGAGTTGGCGGCGCTGCGGGCGGATCTGCTGTCTGGCGCGTGGCGTCCGGGGCCGTACGGGCAGTTCCGTTTGACGGACCCGAAGCCGCGCACGATCAGTTGCGCGCCGGTGCGGGACAGGGTGGCGCACCACGCGCTGTGCGGCGTGATCGCGCCCTTGCTGGAGATGGGGTTCTCGGAGGATTGCTATGCGTGCCGCGTTGGAAAGGGCACGCACCGGGCGGCGGCGCGGGCGCGGGAGTTGGTGCGGCGGAACGCGTGGGCGTGCAAGCTGGACATCCGGCACTACTTCGACAGCGTCCCGCATGACCGGCTCTTGGAACTGCTGCTGCCGATATTCCGGGAGAAGGAGGTCTGTCGGATGATCGAGGTGATCGTGCGGCAGCCGGTGCCGGGACTGCCGGAGGGGCGCGGGCTGCCCATCGGTAACCTGACGAGCCAGTGGTTCGCCAACTTCTACCTCTCGGGGCTGGACCATTACGCTAAAGAGACGCTGAAGGCTCCGGGCTATGTCCGTTACATGGACGACATCGTCCTTTTCGCGGACGGAAAGGCCGAAATATGGCGGCTGCA
>MWEK01000101.1 GCA_002070955.1 Planctomycetes bacterium ADurb.Bin069
TCCGCGCTGCTCCGCCAGCTTGCAGCCGGCACGCCGGCTGAAAAGGACAGCGCGCGCCAGACCCTGCTGGCCGGCGCCACCGCCGCGGCCATCCCGACGCTCGCGGCTCAGCTCGCGCGTCCCGAGACCTTCGACAACGCCTGCCTGCTGCTGGAAGCCCTCGGCCTGCCCGAAGCCGACGCCGCCTTGCGCGCCGCGCTCGCCACGCTGGACGGACGCGAACTGGCCGGCGTGATCGCCGCCCTGACCCGCCGTGCGGACGCCGCCGCCGAAGCCGCAATCCTCGCGCTGGCCGGCCGCCCGCAACCTGTGCGCTCCGCCGCGCTGGCCTACCTCGGCAAGCTCGCCACCCCCGGTGCGCTGGCCGCGCTGGCCGCCGCGCCGCAGGACGCGGTTACGGCCGACGCCACGCTCGCGGCCGCAGAGACGCTGTTCGCGCGCGGCGACGAGAAACAGGCGCTCGCGCTCTATGCGCGGCTCTCGGACGACACCCGCCAGGCAGACCACATCCGGCTGGCCGCCTTCTGCGCACGCATCGCCGCCGACCCCGACCGCGCGCACACGCTGCTGCCCGCCGCGTTGAACCAGGCCTCGGAAGAGTGGCGCGGCACCGCAGCCCGCCTCACCGCCCAGCTCCCGGACAAACTGTTGAAACGGCGCGGCGAAGCCTTGATGAAGGCGCTCGAGCCGCAGGGCCGCCTCGCCGTCGTGCAGGCTCTGGTCCATGCCAAGAAGCGCGCCGGCGCACCGGTGGTGCGAGCCGCGCTGAAAGACGGCGTGGATGCGCCCTCCCGGCTGGCTGCCGCCGCCGGACTGGGCGACCTCGGCGACGCCGATGACGCGGACGCCCTGATCGCGCTGCTCGGGCAGACAGATGACGCGCTGGCGGACGCGGCGCGCATGAGCCTGATTAAGCTGGCCGACACCAAGACCGACTCCCGGATCGTGAAGGCGCTGGCGCGGCGTCCGGCCGACGACGCCGCCCTCACGCGCCTGCTGGGTGTCGCGGCCTTCCGCAAAACGCCGCGCGCCGCGCCGGCCCTGGCCGAACACCTCGCCGCCGCCGCGCCGGCCGTGCGCACCGCCGCGTTCCAGGCGTTGACCGAACTCGCGACCGACAAGCAGATCCCGAAACTCATCGCGGCCTTCTGCACGGCCGCTGATCCCAAGGAACGGCGAGCCGCCGAAAAAGCGCTCATGGCCTGCGCGCGCCGCGAACCGGAAGCGGCCACCGGCGCCATCCTGACACTGTTCGCCGGCGCCGACACCGAACGCCGCCGCAGCCTGCTGCAGGCGGTCGGCCTGGCCGGCACGCCGGACGGGCTGACCTTGGTCCAGCGCGCGCTAGCCGACGGCGAGCGCGCGGTGGCCGATGACGCCGTGCGTGTGCTGGCTGCGTGGAAAGAGAAGACGGCGGCCCCTGAGCTGCAGCGGCTGGCTAAAACCTACCCGAACACCAGCCTGCGCGTGATTGCGCTGCGCGGCTATATCCGCCTGATTGAGCAGGAGCAGGAACAAGCCGGC
>MWEK01000102.1 GCA_002070955.1 Planctomycetes bacterium ADurb.Bin069
CCGGGCAGCCAGACGCCCGAGGCGTTCGGCTACTATGCGCTGGAGGCCATGGCCGCCGGCGTGCCGCTGGTCCTGCCGGCGCAGGGGGCGTTCCCCGAGCTGTCGGCCGCCGCGGGCTGCGGCGTGCTGACCGCGGACGCGCGGCCCGAGACGCTGGCCCGTGCGTGGGCCGCATTGCTCGCGGACCCCGAGCGCCTGCGCCGCGAAGCCGCGCAGGGCCGCGCCGCCGCCGGCGAACGTTTCTCGCTGGACGCCTGCGCCGCGGCCTTCGAGCGCGCGGCCGAACTGACGCTGGGAGGCGGCTCTCGCGTGCCGAAGCGGTCATGACTGTTCGGCGGCGGTGTTAGCCGGCGTCGCATCCGCGAGAAACGGTGCTCGCCGCAGCCGCCCGCCAGGCGGCGGGGGGCTGGCCGGTGGCCAGGCGGAAAAGGGTGGTGAAGGCCTGCACGCTGCCGGTGCCCGTGCGCGCGGCGATTTCCGCCGCCGTCAGATCGGTTTCGGCCAGCAGGCGGCGCGCCAGTTCCAGGCGGCGTTCGCGGAACTCCGCCGCCGGGCTGCGTCCGAAAGCCGCGCGGAAGTGCTGCTCCAGCGTGCGGCGCGAAACGCCGGCTCGCCGCGCGATCTCGTCCACGCCGGGATGCTGCGGCAGTGTCTGCAAGGCGATGCCCATGGCGCGCGCCACCACGGGATCGGACGAGGCGTAGCGCGCCGTTGACCCGCGCACGGCCACGCCGTCCGGCGCGATCAGCTCGCAGGCAACCGTCCGGTCGCCGTCCAGCAGGCCGGCCAGGCGCGCGGCGGCCCGGCGCCCCACGGCGCGGCCCGGCAGCGGCACCGAGGTCAGATCGAGGCCCGAGACCACGCGGGCGGTCAGCGAGTCGCCGACGCCGGCGAGGGCCGTCACCCGCGCCCGCGCGGCAGGCTGGGCGGCGCGGCAGACAGTCCAGAAACGGCAGGCCAGGAGGTCGCTGGTGCAGAACACGGCCGTCTCGCGCTCGAGGGCGGCGAGCCAATCCTGCCAGAGGCCTTCAAGCCGATAGCCGGCCGTGGCGGCGTCAGCGTGCGGCGCGGCGGCCAGAGCGCCGAAGCCGGGCCACTCCCGCGCCGCGTCGAGGAATCCCTCGCGGCGCAGGCGCGAGGCATGGGTCGCGCGGTCGGCGACCACCACGGCGTGCCGGTGGCCGAGGTCGAGCAGGTGGCGCGCGGCCAGGCGGCCGACGGCGCGGTCGTCGGGCACGGCCGAACAGACGCGCGTGATCGGCGAGAGGTTGGCGGTGTTGACCGCCGGCAGCTCCGGGGGCAGCCGGCTTTCCAGCCAGCGGTCGCTCAGGAACGCCCCGATCACGCCGCGCAGCTCGCCGGCGCGCACGAGACGCGCCAGCAGCGCCTCCTGGGCGGCCGGGACGGGCACCACCCGCCAGTCCGGCCTCGCCCGCGCATACGTCCGCACCCCTTCCAGGATCTCGACCGCATGATCGAAATCCGGATCGAGCAGCAC
>MWEK01000103.1 GCA_002070955.1 Planctomycetes bacterium ADurb.Bin069
TGTACCCCTCGGCCGTCGCGCGGGCCACGAGCGGCCCCAGCGGGCTCAGGGGCTCACCGGGCGCCGTCTCCCAGTACAGGCCGTCCCGCCCGCCCTTGCCGCTCTCGAACTTCTGGGCGTACTCGAGGAGCTGGTCGCCGTCGCGGTCCAGGGTGGCGTACTCCTTCTGAGCATCCACGATGGCCAGGCAGGTCTGGATCGCGCCCAGCTCGTTCTCGCCGACCCGGCGATTGAGGATCTCCTGCCGCCCTTCATCGGTCTGGAACCGCCACCGCCCGCCGTCCTTCAAGATCGGCACCGGCATGGGCCAGTCGTCCTTGCCGATATAGAGGACCCGCTTGCCGTAGCCGGACCTCACGAGGCGGCGCTTCTCGTCCCAGGCCTTGACGAACAGCGCCCGGTCACCGGCGTCGTCCACCTCGTCACCCGAAGAGACGAGGTCTTCCGAGCCGGGACCGAAGAGGGCCACCAGCCCCTTGACGTCATCGGCGCGGACGGCCTCGATCAGGGCCCTGGCGGCCGCCTCGGGGGAATTGAAGGTCTTCTGCTTCGGTGCGGCTGCCTGGGCCAGGGCCTCGGAGCCGCCGACCGCGATCAGGACGGCCAGGAGAACGGCCTGGACGATCCGCAGCGCCGGCTTCGTTCCGTCGTGACGACTGGTTGAAACCATGGGGGTCCTCCATCGAAAACCGTTGTGATCGACCGACAATGTCCCGTCGGTTCCCTACCTGCGGCCGTGGCCGCCTCCTTCCTGTCTCTGCCCTCCCTGGGCGGGAGCGGGTTTCTGGGCCGGTGCGGCCCTTTGCGCCTCGGCGGGCCGCGGTGAGGCGGGTGCGGCCCTGTACGCCTCGCCCTGCCTGCCCCTGGGTTGCGAGAGGCTCTCGCGGCCCCTGTTGCTCTCCATGCGGGCCTTGTTGCCCTGCTCGACGCCGTAGATCGTGCTCGGGGTTGCGGGCCGGGAGACAGCCCGTGCTTTCCGCTCCTGGGCCGTCGGGCGCTCGGCCGGGGCCTGACGGGCCTGCGGCGACGGCTGCGTGACGGCGGGGGGCGGCTTCCTTCCGGGCGCCGGCTGCGCGATCGCCGGGGCCGGCGGTTTTCCAGGCGCGGGTTTCACGGCGGCCGGCGCTGGCCTGGCCTGAGGGGCGGGCCGCTGGACCGGCGCGGCATCGCGCCCGGCCTCTGGAGTGGGCTTTGCGACGGCCGGTCCGGGCCGCATGACGGGGGTCGGTTGCGCCGCCGCCGGCGCGGGCTTCCCCGGGCCCCGGGGGTCATAGCCCCGGTAATCGCGGCGGCTGTCCACGGCCTGTCGGTTCGCCGGCGCATATTTCTCACGCGCCCTCGGGTCCCGATACACCACACCCTTGCGGTGCACGGGGTCATGCTGCCAGATGGTCGTCTGGATCTGCCGCGTGTGGATCACGGTCGTCCTGTTGATGTTGACGGTGCGGTTCACGTTGACGTAGACGTGACGGTGACCCCAGTCCCAGTGCCCCCAC
>MWEK01000104.1 GCA_002070955.1 Planctomycetes bacterium ADurb.Bin069
GAGGATGACTTGGGACGCGCCGAGCTCTATGCCGCGCTTGAAGACCTCGCGCGGGTGGACGGGCGCGCTGTCGAGCAGGCCGAGCGTGCAGACCTCGGCGCCGAGCACGCGGCGTTTATCGTCGAGGAAGATCGCCTTGAAGCTCTCCTGGTAAGGGTTGCGCAGGGGCATGAGCAGCGCGGCCGCGTCGCGCGGCGTGTTGACGCGCGTGCCGTACAGCGGCTTGCCGCCGTAGGCGTGGGGGAAG
Source organism: Planctomycetes bacterium ADurb.Bin069 (assembly GCA_002070955.1). GTDB lineage: Bacteria > Planctomycetota > UBA8108 > UBA8890 > UBA8898 > UBA8898. The sequence continues at coordinate 248 of MWEK01000104.1, forward strand.
CGCTGCGGGCCGTCGCCGCCCATAAAGAAATCATGCGCGATTCTCGAGACGGTGCCGTCCTCTGACGCTGCGAACGCCTCGGCCCAGGCCTGCGGGTCGTCCGGGTTGGCGAGCGCGCGGCCGTGGGCGTCGCGCCGGGCCTCGGCCTTGGCGCGCTCTGCGGCGGCGGCGTTGGCGCGGCGCGTCTCGGCGGCGCGGGCGCGGCTGGCGATGTATGCGGGGTCCATGTGCCGGGCGAAGAGGAACTCGAGCTGGCGGGCCATGAGCCTCTCGCCTTCGGCGGGCATGCCGGTCGCGAGCGCGTAGCGGCGGGCGGCCAGCGCGATGCTGTAGCGCGGCCCGGCCGGTGCCTTGACGTCCGTGTCGGCGACGGCCTGGCGCAGCAGCGCGTCCTTGGCGGCGGGCGCCTCGCCGAACATGTCGTCCGTGTCCGTGTCGATCTTCGCCGCGAGGTCGGCGTAGCGCTGGAACGCGGCGGCGATGCCCTCGGCGGGCCGGGCCGCGTCCAGGATGCGCAGCGCCTCGGCGGCGGCGGGAGGCATGGCGTCGAGCATGTCGCCCTGCGCGATGAACTCGGCGGCGGTGACGGCCTTGCCGGCCTTTCGTTCGCGGGCGAGCATAAGCAGGTCTGCGGCGGCGCGGGACATCTCGTCCGCGAGCGCGTAGTCCGGTTTGGCCTCCCCCAGCGCGGACAGCGCGCCGGCGGACATGAGCAGCGCGTCGCGCTGGCGGTCGAGCCCGAGGGCCTCGGCCTGCTCGGTGAAGGCCATGACGGTCTCTTTGCCGCGCCGGCCCCGGCCGACGGCCAGCGCGAGCATGGCGCGGCGGGCGCGGGCGCGGGCCGCGTCGGTGGGCCTGCCCTGCGAATCCATGAGCGAGGCGTCGCCGGCGGCGCGGGCGAACCAGGCGAAGAACGCGTCGCTGCCGTTCCGGGACGGCAGGCCGTCCTTGTTGGCGGCGTAGAGGTCCGCCGTTCCGTCGCGCTCGATGAGAGCGGCGTCGGAGTAGGCGCGCTCGGCGTCGGTCATCTGCAGGACCGCGTTCTGGTTGCTCAACTCGGCGATGCGCTGGTTGGTCGCGCCGTCCGGCACGCGCGTCATGACGCGGACCAGGCGCGGGTGCGCGTCCTCCGTCAGGTCGGCGGGCTCGTAGGGTATGCCGCGCGCGTCGGCGAAAGTCTGGATAGGTTTGCGGTACTCGTCGCCGCGGTGGTCGGCGTCGAGCT
>MWEK01000105.1 GCA_002070955.1 Planctomycetes bacterium ADurb.Bin069
CATCACGGGCTTCCATCCCGAATCGCGCTTCATATTCGCCAAGCGCTGGGGCGCCGGTTACGGCGTGATCGGCGACGTCACCCAGCAATCCGCCGCCAACACCTCGTTCACGTTTTACGACGACAACATCGCGCCCAACGAGCAGATTCCCTACCAGTCTGTCATCCGCTCGGCGGCCGACGACGCGGGCGGATACGCCATCATGGACATCCACCAGCAGCGGCAGGTGCTCTGCGGCAACGCCGCCGCGCCCTGGACGCTCTGGTTCTCGCGCCTCGGGGACCTCTACGCCTGGTACTCCAACCGCCCGGCGGACGACGCCGACCCGTTCCGCGCCACGCTGCCGGCCGTGCGCGCGAGCGAGATCCGCCACACGGTCGCGGGGCGCCGGCTGCTGCTCTTCACGACCGACGGCATCTTCGCGGTGCACGCGGGCGGCGAGGGCTTCTCCGCCCGCACCTGCCAGATCGAGCGCGTCAGCCCGGCCGGCGCGGGCGCGGCCCCGCCGCTCGACACCGGCGCGGCGGTGCTCTTCACGGCCGAGGACGACCGCGCGCTGCTCGAGATGCGCTACAGCTTCGCCGAGGACGCGCACGTCACGGTCGACCGGTCCGTCCTGGCGCGCCACCTCACCGAGGGCGCGTCCGTGGTCCGCACCGCCTGGCAGGCGTGGCCCGACGGCATCCTCTGGGCGCTGCTCGACGACGGCTCGCTGCTGGCCTTCACGTATCTTCCGGAACACGAGGTGTTCGCCTGGTCGCGCCACGAGGTCCGCCTGGCCGGGCAGGCGCACGCGCCTGAAGACGGCCCGCCGCCCGCTTTCGTTTTGGACATCGCCGCGACAGGGGCCGTGCTGCGCGACAACCGCGTCTGGGAGGCGCGGCGCGACGCGACCTCCGTCTGCGTGCTCCTGGCGATGAACGGCTGCGTCGACCCGCCCGTCTACACGCTGCTGCGCATGCGCGCGGGCGGCCCGGGAGCCGACGGCTGCATCGACTGCGCCCGCGCCGCCGTCGGAGGCGCTGAGGGCGTCACCGCGGCCCTGCAGCCGGGGGACGTCTGGCGCGTCGACGGCGGGCCGTGGCACACCGCCACGGAAGCCGGCGAGGTTTCCGCCGCGCAGAACGAGACGCTCGAATGGGGCGTGCCGGTCGAGGCCGCGCTGGAGACGCTGCGCCCGGAAAGCCCCGACCGCCCGGCGCAGGCCCTGCGGCGGCGCGTCGTGTCCGTCACCGTGCGCACGCTCGACAGCGGCCCCTACACGGCCGCGGACGCCTCGACTCCGGACGCCGCCTCGCCGATGCAGGGCGGCGGCGGCCGCGAGGCCGCGACCGACGAGAAGCTGCCGCCCCTCTCGGGATGGGACTGGGACGGGCGTGTGCGCATCGCGAGCGCCGGGCCCGACAAGCTGGAGGTGCTCGGCGTGGTCGCGGACATCGAGTTCGAGGGGGG
>MWEK01000106.1 GCA_002070955.1 Planctomycetes bacterium ADurb.Bin069
GCCGGCAACTTCATCAAGGCGGTCGTGCAGTAAGCGACGCCTCGGCGAAGCCGATCTGAATCACTGACATGCAGGGCCCGCGGCAACGCGGGCCCTGCTGTTTTTTTCAGCCCCCCGTCTCTCCCGAACCTGCCGTCTCCGCCGCCCGACAACTCCTCCCTCCTCCTTCCTCCCTCCTCCTTTCTCCTTCCTCCCTCTTCCTTTCTCCTTCCTCCCTCCTCCTTCCTCCCTCCTCCTTCCTCCCTCCTCCTTTCTCCTTCCTCCCTTTTTCTCATCCGTCATGGCGTTGCCGCAGGCGATATGATAAAACATCCGCCGTCATGAATGCGCAAGATACCCCGGAACGCGGCGCAAAGCCGCCGTGGCTCCGCGTCACCGTCGGTCAGAACGACACCTTCGCCGCCACCCGCACCCGCCTGCGCGCCTACGGGCTGCACACGGTCTGCGAGGAGGCCGCCTGCCCGAACCTCGGCCGCTGCTGGCGGCACGGACGCGCCACCGTCATGCTGCTGGGCGACCGCTGCACGCGCGGCTGCCGCTTCTGCAATGTGGACAAACGCGCGGTGCTGCCGCCCGACCCCGACGAGCCGCAGCGCGTCGCCCAGGCGCTCCGCGAAACCGGCCTCAAAGAGGTGGTCCTGACCTCGGTCACGCGCGATGACCTGCCGGACGGCGGCGCGGCGCATTGGGCGCGCACCGTCGAAGCCCTCCACGCGGCCGCGCCCGGGGTCCTGGTCGAGGTGCTGGTGCCCGACTTCAACGGCGACCCGGCGGCGGTCGACACCGTGATCCGCGCACGGCCGGAGGTCTTCGGCCACAACCTCGAAACCGTCCCGCGCCTCTACCCGCAGGCCCGCCCCCAAGCCGATTACGCGCGTTCGCTGGCGGTCCTGCGCCAGGCCTCCGCGGCCGGCATGATCACCAAGACCAGCGTGATGCTCGGACTCGGCGAAACGGCCGCGGAGCTTGAGCAGACGCTGCGCGACGCCCGCGCCGCCGGCTGCTCGATCTTCTACGCCGGCCAGTATCTCCAGCCCACGCCGCGCCACCTGCCTGTCGCGCGCTACGTCGAACCGGCCGAGTTCGACCGCCTGCGCGCCGCCGCCCTGTCGCTCGGCTTCGAATTTGTCGCCAGCGCCCCGCTTGTGCGCAGCTCCTACCACGAGGACGGACAGAGCGAGTTTGTGCGGAACAGGACGAGAGAAGGAGGAGTTAGGAATTAGGAATTAGGAGTTGCCGGTCGGCGGTCACGGCAGGTTCGGGAGAGCCGTACCCGTTCACAGCGCAGCGGTACACGTTCACGTACACGGGAAAACGGGGGTGTCGTGTACGTGAACGGGAACGTGAACGTGAACGGGGGAGAACGGGGGACGAAGGGTATACGTTTCTGGTGAAAAAGATGCGCAAGACCGGGGGCGCGGACGGCCCCGTCCGCGG
>MWEK01000107.1 GCA_002070955.1 Planctomycetes bacterium ADurb.Bin069
TTGGCGGAGGGCAAGCGGCGCAGGACGTCCGAGAGGTAGGCGAAGGGTTCGACGCCCGCGCGTTTGCAGGTGGCGATGACGCTCATCCAGTTGGCGGCGGCCTGCCCGCCGCGCTCGCTGCCGAAGAAGAGCCAGTTGTTTCTTCCGACCGCTATCGGGCGGATCATTTGCTCTGCGGGGTTGTTGTCGATGGGCAGCCGGCCGTCCTCGGCGTAGGCCGTGAGGCGATGCCAGATCTTGTCCGCGTACGAGAGCGCCTTGCCGAGTTTCGAGGAGGGCGGCGTCGAGGGCGTCAGGGCGTCGATCTTCTCTCGGATCTGCGCCAGCACCGGCAGCGAGCGCTCTGTCCGCAGCGCCAGGCGGCGGGCGTCGTCCGCGCGCAGGAGCGCCGCGCGTTCCGCCGCCGTCGCGCCCCCGGGCGGGACCGTGTCGGCGTGGTCTCGCTCGACCGCGTACAGCAGTCCGATAAGGTGCATGAACGCCGCGCCTTCGGCCGGATGGCTCGACAGGTGCGCCTCGCGGAAGTAACGCCGCACATGCGCCCAGCAGCCGATCAGGTCGACGGGGGGCGGCCCGAACTCGGCCGTCGCCAGTCTGCCGTAGACGGCGTAGGCGTCGCAGGCGACGCGGCCGCTGAAGCCGCCGAGGAAGTCGCGCGGACCTTCCGTCGCGCGGCTCGCGGTGAAGTCGAACACGGTCCACGGCCCCTCGCGCGGCGGGGCCGTGGCGACCCACAGCCGCGCCTCGCGCATCCTCTGGCCGCGCGGCTTGCCGGAGTTGTAATCCTGCATGTCCACCGGCGTGTCGTCGTGGTGGACCAGCCTGCCCGCGAAGAGTTCGCCCTTTGCCGCCGCGACGAGCGGCCGCAGCGCCAGCCCGCACTCGACCAGCCAGCCGCACGTCGTCTGGCGCGCCAGCGTGACGCCGGAGCGCTTCAACACGCCCTCCATGCGGTTGAGCGGCAGGTGGTCCGCGTACTTCGACACCGCCAGGTGCGCCAGCAGGCTCTCGTCAGCCAGGCAGCGCGGCACCAGCGCGTCCGGGACCGGGGCGGTCACGACGCCGTTCTCCTCCGCGCCCGCCGGGCTGCCGTACTTCAGGCGGCGCGTCACCTTCACGTAGATCTTCGGCGGCTGGTACGCGACGCGCTCCGCGTCCTCGCAGCCGATCAGCGGCCGCGGCGTGCCGTCGGGCAGCGTCTTCTCCGCCTCGGGGACGTCGATGACTTCGACCACGCGCTCCAGCGTCTCCGGCAGTTCGCCGCGCCCGTGCGGCGCGGCCCTGCGCGTGTGCGCCGCGACTTCGGTCGCGGCGGCCGGCGCGGGGGCGGCGGGCGCGTTCCCCTCGACCGCCTGGATCGTCAGCGCGTCGAGCCACATCTGGTTCGGGTCGGTCTTTTCGGACTTGCGCCCGAACATCTGGCGCGTCAGCCA
>MWEK01000108.1 GCA_002070955.1 Planctomycetes bacterium ADurb.Bin069
GCGGGCGGGTCGTTGTCCTCCCGCCGGAACCGGAAGGCGCCGCCGGCCAGCGTTCCCGCCAGGACCCCGCGCTCCCGCGGCGCGATGGCGAGGGGCCAGACGTTGCTGATGAGGGGATTCTCGGCGATTTCGTAGTTGTAGAACGTCGCGCCGTCGAAGCGGGTGATGCCGCCCTGCGTGCCGAACCAGACATCGTTGAGCGGCGAGCCCGCGATGGACCAGACGCTCTCGTTGGCCATGCCGTCGTAGATCCCGTAGCGGGTCCATTTCCCGGCGCGCTCGTTGAACCGGCTCACGCCGCCGCCGATCTGATGGGCGGCCCAGATCGTGCCGTCGTTGCCCTCGCCGACATCCCAGACGCGGTCGGCCGCCAGGCCGTCCTCCCGGGTGAAGTGCCGGAACATGCGGTCCGTGAAGTTGCTGATGCGGCTCAAGCCCCGGTCGGTGCCGAACCAGACCGCGCCGCCGGCGCTCACGTGGACGGCATAGACCACGTCGCTGGCCAAGCCCGCGTCCCGGTCGAAATGGGTCAGGCTCTTGCCGTCGCCGGCCCACGCGCCGGCGCGATGCCGTTCGGCGGCGATGAACCAGAGCCGCCGCTCGCGGTCGGCGATGATGCGGTGCAGCGTCACGCCCTCGTAGGGCGGCGGCAGGCGGAAGTGGCTCCAGCGGCCGCCGTCCAGGACCCACGCCCCGGGAAAGGCCTCGGGGCTGCCCGTCCAGATGGCGCCGGAAGCGTCCTCGGCGAGGGCGGAGACCCGGCGCAGCGGGTGGGAGGGCGTCATGGTGAAGGTTTCCGCGCCGGCGCCCGTGATGCGCGACAGCCGCTGCTCGGCGCCAACCCACGTCGCGCCGTCCCTGGCGACAAGCAGGCTGAGCACGCGTTCGTTGTCGGATCCGAGCGCGTCGGCGGAGAGGGGCTGCCAGCGATCGCCGCGCGCGTCGAAGCGCGCGATTCCCACGGCGCTCAGGCACAGCCACAGAGCGCCGCGGTCATCGACGATGCTCGCCGCCGTAACGGCCGAACCGGGCCAGATGCTCGGGAACCGCGACCAGCGCCCGTCGAAATCGCAGCGGTACAGGCCGCCCTCCGTCGTCGCGGCGTAGACGACGCCGTCCGGGTATCCGGTGAGGGCGAGCACCGCGGCGGCCGGCGCGCCCGGGGCGGGGGCCTGCCAGCGGCCGTTGCGGCGCTCCAGAAGCGCCCACCCTCCGTCCGGGCGCCGGAGGCTCGCCCAGAGCTTGAGCCCGCTCGTCACGAAGAGCCCGCAGCATGTGGCGCCGTCCAGGCCGAGGGCGGCCAGCTCCGGGTCGGGACGCCACGAGTAGCCCTCCTGGCGCAGGAGCCCCTGGTCGGTGCCTACCCAGATGACTTGGTCGCCGTCGACCGCCATGCAGGTGATCCCGTCGGCGGGCACCGCCTCG
>MWEK01000109.1 GCA_002070955.1 Planctomycetes bacterium ADurb.Bin069
CAGGCCGAGCTTTTCCGGAACGGCGACTTCGCCTACCGCTACGCCTTCACCAACGCGGTCGCGCTCACCAACTTCACGGTCGGCGCGCAGCACAACGGCGGCGGCGAGACCTACGCGCTCAACGACACGAACCGCCTCGCGAACGGCCTTGAGCTGCGCTGGCGGGCCTTCGGCATGCTCGATCCAGCGGTCGACGACCACGATGATGACGGGCTCTCCACATACGACGAGGTGATGACCTGGGACACCGACCCGGCCATGCCCGACACCGATCTCGACGGGCTGGGCGACGCCGCCGAAACCGCGGCGGGATTGAATCCGCTGGCGCGCGACAGCGACGGAGACGACATCCCGGACGGTTCCGACCCGCACCCGCTCGACCCGTCCGGCGACGCGGTTGACGCTGACGGCGACGGCCTGCCCGACTCCTGGGAAACCCGCTGGTTCGGCTCCACCAACGCCACCGACAGCGCGGAAGCCGACACCAACGGCGACGGCTTCAGCGACCGCGCCAACCTGCTCAGCGGCGCGAACCCGGCCTTCGCCGCGTGCGTCGTGACGGCCTCGGGCGGGTCGCACACCTTCACGTGGACGGCTCTGCCCGACGCGACCAACTATGCGGCCACCGTCACGCGCGGCGGCGCGGCGGTCTGGTCCTGCCTGACCAACGTCTGCCTCCTCTCCGTCACCGGCGACTACTCCACAGCCGCCCACACGCTCACGGTCACGTCGTACGGGGGCGTGACGTCCCGCACCGCCTCCGTCGCCTTCCGCCAGCCGTCGCAGCCCAACCTGACCGTCTGGAAGATCGCCGACCCGTTCGCGCTCGAACTCCCGCAGGGCTGCACGAACGTGCTTGAGCGGTCCTTCCGGATCAACCGCTCGGACGCGTGGCAGCAGTACTTTATCTCCTCCGGCCACGATTCCGCGGGCGCGTGGGCGCTGGACGGGCTGCGGCTCGACTGGTCGGACAGCGGCGGCGGCTCCGGCTCTGCGGCGGCATCGCCGGCGGGCGACAGCCTGCGGCTCGCCGTGAGCACGAACGGCCCGCAGTCCCTGATCGTGAGGATCGTCCCCGACGGTGCGGGCGGGCTTGTCCGCTCCCCGAAGCCGCTCTACCTGCTCGGCTGGTCGCCGGCCGTGGCCTTCTCCTCCAGCGGGACCGTCTCCGTCGCCTCCACCAACGGCAACACGCTGGTCGCCGTCTCCGACCGCAGCGGCGGCGCGACGGCCGTGTCGTTCACGGTGGACCGCGGCGGGCGGCCCGGCAACGCCGCTCCCGGCGCGGACGAGACCGCCCAGCAGTCCGATCCCTTCGGCCCGGGATCCGGCGCGTCGTTCTCGGGCACGTACGACAGCGGCGGGGCTCTGGCGGGCGGCACCGTCACCGCCGGCGCCCCCGGCGAATTTCCGCTCCCGTCCG
>MWEK01000110.1 GCA_002070955.1 Planctomycetes bacterium ADurb.Bin069
GATGGCGACGACGCGACCTACTCCGAGCACGCCGGCCCGGCCGAGCTCACCGGCGGCCCCAACGTCCTCGTCCTCGACGCCTCGGTATCCGACTACGAGCAGCGAGTGGAGGCAGTCAGCTACGGCATCGCCGCGCACCTCCTCGCCGCCCTCGGCCCGCTCGCCTACGCCGGCTCCATCTCGCTCGTCGACGACATCTCCGCTCTCGCCACTGCGCGCCCCGGCCTCGCCATCAACCTCCTCGGCGGGCGCACCGAGTGGGCGACGATGGCCGGCGTGATCCAGCAGGTCGCGCTCTCGGTCGTCGCCGAGTCCGAGTCGCTCACTGTGACCTGGGGCGCGCCGCGGCACCTCGGCATCGGCGAGTGGCTCGACATCTCGCGCCACGCTGGCGACGGCCTCGGCGGCGCCGTCGACCCCGACCGCCTGCCCGACGGCCCCACCAGTACCGACCCACAGCCGGGCACATACGACGACCTCAACCAGACCCCGCCCGCCGTCCCCGCCGGTAACATCGCCATCCAGACCCGCGGCGGAACCTGGGCAAAATGCGGTTTCGTGAGTTTCGACGGCACGCTCCCGACTCGCCGTTGGCGGAGGATTGACTGCTCGGCGTCCTGGATTGGCGAGTGCTCCACCGGAGCATTTTCGAGCGGCTACTCCTCGTGGGCCGAATACGTCCCGTCCGGCGTTTCGTGCGGAAGTCCGACCGGTTCTCCGGGGGCGGTGTTCGGCCATGGCGACGAATACTCATTTTGCGGCGTCGATCATGAGCCGTTTGCCAAGACTCCGACCAAGGCCACCGCGACCGCAACCGCCGGCACCTATATCTCAATCGGTTGGTGCTGCGGCTCCACTTATCCGTTTGCCCTGTCCTCAGGCACGGCCACCGCGACGCTCTCGATGGAGGACGGCGAGGAGGCTGCCTACGCTCGTCGCTTCGCGGTCTCGGATTGGGCCGACTCGCCCACTGAGGCCATCCGCACCGTCCCCGAGACCGTCGCCACTGGCATCCGCCGCTCGCTGCGCTACGGCACCTACAACGCGGCCGGAGAATACACTCCGCTCACCGGAATGGCGCCGTGGGCTACCTACCGGCTACATGCCGTGCTAGAGCGCCGCCCGGTCGACGAGTCGGGCGCCGCGACGGGAGACGGCGCATGGTCGCCAGCGGGCGACAGCTATTCGCCGCCGTGGATTACCAGCCTCACCGGCACCGGCGGCGCGACGTGGGTCGAAATCGAGCCGACTCCCGGTTACGCGACGCGCATCGCCTCGGTCTCTCCTGAGCCATGCTGACCATCACACCACATCGCCCCACGCCCCCGCTCGACCTCGCCGCCATCCGCGCAGCCGATGCCGCCGCGCGCGCCGCGCTCGTGGCCGGCGCCGAGTATTGCGACCGCGACCAGATCG
>MWEK01000111.1 GCA_002070955.1 Planctomycetes bacterium ADurb.Bin069
TACAAGGAGAACTCGTGATGAATGGATTTCAGATCGTCGTGTGCGGCAGCCTGGTGCCTGACCCGCTGCAGACACTCGAGCCGGTGACGACCCCGCAGGGCCCCGGGCTCAAGAACGAGACCATGCTGCCGTCGGTGCTCGACCCGTGGTCCGCCCACGCGCTGTATGAGGCGGCCAACCTCGCCAAGCAGGCGGCGGGCAGCAAGGTCTATCTGGTGAGCCTCGGCCCCAAGGCCAAGCTTCAGCAGCTCATGATGACCGTGGCCCAGAAGGTGCCCTTCGAGCTGGTCGCGCTGGACGGCAGCGCCAGCGGCTTTACCGACGCGCACGGCGTGGCAGCCGCCCTGGCCGACGCCATCGCCGCGATCCCGGGCCTCGACAAGAGCCGCCTGCTGGTCTTCGGCGGCTGCGCCTCGGCCTCGCGCGACGCCGGCGTGACCATGCAGCTCGTCTGCGAACGCCTCGGCATCCGCGACTTCTTCGCGGGCGTGGATGAGATCAAGGCGGCGGAGGACGGCTCGTTCGCGGTGCTGGAGCGCATCGAGGGCGGCGAATATCTGGCCTCCACATGCAAGGGCGCGCCCGCCGTGCTCGCCTGGGCCACGGGCAACCTGCCCGAACCGCCCAACAACCCGCAGGTCGGCATGGCGAACATGCGCGGCGTCATGCCGTCGTTGATGAAAGCCAAGCCGACCCCGGCCGGCGTCGGCGGTATCGCGTACGAAACGACCGAGATCCCGCCGCAGAAACGCCAGACCCGCATCGTCAAGGATGCCTCGACCGACGAGATCGCGAAAGAGATCGTCGAGTGGATCAACAACTGATTTGAGTAAGGACGCGCTCCATGTCGAAAACACTCGCACTCTTGCACACCCAGGCCGACGGCTCGCTGCCTAAGGCCGCCCTTGAAACCCTCACCGCCGCCGCCGCGCTGGGCCAGCCCTTCGACGTGGCGATCCTCGGCGCCGGCGCGTCGGCCGCGGCCGACGCCGTCCAAGGCTGCGGCGCGGCCGCATTCCACACGGTCGACGATCCGGCGGTCGCGCAGCCGCGCTATGCGACGGACGCCGCCGCCGCCGCCGCGCTGATCCAGGCCTCCGGCGCGGAACTCGTGCTGGCCCCCGGCACCTCGCGTTTCGCGCGCAGCCTGCCCGGCGCCGCGCACCGCGTCGGCGCACAGATCGACACCCACATCGTGGCCCTGAGCGCCGAGGGCGGAGCCGTGCGCGCGCAGCGCTGGTTCTACCGGCAGCGCATCCTCGGCGCCTTCAGCCGCGCGGCGCGGCCTTGGCTGCTGCTGCTCGACACCGGCGTGTTCGCCCCCTGGCAGGGCGCGGCCGGCGCGGCCAACGCGCAGGCCGTGGCCGTCGCCTTCACCGACGACGACCGGCGCACCGCCGTGACCGGCGT
>MWEK01000112.1 GCA_002070955.1 Planctomycetes bacterium ADurb.Bin069
AGCCTCGCCGGCGGCCGTGTGTACGTGACGGCCATGGGCGCCCTCACCCTCGAGGTCTACTACCGCTTCGAACGCACCCAGGAGACGTACAGGTAAAGAGCCGCGTCAAGCACCCGGCGCGGGAGGCGTTCCGGCGGGGCTCCGCCCCGCGCACCTCCCTCATGGGAGCGATCTCGAAAAGCAGCACGGCAAGCGCCGCCGCCGAAGCCGCTCCACGGCGGCGCGGTCTCCGCCGCGTCTTCCCCGCCCGCGCCGACGACAGGGTGGAAGAACTTCCGGTCCTGAAGCATCTCGGCCCGGATGCCGTTTTACGCACCCGAGGCCGAGGAGGAAAGCCCTTGAATGCGCTCGGCCGCCCTGCCCGGAAATAACTGGCCTTGCGGCTCGGGAGGGATACAATAAACGTAGGAGCGTAACGGTGGCGTGTCTCGGTTCTCGGCACGCGATCATACCGTCTTCTCGCGTGAAGGATCCCGTGCCGAATCCGTCCGGCGGGACGCCGGTCCGTCTTTCGCGTCGAAGGAGGCGATGATGATTACGCCCGAGGAACTGTCTTTCGCACGACTCGTCCGCAAGAAGGGCTGGGTGCCCAAGGACGCCCTCGAGCAGGCGCTCAAGGACGTCGACCGCCTGCGCAACGAGGATCCGAGCCTGACGCTCTACGGCTATCTCGCCGAGCGCGGGCTCCTCTCCACCGACCGCATCGATGCGGCCTGGAACGAGGTCCAAAGCGCCCTCGCCGCTGCCCGGCCGGCGCCCGCCCGCGCGCGGCCCCGCCGCGAGGAAGACTACGCCCCCGAGGACGAGGATGAGAGTCCGCAGAACGCGGTTCAGGCCGTCGTTCAGTACTTCCGGAACATGCCCTTCTGGGGCGCCTCCGCGCTGCTTCACCTCGTCGTCATCATCCTCCTGTTGAACATCGTCAGAGGCGTGGAAGAGAAAAAGCCCGAGGACAAGCCGTTCGTCATAGGCCCGACGCCGAAGGTAGCGCACAAGCCGCCGGTCTACGACCCCACGCGCAAACGCGACATCAAGCGCCGCGACTTCGTCCCGGGCCCCACGGACAAGGATCTCAAGGATCCCGTTATCATCAAACGGGAGGTCGACGAGGTCACGGCCGACATCTCCCCGGGCACGAGTCTTGAGAACGTGACCAACGTTCAGATCGGCGACCCCAACGTCGTCTCGCCCGGCGTCAACGATGCGATCGGCATCGGCGGCGACGCGGCGGGCGCGTATGGAACGCCGTATGAATCGCGCATCACCAGGAACTCGCCCGACGGCAGCGTAGAAACCGAGGACGCCGTGCGCGCCGCCTTGGAATGGCTCAGGCGCCACCAAAACGAGGACGGAAGCTGGTCCTGCCACGACTTCACCTCGCGCTGCGACAAGTCCGCCGGCCCCTG
>MWEK01000113.1 GCA_002070955.1 Planctomycetes bacterium ADurb.Bin069
CGTGCGCGATGCCGACACCCTCACGCGCCCGGCCTACCTCGAGGCCGACCTCGAGCTCATCCTCCGCGACCAGCGCTACGCCGACTTCGCCGCCGTCTGGCGCCTCTTCCACGCCTCCCGCGCCGGCGACTCCGCCACCGCCTGCCTCTGGGACACTTGGCGGAAGGAAGGTCAGGAGCAGGGCGAGCCGGTGCGCGAAGGTCTCCGCGCCGGTGTGACCGATGCCCTTCTCGCGCTCGGCACCGGCTTCCTCGCGCATCCGGATAACGATGCCCTCCGCCAGCGCCTGGACTCCGGCGCGCTCACCAAGGACGCCTATTTCCAGCAACTCCTCCGCCTCGTCTACCGCTTCCTCTTCGTCTTCACCGTCGAGGAGCGGCGCAACGAGAAGGGCGTGAGCCTCCTCCACGTGGGCGACGATTCCCCCGCGGCCTACGCGGCCCGCGAGCTCTACCGCCAGGGCTACGCCTTCCACCGTTTCCGCGACCGCGCCCTGCGCCGCGCCGGCTTCGACCGCTTCGGCGATCTCTGGGCCGGCGTGCGCATCGTCTTCCGCGGCCTCGCCGCCGGCGAGCCCCGCCTCGCGCTGCCCGCCCTCGGCGGACTCTTCGCCGCGAAACAGTGCCCCGATCTCGACGCCGCCCGGCTCGACAACCGCTCGCTGCTCACCGCCATGCGCCACCTGCGCTGGGCGCAGATCGCGAAAAAATTCGCCGCCATCGACTACCGCAACATGGGCCCCGAGGAGCTCGGCTCCGTGTACGAGAGCCTCCTCGAGCTCGTGCCCACCGTCGACCTCCCGGCCCGCCGCTTCGGCTTCGTGGGCCTCACCGAGGCCGGCCGCACCGATGGCAACGCCCGCAAGACCACCGGCAGCTACTACACGCCCGACAGCCTCGTGCAGGAGCTGCTCGACAGCGCGCTCGATCCCGTGATCGCGCAAAAACTCGCCGCCGCGCCCGACCGGCCCGCCGAGGCGCTGCTCTCCGTCGCGGTCATCGATCCCGCCTGCGGCTCCGGCCACTTCCTCCTCGCCGCCGCCCGCCGCCTGGCCGAACGCCTCGCCGAGGTGCGCGCCACCGAGGGCGCCGTCACGCCCGACGACTACCGCGCCGCCCTCCATGAGGTCGTCGCCCACTGCATCTACGGCGTCGACCGCAACCCCATGGCGCTGGAGCTGGCCCGCACCGCCCTCTGGCTCGAAGGCTACCGGCCCGGCCAACCGCTTTCGTTCCTCGACTCGCACCTCGTCTGCGGCGACGCCCTGCTCGGCCTCATCGACTTCAAGGCCCTGCAGCAGGGCATCCCGGCCGATGCGTTCAAGCCGCTCACCGGCGACGCCAAGGAGATCGCCAAGGCGCTCGCCACGGA
>MWEK01000114.1 GCA_002070955.1 Planctomycetes bacterium ADurb.Bin069
TGTGCGCATCGCGAGCGCCGGGCCCGACAAGCTGGAGGTGCTCGGCGTGGTCGCGGACATCGAGTTCGAGGGGGGACGATGAACGTTGAGATCGGCATATTCGACTGGTCGCTCGCCGAGACCACCGCATTTGCGGCACGCCTCAAAGCTGCCGACCGCGCCGAATTCCTCGGCACGACAGGCATCGCCGGCGCGGCCGCCGTCGCAGAGGCCATCCGCCGCGACATCAGCGCGACGGCACAGAGGGGCGGCATCGCATTCGGCGCCCGCATCGACGGCGTCCCGTGCGCCGTTTTCGCCGCCGCCCCGGATTCCTTCACCTCCGATTCCGCCTCGATCTGGATGCTGTCCACGCGCGAGTGCGAGGCGCACCCGGTCATCTTCGCGCGGCGCTCACGCCTGTGCTTCCGGACGCTGTGCGACATGCTCCCGGGCGTCGAGACCTTCTGGAACTGGACGCAGGACACGGGCTGCCCCCGCACCACGCGGCAATGGCTGGAATGGCTGGGGGCATGGTTTTCCGTCTCCGAATATTGGAAATCCCCTTGGACCGGAGAGCGTTTCGTTAAATTCGGCCTGCCGGCCGAAAGGAGAGCCGCATGCCAGTAGCACTCTATGCCGCATCCGCAATCTTCCAGATCGCCGGCACCGGCGTCTCGATCTTTGCCGCGCAGCAACAGGGAAAATTCCAGAAAGACATGGCCAATTATCAGGCCGACCTCGCGCGGCAGCGCGCCAAACTCGCGGGGCAGAACGCCGAGATACAGGCGGCGCGCCTCGCCGAGCAGCGGCGCATGGCCACCGCAGCCGGCATGACGGAGTTCGCGGCGAACGGCATGCTGATCGACGGCGACCCCAACTCCGCGCCGAACGTCTGGGAGCAGGACATGGCCGCCGAGACCGCCTGGCAGCAGGAGGAGCTGCGCACGCAGGCGATGTACGAGGCCTGGGGCTTCAACGCCAACGCCGGCATGCTGACCGCGCAGGGCAGCATGGCGCGGCGCGGCGCGATCCTCGAGGGCTGGGGCACCGGCCTCTCCGGAATGGGGAGCGCACTGGCCACCGGCGCGATGGCCGCAGGCTCCGCAGGCGGGGGCGGCGGAGGCGGTGGCGGGAAAACAAGCGCCAACTACGCCGGCGCGTCAGGCACGCACGGCGGGTCCGTAATGACCGCATACACTTAAGGAGATTTTGACATGCCGACAGTACCGATGGTGCGCCAGGACGACTGGAACGGGGTGCAGCTCCCGACGGTCATGAGCGCGGACTCCGCGCCGCTCGCGCGGGGCGGCCAGGCCCTCGCGCGGGGCGTCGCCGACATGGGGCAGGCCGCCGCGCACATCGCGGGCGTCATGCAGCGCGTGCGCG
>MWEK01000115.1 GCA_002070955.1 Planctomycetes bacterium ADurb.Bin069
CACGCCCGGCGCGCAGTTCATGCTCCAGACCACCCCGTTGCACCAGGGCGTGTCCAGCACGCGCCCCGGCGCCCGTCCTTTCTCATCCTCGAACGCGCTGCTCGCCCAGGCCAGCCCGGCGGCATTGCCGGCAGCCGCCAGCCGCCGCGCCTCCGCCATGCCACGTTCCAGCGTGCGCGGGCCGTCGCCTTTGAGCGCCATCCACCAGGTCATCGGCTCGGTGTAGCGGAAGGTCAGGATATCCTGCGCGTCGTCCCATGCCGTCTCGCTATCGCCCTCTTTGAACCGGAACCCGAAATCCTGCCAGCCCTCCACTTTGCTGATGGCCGCGAACGGCATCCAGACCCCCTGCCGGCGGATGCGCGTCGCGAACGCATCGGGATAGAGGTCATAGTAGCGCGCCAGCGCACCGCGGAACCCGTCCGCCGCCTTGAAGTCGAAGACGCAGAACCGGAAGCCGGCCGTCCGCTTCTCCGGGGCAAACCCGACATCGCACGCCAGGAACAGCTCGCGCGTCCGCGGCTGGCAGCCGGTCCGGAAATAGAGCGGCGTCGCCAGGTCGAGACCGACCGCGCACCCCGTCCCGCCGGCCGCCACCGCGCCGAACGGATAGCGCGAAAGCTGACCGTTCGCGCCGACCGGCCGCCGCGTGGTGTTCATCACCTCCGCCAGACACCCGTCCAACTCAAGCGCCCGCCGCGGATCATGAAACCACACCAACGGACCGTCCGGCTGCGGCAGGGTGTAGACGAGCGTCACGGCCCGGTCCGTGCCGGTGAGGTCTTCGAGCGACACGTCATAAAAAGTCACGCCGGCGGCACGGCGCTCGCGGGACGTCAGCCGGATCCCGAGCGCCTCGCGCGCAATCGACACGAAGCCCGACTCCCGCGCCACGTCGCGCATCAGGAAGCCGCGCTGCGGCGCGGCGACCTGCTCGGTCACCGCGCCGTCAAACCGCAGGACGCCGTCGGCGGCGAGCGTCCCGACGCGCGCGTCCTTGAAACGGACCCGGCCGGCGCGGTTGCGGTAGAGCAGATAGCAGCTCATGCGGCGGATCGGCCGGTCCGGGGTGACCACCACCTCGCGCCGCTGCCACCCGGCCGCCGGATCAGGCTCGAACGGCGCGGACTGCCCCCAAAGCGGCGTGCCGTCGGCGTACACGAGATCGAGATAGAGCGAGAAGTCGCTGTTGGGCGAACCCTCCGTCCGCTCCGCGCGCGCCCAGGCCGACGCCACCACCGGCTCGGCCCGGCTCTGGTTCAGCTCCACGCTCCACACGACACCGCGCTGCTGTGCGGCATGGTCCCCATTGTCGCAGACGTACTCCGCGCCCTCGCGCGTGAAGCCCGCCCCATACGCCCCTGCGCG
>MWEK01000116.1 GCA_002070955.1 Planctomycetes bacterium ADurb.Bin069
CGCGCGCGCGGCCGCGGATCAAGCCGCGGCCGCGGTCAAGAATTACGCCGCCGGGCTCGATAAGCTCGAGCGCGAGGCCGCGCAAGCTGCGGCCGCGCAAGCCGACCTTGAGCGGAGGCTCAAGAACACGGGCGCATTGCAAAAGCGCGTCGCCGATTCACTCGGCGGCGCGACGTCGAAGCTGTCTGCGCTCCGCGGCGCGCTCGGCGATATTGGCGGGCCGCTAGGGGAGCTCGGCGCGCGGGTCTTGTCCCCCGCGCAAGCATTCGCCGAGCTCAAGGAAAAATTCGGTCAATCAACCGCCGTGATGACCGTCGCCGGCGTCGGTGCCGTGGCGGCGCTTGCTGCGTTGCTCGCCGCGGTGGTGGCCGTGTCTGCGGCGATGCTCGCCGGTGTCGGTGCGCTCGCCGCGTACGGCCTCGCCGCGGCGAACACAGCGCGCAATCTGGCGCTGACGCGCGAAGCTACCGAGCGCTTAACGCCCGCGCTGCGCGGCGTCCCGTGGGCTGAGATCACGGACGCAACCGGCGTCGCCGATGATCGGCTGCGCGCGCTTTCGAAGTCTCTGCTTGACGCTGGCGTGAGCGCTGCTGAGCTGTCCGCCACGTTGCGCGCGGCCGCGATCGCCGAAGCTGCGCTTGGGCAGGGCGGCGCCGATGCGCTTGTCGCCGATCTCGCGGCGGGCAAAGTCAGCGCCGAAGAATTCGCCGAGGCGATCAACACGAAGCTAGGCGACATTGCGGCGCGGCGCTTGTTGTCGCTGGAGGCGCAAGGCGCGCGCTTCCAACGCAACGTGCAAGCGTGGTTTCCTGAGAACTTCGCCGAGCCCGCTTTGCAAGGGCTGTCGATCCTCGTCGGGCTCTTCGATCAGAACACTGCCGCCGGGCGCGCAATGCGCGACGCGGTGAGCGGCGTGCTCGACCCGATCATCGGGCAAGCGGCCAACGCTGCGTATGCCGTTGAGGCGTTCGTGCTGGGGTTCCTGATCGGGGCGACGAAAATCTATATCGCGGCCAAGCCAGCGGTGAGCGCGATCGCCGATCTGCTCGGCATAGACGGGTCCGGCTGGGAGCTCGACAGCGTGCTAGACGCGGCGGCGAGCGCCGGCGAATGGCTCGCCGTGAAGATCGGGGAAGCCGCGGTCGGGCTCGCGGTGATCGTCGCGGTCGTTGCGGCCGGCGTGGTCGCGTTCTACGATTTCTCGGCGTCCGTCTACGCGACCGGCGACGCGATCGGAATGCTCGCGGGAGAGGCGGCGATCGCCGGGCTCGAGTTCGCGGAGTCGATCGCGGACGCCGTTGCGTCCGCCGTGGGCGCCGTGACGGGCGCGGTCGCGAGCTTCGTCACGGCGGG
>MWEK01000117.1 GCA_002070955.1 Planctomycetes bacterium ADurb.Bin069
CGTCCTTTGAAGAGCCTGGTCCGGAGGCTGGTGGACAACTCCACCCCGGCACCGCCGAAGCCGTCTCCCACCCCGGCCCCGGCCGCCACCCGCCCGGCCGCCACCCCGTTCCGCTCCGAGCCCGCTTCGCCCCGCCACAACGGCGCGCATCATCAAAATGGACGTGGAATTGAGCTGCCCTTAAAGCCCATTTTGGCCGGCCTGCCCCTGGAACTGCAGGCCCGGGTCATCAACGTGGACGTCAGCATCGTCACCATTATGATCCCGCTGGAGAAGATTCTCTCCCAGCTCTCCCGCGGGGTGGTGCAAATCTCCTTTGGCGAACTCCGCCAGGCCGCGCCCGGCCTCTTCACCATGGAGAACGACCGGGATCGCGTAATGGTGCCGCTGCCCCTGGGCGAGATCCTGTCCCGGCTCAATCCCGCCCTGATCGCCTGCCGCCGCGTGCAGTCGCAGGTCCAGGTGCCGGAAGACGTCCTCAGCCCCTTCGACGACCGCAACCAAAGCCGCACCCTGGTGATCGGCCCGGCCAAGCCGCCCGCCGCCGCGCCCGCTGCCGCCGCGCCGGCCGCCGCGCCACCGCCGGTGGTCCTGCCGCCGGCGCGTCCCGCTGCCGAGCCGGCGCCGGAGCCGATCATGCCGCCCGCCCGCGCCCATATCACCTTTGCCCCCCCGCCCGCGCCGCCGGCGGCGCCGCCGCCCATTCCTTTTTCCGCGCGGCCCTTCGCCCGCCCGATGCGGGAACCGCCGTCGCCCCTCGCGCCAGACCCCGCGCCCGCGCCGGCCGCCGCCGCCCCGGAGGAGAGCGGCTCCCTGTCGGTCAACGTATCCTCCCTGGCCGAAGCCTGGCCGGAAGCCATCCGCCGGGAGCTTCTGTTGCTGAACCTGGCAGAGGCCCGGGTCGCGCTGCCGGTCGAGAGCGTGGAACTCGCCCTCAAGCAGGGCCGCATCGTTTTCTCCTGGAAAACCCTGCGCGCCTGGCTGCGCCCGGCGCCGCCGCCCGCGGCCTCCATCCACGACGCCACCGTGCTGGAACTGCCGCTGAAGGTTGTCGCGCCGCTGTTCCTGGCGCGCCAGAAAGAAGCGAGCCCGGGGCAGAAGAAGGTTTGGGTGGACAGCGCCATTCCCAACCTGTTCTTTGGCTCCACCCCGCCGCCCGCCGGCGGCCCGCCCCCGGCCGCCTCCGCGCCGCCCAAACCCACCGACACGAATTACTATGTCTGGGACGACACCTCCGACACCGTGCGGGCCGAGGGCGAGGAGGGCAAGAGCGGACCCTCGCCGGGGACCAAGTTCGTGGCCAAATACGCCACGCCCAACGAAGTCGTCTCCCGCGCC
>MWEK01000118.1 GCA_002070955.1 Planctomycetes bacterium ADurb.Bin069
GCGCGAGGACGGCGCGCTCGTGACCGAACTCCCGCGCCAGCCCGGCCACAAGGAGGCGCGCTTCGCCCACCTGCTGGGCGACTCGCCCCCCGCCCTGGAAGAACCCGGCGCGGCCGGCTTCACGCCCGCGCCGACTCCCCAGCCGTCCGCCCCATCCCGCCTCGACGCGCTCGAGTCGCGCGTCGCCGCGCTGGAAACGAAACTCGCCGCGCTAGAAACGGAACTCGCCGTGCAGCGCGACCAGCTTGCCGCCTTATGAACGCCAATAATCCGCTCCGCCTCTCTCGGCGCGCGTTCCTCAAAGGCTCCGGCCTCGCGGCGGCGGGCCTCGGCGCCTCCTGCACGTCGCTCGCCCCCGCAGCGCGCCCGCCCAACATCGTCGTGATCTTCCTCGACGACGCGGGCTACGCCGATTTCCATCCGTTCGGCGCGCCCGCCTATGAGACGCCGAACGTGCGGCGGCTCGCCGCCGAAGGCTGCCGCTTCGTGAACCTGCATGTGCCGCAGGCGATCTGTTCCGCCTCGCGCGGGGCGCTGCTGACCGGCTGCTATCCCGAACGGACCGGCCTGGTCGGCGCGCACGGCCCGCGCGCCCGCGGCATGGACCCCCGCTGGCCGACCGTCGCGCAGGTGCTCAAGCCGCGCGGCTATGCCACCGCGGTTTTCGGCAAGTGGCACATCGGCGACCAGCCCGACACCCGGCCGCCGGCGCGCGGTTTCGACGAGTCGTGCGGCCTCATGTACTCGAACGACATGTGGCGCCACCACCCCCAGTCGCGCGCCTTCGACAATTTCCCGCTCCAGTACTGGGAGAACGGCGCGGTCGCGATCGACGATCTCTCCGCCGCGCAGATGAACACCCTCACGCAGCGGTACACCGAGCGCGCGGTCGATTTCATCCGCCGCAAGCGCCATCAGCCCTTTTTCCTCTATGTGCCGCACAGCATGCCGCATGTGCCGCTGGCGGTGTCCGACCGTTTCCGCGGCGCCTCCGGCGCCGGCCTGTACGGCGACGTGATGATGGAGATCGACGCGTCGGTCGGCGCGATCATGCGCGCCCTGGACGAGACGGGCGTGGCCGACAACACGCTGGTGGTCTTCACCTCCGACAACGGCCCCTGGCACGTCTACGGCAACCACGCGGGGAGCACGCCGTTCCGCGAGGCCAAAGGCACCGGCTTCGACGGCGGCACGCGCAGCCCCTGCGTGATGCGCTTCCCGGGCCGCATCCCCCCCGGCGGCGTCAGCGACGCGATGCTCGGCACCATCGACCTGCTGCCGACCTTCGCGCGCCTCGCCGGCGCGGCGCTGCCGGCCACGCCGCTCGACGGCC
>MWEK01000119.1 GCA_002070955.1 Planctomycetes bacterium ADurb.Bin069
GGACCCCGAGCTGTTCACGCGCAGGCTCGTCGGCGACCTCAAGCGCAGGCAGCTCTCCGTGGACATCGACGCCGCCCTCGACGGGCTCTCCGACGCGATCCTGGAGCGCGAATCCGCGCGGGCGGCCCGCTCCGGGCGCGCCATCGCCAACTCGCCCGCCTGGTCGTTCGGGCCGCCCGCCGCTGGCGTCCTCGGCGCGGAAGAGGCAGCCGCCGGGGAAGACGAAGACGGAGACGATGATTACAAGGAGGAGTACTGACATGCCCAAGGTCCCCGCATCCGTTCCCGAAAGCGCGCGGCGCTGGACGCCCGCCGCCGAGCCGCCCGCGCCGCCGACAGACCGCGAGCGCCTCTCGTTCCTCCTGTCGCTCCCGGACACCGCCCCGGACGAATACAAACAGGCCGCCGCGCGGCGGATATCCGGAATGCTTAAAGTCCCCGACCCCGACGGGCGCATGTGGCGCAAAGACAAACCGTTCGCCACGGGCGCCGAGTACCTGGACTTCATGCGCGGCATGATGAAAAGCGGCAACGTGTGGGAATACGCCGCCGACGACGAGCTGAAGGCTTTCGCCGCCGCCGACGACGCCGGAAAGCTCGGGATCGCCCGCAAGGCGATGGGCATCGCGGACAAGGCCGGGGAAGCCGGGCAGAGGCTCCAGGACGCGTTCGCGGGCTACGGGCTGGACGACGGCCACCCGGACCTGCGGGACGCGCCGGAGGACGCGCTGGCCGCCAACGCCCGGCTGCGCGCCGACCGGGAGGCGCGGCGCAGGTACAATCTGGAGCAGACGGCCAGTTCGGAGCCGTTCCGCGAGCCTCGCGCGAAGGAGGAGGCGGACGCCGACAAAAAGGCGCTCGACGCCTGGCGCGCCCGCCGCCGCGACGAGAAGCTGGTCGCGGAGCACTACGCGAAACTGCTCGACAAGAACCTCTGGGCGGTTTGGCTGGCCGTCGCGCCCTCGCTCTCCGAGGACGCCCGCCGGATCGCCGAGGGCGCGGTCCGCGGCCGCAGGCTCGCCCCGGGCGACATCGCCGCCTTCCAGCGGCTCGACGAGAAGGAGCAGGCGGCGGTCGCCAAGTTCGCGCGGCTCTCGCGCGACCCCGAGGCCGGCACGTTCTGGAACACGCTCGGCGACGCCGGCATCGGCTTCCTCAACGGCCTGGCCACGCTGCCCGCCAACGCCGCCGAACAGGCCGCGCGCGTCACCGTGTCCGCCGCCGAGGCCGTCTTCGGCAAAGGCGCGGGGCTCATCGACAACGCGGAGATGAACCGCCGCGCGCGCGAGCGCCTGCGGCTCGAGGAGGCGCTCGACGA
>MWEK01000120.1 GCA_002070955.1 Planctomycetes bacterium ADurb.Bin069
GTGGTAGCCCTTGGCCTTGAGCAGCGAGGCGACGGTGGGGCGGCCGGGGGCGATCAGCGGGGCGCTGAGGCCGAAGAGCACGCCGCGCTGCAGGCGCGTGCGCCAGGCGTAGCGGCCGGTGAGGATGCCGTAGCGCGTGGGGGTGCAGACCGAGGAGGGACTGTGGGCGTCGGTGAAGCGCATGCCCTGGGCGGCGAGCCGGTCGAGGTGCGGCGTGCGGATCATCGAGGCGGGGTTGTAGCAGCCGACGTCGCCGATGCCGAGGTCGTCCGCGAGGACAAAGACGATGTTGGGCGTGCGGGCCGCGGCGCCGGTCTGGGCGTGCGCGCGACCGGCAACGGCGAGGCAGGACACGACGGCCAGGGCGGACGCGAGCGTCGGGATGCGCATGGTCACCTCCTTCAAGCCCCGAGCGTCAGGGTTGCGGCGTCGGGCCACGGCACTTGGGCGGCGCCGCAGCCGGTCACGACACAGCGATCAGCCTGCGCGTCCGGGCGGATGTTGGAAAGGGCGTCGGGGTCGAGGCCGCCGGCGCTGCGGGCGGCGCCGGCGGCATACCAGACGGTCCGCGAACCGGTGGCGCGCAAGGCGCGGTCCAGGGCGTCGGTCACGTCGCGCCAGGGGGCGTCGGCCGGTCCGTCGAGCCGCACGCGGCGCTGCGCGGCGATCTGGGCGAGCAGGGCGTCAAAGCCGGCGAAGTCGGCGGGCAGAGGCGCGGGGGTGACGCTGGCGGGGTCGACGAGGGTGAGGGCGAGGGCGGCGCCGTAGATGGGGGCCTGCTCGCCCAGCTCGCACGGCTTGACGGCGATACCGTCGGCGAGGCGTGCGGCGAGGCCGGCCTGGAGCGCGGGCACGAACAATTCCCAGTCGCGGGCGAGGTTGCCGCCGATCACAAAGGCGTCGGCGTGGAAGCGGGCGAGCCAGGGCGCGACGAATTCGGCGAGGTTTTCGCCGAAGCTGCGGAAGAGGCGGCGGGCGTCGGCATGGCCGCCGAGCGCGAGGTGGGCCAGCTCCTTCCCGCCCGCGACGGGCGTGCCGGTCAGGCGCTGCCATTCGCCGGTCAGCCAACGGGTCGAAAAGTAATCGTCGGCGATGCCGTCGCGGAAGGGCACATGCCAGAGTTCGCCGTCGGGCGGCACGTTGTCGCCGCAGGTCTGGGGACGTCCCTCATTGAGGAACGAGGCGCCGAAGCCGGTGCCGAGGGTGACGACCACCGGGCGGCTGAAGCCTTGGGCACCGCCGCGGAAGTACTCGCCGAGGGCGAAGCAGGCGGCATCGTTGTTGAAGACGACCGGCCGGGCGGGGGTGCCGAGGGC
>MWEK01000121.1 GCA_002070955.1 Planctomycetes bacterium ADurb.Bin069
CGCGCACGCGCTGCATGACGCCCGCGATGTGCGCGGCGGCCTGCCCCATGTCGGCGACGCCCCGCGCGAGGGCCTTCGCCCCGCGCGCGAGCGGCGCGGCGTCCGCGCTCATGACGGTCGGGAGCTGCACCCCGTTCCAGTCGTCCTGTCGCACCATCGGTACCTTCGGCATGTCTCAATATCCTCCCCTTTACGCGAGCATGGTGAGCGCCTCGCCCGCCTTGGCGCCGGAACTCGCGGCCCCGCCGAGTCCGGAGAGGGCGAGGCCGGCCATCTCGAGTTGCGCGCCCTTGCGGGCCATGCGGCCCTGCGCGGTCAGCATGGCTGCGTTGGCGTTGTGTCCCCAGGCCTCGTATTCGGCCTGTGTGCGCAGCTCTTCGATCTGCCAGGCGGTCTCTGCGGCCATGTCCTGCTCCCACACGTTGGGCGCGGAGTTGGGGTCTCCGTCTATGAGCAGGCCGTTCGCCGCGAAATCCGTCAGGCCGGAGGCTGTCTCCATACGGCGCTGGACGGCGAGGCGGTGCGCCTGCACTTCGGCGTTCTTTTTGGCGATGCCCGCGCGCTGACGCTCGAGGCCGGACTGGTATTCGGCCATGTCTTTCGCGAACTTGCCCTGCTGGCGGGCGGCCTGGATGCCGAGCCCCGTCTGGACGACATTGATCGATGCGCCGCCGAGGGCGAGCAGGGCGGCCGCGGAAGCGGGGTCACACATGTCGCGCCTCCTCTCTTTCGATGGTGAAGCGGGCGAACAGCTCGCCGGTCCACGGCGAGATGAATCTGTCCGGCACGGAAAGCCAGGCGTCGAGCCAGCGCAGCCAGGCGACGGTGCGCTCGGCGCGCTCGGGAACAAAGTTGTAAAAATCAGAAATGTCAGGAAACGCCTTAAAGACCATGTCCAGGCAGCGGCGCGACACGCGGGCGAACTCCAGCGGCCGGGCGTCAGCCTCGCGCGTGGCGAGCATCCAGATGGCGGCAGTGTCGGCGGTGAGCGAGTCGGGGCGCGCTCCGAATAGCGCCAGCGGGCCGCGCCCGCCGATGACGGCCCACACGCGCCCGCCGGCCGCGAGGTCATCGGAGATTTCCCGGGCGATGTGCTCCGCTATGCCATCGCGTGCGACGCCCGTCGCCCCGAGCACCTCTCGCGCGTCGGTTTCGCGAAGACGTGCGGCGAACGCCCGTATGAAGCGCGGCGCGGCGCGGCGGACCTCTGTGACGCATGCGCCCATGTCAGCGGCCCCCCTCGAACTCGATGTCCGCGACCACGCCGAGCACCTCCAGCTTGTCGGGCCCGGCGCTCGCGATGCGCACA
>MWEK01000122.1 GCA_002070955.1 Planctomycetes bacterium ADurb.Bin069
GACACTGCCTTTGCGCCGCGTCACCTGCGGGTTCGCGCCGAGCGCCGATCTGCGCGCCGAAGAGGTGTCGGTGACGTCCGACGGCAGCCGGTTCACACTGGTCGCGCCGGATGGCCAGTGCCATTCGCTGTGCGTGCACCTGGCCGGCCGCTATAACATCGCCAACATGCTGTGTGCGGCTGGACTCGCCCTCGAAGCGGGCGTGCCGCTGGACACGGTGGCCGCGACGCTGGAGCAGGTGCGCCCGCAGTGGGGGCGCCTCGAACGCGTGCCCACAGCCCTTGCCGCCGCCGTGTTCGTTGATTACGCGCATACTGACGACGCGCTGCGCAACGTGCTCGCCACGCTGCGCGAAATCACGCGCGGGCGCCTGATCGTGGTTTTCGGATGTGGCGGAAACCGTGACCGCACCAAGCGTCCGCTGATGGGCCGCGCCTGCGCCGAATGGGCCGACCGGCTGGTGGTGACCTCCGACAATCCGCGCGGCGAGGAGCCGATGGCGATCATCGGGGAGATTCTGGCGGGCGTGCCCGCCGGCGCGGAGGTGACCGTCGAATGCGACCGGCGCGCGGCGATCCGGCTGGCGCTGGCCGAGGCTGGGCCGGACGATGTGGTGCTGGTGGCCGGCAAGGGGCACGAGCCATTTCAGGAGCTGGCGGACCGCACCGTGCCGTTCGATGATCGGCAGGTGGTGGCGGAGGAGGCGCGTACGGTAGGCGGTACGGGTCGTCAGGACCGGTAGATCCGGCTGGGCCGGGCCGTCGGGGTGGATGTGAACATGTCAAACGGGGATCCACAGGTTTTTGACGCGGCCGCGTTTGCCGTCTGGGCGGGCGGCGACGCGCAGGCGCTGCCGGCGACCTTCCGCGGTGTGACGCAGGACACGCGCCAGGTGACGCCGGGCTGTCTCTATGTCGCCCTGCGCGGCGAGCGTTTTGACGGGCATGATTTCGTGGCGCAGGCCTTCCAGAACGGGGCGGCTGCGGCGCTGGTGGAGCGGGCGTGGCGCGCGCCGGACGAGGCCGCCGGATGGCCGCTGGTCCGCGTGCCGGACACGCGGCGCGCGCTGGCCGACGCCGCCCGCGCGTGGCGGCGTCGGCAGCCTGCACGCATCGTGGGAATCACCGGCAGCTCCGGCAAAACCACCGTCAAAGAGATGGCGGCCGCGCTCTGCGGCGGCGGCGGCCCAGTCTGCGCGACGCGCGGCAATTTGAACAATGAGATCGGGCTGCCGCTCAGCCTGTTGACGTTGGGCGCAGAGACG
>MWEK01000123.1 GCA_002070955.1 Planctomycetes bacterium ADurb.Bin069
CGCGCCTCGACCTGCTGGATCTTCATTTCCACCGCCTGCACGTCCGGCGGCTGGTCGATGAGGCTGTGCAGCGAGCGGTCGCGCCCCGTGCTCTCGGGATAGTAGGTGATGCCGCCGGGATAGGTGTTGACCGCGCGGCCCTCCATGCCCTCGGGCGCGGCCAGCGGCGGGTCCACGCGCTGGGCGATGCCCTTGAGCGAATCGAGCTCCAGCCGGTACAATTCGAGCACCTCGGGCATGCCGATGCGCCCCGGGCCGGTGCCGTAGACGCCGTCCAGGACGTCCCAGCGCGGGCACAGGATCGGGTTCCATCCGTAGCCGCGGATGTCGATCACGCCGGCCGTGTCCTCGCCGCCGCACTCGTCGCGCGTCTCGGACCACCACACGGAAGCGTACGGCGTTTTTTCCCGGTCCAGGTCGGGGAATCGTCCGCCCGCGTTGGGGCACACCAGGTTCCAGAGCGCGAAGCGCCGCTCGTCGCTGCCCGCCTCGCAGGCGCGGGCCGCGCTCTCGGGGCAGCGCTTCTCGCCGAACTCCTCCAGGATCTCGCGCGCGGTCATCGAGACGCGGCGCAGCAGCACGTCGACGCGCCCGCGCCGCGTGCTGCCGATCCAGAACGCGCCCGTGTCGATCACGCGCACGTCGAGGATGTCCTCCGGATGGTCGCCCGTGACCAGCGCGGCCCCCTGGCCGAAAAGGACCGCGTGGTGGAAGAGCTGGCCGACCGCGCCGTAGGCGTTGCTCTGGTCGAGCAGCGCGGCCATGCCGCGCGTCACGGCGTCGAGCCACTGCGTCCACGCCGGGTTCTCGGCCTGCGCGCGGTCCTGCCCTTTGAGCCGCAGGCGGAACCACTGCCGCGACTCGTTGGCCGTGCCGCTCTTCATGGCCGCCGCCATGCGCCGCAGCTCGGTGCGCGGCGTGGAGGTCAGCAGCTTGCGGTCGCGGCGCGGCGCGGCGCGGCGCTCCACGTCCGGATCGTCCTCGAAGAGGGCGCGGCCGAGGTCGGGCTCGTAGTGCTCGGAGAGCGTCTTCCAACCGGCCTCGTGCGGCTCGCGCTCGCGCTTGAGCGAGGCGGCCCGCCGGTCGAGCCAGCCGCGCAGCGCTTCGAGATCTGTTCGGGGGAAGAGCTTCATGTTAACCGCCGATGGTCTTGCTCCAGGCGTCGGCCGGCGTGTCGAACCGCGTGAACGTGGAGGCCAGCCCGCGCCGGAGCGCCTGCTCGCGCGCCGCCGCGTCGGACGCCTCGAGCGAGCGGCTGGCCGC
>MWEK01000124.1 GCA_002070955.1 Planctomycetes bacterium ADurb.Bin069
CGCCGCGAGCGTGTGCAGGACGCTCATGAGCACGCTGCGGGTCTTCCTGCCCCTGTCGGACTGTGAGCCGTGGCTGACCTTGCGGGCGACTGCCAGCGGGCGGATGGCGCGTTCGGCGGCGTTGTTCTCGGCCGGGATGCGCGGGTCCTCCGTCCAGAGCCACAGGCGGTCCGCGTTCTCCCGGAAGATGTTCTGGATGTGCTGCACGGAGGGGTGCCGCGCCGGCGCCTCGGCGACGGCCTCGATCCTGCGCCGGATGAACGCGGCCCGCACGAGATAGGCCGCCGGGTCTCCGGCGCAGGCGGACCTCAGCGACATGGCCTCGCGCAGCCAGGGGACGAGCGCGTCCGCGAAGGCCGCGCATTCGGCGGAGCGGGGATTCTTCCCGACGGTCTCCGGCGTGTCGCGCCTGAGATGCTCGAGGCAGTAGCCGCGCCGGCCGCGGAAGCGGTTGTAGGCGGCGTAGCGGTCGGTCACCAGCGACCCGGCGCTGTCGGCGAGCACGGCCTCCGGGACGGACATGGAGCGCGTGTCCTCGCAGGCGAAGACCCGGACGCGCCCCGCGAGGAACACCCGGGCGTAGCCGTTGTCGCCGTCCGTGCGCCACGGCGTCTCGTCGGCGCGCCTCACGGCGGCCTCCCTGAGCAGGCCGCGCAGCCCTTCCGAGACGGGCCGCACGATCTGCGCGAGGCGGTGCGAGGCGTTCAGGAGCGTCCCCTTGCCCACGCCGAGCCTGCGGGCCACCGTCCCCATCGGGACGCCGTCGAGATAGTGCTCGGAGGCGGCGCGGGCGATGACGTTGTTCGTGAGGCGTGTCTTCGGCAGGACGCCGGGCACCCGCGGGCGCACTGGCTTGCGGCAGTGCGGGCAGTGGCGCGCGGGCACCCGCACCCGGCGCCGGAACGCGGGCAGCGGATGGCAGTCGACGAGGTCGCGCACGTCTTCGGCGCCGCCGGGGAAGTCCGCGAGCGCCCCGCCGCAGCAGGGGCACGTGTCCGGCGCGGCAAGCTCCCCGGCCTCGGGCGCCGGCCCCTCGGGCGTCTTCCATCCGTGGCCCGCGTGGCCGGGAGACGCGCCTCCCTTGCGGCGCCTGATCTCCGCCTCGTCCATCCCGGGCAGGGACGGCTTGACCGGCCTCCTGGAGGAGGGCGTCGAGAGGCCGAAGGGCCGTTCCTTCGCCGAGCGTTCCTGACGCGCGAGCTTCGACTTGAGCCGCCCGACCTGTTCCCGGAGCCTCGCGTTCTCAGACAGAAGGTCGAGAT
>MWEK01000125.1 GCA_002070955.1 Planctomycetes bacterium ADurb.Bin069
CGCGGGGCTCATCGACAACGCGGAGATGAACCGCCGCGCGCGCGAGCGCCTGCGGCTCGAGGAGGCGCTCGACGACCCCGCCGGCCTCAACCCCAGCGGGGCGGATCACGGTTATTTCGCCCGCTCGCTGATCGGGCTCGCCTCGACGGTACCCTACATGGGCTACGCCTCCGCGGGCGCGGTCGGCTCCGCCGCCGTCGCGCTCGACATGATGCAGCGGCTCGACGACAGCGTCGCCGCCGAAGGCGGGGACGTGTACGGGCGGGGGCTTGGATGGGCCGCCTACAAGGCCGTACTCGGCGCGCTCTACACCGGCCTCGAGAAAGTCCAGGGCGCCCCGATCTTCGGGCCGGACCTCGGCCTCAAGAACGCCATGCCCTTCCTGAAACTCGGCACGCGGCACGGCCCCGCCGCCGTCGAGAACGTGCTGCTGCACTGGGGCAAGGAGACTTTGAAGGAGACCCTCCAGGAATCCCTGCAGGCCATGGTCGAGGAGCACGGCAAGTCCGCCGGGCTGGATCTCGGCCCGGACTGGCGCGGGAAGTTCCAGGCAGGCGTCGGCGAGTTCTACGAGACCGCCCTCACCATGGGGTTCGCGTCCGCACTCGGCACGGGGCTGCAGGCGCGGCGGACGCGGACGCCGCAGTACCGCTCCGACATCTTCTCCGCCGCTGTCGATTTCCTCCGGCGCGACACGTTCCTGCTGACCGACAACCCCTACGCCGGGCGCGGCGCCGATGCGGACGTCATGGAGGCGTCGGCGCAGGCCGCCCGGCGCATCGACGGCTACCGCTCCGCGTGGGTGAAGGGCGGCGCGGCCGCGCTGGAGGAGCGCTTCGGACTTTCCTCCGAGGACGCCTCCGCGCTCGGCCACGTCTTCGAGGGCGAGGCGGCGGAATCCGAGATCGGGAACCTCATCACGGGCCGCAACCTGTGGACCCGCACGCCCGAGGGCCGCGACAGCCACGGCGGCGCCGGAGACCTGGACCTGAACGCGGCCTACGCGCTCTGGAAAGAGGGCGGCGCGGACGGGCGCGGGAAACTTGCCGGGTCCGGCTTCACCGAGGCCGGAGCCGCGAAGCTCGACGAATATTTCAGGACGTCCGAGAAGGTGCAAGACAGCGTCCAGAAAGCCATGTCCGCCGAATGGGAATCGGACCCCGCCTCGCGGGACGCCCGCGAGGCCGCCATACGCCGCCGCATGGAGGTCCAGCCGCTGCGCGAGGTCTACCAGCGCGCGGGCACGCGC
>MWEK01000126.1 GCA_002070955.1 Planctomycetes bacterium ADurb.Bin069
CCGCCGGGGCGCGGGGCACGATGTACGCCACCGCCGGCAAGTCCAGCGTTTCCGGAGACGCCGGCGAGGCCTCCACGGCGTCGCGCCAGCGGTCTTCGATGTCCTTGGTCGGTTCCATTCTTCACTCTAGCGGACCGCGGCGCGCGCGCCGGCAGGCACGGTCGGACGCGGGACTCAAGATTATAGATCCAGACCGCGAAGCCCCGCAACGCTCCGGGCGGGCGGCGGCGCGGGAAATCCGGCCGCCGCCCGCAAGGCCGCCACTTGACGCGGGGCCCGGCGAAACCTATAGTTAATGAGCTTTCGATGCTTGGGCATCGGCAGATTTCCCGACGCGGGGGATTAGCTCAGCTGGGAGAGCGCAGCGCTGGCAGCGCTGAGGTCAGGGGTTCGAGCCCCCTATCCTCCACCAGAGAACTCCGGGCCGCCGCGGCGCGGTCCGTTATATTCATACCAACGGGTAGGCATGCAAGAAAAGCTTTACAGCCAAGTGTTGACGGCGGCCCCGTTTCTGCGCGACGCCGTCGAGAAGTTCCTCGCGATGCTCGTCCCGCGCGTGCGCGAGCTCGATGAGGCTCTTGCGAAGAGCGCCTGGGAGGATTTGCACGCCTTGGCTCACCGCCTCAAGGGCACCGGCGGCACCCACGGCTTTCCCGCCCTCTCGGACCTCGCGCGGCTGCTGGAGAAGGCGGTCGAGGAACACGACCTCGTCCGCGCCGGCGCGCTGATCGCGGACTTCAAGAAGTTGATTCCGCGCCTCGTGCCCGAGCCGCCTCCCGGGTAGCGCCGGCGCCGTTCGGGCTCACGTCCTGTCCGGCGCGGCGGCGATGTCGAAGGCGAGCGCGCCGTCCTTGACGGCGAGCGTGACGCGGGATCCGTCGGGCACCTCGCCCGCGAGAATCTTGCGGCCGAGCGCCGTCTCGATGTGCCGCGCCAGGTAGCGCTTGATCGGCCGCGCGCCGTAGGTCGGGTCGAAGGCGGCCTCGGCGATGAAGCGCCGAGCCTCGGGCGCGAGCACCAGCGCGACGCGGCGGTCGGCGAGGCGCTTCCCGAGCTTCGCGAGCTCCAGCCCGACGATCTGCTCGATGTGCGCGGGCTCCAGCGGCGCGAACATGACGATTTCGTCCAGGCGGTTCAGGAACTCGGGCCGGAAGGCCAGCCGGACTTCCTGCATGACGGCCTCGCGCGCGCCGTCGGGAATGCGGCCGGCGCGGCGGGCGTGCTCGCAGAGCAGGTGCCCGCC
>MWEK01000127.1 GCA_002070955.1 Planctomycetes bacterium ADurb.Bin069
TCGCGCTCGAGCTTATCGAGCCCGGCGGCGTAATTCTTGACCGCGGCCGCGGCTTGATCCGCGGCCGCGCGCGCGTCGCCGATTCGCTCGACCGCTGCGCCAGCGGCCTTCGCTCGCCTTGCCGCGGCGTCGGTCGCCGCACTTAGCGCGCTCACGCGCCTTGCCGCAGCGTCGCTCTGAGCACTAAGCGCCGCGATCCGTTTCTCCGCGGCGCCTAGGGCTTGTTCATACTCGATGAGATCGTCGGGGCTCGTCGCGCGGCTGAGCCCCGCCAGCGCATCGCTAGCCTCCCGCTGAGCTTCGGCCAGCTGCGCGGCGACAGCCTCTTGCGCCAGCTGCGCTTCGGCTAGCTGCTTGGCCTTAGCGGCGTGATTCTCTTGGGCGTCGGCTAGCAGGCGCTCCTTTTCTTGCCTGCGTTCCGCGGCGCGCTCGGCGGCGTTTGCCGCGTTGACCGCGGCTCGCTCGAGCTGCGCATACTCAGTGCGCCCGTCTGATAGTGCGGCGTTTGCCGCGGCGGTCGCGGCCTTGGCGGCGTCGAGATCGCGCGTCAGCATTTTGATCGCATCATCGAACGCCGCGGACTTGGCGCCGCTGCCGTCGAGCTTCGCCGCGAGCGCGTCGAGCTCAGCCGAAGCGGCGTCAACCCCGCTGAGCTGGGACGCGATCTCAATGATGTATTCGCTGTCAGCCACGCCTGGTCAACGCCTCTTCGATCAGGTTCACAACATGCGCCACGCGAAACGCAGCGGCGCGCGCTTCGGCGTCGGGCTCGGGCGCGCCGAACGCACCGAGCAGACCGTCGCCGAAGCGCCCCGCGTTCGACCTCATCGCGTCGAACGCGGCGGCAATCAGTTTCCCGTGGCGCGCTCGATTCCCGCGGCTAGCTCCACCGCGGCCACGCCCGCGCGCACGAGCACGCCGGGCACAGCGTCGAGCAGCGCACGCCATTCGTCGCTGTCGCGCGACGGGTAAAGCAGCGCGGCGATCGCGGCCTCTTCGGCCGCAGCCGCGTTGTCGGCGCCTTCACCACGCACGCGATCGCGAAAGCGCTTGAGCTCCGCTTTCTTGAGCGCGCGCACGACGACGAGCGTGGGCAAGCCGGGCGCGTAGCGCCCGACGTCAACGCGCGCGACGCCGTCGTCGCCGTGCTCGATCTCGAGCTCGTTAAGCCGCGCGACGTCGATCGCATGCTGCTGTCGGCGCTGCTCGGCCAACAGCTCCTTGCGCTGTGCGCGCTC
>MWEK01000128.1 GCA_002070955.1 Planctomycetes bacterium ADurb.Bin069
AGCAGCGCGAGCCACAGGCCGCTCCACAGCATGCGCACGCCACTGCACGGGGCGTCGACCCAAACCGTCACGCCCTGCCAGGCCAGAGTGACGCCTTCGCGCGCCACGGGCAGTCCCGCCGCCGCCAGCAGGCCCGACGCGCCGGCCGCGGCCGCCACGCGCAGCGGATATCCGAAAAAGAGTTCGACCATCATCATCGCCGGCAGCGCCAGCACCACCAAGCCGGCCACCGCCGGCTCGGGCCAGCGGCCGTTTCGCCACGGCCCCGGCGCGAGCAGCAGCGCCGCGAACGCGGCCAACCCGCTCACCGTGTGCGGCAGGAACCGGCGGCTCACCGCGTAGAGCAGCATCACCAGCGCGGCCAACCAGCCGTCGCCGACACGCCACGCGCCCGCTTCACCCGCGCGCCGCGCGGCCGCCTCCGCGCGCCACACCAGTGCGGCGGCGATTCCCAGCGCGAGAAGCTGCAGCGCGAATTCCTCCACGACCGCAGCGCGCGCGGCCAGATGACGCAGGAGCGGCCAGCACGCGGCCAGCCAACCGGCCACCATCAGCAGCAGCCAAACTTCCTTGCGCGACGCCCGCTTCATGACGCGCGCTGCCGGCGGCGCTGGCGCGTCTGCCAGACGGCGAACACCGCCGCCGCCACGCACAGCGAGATCCAGAAGGACGGCTCCGGCACGGTCGGCACGCTCGATCCCTTGACCGGTTCAAGCCCGGCCTGCTGATACTGCTGCTGCGTCTCCAGAACGACCGCGCTGCTGACCGGCGTCACCAGACTCCACGCCAGCGCCAGCTCCCGTGCGGCTTCGCGGCGCTCGGCTTGCCCCGAAACCAGCAGCCGTCCCACCTCTTCCGCCGCCCACTGCCGCACCAAGTTGTCGCCCGCGCGCGCATCGACGGCCCCGCCCGCGCCGGCGGCGGCGCGCCGCCGCACGATCTGCCACGCCGTCCGGCCCTCGGACCATTCGCTGAACAACCGCCCGAGCGACTGCGAAGCATCCGCCAGCACGTCGGCCGGCGGCAGCGTGTAGAGGTTGCGCACGCCGTCGAGTGCCTCGGTAATCTTGCAGGTGCCGGGCACGATCTGCACCGCATAGAAGCGCTTGCCGGCGGGCGCGCGCTCAAGCCGGCGGCACAGGTCGTCGGCGGACATCATCGGGAAGGGTTGCGGGCCATGCACCCAGACGAGCGCGGCCGGCGCGGCATCGCAGCAGAGCGCGTCCCAGGCCG
>MWEK01000129.1 GCA_002070955.1 Planctomycetes bacterium ADurb.Bin069
AGCACGCTCTCGGCCGTGTCCCTCTCGACGCGCTCAAGGTTGACCGTGATGAGGCGGTCGCCGAGGCCCGCGTCGGAGGCAAAGGATGGGTTCGCGCTCGTCACGACGGCCCAGCACCGCGCCTCCTGCGTCACCGTCTCGGTGTCCGTGTACAGCTTCTTCTTCTCGAACGTGCCGCCCGTCGAAATGACGCTGAGCGCGTCGGGCAGCCACTGGATGTGGTGGTCGGCGTTGTCGAGGCAGAAGAGCCCGCCCTTGTCAACGGACGACCAGAAATCCTTGACGTTCCCGAGCGCGTCGATGGCCGTCACGCGCGGCATCATCCCCAGGAGCTGGAACATCGCCGTGGCGACGCGCGTCTTGCCGCTCCCCACGTCGCCGGACAGGACCAGCAGCGGCTTCCAGCCGGTCACGCCGAACATGCCGGCGAACCAGAGCCGGACCAGCATGAGCCCGCGCCCGTCCGCCGTGCTGACGCCCGAGAAGACCGAGCAGGCCGCGAACGGGTCGCGCTCCGCGCCCTCGTCCAGCAGCCGCCAGGGGGCGAGCGCGTAGCCCTGCTCGAAGACGATGCCGTCCGTGCCGTTGTCCACCACCTCGACGGACTCTGCCGTCACGCGCGCCATGCGGCCCTCGCCGCTGGAGAGATAGATTTTTTCGCCCTCGCGGTGCCAGTAGCGGCGCGGCGTGATGCCCTGCGTCGCGTCGCCGATCAGCGCCTCGTCCTCGACGGCGCTGACGAACATCTTGTAGTCCTTGAACTCCCGGCTGAACGCCGTCGCCCGGCTGAGCCAGCTCCTGAAATAGT
Source organism: Planctomycetes bacterium ADurb.Bin069 (assembly GCA_002070955.1). Taxonomy (GTDB): domain Bacteria; phylum Planctomycetota; class UBA8108; order UBA8890; family UBA8898; genus UBA8898. Next base: position 809 of record MWEK01000129.1, read on the forward strand.
CCTGCCCCACGCGGTGCAGCCGCTTGTCGACCGCGTCGAACCACATCGCCGTGCCGTGCCCCCGGTCGGCCAGGTCGTAGTAGAACCGCCCGCGACGGCCCAGCCAGGCGCAGACCTCCGCGCACATGGCCCGCTTCTTCTGCAGGCCGCTCGCGTCCTTGTCGGTCATGGCCGCGATCAGCCGCGCCCGCAGGTAGGCGACGGACGCCGGGCCGTCCTCTTCCGCCCCCGCACCCCCCACATTTTCCGTTCCGCCCGTGTTGGGGGTGGCGGGGGAAGCGCCCGGGGAAACGCCCCCGGGGGAAGAAAGCGGCATGCCTCCGGCGGCAGATCCATTCAGCGCGTCCCGCGGGGCGGCGGGCTTCCGGCGTTTCGTCCCCGCGTTCCGGGCGGGCGGCCTGTCCGGGCGGGA
>MWEK01000130.1 GCA_002070955.1 Planctomycetes bacterium ADurb.Bin069
AGGGTATGCCGCGCGCGTCGGCGAAAGTCTGGATAGGTTTGCGGTACTCGTCGCCGCGGTGGTCGGCGTCGAGCTTGTCGAGGGCGCGGAAGCGGCCGTTGCCGGAAAGCACCATGTAGAAGGTTTCGTTCTTGCCGTCCGCGCCTTTCAGCGTGACGGGCAGCGCGACGGGCGCGCCGGTGGCGGTGTCGGGCGAGTCCAGCAGGCGGGCCGCGTCGAAATTGGCGACGATCTGCGCCACCTGCTCGGAGGAGCCGAGCGCGGCGTCGCGGCTGCGGTTCTGCAGGGACTGGTCGTAGCGCGGGTCGGTGTCGCTGATGAAGCGGTCGCGCGGCGCGATCACCCAATGCCCGCCCACGCGCAGATTGCCCTGCGGCGTGGCGGCGGTCCAGCGGCTGCCGTCCGTTTTCTCGGTTTCAGCTTTCCGGGCCTTGTTTTCAGGCTTGTCCGGTTTTTCCGTTTCGGATTTCAGGTTTCCGGGTCCGGATTTCACGGCCCCGGTTCCAGCGAGCTCGGCCGTAGCGTCTATCCACCGTCCGCCGTCGGCTTTCCACAGGCGGACGGCGCTGTTTGGCAGCACCCCTTCGCGGTCATTGAGATCGGCGACGGCGGTTTCGATCAGATACGCGCCGTCGCGCGGGGCGTAAGCTAGACTTTTATGCCCCGCGCTCCAATGCACCTCGCCCTGTCGACCGCCCTTCATTTTGCCGGCGCGTGCGCGCACGCCGCCCTCCTGCAGCATATCGCTAACCTGCGGCTTGCCTGTCAGGCGGTAGGCTTTTCCCGGATCGTTGGCCCTGAAGGCGGCGGGATCACTGATTGCGACGGGGCTGCCTCCCTCAAACACACGGTGTCGGGTCGGTCGGACGGCGGCTGCGTTTTCCGCTCCGGTTCCAGGCGAGGCGGTGGTCGCTCCGCCGAGCGGGTCGGCGGCGCCCGCCTCCGCGCCCGCTCCGGTCTCCGGCACGGCCGCGAAATCGCCGACGCCCTCGAAGGGCTTGCCGTAGACGATGCTCTCGTAGAGCGCCTGGCGCGCGCCGGACGCGGCCGTGCGCCGCGATTCCTCGGCGCGGGCGGCCCCGGCCAGCCGCCGCACGGCGTCGATGAATCTGCGGGCGAGCGGCTTGTCCGGCGCGTAGTCCGTCTCCGCGCCGATCTCGCGGATGTCGTCGGCGAGCGCCTCCTCGTTGAACCACTGCGGATCT
>MWEK01000131.1 GCA_002070955.1 Planctomycetes bacterium ADurb.Bin069
CATCTGCGCCTCCGGCAGCATGTCGAAAATCGTGATGTCGCTCTTCGGTTTCCCCTGCACGAAGTTCAGGTAGGGCTTGTAGCCGATCAGGCGGTTGCGCGTCACGCGGTCGACGACTGTTTCAACCGCGTCAGACGGCGCGACCAGAGCCATGCCGAAACAGCGCCGGTTGTCGGCGATCCGGCCGCAATAGTCCGCAGCGCGTTCGAGATCGGTGTCGAAGGAGGGCTGCCCAAAGGCGTTCACGGCAAACGTCTGGTCCGGCAGCAGGGCGGCGGCCCACGCCAGCATCTGTTCGTAGGGGAACAAGCCGCCAAACTTCCGGTACACGCTTTTTTCTGAGAAGCGCGCGTCGGGCACCAGGCAGGTCGCGTCGAACAGATGCGCGTGCGCGTCGAGCACCTTCTCCGGCAGGAACCCGCGCAGTTCCGTTTCGTAAATGTGTCGGTCCGCTTCGGCCACGTCCGTGTTCATCATTCTGTCCTCCATGCGGCCAACGCCGCCCGTTCATCCGCATACACGCCCGCGCCGATGCCCGCCAGCATCGCCGCGCCGCGCGCGCCGGCCGCCCGCCCGCCGACCGTGACGTCCAGGCCCGTCAGCGCTGCGACGATGGCCGGCCACACCGGACTGCGCGACGGGCCGCCCACCATGACCGCGCGCCGATGCGCGAAGCCGGCGGCCCGCAGGCTGTCGAGCCGCTCTGCGAGCAGCCGCGCCGCGCTTTCCATGACCGCGCGGCTGACATCCGCCGCATCCGCCGCGACGGGCGGCCGCAAGGGTTCGCGCAGATCAATGACCACACCGCGCGCGCCGGGAGGAGACGCGGCCGCCAACTCGTCAAACACCCGCAGCCGCTGTTCCGGCGGGATGTCCGGCGCGATGACCTGATCGATGTAGGCCGCCACCGTCAGCCCGATGCGCGGCACCGAGAACATGCCGGCCCACGGGCCGCCCGAACCCGACAGGAACGGATCGCACAGCATCCGCGCGTCAAGCGCCGCCCCGCGCGTCTCACACGGGACGAAGCCCACCCACGAGGTGCCGCAGGAGAGCATCAGCATGCCCGGCGCGATCACGCCCGTCGCCCGCGCCGCCGCCGGATGATCGAAGCAGCCAGTCACCAGCAAGGTGTTTTCCGAAAGCCCGGTCCGACGGGCCAGCTCCGGGCGCAGGGTTCCGACAGGGTGTCCCGATTGA
>MWEK01000132.1 GCA_002070955.1 Planctomycetes bacterium ADurb.Bin069
GGGCGCGGACGGCCCCGTCCGCGACGGCGTGTCGGTCAGAAGAAAGAGCGGCCGTTCATCGAGGTCCACGGTGCGCATCTGAATCGCGCGCGGCCGTTCACCGTGCGGGCGGGGACGCCCGCGCTCCCGACTTCGCACAGCGCAATGATCGGGATCGAAATCGACGGGCCTGCCGGGACTGCGGGCGGCTGCCGGAACTGCCGCCGCACGATTGACGATTCGTTATTCGTTCTTAGTTTGCTTCTTCACTTCCTCCCAGATGGCTTTCTGGAAATCGTTGGTCGGCGCGGGCGCCCAGCCCTCTTCGACGGCTTTGCGGTAGGTGGTCATGCGCGCCGGCTTGATGCCCAGCTTCTGCGCGTGGGCCAGGATTTTGTTGAACGGCTCGGGACTGAGGCCTTTGCCTTTCAGGGCGTCGAGATCCTCAGGCGCGAGCACCGGCTTCATGAGGCACGCCTCGAAATTCGAGTGGGCCGCGCCCATGAGATAGCCGAAGGCGCGCCAGACCTCTTTGCGCGTGCGTTCGGTCAGGGTGTCCGGCGCGGTGTCGGGTCCGCCCAGGGCGGCCACGTTGACCAGCGCCCAGCGGCTTTCCGGCGCGACCAGCAGGGCCGGATAGCCGGCCGAGTCGCCGACGACCACGACCGACGCGACGGCGGGATCTTTGAGCGCCTCGAGGGCGGCCGTGAGCGGCGCGTCGGTCGGGGCGTCTTTGCTCAGCGCCGGGAGGCGCAGCATGGTGTTGACCTGCGCGACGGGTTCTGTCAGCGCGGCGGCGTCGACGCGCGACTGGGTGTTGAGGAACAGGACGGACGGCCCTTCGGCCTTGGACTGGATCATGCCGCCGGTCCGGGCCATCAGCTTGGCGCGGATCTCCGGCGTCATGGCGCGCGGCGCGGGCTTGGCGGCCGGCGCTTGCGGCGCGGGCGCCGCGGTCTGCGCGGCGGCGGTCAGGCAACAGGATGCGGCGGCGGCAAAAAACAGAGTGAAAGTTTTCATGTAGAGAGCATAGCACACGCGCGGTGCGCTGTGAAGCGGGAGGAACGAGAAAGGAAGAAGGAGGAAGGAGGAAGGAATGGGGCGGCGAGAAGGCGGCAGGATCGGGAGGGACGGCAGAGACGGGAGTGCCGGGAGAAGGCGACAGGATCGGGAGGGACGGCAGAGACGGGAGTGCCGGTGGCG
>MWEK01000133.1 GCA_002070955.1 Planctomycetes bacterium ADurb.Bin069
TCGGCCATGCGGAGCTTTTCCTTTTTGTTGGGGCGTTTGCCCTTGATGCCGCCGGTGCCGGCGGGCTTCTCCGGGACGTCGAGCTCCACGGGCTCGAAGCCGGCGATCTGCTCGCGCGGCACGCGCACGTGGCAGCGTTTCTCGATCAGGCGGAAATGGGCGTCGGTGCTGACGCTGACGAAGCTGACGGCGATGCCGCTCTCGCCGGCGCGGCCGGTGCGGCCGATGCGGTGCGTGTAGTCGGTGGGCGAGCGCGGGAGATCGTAGTTCACGACCACCGGGAGCAGGGCGATGTCGATGCCGCGCGAGGCGACGTCGGTGGCGATGAGGATCTGGATCTTGCCCTCCTTGAAATCGGCGAGGCGCTGTGTGCGCGTGCTCTGCCCCATCTCGCCGTGAAACGCTTCGGCGAGGATGCCGGCCTTGCGCAGTTTCTCGGCGACGTGCTCGGTGGCGTAGGTGGTGGCGACGAAGACGAGCGCGCGCGTCCATTTCTCCTCTTGGATGAGGTGGCGGAGGAGCTGGGTGCGGCGGATCTGATCGACCTCGATGGCGCGTTGCACGATGGCGGCGGGAGCGGGCGCGGCGGGCACGAGCTCGATGCGCACTGGGTCGCGGAGGAGGGCTTCGGCGAGGGCGTTGACCTCCGTGGGGAAGGTCGCGGAAAAGAGCAGGTTTTGCCGTTTCTCGGGCAGGAGCGCGAGGACGCGGGCGAGTTCGTCGGCAAAGCCGAGCGCGAAGAGCCGGTCGGCTTCGTCGAGCACGAGGGACGCGACCTGGTCGAGCGTGACGGCCTTGCGCTCGACGAGATCGAGCAGGCGTCCGGGCGTGGCGATGAGGATGTCGGAGCCGCCGCGCAGGGCGAGCATCTGGGCGTTGATGGAGACGCCGCCGTACACGACGCTCACGCGAAGCTGCTCGGGGAGGAAGTCGCCGTAGGCGCGGAAGGAGTCGCCGATCTGCGCGGCGAGTTCGCGGGTGGGCACGAGCACGAGGGTGCGAACGCGGTGGCCGCCGCCGGAGCGGCGTTCGTGGAGGCGTTGCAGGAGCGGGAGGGCAAACGCGGCAGTTTTGCCGGAGCCGGTTTCGGCGGCGGCGCGCATATCGCGGCCGGCGAGCACGGCGGGAATCGCGGCGGCCTGGACGGGCGTGGGCTC
>MWEK01000134.1 GCA_002070955.1 Planctomycetes bacterium ADurb.Bin069
CAGGCCCGGCAGCCAGAGGCGCTGCGGCTTGCCGTCGGCGCCGGTGCCCATGATCATGGTGTCGGCCAGCACGAAGTCGAGACGCGCGAAGAGGGCGGGGTTGATCCGCCGGTGCCAGTCGCGGTCGTTGACCTGAATGCCGACCGGCAGGCGGCGGCCGTCGGCCCGCACGGTCCGGGCCGCGTCGATGAAGGCGGCCAACGACGCGTTGTCATGGAGCGGCCACTCGCGCCCGTGGTTCTCGAGCACGCCGCTGCGGATGCCGCTCTGCTGTTGACGCTCGGCCGCCTTGCGGGCGGTCATGCCGCCGCGCAGGTGGATGTGGAAGTCGGTCAGGACGAGGCCGCGCGCGCGCGCTTCGGCCATGCCCTGCTGAAAGGCGCCGGCGTGCGGATAGAGCCACGCGGTGCGCGCCATCCTCAATGTGGCGCAGGCGCTGCCGAACAGCGCGGCGGCCGTCAGCGCGGCCGCAACTAAGACTTTTCTCCGTTTCATCATCATATCAATGCCTCGATGGCCGCGGCGGCGGACTCGGTGTCGGCGAAATCCGGCAGCACCAGATCCGCGCCGGCGGCGGCCAGCTCCTCGGCCGTGACCCAGCCGGTGGCCACCGCCACGGCCTTGAGTCCGTTGGCGTGGGCGGCCTGGATGTCGAGCGGGGTGTCGCCGATCAGCACGCGGGGCGGGGCGTCGACCGGGGCGCGCGCGCAGGCCAGGGCGGCGATCGCGGCGCGCTCGGGGTGGTCGTCGCCGTACGCGCCGAAGAGGAAGGCGTGGTCGAGGTCCGCGTGGCGCAGCTTGCTCCAGGCCGTGGCGCGCACATTGCCGGTAACCAGTCCGAGCGCGTGCCCGCGTCCGGCCAGGCGCGCGACCAGCTCCGGCACGCCCGCATAGATCAGCGGGCGAGTCTGGTCGAGCGCGGCGTCGATCGCATGCGCCAAGCGCAGAAAAAAGTGCTCCTCGCGCGCCGGGGTGCTGGCCACGCCGCACGCGGCCGCCATCTGGCGCACCACGTTGGAGTCGGTCGCGCCCACAAAGGTCAAGCCGGCGAGATCGGGATAGGGCACCCCGTAAGCGGCTTCAAAGGCGACGCCAAACGCCGCCCGCCCCACGCCGCGGGCGTAGAGCAGGGTGCCGTCGATG
>MWEK01000135.1 GCA_002070955.1 Planctomycetes bacterium ADurb.Bin069
AGTCCCGGTGCTCAGTCCCGGCAGCACCCGCAGTCCCGGCAGTCCCGGTGCTCTTCGGCCGCCACCGGCACTCCCGTCTCTGCCGTCTCTGCCGTCCCTCCCGATCCTGCCGCCTTCTCGCCGTCCCGCCCCTCCGCTCCCGCGCTACGCGCACGGCAGCGTTTCGCTGCAGCCGGGATAGTCGCTGCACCCCCAGAACGGGCTGTTGTCGCGCTTGCGGCGCATGAGCCGCATGGCCTGGCCGCATGCGGGGCAGCGCGGCGGCTCGCCGTGCAGCGCCGCCGGCTCCTGTTTGGCGCGCGCCTCGCGTCGCGCCTCGCCCAGCCGCTCCTTAAAGCCGCCCTCGTTCGCGAACGCCTCGCCGAGACGGCGGATATACGCCTCCTGCATCTTGGCCGCCCGCGTGCAGAGAATCAAGAGCGCGTCAGCCCGCACAAAGCTGTCCGGGCTCTCCAGCCACCGCTCAAACTTGGCGTATTGCGCCAGCAGATGCTCGCCGAACCGCCGGTTCGAATAAGGCGCGCCCGCCCCGCGCCCCGGTTGTCCCGGCGTCAGTACCGGTTGTCCCGGCAGTCCCGGCAATACCGGTGCTCCTCCCGCCGCATCCCCGCCGCCCCGCCGTTCGGTCCCGCCGCCGGGCGCCGGATCGAGATCCGTCCGGCGCACCGCGAGGGCATCGGGCGCGCTGTCGTCCCACGGCAGACGCCGTGCGCGCAGCAGCCACTTGAGATAGTCGTCGCGCAGTTCGCCGAGGCTGCCCTTGGCGACATTCAGCAGGTCCATGCCCGAGGCGCTCGAGGTCATGAGCCGCTCGCATCCCTCGGCGAAATTTCGGCAGCCGGAGCGCGCGGCGTGGTTCATCTGCGCCGACGTCTTGCCCTGCGGATCGTTTTTGTAGTCGAGAAACCGCGCGCAAAAGCTGTCGGTCGCCAGTTCAACGACCCAGGCCAGAAGATAGGCGTCCATCCAGCGGTAACCCGCGCCCTTGCCGAACATCTCCATGCCGCGCTCCTTTTTTTATGTTGTTCTCTCCATTATGCCGCGCGCGCCTCCCCCGTGTAAACCCCCTTTTCACCTCTCGCCCGGCAGCACCCGCACTCCCGGAAGTCCCGGCAGTACCGGTTTTCCCGGCAGTACCGGCG
>MWEK01000136.1 GCA_002070955.1 Planctomycetes bacterium ADurb.Bin069
TCGGGGGACCTGTTCGTGTTCGTGAACCGGCGGCGCGACTTCGTGAAGGCGCTGTACTGGGAGCGCGACGGGCTGGCGCTGTGGTCGAAGCGGCTGGAGCGAGGCCGCTTCGCGCCGCGCCCGGACGGGCCGGCGGAGATCGGCCGCGAGGAGCTGGCGCTGCTGCTCGAAGGGGTGCGCGCGAAGGTGGTCTCGCGCAGCCCCAGATGGCGTCCCTGTCGATAATCTGTCGATCGATTGTTGATCGTTCCGGCTGGAAAACAAAGGGGTTTTCTGCGATTCTGCATCCATCGGAAGGCGATGGCGGAAATGACGGAAACACCTGCGGCGACAAGCTCTGAGATCGAAGGCGGCGAGGCCGCCCTGCTGCGCGTGATCGAGACGCAGCGGACGCTGATCGCCGACCTTTCCGCGACGGTCGAAAGCCTGCGCGGCGAGAAGGAAGAGGTCGCGCGGCTGCTCACGGAGCAGATCGGGAAGCTTCGGTCGCAGGTGGAGTGGCTGACGCGCCAGCTCTTCGGGCGCAAGTCGGAGAAGACCGACCCGAACCAGATGTGGTTCGACACGCTGACGATCCAGGCGGTCGAGGGGAACGCGCCCGCCGCCCCCGCGCCCGCCGCCGGGACCGAAGTCGCGGCGCACACGCGCAAGGCCGCGCCGCACGGGCGCGGCGAGCTGCCCGAGACGCTGGAGCGCGTGGTCGAGGTCATCGACGTCCCCGAGGCGGAGAAAACGCTTCCCGACGGCACGGCGCGGCCGCTGATCGGCTGCGAGGACGCGGAGCGCGTCGCGTACGAGCCGTCCAAGATCTACGTGAAGGTGACGCGCCGCCTGAAGTACGGCAGCCCGGCGGGCGCGGAGGAGAACGGCGTCGTCGCGGCCCCCGTGCCGGACGCGCTGGTGTCGCGCTGCCTGGCCGACGAGAGCCTGCTGGCGCATCTGGCCGTGTCGAAGTACGCGGACCACCTGCCGCTCAACCGGATGGAGTCGGTGCTGAAGCGTTCCGGCGTCACGCTCACGCGGCAGACGATGTGCGGCTGGCTCACCGAGTGCGGCCTGGCGCTGCGGCCGCTCGTCGCGGCGGCAAAGGGCGAACTCTTCGCGGGCAGGCTGGTCCACCACGACGACACG
>MWEK01000137.1 GCA_002070955.1 Planctomycetes bacterium ADurb.Bin069
ACGCTGCGGCGGACGCGCTGGAGCTGCGTGACAATCGCGCGGCCCGCGTCGCCGAGCTTGAGGCGGCGCTGCGGGCGATCCTTGGTCCATATGCAGACGACGGCGACGCACTCGCCAAGATCGCGCACGCCGAGGATGTTCTCGCCCGCGCCGAGTCCACCGCGCCAAAGGAGGTGCTGCCGTGAGCCGCCTGATCGACGTTGCCGCCGTGCTAGATCGCATGGCGAAAGCCCTCGCCGGCACGGAGCAGGGGGAGGCATGCGCGTTTGCCGTGCGGCTCATGCGCGAGCGGGAGTCCGCTACGCCGGCCGACCCGTTCCCATGTCGCTCTGACCCGCTGCGCAAGGGCACCGACTACAAGGCCGCGCCAGCCAAGCAGGGAGGAGTCCAATGAGCCGCGACAAGATCCTCGCCAAGCTCCCGCGCATGTCAGCCGCATGCCTGCGCGCGAACGGGCTCACTCAGCCGCCGGCCGTCGATATGTCGCATGATCCGCATGACGTGACGCCGGCGAAGCCGACGTTGCGGCAGGACAGGCGAGGTCCGAACAAGACCGAGGCCGCGTTTGCCGCCTTCCTTGAAGGCAACGGCGCGCGCCCGATTCGCGAAGGCGTCGGGCTGCGAATCGGAAACGGCTGTGTGTATTGGCCGGATTACGTCGTACTCTCGGGCAGGTCCGCGAACGTGTACGAAGTCAAAGGCCACATGCGCGACGATGCCGCCGTGAAGATCAAGGCAGCCGCGTCAAGGTTCCCGTCGTTCAAATTCTTCCTCGTCCATCGCGACAAGTCCGCGCCGAGCGGGTGGAGAATCGAGGAGGTGCTGCCGTGAGCGACCAGCAAATTGCGTTCGATTTCGCGCCAGTAGTCGCGCCACTCAAGGCGTCCGGCTTCCGCCCGCCTCAGCTCATGGAGTCGGCATTGCGCGAGGACGTAGAGATCGCGCAACCACGCTACGCCGCCTACTGCGCCGCAAACGGTCGCACGCCGGCCGAGCAACTCGCGCACGACGAAGCCGAGTACCCCGGCGGAAAGATGGCCGGATTCCTCGTCTGGTCGTCGCAGAACCCGCCAGCAGCGTAACAACCAACCAACCACCTTACTAAATGGCCTACCTCAACAA
>MWEK01000138.1 GCA_002070955.1 Planctomycetes bacterium ADurb.Bin069
CCCGCCGATGTCTCCGTCACGGCGGGCGGGAAGACCGTCACCCTGGCGGGCGGCGTCATCTTCGTGCCGCCGCCCGAGATCACCTCCGTCGCGCCGGCGCAGGGGCCGCCTGACGGCGGCACCGCCGTCACAATCCACGGGCTCAACTTCGAAAGCCTCGCCGATGGCGACATCTCGGTTTCCGTGGGGGGCGCGCCCCTCGCCGACCTGGAGCTTCTCCATGCGGGCGCCATCTCCGGGACGACGCCGCCCGGGACGGCGGGCCCGGCGGATGTCACGGTCGCGACGCCCTTCGGGACGACCACCGCGGCGGGCGCCTTCACCTACACGAGCGCCGCGCCGCGCTTCCGCCGAGGCGATTGCAACAACGACACGCGCGTTGACGTCGGCGATCCGGTCACGCTCCTGGGATACCTCTTCGCGGACAAGCCGGAACCGGCGTGCCTCGAGGCCTGCAACGGGAACGACGACGATCGCCTGGATATCGCCGACGCCGTGGCGATCCTGGCGTATCTCTTCTCGGGCACGGGTTCGCTGCCGGCGCCCTCCGCGGTCTGCGGCGAGGACCCCACGCCGAGCCTCTCGTGCAACGAGACCCAGAAAGACTGCTAGCGCCTCCGCGCTGCGAGGTCTGCCTCCGGTTCGCGCCGCGCTGCATGTGCGCGCGGCTGCCCCGCGGCGCCCCCGGCGTGCGCGTGATCATCGTCCGGCACGCCCAGGAGCGGAAGAACCCCAGCAACACGGGGGGCCTCGTCCGCCGCGTGCTGGCCGGCGCCGCGCTCCTTGACTACGCCGTCCGCGGCCGACCCTTCGACGGAAGCGCGCTGGCCGACGGGCGCACGGATTACGTCGTCCTTTTCCCGCGGCCGGGCGCGCCTCCGCTCGCGGAGGCTCTGCCGCCCGCGCGGCCCGGGCGCGCGCGCGCTCTCGTTCTCCTCGATGCGACCTGGCCCAAGGCGCGGCGCATGGCCCGGCGCATCGCCGCGGTCAGACGCCTTCCTTTCGCGCGGTTGCCCGACAACGCCGCGCCGCGCTTCGCGCTGCGGAAACCGCCTCGGCGGGGCTTGCTCGGGACGGCCGAGGCGGCGGCCCTCGCGCTCGAACTGGCGGGCGAGCCC
>MWEK01000139.1 GCA_002070955.1 Planctomycetes bacterium ADurb.Bin069
GGGAGGACAACGACCCGCCCGCCGTGTTTCCCGCCGAGAACATCCGCGTGTTCCCCCACGGCCAGCCGATCCGGCTCTCCTGGGACGCCCGCGACCGCTTCGACCAAACTCACAGGGAGGATCTGCTCTATACGCTCACGCTGCTCACTAACAACCGCCTCGCGTGGACGCGCATGCACCGCGAGCAGACCTTCGTCGCCGATTCGCTGCCGCCCGGACACCATACGCTGCTGGTCCACGCGCACGATTTGGACGGCAACCAGGCGCCGGTGCCGGTCAGGATCGAGTTCTTGGTGGCGCTCCCCTGGTACCGGCGGATCGCGGTGCTGGGGGGCGTCGGCTTGGGCGCGGCGTTCCTCGTCGCCGTTCACGCGGCGGCCTTCAAGTGGCGCGCGCGGGCGCGCCGCGCGCAGGCGCTCTTGCGCCGCCTCGCCGCGGAAACGAACCTCACCCTCGTGGCCGCGGGCGCGCGAGGACGCATCAACGCCGTGGAGGGCGCCGCGCCTCCCGGGCTGCGGCCCGGACTGCGCCTTCGCGACAGCGCCTGCGGGCGGAAGCTCGCCCTCATGGCGCCGGGCTCCGGCGGCGTGCTCAACCTCGACGACCGCAGGTGGCGCGTCGAGGCCTTCATCGCCGAGGGCGTGCGCGGGTGGTCGCTGAGCCCCGAACGCGGCGAAAGGCCGCCCCCGCCGCCTCCGGAGCTGGCGGCTCAGGCTGAAACCTTCGCCGCCGCCGCGCGCGCCCCCGCGCGGAAGGCGGCTTTTGTCCTCGCGGAGGTGCTGGCCGAGCTGCTCCGCGGCTTGCCGCCGGAGGCCGCCCGCCGCGTGACCGCGGCGATCCCCGTGCCCGCCGCGCTCTGGCGTGTCGTTGCCGACCGCGATGACGTCCGCGAGATCTTGTCCGCCCTCATCGCCAACGCCGTCGAGAGCGCCGAGAACGCCCGCGTATTCATCGCCGCGCGCAACCGCCGCTTCCCCAGCGAGACCGAAACCGGAACTTTCGTCGAGATCGAGGTTCTGGACGAGGGCCCGGGGATCGCCGGCGACCTGTGGCAGCCGTTCACGGCCTTCCACACCGCCAAGCCCGGGCATCGGGGCCTGGGCCTGACGATCGC
>MWEK01000140.1 GCA_002070955.1 Planctomycetes bacterium ADurb.Bin069
TCAGAGGGCGCATGCCTCGATCTGCCGGATGCCCTCCCGGGGAATGTGCGGCTGGAGTCCGGCGAAGCCACGGTGTGTCTCGCCTCCGGTGTCGAGCTGTCCCTGCTGGGGCCGCTCGACATGGAGGTGTGCGATGCGATGCAGGTGCGGCTTGCTTCCGGCCGTCTGCTGGCCGATGTGCCGCCGCACGCCGTCGGCTTCACCGTCCAGACACAGGAACTAGAGCTTTGGGATCTCGGCACGGTCTTCGGCGTCACGGCCTCCAACGGCGTGTCGGACGTCTTCGTGTTTCAGGGCAACGTTCAGGTGAACGAGCGCGCGGGCGAAGCCGTGGACCTGTGCGAGGCGGGCCAGGGCGTGCGGGCCGTCGCCGGCCAGCGGCCCCACAAAGTCGCTGCGGATTCCCCCGAGGCGGCTGCGCTCTACCGCACGGTTGCGGGGCGGCAGCAGGTACTTCGCGATCCGGCGGCGGCACTGGCTGCGGCCGACCGCATCGCCGCGCTGTGGGGCGAGCGCAGGTTGCCGAAGGTCGTGCCGCCGCCCCCGCCGCCCGTGCCGGGCCTGCGGGGAGCGGTAATAGGGAAGAAGGAAGAAGGAAGAGGGAAGAGGCAATCAGCAATCGGCAGCCTTCTCCGAGCGTCGAGGGTCGAGCGTCGAGTGTCCAAGAACTTTCACAAAATCAGGCGGCCGCACGGCCACCGCAACAGAAGGAGAGCGAGATGAGAAGCATGACGAACACAGCGGCGGCCCTGGCGGCCGCAGTGACGATGGGCGCGGGCGCGGCGTATGCCGTGCCGCAGGTGACGAACGTGCGGATGGCGCAGCGCGCGGGCACGCGCATGGTGGACATCACCTACGATCTTGCGGGCGAGGACGCGATCATCACCCTCGCGGTCGAGACGAACGGCGTGGCGATCCCCGACAGCGCGGTGACGCGGCTGTCGGGCGACGTGTGCAGGGTGGTGCAGACGGGGGCGCGCTCCATCGTGTGGAACGCGGGCGCGGACTGGCCGGAGCACGCGGTGACCAACGCCCGGGCGCGGGTGACCGCGTGGTCCACCAACGCGCCGCCGCTGTACTGCGCGGTGGATGTGG
>MWEK01000141.1 GCA_002070955.1 Planctomycetes bacterium ADurb.Bin069
GACCCGGCAGAAGCGCGCCGCCGAGCTCGCGATCGCCGAGAACAAGATCGCGCGCGTCAAGAATGCCGAGCGCGCGATGAGGACGACGCTGCGCAGCAGCACGACCGGCAGCTACGGCATGAACCTCGGCGAGAGCCCGGAGCAGGCGCGCCTCGCCGCCGAACTCGAGGCCGCGAAGAAGGCCGCAGAAGGGCTCAATCTCGAGACGCTCAGAGCCACACTCGCGGAAGCAACGAAGGCCTCCAATGAGGCCAAGCTCAAAGCCGAGGAAGCCGAGCGCGCCGCCGCGCAGGAGCGATCCACGCAGGGCAAGACGCGCCCGATGATCGAGCAGAAGAACAAATACGAAGACCAAGCGGAAGACCCAGCCGCCAAGGCCGCACGCGAGGAGGCCCGCCGCAAGCAGGTCGAGGAGATGCAGCGCGTTCCCGAGTCGACATGGCGCGGCCGCGCCGCCTCCGGTTTCCCGGTCGACGCCGATGTATTCAAAGAAGCGTTCCCGAAGGCGAAGCCGCTGCCAGCCGCGCGCCTTACCGACAGCATCAACAAGGCCGCCGACGCTGCCGAGCAGGCGCCCGACCCGAAGCCCGCGGCCGATGCCGCGGACCGTCTCGCGAAGGCCACTGAGACGAGCGCCACCGAGCAAGCCGCCGCCCTCGCGCAAGTCGTCTCCGCCCTCAGCGCTGCCACCGCCGTCGCCGCGCAGTCGGTCGAGATGTCTTCCGCGCTCGCCGCCAAGATCGCGGCACTCCAGCAGCGTCTGAATACGCTCTCCCAGCAGCAGGCCGCCGCCCGCCAGCGGATCTCGTCATGACCGCAGACATCACATTTCAGCCGCCCGTCGGCATCGCTCCAGTCGTCGGCTTTCAAGCGCCCGTCACGCTCGGCCCCGTGCTTGGTTTCCAGCCCCCCGTTGCGAGCCAACCCGACCTCGCACTCACACGCCCAGGCAGCTTTCAGGCGTCGATTGGGCTCTCGACTCCGATGGTTGGCTACAACTCCCTCCAGCGCCGCGAATCGTTCTCCCTGCTCAACCGCAGCGTCGAGAGCCTTGATGCGCTGCGCCTCCGCATGTCGGAGC
>MWEK01000142.1 GCA_002070955.1 Planctomycetes bacterium ADurb.Bin069
GCCCCCCAGCGCAACCGACGCATATAGCCCGCCCGTGTCGAGCCGGAGCGCGCTCCCGCTCTCGAGCTGCGGCACCGCCACCTGCGTCCGGAAGATCACGCTGCCGCAAAAACCGGCCAGCCCTTGCCGCCACAGCGGGCCGGGCGCGACCCGCGCAGGCAGCGCCGCCAGCTTGCCGTCGCTCACGGCGAAAGACCCTGACAGAAACGCGACCGGCAGAAAGAAGTTGGTGTCGCTGCCGCCGGCCGTGATCACGGCCCGGTGTTCGCCCGCCTCCAGCCGGAAGGGCGCACTCTGCCGGTAGAGCGTGTCTATCCCCAGACGCAGTACGCGGCACGCCTCGCCGGCCGAGACCGGCACGCCGTCCAGCGTCACGGCGCTCGGCTGCGGATGATGCCGCACCACCAGGCGCACGCCCTCGACGGGCTGCGCCACACTGAAGTGCGCCTGGCCCTGGGCATTGAAGACCAGGCGCTGCACGACCGGCGCGCTCAGGGTCAGCGCGAAGCCGTCCGCCGCGACCGGCATCGTGCGCCGGTTGTCCGCAGGTGCCGGCTCGTTTCGGTCACCCTCCCAAACCCTCACGCCGCGCGCGGGCAGCGCGAAGCTGACCGACGGCCGACCCGCGCGCACCAGCCGCAAGCTCCCGTGCGGTTCGCCGCCCAACCCCAGCACCAAGACGCTGCCATCGCGATAGGCGCGCGTCACCACTGCGGACACCGGCCGGCCTCCGACCGTTTCCACCCGCGCGGCCGGCGGACACTGCGCGCCGGCAAACGCCGCGGCCTCCTCGGGCGAGGCAAAGCGCCGGCCCGATTTCTCGTCCCGGATCGCCGCGCCGTCAAACGCCAGCACGACCGGCTTGTCGCACGCCTCGTCCTCCTCGTACAGATCATACGTGATCTGCGACGCCGTCAGTCCGCGCAGCGTCGCCAACAGCGCGGGATGCGTCTTGCGCGACGCGGCCAGGCGCGCGGCCTCGCGCTGCGGATAGCGCACCGCCACCTCGCACACCTGCGGCTTGGCCGCATAGCGGGCGGCTCGGCACGACTCGTCGGCCAGATGACGGAAGGCGGGA
>MWEK01000143.1 GCA_002070955.1 Planctomycetes bacterium ADurb.Bin069
CCCCGCGTGGCGCTGGCACATGCGGCAGGCGATGACGCCGCGCTCGGCGTCGAGCTGCGCCTGCTGCACCCACGCGCGGTGGTGCTCAGGGCGCATCGCGCACCTCGCCGAACCACGCGTCGAACTCCTCGCGCGGGACCTTCACACGCTCCGTCTCCAGGTACCGTCGCGCGAGGTCGAGGCGCCCCGTGGCGAGCCGGTCCTCCTCGGCACGGAGGTCTTCGCGCAGGGCGAGGAGCTGCTTCGCGCTCGGCAACAGCGCCTCGGGGTTCACGGCCTTCGGCTTCAGGTCCTCCACGCCGGTCTGGATGCCCGCGAGCGTCAGGGTGATGGGGCGCTTGGTCCAGTCGTCGCCGATCTTCCTGAACTCGCGGTTGAAGATGTCGCCCGCGAGCAGGCGCCCCTCCTCGGGCGTGAGCACGCCGACGCGCACGAGCCGCTCCACCATCTCGGTCATGCGCTCGGGGTCGCGCGTCACCGGGGTCTGCGAGCGGAAGCGCCAGAAGCGGATGCCCATGTCCGCGAGGAGCTTGCGGTTGATGAGGAAATCGAACTCGTCGCGCTCGGGCTGGAAGACCTGGTCCTCGGCGAAGCGCAGCGCGCTCTCGGCGGTCGCGCGGTTGAAGTCCTTGCTCTCGCCGCGCAAGAGGCGCGGCAGACGGAAGGCGCTGCCGACCTTGTCGATGTTGCGCTCGTCGTAGACCTGAAAGAGCGCGTCCTGCTGCTGGGCGTCGGTGAGCGGGCGCAGCTCGATCTTCGCGCGGCCGCCGTCGCCGGTGCCCGCGCCGTCGGCCTCGAGGATGAGAATCTTGTGGAAGTTCGCCTTCCCCTTGAGGTTCTCCTCGATGAAGCGCTCGATGCGCGGCACCGATGCCTCGGAGATGCGTCCGCCCGACACGAGGAGCGCCATCGGCGGCACCGACTTGTTCTCGAAGTAGAGGAAGTTGACCTCCTCCATCTGCCGCGAGCCGAGGACGGAGAGCAGCGTGCCCACCCAGCGCGGCACGCCGTAGGGCGAGCGCGGCGAGTGGATGGCGAAGTGGAGCAGCTCCGTCGCGGGGCCGTCGTCGGGCTTGGC
>MWEK01000144.1 GCA_002070955.1 Planctomycetes bacterium ADurb.Bin069
GGCGGTGCGGCGTTACGATCCCGGCAAGCTCTGGTATTCGTGGACCCGCCTGCCCGTTGCCACCAACGCATACGCAACCCTGTCGCTTCAGTCCGGGGCGTGGCCGCGCCGGCGTCTGGCGCGCGATCCCTGCTTTGAGGCGGGTTGGCATGCGCCCGGCAACACGACGCTTTTCACGCCCGAAGCCGCGGCGTGGATCACGCCGTTGATCACGCTCTTTGATCGCGCGACGCCGCATGGGGTCGGTGCCGCATGGCCGAAAGCCGCGCCGGCCGTTGCGTATCTGCCGACCTATGCGGTATACCCTTATCTCTGGACCGACGAGAAGCCGTCGCTCGTGCCTCTGGGCCTGGATCTTGATACGCAGGGTTTTGAGGCGCTGGATGTGGCCTTTGCCGCCCTGCACGGGCCGGCGTTGCCGCCGTCGGCCTTTGAGCCGCCGCCAGACTCGACCGGCGCGTCAGAAGCGCACCGTTCGCCGCTGCTGTTCGCCGACGGCGCGCCGGTGCGCGATGCGGCGGCGTGGCCGCGCCGGCGCGAAGAGATTCTGCGCGCGTGGCACGGCCGCATGGGCGCGTGGCCGCCGCTGATCACCAATCAGGCGCTGCGGGTGCAGGGGCGCGAGCGTTGCGAGGGCTTTGTGCGGTATGCGGTGCGTTTCAACTGGCTGCCGGAAGCGAGCACGGACGGCTATCTGCTGGTGCCCGAAGGCGAGGGCCGGCGGCCGGCTGTCGTGGCGGTGTTTTATGAACCCGAGACGGCGGCGGGGATCGGCGGCAAGCCCTATCGCGATTTCGCGCTCCAGCTTGTGCGGCGCGGCTTCGTGACGCTTTCCATCGGCACGCGCGAGGCGTCCGCGCGCAACGAATTCGCGCTCTACTGGCCCTCGCTGCAAGACGCAAAGGTGCAGCCGCTCTCGATGCTGGCCTACGCGGCGGCCAATGCGTATCAGGCGTTGGCGAAAGAGGCGAGCGTCGATCCCGCGCGCGTCGGGATTGTCGGGCACTCGTTCGGCGGCAAGTGGGCGATGTTCGCCTCGTGCCTGTATGACCGGTTCGCCTGCGGTGTCTGG
>MWEK01000145.1 GCA_002070955.1 Planctomycetes bacterium ADurb.Bin069
GTCGAGGTGTGGAACCGCTTCGCCTTCACCGACGCGGCCGCCTTCGACGCGCGCTGGTCGCTGGCCTGCGACGGCAAAGAGATCGCGGCCGGTTCGCTGGGCGCACTGAACGTCGCGCCGCTCACGCGCCGGCGCGTGGCGGTGCCGGTGCCGCCGGTCAAGCCCCTGCCGGGCGCGGAGTACCTCTACCGCGTGAGCTTCCACCTGCGGGAGCCGGCGCTATGGGCTGAAAAGGGCCACGAGATCGCAGCCAGCCAGCTCGCGTTCACGCCGGCCGCCGCGCCCGCCGCCACGCCCAAGGCCGCCAAAATACCGGCGCTGAAGGTGACCGAGGATGACGCGCGCGTCACGCTGCGCGGCCGCCGCTTCGAGGCGGTCTTCTGCCGCGCCTCGGGCACGCTCGCGCGCCTGGTCTACAACGGACAGATTATCCTCGAGGACGCCGCGGGCGTCGTGCGCGGCCCGCGCCTCAACACCTTCCGCGCCTTCGTGGACAACGACAACCAGTGGGGGCGCTGGATGCGCAACGAATACTTCGAATCCGGTCTGACGCAGATGAGCTACCACGCGCGCCCGTTGGTCGTGACGCGCCTGGATGACGGCACGGCGACCGTGACGGCGACCGTCGAGGCGTGCGGCTTCAAGAGCGGGCGCTTCACGCACACCGCCGAATACCGGGTGAGCGGCGACGGCACGATCCGCGTACGCAACACCGTCACGCCGGCCGGCAAGTTGCCGGTTCTGCCGCGCATGGGCGTGCGGCTGATGCTGGACGGCGCGCTGGAGCAGATGGCGTACTACGGCCGCGGCCCATGGGAGAACTATGCCGACCGCAACACCGGCAGCGACCTCGGCTTCTACACCTCTACCGTCACCGAACAGTACGTGCCGTACGTGCGGCCGCAGGAGTGCGGCGGCAAAAGCGACGTGCGCTGGGTAGCCTTCACCGACCGCTCCGGCGACGGCGTGCACATCTCCTTCCCCAAGCCGTTCTTTGTGACGGCGTTGCACGTCACCTCCGAGGATCTCGAAGGCGCGCGCCACCGCAACGGCATGGAGCGCATCTACAA
>MWEK01000146.1 GCA_002070955.1 Planctomycetes bacterium ADurb.Bin069
CCGGCTGTTCCGGCGGCGCGGCCGCGACCGAAAACCGGAAGGCGGTCGCGCTGCGGAAGGTTTTACCGGGACGAAGGATCACCGAGGGAAAGTGCGGCTGGTTGACCGAATCGGGGAAGTGCTGCGTCTCGAAGCAGACGGTGTTGTGCCGCTGTTCCGGCGCGGCGGCCGCCGGTTTGCCGTCGCGAAAGACGCGTTTGCCGGTATAGAGCTGGAGGCCGGGCTGGTCGGTGTACACCTCCATCAAGCGGCCGCTGCGCGGTTCATAACACCAGGCCGCCCGCGCGAAGCTCTGCCCGCCGTTGCGCAGCACAAAGTTGTGGTCGTAGCCCCGGGTGGTCGGCACGAGCGCCTCGATCCGCGCGCCGATCGCGGCCGGCGCGGTGAAGTCCAGCGGCGTGCCGGCCACCGGCGCGAACGCGCCCGTCGGGATCAGCTCCGCGTCGGCCGCGGTGATGCGGTCGGCGGCGATCCAGACCAGGTGGCCCCACACGTCGCCCTCGCCCGCGAGATTGAAGTACGCGTGGCTGGTGAGATTGACAGGCGTGGGCTTGTCCGTGACAGCCGTGTAATCGAGCCGCAACGTATTGTCATCGCTGAGCGTGTAGGTGACGGTGACATCGAGCGTGCCGGGAAAGCCCTCCTCGCCGTCCGGGCTGCGCAGGCTGAAGCGCACCGCGGCCGCGCCCGGCCCGGCGGGCACCGTCTCTCCGCGCCAGACCTTGCGCCCGAACCCGTTGCGGCCGCCGTGGAGCTGGTGCGGCCCGGCATTGGCCGTCACCCGGAACTCGCGCCCGTCCAGCGTGAACCGGGCGTTCGCGATGCGGTTGGCGACACGCCCCATGACCGCGCCAGCGGCGCTGTAGCCGCGCAGATAGGCGTCGAGCGAGTCGGCGCCCAGCACCACGCCGGCCAGGCGGCCGTCGCGGTCCGGCACGCGCAGCCCGGTGATCGTCGCGCCGTGCTCCATGACGCCGGCCGTCATGCCGTGCGCGTTGCGCAGCGTGAAAAGCCGCACCGCCTGGCCCTCGGCCGTCCGGCCGAACAGCCGCTCCTCAACGC
Organism: Planctomycetes bacterium ADurb.Bin069; assembly: GCA_002070955.1. Taxonomy (GTDB): domain Bacteria; phylum Planctomycetota; class UBA8108; order UBA8890; family UBA8898; genus UBA8898. The sequence continues at coordinate 1,063 of MWEK01000146.1, forward strand.
GCTGGA
>MWEK01000147.1 GCA_002070955.1 Planctomycetes bacterium ADurb.Bin069
GCGCCGCCTCGTATTTCGGGCGCGCGGCCTTGAGCGCGGCCTGACGGCGCGGGTTGTCGCCGGGCTCGTAGGGCCTGCCCTCGGCCAGCGCGGCCAGCGCGAGCCGGTTCTCCTCGCGCTGCGCCGATTCGCGGATGCGGCCGGCCTCTTCGGTCACGGCCCCGAGCAGCTTCCCGCCCGCGCCGTAGCTTTTGGCTGCGGCCAGCGCGGCGTCGGCCAGGCGCTCGCGCTTGTCGAGGTCTTTTTCGGCGCGGGCGAGCCCCAGCATGCCGTCGAGCCGTTTCGCGCGGACCGTCTCCAGCTCGGCCAGCGCGTCGGCGCGCAGGTCGGGCGGGAGCGTCTCTGCGACGCGCGCGGCGGCGGCGATGCCTGACGCGGCGTCAGGCTCGTTCCCGGCGACGCCCGCGTCGCGGGCGAGCGTCCGCGCCCGGCCGTGGCGCAGCCGGTCCAGCGCATCCGCGCGGACGGCGGCGTAGAGCGCCGCGCCGTCTTCCGTTTTGAAAACAAGCTTGTCCGGGTCGGCCTCGCCCGGGTTGGCGATCAGCCGGCCCAGCTTCAGGCGCGCGGCCTGGTCGGCGGCGTCGGCGGCCGCGCCGGTGAAAAGAGCGTCGTCGCGCGCGTACATCGAGGCCGCGCGCTCCGCCGTGGCCAGCGACGCCTCGGCGGCGGTGCGCCGGCGGGCCTCGGAGAGCGCGACGTCCTTCTGCGCGGCCAGGGAAAACGCGCGGGCCGTGTCGGCCATGAGGACGCGGTCGGCGCGCCGCCGCGCCTCGGGCGACGCCTTCGCGTAGGGGCCGTCCGGATCGTCGCGCCATGTCTGCCAGGCGGCGCGCATGGCGTCGGTCGCGCTGCCGTCGCCCTCGCCCCAGTCCTTGACGCCGCGGACCGGCTCCGCGCCGGGGCCGTCTCCCGGGCCGCCGTCCCATGTCCGGATCTGCGCCGCGCGCCAGGAGTCCACCAGCGCGGTCTCCTCCTCCTGCAGCTTGCGCTCGCGCACGCGCTGCATGACGCCCGCGATGTGCGCGGCGGCCTGCCCCATGTCGGCGACGCCCCGCGCGAGGGCCT
>MWEK01000148.1 GCA_002070955.1 Planctomycetes bacterium ADurb.Bin069
GCAGGCATCGATCCCGCGCACGCAGGCGGACGCGTCGGCGTCTACGTCGGCGCAAGCCTCAACGGCTATCTCATCGAGAATGTGCTGCCGCGCCAGGATGTGCTCGCCGGCATCGGCGGCTGGGCAGCGCTGCTGGCCAACGGCACGGACTTCGCCTCCACCCGCATCTCCTACAAACTCGACCTCCGGGGACCGGGCGTAAGCGTCAACACCGCGTGCTCGACCTCGCTCGTCGCCGTGCACCAGGCCGTGACGGCGTTGCAGGCGGGCCAGTGCGAACTCGCACTCGCGGGCGGCGCCTGCGTGCGCTCGCGCCAGATTGACGGCTATCTTTACGAGGACGGCGGCGTGCTCTCGCGCGACGGCCGCACCCGCACCTTCGACGCCGCCGCGAGCGGCATGGTCGGCGGCAACGGCGTCGCGCTGGTGCTGCTCAAGCCCCTCGCCGCCGCACTTGCCGACGGCGATCCGATCCACGCCGTCATCCGCGGCATCGCCGCCAACAACGATGGCGCCGACAAGATCGGCTTCACCGCGCCCGGCGTGGCCGGGCAGACGCGCGTCATGCAGGACGCCCTCGCGCGGTCCGGCGTGCCGGCGGAATCCGTCCGCTACGTCGAGGCGCACGGCACCGGCACGCGCCTGGGCGACACGATCGAGGTCGCCGCGCTCGCCGCCAACTACGCGCCCGGCGGCCGGCGCGAGGTGCCGCTGTATCTCGGATCGGTGAAGAGCAATGTCGGGCACCTCGACAGCGCCGCCGGCGTGACCGGCCTCATCAAGGCCGCGCTGATCCTGCGCGAGAAGACGCTCGTCCCGAGCCTGCATTTCGAGACGCCCAACCCCGAGATCCGCTGGCCAGGCGACGCCTTCCGCGTGGCCACCGCCACGGAGCCGCTCGCGGGCGCAGGCGGGCCGTTGCGCGCGGCCGTCAGCTCGCTCGGCATCGGCGGCACCAACGCCCACGCGATCATCGAGGAGCCGCCGTCACGACCGGTTGACGACACGCCCGACGAGGCGACGCCGCACCTGTTGCTGTTTTCCGGACGCGACGCCCGCGC
>MWEK01000149.1 GCA_002070955.1 Planctomycetes bacterium ADurb.Bin069
CAGCAGGAAGAGGCGCGTCTCGGCGGCCTCATGCGCTTCTCGCAGTTCGCGAGCGGGCTGCTCGCGGCGTCGCCGGCCAGCGCCGACAAGATCGATTTCGACCAGATGCTCGACGAGGCCGCGCAGGCGCTGGCCGTGCCGGGCGGCTGCATCCGCTCAGACGCAGACGTGCGCAAGATCCGCGAGCGGCGCGCCCAGGCGGAGCAGGAGATGCAGCAGGCGGCGGCGCGGGCCGAGCTCGGGCGGCAGGCGCCGGGCTACGCGGACGCCGCCAAGACACTCAGCGAGACGCGCGCGGGCGGGGCCAGCGCGCTGGAGACACTGCTCGGCGCGGCCGGGCCGACCGGAGGGGGGATGCTGTGAGCGTGAGAGAGGTTTTAGAGCGGCAGGCCGCCGAGCGCAACGCGCAGCTCGACGCGGACATCGCGTCCGTGCTGGAGACGCCGGCGGGACGCCGCGCGCTCATGGGGCTGCTCGCCAAGAGCGGCGTGTGGGCGCGCACGGGGTGCGGCGACGGCGACGCGGTGCGGCTGGCCTACGCGGCCGGACGGCGCGACGCCGGGGCAGACCTGCTGGGCGCGTGCAACCGGGCGGCGCTGGGCCTCGTGGCCCTGGCCATGCAGGAGAACAACGAACGCGTCGCGCGCTGGAACGAGCAGGTCCTGGCCGCGCGGCAGGCGGAAAACAACGAACGCGCCGAGCGCTGGAACGAAGAACGCCAGGCCGCGCGGAGCGAGGAGGCGAAACGATGAAAAAGATTCTCGGATGGACGCTCATGGCCCCCGAAGGCGGGGACGGCGGCGCGGGCGCAGGCGGCGGCGCGGGCGGCGGAGACGGCGGGGCGGGCGGCGGGTCCGTCCTGGACGGCGGGGCGGGCGGCGGCGATGACGGCGACGGCGATGACGGCGCGTCAGGCTCTCTCCTGGCCGGGGATGATGACGGCGGCGCGGACAAGGGCGGCAAGGACGGCAAGGACGGCAAGAAGCAGGAAGACGCCGCGCCCGACGTGAAGCCGGAGGAGATCGACGCCTATCTCGCCAA
>MWEK01000150.1 GCA_002070955.1 Planctomycetes bacterium ADurb.Bin069
CTCCGTGCGGATTTGCGTTTGCGGGCGTTGGTGGCGGCGCGCTCCTGGGCTTCCTTGTGGCGCCAGGACGGGCCCTTGAGGGCGATGATCTCGGCGTGATGGACCAGGCGGTCGATGAGCGCGACCACGCAGGCGGCGTTGGGGAACACCTCGGACCATTCGGCAAAGGACTTGTTGGTGGTGATGAGGGTGCTCTTTTTCTCGTGGCGACGGCTGATGAGCTCGAAGAGCAGATCGGCGTGGCGGTTCGAGTAGGAGAGGTAGCCGACCTCGTCGATCACCAGGAGCGTGGGGCTGGCGTAGTGGCGCAGGCGGCGGCGCAGCGCGGAGTCGGAGTCGAGCGCGGCGAGCTCGCCCAGGAGTTGGCCGGCGGTGGTGAAGAGCACGGTGTGCCCGCGCAGCACCGCCTGGTGGGCGATGTTCTGCGCGATGGTGGTCTTCCCGAGCCCGGAGGGGCCGACCAGCAAGGCGTTGGTGGCGGTCTCGAGGAAGCCGAGTGTCATCAGCTCGGCGATGGCGGCCTGGTCGCACTGCTCGGGCCAGCGCCAGTCGAAGTCGGCCAGCGGCTTGAAGCGGCCGATGTGCGCGCAGCGCAGCCGGCGCTCGAGTGAGCGTCGGGCGCGCTCGGTCTCCTCCCACTCGATGAGCGGGGCGATCCACGGGGCCTGGGCGCACTCGGCCCAGTGGCTCACCACCCCGTGCAGTTGCAGCGCACGGGCGCGCGCGAGCAGCGGTTCAGGCGTCGTCATGGTCGTCCTCCAGCAGGCGGTCGTAGCCGGCCAAGGGGTGGGCGCGCACGGTGACGTCGCGCGTCTTCAGATGCGCGGGCAGCGGCACACCCAGTGGCGGGGGCGCCTCGCGCCGACGCTCGAGCGCCAGGCGCACCGCGTTGGGATGCGGCACGCCGCGCGCGAGCGCCTCGTCGACGGCAACGGCCAGTTCGCCCGCGCCGTAGCGGTCGAGCAGGTCGGTGAGCGCGCGCGTGGTGCGCCCGAGCGGCTCGCCGCGCTCGGCGGCCTGGGCGAGCAGCGCCTGGCAGG
>MWEK01000151.1 GCA_002070955.1 Planctomycetes bacterium ADurb.Bin069
ACGGCGGCGCCGGGATTCCGTCCGTCGGCGGGCCCGAGGCGCTGCGGCGGGAGCTTTGGCTGGCCCAGGCGCGCGAGCTGCCGGTTGAGGCCGGCCCTGTGACGGCCGACGCCGGGCTCCGCGTCTATACCGCAGAGGAGGGCGCGGACGCGCTGGCGCTGGCCGAAGGGCTTGTGCCCGTCGCCGGCGCGGGCGGCGCGGCCGTCTGGCCGGTGACGCTCTACGAAGACGGGGAGACGTGCGAGACCGTCTTTCTGAACGCGGACGGGCAGGAGGCGGGACGGCTTCCGCCGCCCGACGGCTACGATCCCGGCTGGGCGCTTGAGGCCGCGTTTCCCGGAGGGGTCCCCGGCGGCGTCGAGAGCGCCTGCTACGCGCCCTCGCGCGTGGCGCTGACCGTCACGCTGGTCGCGCCGGAGAAGGGCGTGCCCGGGCTTGCGGAGGAGGGGTTGCCGGAGCCTGCTGAGGAGGGCCGGACGGACGCCGGCGCGGCGCCGGGCGGGAACGGCGCGGCCCGCGCGGATGAAGGCGGCGGCGGGGCGTCCGGGGCCGGCGGCGGCGCATGCGGCATCGCCGGCGGGGCGCAGGATCGTTCTGGCGCGAACGGCGGCGCGGATGCCGGCCCGGACGGCGGCGGGGCGGCCGGCCCCGGGACCGTTTTCGTTGACGCGCGCGACGGCGACGACGCCTGCACCGGGCGCGCGCGGTGCAGGGCTGCGGGCGCCCCGGACGACGGCCCCAAGCGAAGCCTGTGCGCGGGGCTGGCCGCCCTCGCCGGCGGCGGCCGGCTGGTGGTCACGGGCGGCGCGTTCGACGAGGGGCTCGACGTGCGCGGGCGCGCCGTGGACGTGCGGATCGACGGCGATGTCGCGCTCGGCCTGCGCGCCGCCCCGCGGCGGGACGGCGCCGGGGAACGCTCCCCGTGACGTTTTCGCCGGGGCACGGCCGGAAGGCGGAAAAAACATAGACGCAACCGGGCGGCGCGCGCCGCCTTCAAGGAGATCAAGCGATGAACGATGCATGCGGCGGGTTCA
>MWEK01000152.1 GCA_002070955.1 Planctomycetes bacterium ADurb.Bin069
TTGCGGTGCATGCGCGGCGGTTTGCCGAGCAGCACTTCGAGCGGGAGGTCGATCGGCTTGTTTTGGAAATGCGGATCCTCGAGGACGAGGCGTTTCTCCTCGGTGGCTTCGCCGACGACGGCGAACGGGCAACGCTCGCGGCGGCAGAGCTCGGCAAACGTGTCGAGGCGCGCGGCGGGCACGGCGAGGACGTAGCGCTCCTGGGCTTCGTTGCACCAGATTTCGAGCGGGGACATGCCGGGCTCGGCGTTGGGCACGGCGCGGAGGTTGAAGAGGCCGCCGCGGCCGCCGTCGTTGACGAGCTCGGGCAGGGCGTTGGAGAGGCCGCCGGCGCCGACGTCGTGAATGAACGAGATCGGGTTGTCGGCATCAAGGGCCCAGCAGCGGTCGATGACCTCCTGGCAGCGGCGCTCCATCTCGGCGTTGTCGCGTTGGACGGAGGCGAAATCGAGGTCTTCCTGGCCGGAGCCGCTGGCCATGGAGCTGGCGGCGCCGCCGCCGAGGCCGATGAGCATCGCGGGCCCGCCGAGGACGATGAGTTTATCGCCGGGGTTGATGACGCCCTTTTCGACATGGTTGGCTTTGATGCTGCCGAGGCCGCCGGCGAGCATGATGGGCTTGTGGTAGCCGCGAAGTTCCGGGCCCTTCGCGCCGGGGACTTCCTGCTCGAAGGTGCGGAAGTAGCCGAGGAGGTTGGGGCGGCCAAACTCGTTGTTGAAGGCGGCGGCGCCGAGCGGGCCGTCGATCATGATGTCGAGGGCGGAGACGATGCGGCCGGGTTTGCCGAAGTCTTTTTCCCAGGGCTGGACGGCGCCGGGGAGTTTGAGATTGGAGACGGTGAAGCCGCACAGGCCGGCCTTGGGCTTGGAGCCGCAGCCGGTGGCGCCTTCGTCGCGGATCTCACCGCCGGAGCCGGTGGCGGCGCCGGGGAAGGGCGAGATGGCGGTCGGGTGGTTGTGCGTCTCGACCTTGCAGAGGATGTGGATGTCCTGCTCGTGCGGGGCGTACTCGCCGGTGCGCGG
>MWEK01000153.1 GCA_002070955.1 Planctomycetes bacterium ADurb.Bin069
CGGCAACAGGAACACGGGGCGGCTGCATGCGCTTCGGCCGTGGGCGGGCGCTGTCCTGCTCTTCCCGATGCTGCTCTTGGCGCTGCCGCTGCACCTCTCCGCCATGACGCGCAGCGTGCTGCTGCTGGCGGTCGGCATCCCGCTGCACGTTCTCGGGCTTCTGCTCGTCCTTCCGGCTTTCATTCGAGGCACCGAACGCTTGTCAGGACCGCTCTTGGCCATTCTTTTCGGTTTGGACCCCGTCCTGCTGCACCGGCGGATCAGCCGCCATCTTTCGCGAACGGCCGGCATGGTGCTGACCCTTACGGTCGGCCTGGGCGCTTTCGCCGCGATTCACATCTGGGGCGCGTCCCTGACCCGGCCGTTCATTCCGAGCCTTGAGTTCCCTGACGTGATCGTCTCAATCCTGCCGAACGGCCTGCGCGGCGACGCGGCCGGACGGGTGGCGCGGCTGGAAGGCGTGGCGGCGAACACCTGTCTGGCGATTGAGGCGGCGCAGTTTACGGTCTCGGACGCGCTCACCGCGCGCGTGGCGCGCGTGTCGGGCCGGGTGCCGGCAAGTCCTAACGTGTTGCTGTTCGGCGCGGACCCGCAGGCCGCGTTTGGCGGCGCGCGGCCGCTGGCCGCATTCCGTTTTCTGGCGGGCGAGCGCCAGGCGGCGGCCGACGCGTTGGAAACAGGCGAGGCCTGTCTCATCACCGCCATGTTCGCGCGTGAGACCGGACTGGGCCCGGATGACCGTCTCGAAATCAAGACACGCGGCCCGGCGGGCAGGGGGCGCGGACGGGGCCGGCCGACGGGGACCGAGGGTGCGCGGGGCGGCCCCGCGCCGAAGGACGGGGGACCGCCCGCAGCGGAACTCCGCATCGTCGGAGTGGTCGATCTCAACTGGCATCTGGTGACTTCGCGCGCGCAGATGCGCGGCCGCGACGGCATGCCTGCCGGCACGATGGGGCCGGTCTTCGTGAGCGAGGCGGCCGCGCGGCGGTTGAGCGGCAACGCCGATACGACCCGTTT
>MWEK01000154.1 GCA_002070955.1 Planctomycetes bacterium ADurb.Bin069
GACCCGCAGACGCTGATCCGGAAGGATTCGGAGCTGATCCTCATCGGCACCGACGAGGGCGAGAAGAAATTCCTGAAGGCCTTCGAGGAATGACGGGTCGCATCCGCATGGCCGAAAACCCACGACATCGAATCCCGGCGGCCCTGCTCGCCGCGCTTGCCGCCGTCAGCCTTGCGGGGGCCGTTCACGCGAAGGACCCCGCGCCCGCCGCGAAGCACATCATCCTCTTCATCGCCGACGGTATGCAGCCCGAAAACGAATCCGCGGCAGGGCGCTACCTTGCGGGGAAAGAAGACGGGCTGTCCTTTCACGCCTTTCCGTACCGGGGCTGGGTCGCCACGTGGGATGTCAACGTCTACAACCGGCAGGCGGCCCGAGCCGGCGCGCCGCCGTACAGCCCCTCGTCGATCAGGCCGAAGCTTGGTTGCGACGCGCACCCCGCGGGGCGGGACCCCGTGCGGGGATCGGGGCCCCGCTACACCTGCCGCGCGGCCGGGGGGCCGCAGCCCGGCGCCGACTCGGCCTCGACGGCGACGGCCTGGGCCACGGGGCACAAGACCGACACGGGCAATATCGCCTGGCTGCCCGGAGATCCCGACGGCGGAGCGCTGCGGACGATCGCGGAGCTGCTGAGGCAGAAGCGCGGCGCGGCGATCGGCGTTGTCACCACGGGGCCGGTCTCCGACGCGACCCCCGCGGCTCACGTGAGCCACCGCAAAGACCGCCGCGACCGGCACGCGATCGCCGACGAGATCCTCCGAAGCGTCCAGCCCGAGGTCGTCATCGGCGGCGGACACCCGGCCCACAACGGCGAGCGCTTCCTTTCCACGGCCCTGTACGAGGACGCCCGGGGCGGACGGCTCGGGCCCTACCTGTTCGTCGAGCGTATGCATGGCGTCGATGCGGGCAGGGCCCTCGGGGAGGCGTCGGCCCGTGCGGCGGCGCAGAAGAAGAAACTCTTCGGGCTCTTCGGGGGGCCCGGGGGGAATTTCGAGCCGCCCGTCCCGACG
>MWEK01000155.1 GCA_002070955.1 Planctomycetes bacterium ADurb.Bin069
CGGCGCGCGCGCCCGATCGTCAGGTGCCCGAAGTGCCCCCAGTCGACCTGGGCCTGCTCGCCGGGCAGGGTGCGTAGCCGCAGGTAGGCCTCGGCGCTCGGGCGCGGGCGGTGGCGGGCGATGAGGTGGCGGAAGTGATCGGGGCGCCCGGGGTAACCGCGTGCGCGCACCATGTCGTAGAGCCGCGCGGCCGTAAGGCGCGGAAACTGCGCGAGCGTGTCGTGGATGAAGGGCAGATAGGGGTCGATCGCCGAGGCGCGCTGCACGGGGCCGTGCCGGGGCAGGCCGGCCTGGGCGAGCACGCGCGCGACGGTGTCGCGGTGCAGCCCGAGCTGCACGGCGATGGTGCCGATGCGCCAGCGCTCGGCGTGGTAGTAGCGCAGGATCTGCGCTTCGTGTTCAGGGGACAGGGCCATGGCGGGGCGGACTCCGTTCGGATCGCGGACAGGGGCGCCGAACCGGGGAGTGCAGGAAGTCCTGACGCACGAACGGGGACAGTGCGCGGTGGCACAGGTGGCACTGCCCGCTCGCGGACGGTACGGACTCGGGCACGGTCGGCGCGGTCCTTACTTCAACAGGCGGGGCCGGCGGCGGGGAACCCTGATGCGTCACTTCCTGGCGTCGCGCGCGGTAGCGGCGCTGGCGTTGCGCGTGCGCCAGGCGCCCCGCAAAGCTCGCCTGGTAGCGCGTGCCGGCTGCCCGCAGCGAGGCCGCGCGGGCACGCTGGGCGCAGCCGGCGGCGCAATAGCGCTGCCCCCGATCACAGTGGCTGCAGATCAGCACTGCCGCGCGGCACGCGGCACAGAGATAGCGTCGTCCGGTCGACTCCATGGGCCTTGAGGCCCGTGGGAGACTCGACGCCAGCGCCCACTTCGTGAAAGACTACGGGCGCAACGACCGCGCAGCCTTGCGCGGGTGTGGGGCGCGACACTGGGGATGACTTGGCGGTTTGAGCCGGTGTCGCGCCTGCGTTGCCACAGGCCGAGCCCGATTGTGCGCGCATCGGCCAC
>MWEK01000156.1 GCA_002070955.1 Planctomycetes bacterium ADurb.Bin069
CCCATCTCCAGCGCGGCGGCGGCCTGCGACGGCGCGCGCAGGCCCGCGTCCACGATCACGGGGATGGTCGCCTCGCGCAGGATGATCTTGAGCAGCTCGGCCGAGGCCAGCCCCTGGCCGCTGCCGATCGCCGCGCCCAGCGGCATGACTGAGGCGCAGCCGGCCTCCTCAAGGCGTTTGGCCAGGACCGGGTCGGGCGGGATGTACGGCATCACCAGCCAGCCGTCGGCCGCCAGCACGCGCGCGGCCTCGTAGGTCTCGATCGCGTCGGGCATCAGGTGGCGCGGATTGGGGTGGATCTCGACTTTGACCAGACGGCTGCCGCACAGCTCGCGCGCGATGCGCGCGGCCTGGATCGCCTCCTCGGCGTTGCGCGCGCCCGACGTGTTGGGCATCAGCGTGACATCGTCCATCGCCAGCAGCGGGGCCAGCAGCGCGTCGTTCGGGCGGTCGCGGTCAAAGCGCCGCAGCGCCACGGTCACGATCTGCGCGCCCGACGCGGCCACGGCGCGCGCCATGACGTCGGCGTCGGCGAATTTGCCTGTTCCCAGCAGCAGGCGCGAGGTGTAGGCGCGGTCGCCCAGCACCAGGGTGTCGTTCTCATGATTCATGCTTCGTTGTTTCCTCGGGTTCGAGTCTGTAGAAAACGCGCGGCAGGGTTCGGCCGCGCGGGTCAGCCGCCGCCCGCGAAGGTCAGCAGCTCCACGCGGTCGCCCTCGGCAAGCGCCGCGGCGGCCTGTTCGGCGGCCGGCACGACGCGGTCATTCACTACCGCGGCCACGCGCGCGGCGGGCGCCTGTTCGGCAATCAGTTCGGACACGACTCGCGCCGCAGTCTCGTAAGGTTCGCCATTCAGCATCACTCTCATGGTCGCGCTCCTCCCGACGGCGCCGGAAAAACAAAAAGGGAATGCACGCCGGTCGGGTGCATTCCCTGCTTGAGTCTCCCTTCGCCGGCATGATCCGGATCAGGTTCTACGGGTGTGATCTCAGCTCTCCCTC